>NZ_BQXQ01000049.1 GCF_030159055.1 Acidovorax sp. SUPP3334
CTTTATTTGCGTCTGCTCGCGCTGCTGGCCGAGCCGCCCATGGCGCTTGCCGCGAGGCCGCGAGAAGGAAAGCCTGGCTTACTCAGATTGGCTTGAAGCGGGTGGCGAATTTTGCAGGGCCGACTAAATAATTGGCTACCTAAGAACGGCACTTTTTAAATGATTACCGGGGACATCCGGAGAATGCTTTTCGCATGCGCAAACAGCCCAACTTCCGTAGCTTTTGATTTCGGCTGAACCCCCGCAGACGATGCATTTCGTCATCGACGCTTGTTCGGCGTCGTTGCAGATCTTGTTGATCCGCTGCTCGATGTCGTGTCCATCGAGGCCCTTTGTGACCTCGTACACGCCTTTGCCGTCACTGAAGCTGAGGCGCAGCGTGCGCACAGCATCGGTGTCGAAGTAGTACCTGGCGAAGCCGTATTTGGCTTTTGTCTGCTTCCAATGGAAGCCTCGCTTGTCCTCGGCGAGGAGCGCGTCGATTGCTTCGCAGGCGTTGATGAAGTCACTCAGCCAGCCTCGGTAAATGTCGAGGCCGATGTGCGGGCCGGAGAACATGTACGGAAAGCGCTGCTTGAGCTCGGTGAGCTGTTCGATTTCTTCGTCCATTTCAGAATCCCATCTTTTGTTTAGGTACTGTTGTCTGAATCGCGAAGTCGTCCACCCTCGGCTGGAAGTCGCCACGTGCCAGAGCCCGTCCGACAGCCATCTGGCTGATTCGCTTGAACTCGCGAGGAGGCATGTCCGCAGCCCGCTCAAGCATGCTGTCCGGCATCACGTCGGCGAACTCCCGAAGACGCATGGCCCTCACTGCGCCGGAGAAGATGCGTTCCGCCAGTGCAACTCTTTCCGCGTGTGTGGGGTCTTCGATCTCGATCACATGCATCCGCGAGAGGATCGGCGCGGGGATGCCGCTGGTGCAGTTTGCGGTCGCGACCCACCTTATTTCGGACGCGTTGAACACGACGCCAGGAAGGCTCTCGTCCTCGAATTCGCGCGAGCTCTCTTCCTCCAAGAGCGCGTGTAGCGGGCCCAGAGGGTCGAACCTTTGGTCGCCGGCGCACTTGTCGAGTTCGTCGAGCATGAACAGGGGATTGGCCACTGCGGGGCAGTTGGGCTTGCCAAACGCGAGCGTCCGGAAGACAGAGCCTGTCGAGGAATTCGACCAATGGATTCCCAGGCCCGAGAGCGAGGCACCCGTTGTCGCGCTCGACATGTCTTGCTTGACCATCGGGATCTGCAGCACTTTCGCGAGCGACGACAGGAAGAAGGTCTTGCCTATCCCTGGGCTGCCGACCAGCAACATCGGCGCCGGGCGGATCATTCCGCCGGCGGCCAGGATCGCCAACGATGGGGCCACGACTTCGGAAATGACGCGGCCGAAGGCTGGGAACGCGTGCGAGAGTTGCTCGAGTTCGGCTTCGTACGCAGGGCCTGGGAGCGCCAGCGGACGGGTTTCGTCTTGCTCCAGAAGCTTTGCGAGCGTGACTTCGATGCGGCGCTTGTCGCCGCTGTCGCCACTGATCGAGTCTCGGGTCCTTGCGATCTTCATCAGCTGGTCGTGATCGAAGATCTTGACCAGTCGGTGCGGACCCGTCGGCGGGCGCAGGGCTGGCGCGTTGAACGACTTGCTTTGAGTCGCAGCCAAGGCGATCTCATCGGCTTCAAGCTTCGTGCCGCACGTGTCGCACGACCAGAACCACTTTCCGTCGCGCAGCAGGCGCTGCGCGTCTCTGCAGGAGCAGATCTTGCAGATCCAGAAGATGGCCTCGCTTCGCATCTGCGTGGGCTTCTCGCACTCTAGGGCTCTGGCTTCGGACAGCGCCAGGTCGAGTTGCGCAAACGGGTCGGCCTGGCGCGTCATCACTTGGTCACCGCGCAATTCCGGAGGGTGTAAAAGTGCGAACCCTCTGCGCCTTCCTCGTGTTTGACGACTTCGGCCACCACGGTGCCGCCCTTGAAGCCTCTTGACGTCGCTTGGCAGATGAAACCGATTTCATCAGACTTCTTGACGAAGTAGTCCTTTGAGCCGCCGGCGAAGGGCTTGAGGTCCAGCTTCACCGTGTGGAACAGCACCCTGTTCGACACCACGCGTTCGCCGCCTTCGAGCTTCTCGTATTTGCGCGCTTCGCGGACGAGGTCGTTGTACGTGAGAGGAGGGGTCTGAGCGAGGGCGTGGCCGACGGTGGCGGCGGAGACGGCTGCGGCGATGCAGAGGGTAATTTTCATTTCAGCTTTCGGTAGGTGTGCGACCACCGCGGCCTCAAGGGCTACTACGATGGGTGCATGGCGTCCGGTACCGAGCGAAAGAAGAATTGTCTTGATGGACCCCAGGTAACGCTGCCTGGGTTGCGGGTGGTCGTGAACTCACCTGAGCGATCAGACCAAGCTTTTGGCCTAGCTGAACATCTGACAGGTCGATTTTATGAAGAGTTGAGCGTTTTGGCTAATCGGCGATGGTGCGTTGTGTACATGCGAAACCATCCCTTCCGCCGTCACCGCGCATCTTGGGGATGGCCTCGTATCGTTGAGATGGGTCCGCGTGGTGTTGAGCGCTGGCTCTTACCTCGGCATTACCTCAGCAAAGAAAAAGGCCTGGATGCTATCTTTTGGATAGCATCCAGGCCTTGACTGTATTGGTGCCGGAGAGATGAATCGAACACCCGACCTTCTCATTACGAATGAGCTGCTCTACCGACTGAGCTACACCGGCTAAGACTCGGATTATATATCGGAATGGTAGCGTGTCACGCGTTCCACTTCATTTTTCGAGCCCAGAACGACACTGACGCGCTCGTGCAGTTGTGTGGGCTCGATGTCCAGAATGCGCTGCTTGCCGTTGGTGGCCGCGCCACCGGCTTGCTCCACGAGCCAGCTCATGGGATTGGCCTCGTACATCAGCCGGAGCTTGCCGGGCTTGTTGGGTTCGCGCTTGTCCCACGGGTACAGGAACACGCCGCCACGCGTCAGGATGCGGTGCACGTCGGCCACCATGCTGGCGATCCAGCGCATGTTGAAGTCCTTGCCGCGCGGGCCCTCGGTGCCGGCCAGGCATTCGTCGATGTAGCGCTTCACGGGGGCGTCCCAGTGGCGCATGTTGCTCATGTTGATGGCGAATTCCTTCGTGTCCTCGGGAATGCGCACGTTTTCTTCCACCAGCACGAAGGAGCCTTGTTCGCGGTCGAGCGTGAACATGGCCACACCGTCGCCCACGGTGAGCACCAGCGTGGTCTGAGGGCCGTAGATGCAATAGCCCGCAGCCACCTGCTTGGTGCCGGCCTGCAGAAAGTCCTCGGTCATCACGCCGGGGTGGCCTTCCGGTTTTTTCAGCACGCTGAAGATGGTGCCGATGCTCACGTTCACGTCGATGTTGGACGAGCCGTCGAGCGGATCGAACAGCAGCAGGTATTCGCCCTGCGGATAGCGGTTGGGCACCACGTAGATGCTGTCCATCTCTTCGGACGCCATGGCCGCCAGATGGCCGCCCCATTCGTTGGCTTCGATGAGCACTTCGTTGGCGATGATGTCCAGCTTCTTCTGGATTTCGCCCTGTACGTTCTCGCTGGTGGCCGTGCCCAGCACGCCGCCCAGCGCGCCTTTGTTCACGGCGTGGCTGATGCTCTTGCAGGCGCGGGCGACCACTTCGAGCAGCAGGCGCAGTTGCGAGGGGATGAGTCCGTCCACCCGTTGCTGCTCGACGAGATAGCGGGTGAGGCTGATGGTTTTTGCCATGGAGGGAGCTTCCTATTTTTGTCGTGATCAGTCGGCCAGTGCGCGGGTGACCACCTCGCGCACGTCGTTGGACAGGTCCGGCTTGGCAGCCACGCGGGCGATGGCTTCGCGGGCTGCGCTGCGGTACGGATCGGCCAGCTTTTTCCAGCGGTCGAGCGCGCGCGCCAGCCGTGCCGCCACCTGCGGGTTGAGGGTGTCCAGCTCCAGCACGCGGTCGGCCCAGAACTGGTAGCCGGCGCCGTCCTGGCGGTGGAAACCGCCCGGGTTGGCGCTGCAGTAGCTGAAGATCACGCTGCGCGCGCGGTTCGGGTTCTTGAGGCTGAAATCGGCGTGCTTCATCAACTGCTGCACGGCTGCCAGCACCTGGCCGCCGCGATCGGGGGCACCCGCCTGCAGGGAGAACCATTTGTCCAGCACCAGTGCTTCGTCCTTGAACAAGGCATGAAAGCGCGCGAGCGCCGGCTCGGCCAGGGCGTTGCCGCTGTACACCAGCGCCGTGAGGGCGTTGAAGCGGTCGGTCATGTTGCTGGCGTCCTTGAAGCGCTGGTACGCCTTGCCCGGCCAGACCGTGTCGCCGCTGGAACAGGCCGCCAGGCACAGCATGGACAACGCCAGGCCCGACAGCGCGCGGCGGCCGGCCGAGATCGCGTCGGGACGGTAGGCGCCGGTGTCGTGGTGCTGCGCCCAGATGGCTTCCCACTCCGGCTGCAGCGCAACGGCGAGCTGGGCGCGCATCGCTTCGCGCACGGCGTGAACGCGCTGCGGGTCCACCACCTCCAGGTGCTCGGCGATGTAGCCTTCGGACGGCAGGCTGAGCACCAGTTCCTTGAAGGCCGCGTCGAGCGCGGGGTGGCGCAGCACCCCGCGCATGGCCTCGACGAAGCTGTCCGGCACGATCTTGTGCCCGATATGGCCATCTGCCGCCGGATTGATTGCCTCGTCTGCTATGGTTTTAATAGCGATTCGCAAGGCCAGGCGCTGGCCGGCTTCCCAGCGGTTGAAGGCGTCGGTGTCGTGCGCCAGCAGGGCGAGCAACTCGTCATCGCTGTAGTCGATGTCCAGCACCACCGGAGCGCTGAACCCGCGCAGCAGGGACGGCACGGGCTGCGAGCCCACGTTCACGAAAGTGAACGAATGGCTGGGCTCGGTCAGCACCACGGTGCGGTCCGCTCCGTCTGCGGCGGGCTCGCCTTGCAGTTGCAGGGGCAGTGCGCTGCCGTCCGTGCCCAGCAGGCCCAGGGCCACCGGAATCACGGCAGGCTCCTTGAGCGCCTGGCCGGGCGTGGGGGCGAGGCTTTGCGACAGCGTGAGGGTGTAGGTGCGCGCTGCCTCGTCATAGATGCCCGTGGCTTGCAGACGCGGCGTGCCGGCTTGCGAGTACCAGCGCTTGAACCGGGGCAGCAGGCGGGCCAGGTCGCTGTCCGGATTGGCATCGGCGATGGCTTGCGCGAAATCGTCGCAGGTGACGGCCTGGCCGTCATGGCGCTCGAAGTACAGCTTCATGCCGCGCGCGAAGCCTTCACGGCCCACCAGCGTGTGCATCATGCGCACGACCTCGGCACCTTTTTCGTAGATGGTGACGGTGTAGAAGTTGTTGATCTCGACGTAGCTGTCGGGGCGCACCGGGTGCGCCATCGGGCCGGCGTCTTCCGGGAATTGCGCGGTGCGCAGCACCCGCACGTCCTCGATGCGCTTGACGGCGCGCGCCGAGGGGCTGCCCGACAGGTCCTGGCTGAATTCCTGATCGCGAAAGACCGTGAGGCCTTCCTTGAGCGAGAGCTGGAACCAGTCGCGGCAGGTGACGCGGTTGCCGGTCCAGTTGTGGAAATACTCGTGGCCCACCACGCTTTCGATGTTGCCGAAATCCACATCGGTCGCCGTGGCCTGGCTGGCCAGCACGTACTTCGTGTTGAAGATGTTCAGGCCCTTGTTCTCCATCGCGCCCATGTTGAAGTCGCTCGTGGCGACGATCATGAAGCGCTCCAGGTCGAGCGGCAGGCCGAAGCGCGCCTCGTCCCACGCCACGCTGGCCATGAGGGAGTTCATCGCGTGTTCGGTCTTTTCCAGATCGCCCGGGCGCACGTACACCTGCAGCAGGTGATCGGCCCCGGAGCGCGAGCGGATGCGCTGTTCGCGCGCCACCAGCTTGCCCGCCACCAGCGCGAACAGGTAGCAGGGTTTCTTGTGCGGGTCCTGCCACCTGGCGAAGTGGCGGGCGCCGTTCGGGCCATCGTCCAGCGGGCCATGGTCGATCAGGTTACCGTTGGACAGCAGCACCGGATAGGCCGCCTTGTCGGCGCGCAGCAGCACGGTGAAGCTGGCCATCACGTCCGGCCGGTCCAGGAAATAGGTGATGCGCCGAAAGCCCTCGGCCTCGCATTGGGTGAAGAAGGTGCCTTGGCTCACGTACAGGCCCGAAAGCTGCGTGTTCTTGGCCGGCGCGCAGGTGGTGAAGATCTCCAGGTCGAAGGGCTCGTGGCCCTCCGGCAGGTTCTCCAGCACCAGTTGGCCGCCTTCCAGCTTGAACGACGTGCCGGCTCCGTTGACCAGAACGCGCGCCAGGTTCAGCTCGTCGCCGTCCAGACGCAGAGGAGCGGCGGGCACGTCCGCATTGCGGCGCACGCGCATCTTGCTGAGCACCCGTGTCTTGGCCGGGTCCAGGTCGAACGTGAGGTCCACCGTGTCGATCCAGAACGCAGGGGCGGTGTAGTCGGCACGGTGGATGGCCGTGGCTTGTCCTTCACGCATGGTGGGAAATCTCCAAGTTAAGTGCAGGCGAACCGATGGCGGTTGCCTTGAGCATAAGAATCATTGGACGAGGTTCAGAACAGCACGCGTGAGGCGCTGGAAGCTCGGGGAATGCTTTTCTAGGTGTGGCAGATCCAACTGTGACGCAATTTTTGCCTGATGCGTGGTGGGTTTGTAAGCCATGCCCTTGGGTTGTGCGGTGGAAAGCCATCCCTTAGCATCCCTGATGCTTTCCGGGTGGTCGGGGAAGGCGGTGTCCGGCGAGATGGCGGGTAGAACAGACCTCGTAGTCGCCGCGTCGCACAAAAATAAAGATTCAAACTCCTTCACAATGAAGCAGGCTTCAAAGGGGTAATCGCTCCTGATGCCACGGGCCATGCTCATGAGGTTCTGCTCCTCCTGTGCGGCATCGAGACACCATTCGCAATCGAAGTCCAGTACGCATAGGACCGCTGCATTTTCGAGCATGGCAGCTTCGAAAAACCGGGCGAAATTGGATTTCACCTTGGGCAGTTCGCCTCGGCGCTGGGGCTTTAGCACCTGAACACCATAGTGGCCGTGGTGTTCAAGAATCCGCCGCAGCAATACAGGCACTGCGCGCTCGTCCCCTTCTCCCTCTACGATGGCAAGCAGGCGCTGGCGGTTGGTCATCGGGGTTCTTCCGGTTGCAAACCTTCAGCCGCCATGAACTCACCAAGAGTCATAAGCCCTCGTTGAACAGCCTCCCTTTGAGAAGCCTTGATGGGGGCAATCTGAGTCACGCCATCCTGCATAGTGACGATGCGGATGTTGCTGGGCTCAAAGTGTTCGATGAGCTGCGGGCTGTGCGTTGTGACGATGATCTGGGTGAGTTCCGCCACTTCTTTGAATGCTTCAGCGAGCATAGATAGAACTGCTGGGTGGACAGTTTGCTCGGGCTCTTCAATCACGATGAGGGATGGTGCAGGCGTCTGATAAAGCGAGAGCAGAATGCCGAAAATGCGTAATGTGCCATCTGAAAGTTGCACTGGATCGAACTGTCTTGTGTTCTTGTCGCTTGTTCCAAAACGAAAATTTGGCACTAAATAGCTGCCTGCTGTTGAAACAGATACATCCAAGAAATCTGGTAGTACCACGCGCATCATTTCGTAAATGCGCTCCAGCATTTTTTTGCCCTTGTTTGTCCGTTTTGATGCGCGTATTACCGATGCCCAATTGCTGCCGTCTTCTCGTAGTTCAGATTCCGTATCTGGCGTGTTTAGCTGTCGCAGAGTATTGGGATAAAGCGCAGAAAACTTCCAACTGCGAATGTAATCTTGTAAGGATTCGCCTAAGCCGTGAAATGCATATTCCCCAACCAATGTTCCCAAAGCGAGACGGTCATGGTCGTCCAGTGAGTAGATGCGGGTAGGAATGGAATTCTTTTCCGTGATTCTTCCTGCCCGATCTCGGGTAAATCCTTCTGGAATCATCACTTCTTCCATTCCATTGTCATCTTCGCTGGGAGGATAAAAATCTCTCCTATGGCAGGAAGCTTCTTCCCGCTCTACGCGATAGTTCCCGCCTGACGTACTTCCGATTTCAAGGGAGTAGCTGCCGGGCAAGGGATCATCCTCGCCCCAGTTTTGAAGCGTGTTAACAGTTAGGCCGAGGTGATAGGGCCTTCCCGAAGAGTTTTGGCGTATGCGTGCAATGCCGCCACGCGCCACGATGGCGTGATCTAGGCCGTCGCGTGCAGCATCCCGTAAAAACCTGAGCGAATCCACAAAATTGCTTTTCCCTGCGGCATTTGGTCCCACAAGCACAGTCACTTGACTGTGCATGTCTAGACTGACGTCCGACACGCTTCTGTAGTGGCGAATGAGCGCATTGGCAAGTCTCATTGCATACCTCACACGCCCTGCTTGAGGGAGGCTTCGATGAAGGCGTCGAGATCGCCGTCCAGTACCTTTTGGGTGGCGGAGATTTCGACGTTGGTGCGCAGATCCTTGATGCGGCTGTTGTCCAGCACGTAGCTGCGGATCTGGTGGCCCCAGCCGACATCGGTCTTGGTGTCTTCCAGCTTTTGCTGCTCTTCCTGGCGCTTGCGCATCTCGAAGTCATACAGGCGCGAGCGAAGGCGCTGCCATGCCACATCGCGATTGCTGTGCTGGCTGCGGCCATCTTGGCACTGAACCACGATACCGGTCGGAATGTGCGTCAAACGCACGGCCGAATCGGTCTTGTTGATGTGCTGTCCACCGGCGCCGCTTGCGCGGAAGGTGTCGGTGCGCACGTCGGCCGGGTTGATGTCGATCTGGATCGAATCGTCGATTTCCGGATAGACGAACAGGCTGGCGAAGCTGGTGTGGCGCCCGCCCGAGGAGTCGAAGGGGCTCTTGCGCACCAATCGGTGCACGCCCGTCTCGGTGCGCAGCAGGCCGTAGGCGTACTCGCCCTCGATCTTGATCGTCGCGCTCTTGATGCCTGCCACGTCGCCCGGCGTTTCGTCTTCCACCGTGGTCTTGAAGCCCTTGCGTTCGGCGTACTTGAGGTACTGGCGCAGCAGCATGCCGGCCCAGTCGCAGGCTTCCGTGCCGCCGGCGCCGGCCTGGATGTCCACGAAGCAGTTGAGCGGATCGGCCTCGTTGCTGAACATGCGGCGGAACTCGAGCAGTTCGATCTCGGGCTTGAGCTTGGCGGTCTCGGCCTCGATGGTCATCAGGCCGTCATCGTCGCCTTCTTCCTTGCTCATGTCGAAGAGCTCGGTGTTGTCGGCCAGCTCGCGCGTGAGCTTTTCCAGCGTGAGCACCACGCCGTCCAGGCTTTTCTTTTCCTTGCCCAGCTCCTGGGCCTTCTTGGGGTCGTTCCAGACCGTCGGGTCTTCCAGCGACGCGTTTACCGTGCGCAGGCGTTCGAATTTGGCATCGAAGTCAAAGATACCTCCGTAACTCTTGCGTGCGCACGGTCAGGTCGGAGAGGGTGTTGCCGATGAGGTTGATGCGTTCTGCGTCCATGGTGCGTGTCCTGAGTGTTCTGTGGAGTAATCCGCAATTTTCTCATGGGACGCGTCCCGTACCCCGCGACTTCGCTGCCGGCGCGCAAGGTCTTGCTGCCGAATGGGCATGCGGGCCTGCGTCGTGCCTGAAATGCTGCTTTATTGATAGCGAATTGCGCTTGCTGGATGGGCGCTGCAGGCTATTTCCATCACCCGTTCCGGTCATTTGCAGTCCCACACCCCTCGACTCCCTCGCGCCCGAGCCTTCCCTGCCTGCCCCGGTTCTGGTGGTGGAGGACGAGCCTTTGCTGCAGCAGCGCCTGCGCGGCGTGCTCCTGTCGCTGGGCTACGCGCCCGATGCGCTGGTGTTCGCCGCCACGCTGGCCCAAGCGCGCGCCTGCCTGGCGGCGCAGCCGGTGGCAGCGCGAAGACCAGATCCTGCGGCTGGTGGCCGACGGGCTGGGCAACCGCGAGATCGCCGAGCAGCTGCACCTGTCGCGCTACACGGTGGAGAGCCACGTCAAGCGCATCTACCGCAAGCTGGCGGTGTCGTCGCGCACCATGGCCGTGCGCATGGCGCGCTCGCGCGGGGTGATCGGATGACGCGGTGGTGGCGCAGCGGCTGGGCGCTGGTGGGGGTTTGGGCAGCGATGTGGTCGATGTGTGGTGCCGCGTGGGCGCAGCAGGCTCCCGCCGCTGTGGCCGGAGCCTGCGCGCCGCGCGTGCTGGCGACCGAGGCCGCGCGCCCTGCGCCGGGCGCAGACCCGCAGTTGCTGCCCGCCACGGGCTGGGAGCCGGTGCAACTGCCCGACGTGTGGGGCAAGCGCTGGCCCGGCCACGACGGCAGCGTGTGGTACCGCATTCAATGGGAGCGGGGCTGCCCCGCCGCGCCGGCCAGGGGGAGCCGCTGGCACTGGGCATGGACGGCATGAGCATGGCCGGCGAGGTGTCCATCAACGACGACCTGCTGTGGCGCGATGCGTCCCTGGCGGAGCCCTTGTCGCGCAGCTGGAACATGCCGCGCTGGTGGCTGCTGCCCGAATCGGCACTGCATGACGGCACCAACACCGTGTGGGTGCGGGTGGTGGGGGTCGAGCCGCTGTCGCCGGGCCTGGGCAGCGTTCGGCTGGGCGGGGCCGCAGAGATCGCGCAGGAGCACGCGCAAAGCGAGTGGCGGCAGCGCACGGTGTTCGTGTTTTCAGTGGGCCTGTCGTGCGCGGTGGGCTGCCTGTTCGCCGTGGTGTGGTGCCTGCGCCGCTCCGAGCGTGCGTTCGGCTGGTATGCATTGATGTCGATGGCCTGGGCGGTCTATCTGCTCACCGTGCTGGCGGTCAGCCCCTGGCCGTTTGGCGACACGCTGGCCATGTCGCGCCTGAACATCGCTGCGTTCGTGCTCTACACGGTGTGCTTTTGCCTGTTCACCTGGCGCTTTGGCGCGCAGGCTTTGCTGCGGCTGGAGCGCGTGCTCTGGGCCGTGGCCGTCGCCAGTTGCGCGGCGGTGCTGTTGGCGCCGCGGCCTTGGGTGGGTGCGGTGTTCGTGGTGGTGTTGGTGGGTTTCGTGTTGGTGTTCTTTGCCAACTGCCTGCAGTTTCAGTGGCACGCCTGGCGCCCGCGCCCCGAGGGGCGCCAGACGCCGCACATGCTGCTGGCGCTGTGCTGGATGGTGTTCGTGGTGGTGGGCGCGCACGATCTGGTGGTGATCCTGGCGCAGTGGCATGCCCGCGAGACGTGGAGCGCCATCGCGGGGCCGGTGACCACCGTGTGCATGGGGCTGGTGCTGGGTGGGCGGCTGGTGACGGGCATGCAGCGCATCGAGCGCTTCAACCTCGAACTGGAAGCGCACGTGGCCACCGCCCGCGCCGATCTGGCCCAGGCCCTGGAGCGCGAGCACGTTCAGGCACTGGGCAACGCCAAGCTGCAAGAGCGCATGCAGATCGCCCATGACCTGCACGATGGCCTGGGCGGCAGTCTGGTGCGCAGCATGGCGCTGGTGGAGCAGACGCAGCAGCACATGCCGCAAACGCGGGTGCTGTCGCTGCTGAAGGTGCTGAAGGTGCTGCGCGACGACTTGCGCCAGGTGATCGATTACGGATCGAGCAGCGCAGCCGTGGTGCCCGAGACGCCCGTGCGCTGGGCGGCGCCGCTGCGGCACCGGGCCACCCAGATCCTGGATGCCATGGGCGTGGAATCCGCATGGCACATTGCGCCGCAGTGGCAGACCCCGCCCAGCACCTTGCAATGCCTGGGCCTGACGCGCGTGGTGGAGGAGGCGCTGTCCAACGTCATCAAGCACAGCGGCGCGCGGCGGCTGCGCGTGGAGCTGTCGCAGCCCTCGGCGGATGTGCTGTGCGTGCGCATCGAGGACGACGGAGTGGGCTTTGATGTGCAGGCCGTGCAGGGCGCTGGCCTGAGCGTCGGCATGCGCAGCATGGCCGCGCGTGCCGAGCGCATCGATGGATCGCTGTCGGTCGAATCCCGGCCGGGAGCCACGGTGGTGAGCGTGACCCTGGGGTTGGCGCGATAGGCCGCAGCGTAGAAGCCGCAACGCAAAAACCTCGCGTGAGGGTTATGAAAAATGATAGCAATTCCCCCTAGTGGAATATGCGCTGGCGGCCTATTTCATGCAGGGTCGCTCAGGAACGACTCGATCAGCGCGGCCACCGCCTGCGGCTGGTCGTGGTGCAGCATGTGCCCGGCGTCCTGGACCACGGCCGTGCGGCAGTCGCGCACATGGCGCAGGCGGGCGTGGTATTCGGGCAGGTCGTAGCGGTCCTTCCACCACAGGCCCATGCTGTCGTCGCTGGCTTCCACCGCGAGGGTGGGCGCGGTGATGCCGGCATACAGCGCCAGCGCTTCCTCCACCCGGTAGATCTGCGAACTGGTGATCTTGTGCGCCGCGTCGCCCAGGATGCGCCACCGGCCTTGCGCGTCCGGCTCCGCCCACTGCCGGGCCAGCCAGGCGGCCTTGTCGGCGGACAGCCGCGGGTTGGTCTTGATGAGTCGCTGGGCCACGCCGTCGGCGCTGTCGTATGCCCTGAGCGACTTCTCGCCACGTTCGAGCGCCCGTAGCTCGTCCATCCACTGCGCATAGCGCTTCGGGGCCTGGTCCGGTGTGGTGGCGGGCAGGCCGAAGCCTTCGAGGTTCACCAGCCGGCGGATGCGCGCGGGCCGCACGCCGGCATAGGCCATGCACACGTTGCCGCCCATGCTGTGCCCGACCAGGTCGATCGGCTGGCCGGGGGCGTAGTGGTCCAGCAGATGGTCCAGATCGGCCAGGTAGTCCGCGAAGACATAGTGGTCGCAAGGCGCCGGCATGCGGCTCAGGCCGAAGCCGCGCCAGTCGGCCGCGATGACGGTGCGGCCGGCGAAGAAGGCATCCGACAGCGCATCCACCACGAATTGGTACGAGGCACCGACATCCATCCAGCCGTGCATCAGCACCAGGAGCGGCTTGGCGGGTGACGGCGGCGCATCGCCATTCCAGCGGCGGACGTGGTATTGCAGGGTGCGGACGGGAACGAATTCGCTGTGCGAGGCGCGGACGGGCTGGTACATCGGGCGATTATTTCCGCGCGGCGCGGCAGCGTCAGTCAAGGCAGGGACAAATTGGGCAGGCAGGCGAGATACGTGGCTGTCGCCGCAGGGGGGCTGATGACTTCGGCTATGCGGTGCGTTGGCGTTGGCGTTGGCGTTGAAGCGATGCGGCAGGCGCCGCCCGCCCCGAGGTGGTTGAACGTTTCGAAGCCGGCGAACTGGATTTCGGCGTCGGTGCTTTCTTTGCCTTGGGCGCCGGGTGCCGTGCGGTGGCTGCGGCTTTCAAAGGAGCGCTCTTTTTGGCAGCCGGAGCCGCCGCGGGTTTCGCCGTTCGTTTTTTCACCCGTGCATCCACCGGCACCGCGGCCGTGTCGGCATCGCCATAGAGCACCTGGCAGCGCTCGCAAAAGTCGGCGCGGCGGTTCGTGCGGCCCAGCTTGGCATGCCGCAGCGGAATCCGGCAGCGCGGGCAGGTCGTCTGGCGGCGCCAGGCCGTCCATTTCGAGCAGAAAGTGCTTGCCCCAGCTTCGCACCGCCACGATGCGCCGACCCGCCAGCCGTTCCTTGGCGATGCCCGTGTTGCCTTGCACGCGCTCGATGGTGCGGCCTTTGAACCGCTGCGCGGCCTCTTTCAGGATCACGATGGACGGGCCTTCGGGCATGGGGCGATCTCGCTGCGTGAATGGGGAAAATCCATTATTCTGCCCAGCCCATTCGCAGTTTGTAGGCCTTCTCCCCATGCAAAAAATCACTTTGGGCGCCAGCCCGCTAGAAGTCACGCCCGTCTGCCTGGGCACCATGACGTTCGGCGAACAGGTGGACGAACCCACGGCCCATGCCATCCTCGACCGCTCGCTGGAGCGGGGCGTGAACTTCATCGACACGGCCGAGATGTATGCCGTGCCGGCCCGGGCCGAAACCTATGGCGCCACCGAAACCATCATCGGCCGCTGGTTCGCCAGCCGCCCCGGCGCCCGCGAAAAGCTCGTGCTGGCCACCAAGGTGGCAGGCCCCTCGCGCGGCATGCCCTGGGTGCGCGAAGGCAAGGGCATGACCCCGGCCGACATCGTGGCCTCGTGCGACGCCAGCCTGCGCCGCCTGCAGACCGATGTCATCGACCTGTACCAGATCCACTGGCCCGAGCGCCACGTGCCCGCCTTCGGCACCCTGTATTACGACCCGGCCAAGGAAACGTCGGAGACGCCGATCCATGACCAGCTCCAGGCGCTGGCCGGGCTGGTGAAGGCGGGCAAGGTGCGCGCCATCGGCCTGTCCAACGAAACGCCGTACGGCGTGCACGAGTTCGTGCGCCTGGCCGAGCAGCACGGCCTGCCGCGCGTGGCCACGGTGCAAAACCCCTACTGCCTCATCAACCGCACCTGGGAAAACGGCATGGACGAAACCTGCCATCGGCTGGGCGTGTCGCTGCTGGCCTACTCCCCGCTGGCGTTCGGCCTGCTGACCGGCAAGTTCGACACGCACGCCCCCACCGAAGCGGGTGCGCCGCAGGACGCCCGCATCGCCCGCTACGAATCGGTGCGCAAGCAGCGCTGGGGCCGGCCCGAGGCGCTGGTGGCCTCCCGCCGCTATAACGCCCTGGCGCGCGAGCAAGGCCTCACGCCCACGCGGATGGCGCTGGCGTTCTGCTACACCAAGTGGCAGGTGGCGAGCACGATCATCGGGGTGACGTCTCTGGCCCAGCTCGACGAAGACCTGGATGCCTGGGGCACCACGCTCTCGCCCGAACTGCTGGCGGCCATCGACGCGGTCCGCTGGGAGTTGCGAGACCCCGCCCTGTGAGCAAGAAGGCCGCCAAGGCGGCCCATGTGAGCGAAACCCCGGCCACCCAGTGGCTGCGGCGCCAGGGCGTGCCTTTCACCGAGCACCCGTACGACTACGTGGAGCATGGCGGCACCGCGCACAGCGCCGCCAGCCTGGGGCTGGACGAGCACACCGTCGTCAAGACCCTGGTGATGCAGGACCAGGATGCCAAGCCCCTCATCGTGCTGATGCACGGCGACTGCAAGGTGTCCACCAAGAACCTGGCCCGCCAGATCGGCGCCAAGTCGGTCGAGCCCTGCCAGCCCGAGGTGGCCAACCGCCACAGCGGGTATCTGGTGGGCGGCACCTCGCCGTTCGGCACGCGGCGCGACATGCCGGTGTACATCGAGGAAAGCATCCTCGCGCTGCCGCGCATCGCCATCAACGGCGGCCGGCGGGGCTTTCTGGTGCAGATCGACCCGCAGGTGTGCGTGCGGCAGCTCGGTGCCCAACCGGTGCAGTGCGCGCTGGCAGAATAGGCCGCCCGCCGAACCGGCGCCAAGCGGCCGGGGTGCCTGCCAGCCAGGCACCCGCCGCGCCTGCTTCCCTGAAGGAATTCCTGCCTTGACCACTGTCTATAGCCTCCTGGCCACCGTGGCCGCCTACCTGCTCGGTTCGCTGTCGTTCGCCGTCATCGTGAGCCGCACCATGGGCCTGAACGATCCCCGCACCTATGGCAGCAAGAACCCCGGTGCCACCAACGTGCTGCGCTCCGGCTCCAAGGCCGCCGCCATCGTCACGCTGCTGCTGGATGCGGTCAAAGGCTGGTTGCCCGTGGTGCTGGTGCAGGCCTTCGGCAAGCCCTACGGCCTGGAAGACGGCACGGTAGCGCTCGTGGGCCTGGCGGCGTTCCTGGGCCACCTGTGGCCGGTGTTCTTCCGGTTCGAGGGCGGCAAGGGCGTGGCGACGGCGCTGGGCGTGCTGGTGGGCGTCAGCCCCTGGCTGGGGCTGGCCACGCTGCTGACCTGGGTCATCATCGCGTTCTTCTTTCGGTACTCGTCGCTGGCCTCGCTGGCGGCAGCGGTGTTCGCGCCGCTGTATTACGTGATGTTCGGCGGCGTGCTCTGGTACACCGAAGCGGCCATCGGCGTGTCGATCGCCGCGATGTCGGCGCTGCTGGTGTGGCGGCACCGCGAGAACATCCGCCGCCTCATGGCCGGGACCGAGTCCCGGCTCGGCAAGAAGAAGCCCTGAAGGGCAGGGCGGGCCGCGCAGGCGTTACAGCGGCACGCCGCCTCTGACGATCAGCGGCCACCGGCATGCGGCCGTGTGTCTGCTCGCTCCTGGCGGCTGGCACCTGCACCTGCACCTGCACACCTGGCACTTCAGGGCCGGCCCGGCGTGTTCACCAGCCCCATCAGCCCGCTGCTGTGCTGTGCCGCGTAGTGGCCCAGCCGCACCAAGGTACGGTGGTTGAGATCCACCTTGACCGCAGGCCGCGCCACGGCCGACTGGATGCGCGGTTTGCCGGCGGCGGTCTGGTGCAGCCGCGGCTGGGCCAGTTGTTCGCCCTCGCGGTCCAGCAGGCTGGCCACCAGGGGGGAGTTCACTTTTTCGCTGCGGCGCAGCACCAGTGCGGTTTCGCCGTTGTCCAGGCGCACGAAGGTGCCGGGCGGGCACAGGCCCACGGCCCGCACCAGCGCGTAGGTGACCTCGTCGCGCCGGTCCACCTCCTGGCCGACGATGGCGCGCACCGAATCGGTGGCGCTGCGGCCCGCCCGCGATTTGCGTGGGCTGATCATCGCGGCGTAGCGGTCGATGGTGCCCAGAATGCGGTTGAGCCGCTCTTCGGCAAGCATGCTGGCCAGCGGCTGCGCCTCGCCCAGGGGCGCATGGTGCTGGCCCACGACGTCGAGCCAGAGCGGGTCCTTGACCTCCAACTGCTCCAGCAGGGTCATGCTTTTGAGCGGGTGCGATTCGATGGCTTCCTGCTGCGCCGGGCTGGGCCGCTCGCGCTGGCTGGCCAACTCGTCCTGCAGCGCGGTCATGCCGATGTTCATGGTGATCGCGGCCCGCACCAGGCTGTCGCGCTCCAGTGAGGGCAATTGCAGCTCTTGCGCCAGGATGTGGCACAGGGTGCCGCAGACCAGCGCGTGCGACGTGCTGTAGCCCACCGTGGAGGTCGAGGCCAGCTGAAACATGAGGTACAGCGCCGCGTCGATGTCGTGCGCGACCAGATCCTGCAGCCAGCGGTCGCACTGGCGCACCTTGGCCGGAAAGTCGTGCACCTGCATCGGCCGCGACAGCAGCACCGACAGCGCGGATTCGAGGTCCGACCACAGCCCGAGCAGGTCTTCGTATTCGCTGTCGGACGGCTCGCTGCCGGCGGGGTGGCTCATGGGCATGGGACGCTGTCTACTGGCGCTTTTCCAGCACCATCTGGTCGTTGACGCGGCTCATCTGGAACTCGTTGAGAAAGCTGTTGCCCAGCAGCACGAAGGGCATGGGTTGCGGCGTGACGACGGCCTCGATGCCGAACACCTCCACGTCGCCGACGCGGACCGAATCGAGCTTCACCCGCCAGCCCTGCGCCGTGCCATTGGCGGTGCCCAGCAGCACCGGCTGGCCGCTGCGGTAGGCCAGTCCCATGCGGTCGGCCTCGGGCTGGCCGATGGCCACCGTGCTGGCGCCCGTATCCACCATGTACTGCATGGGGCGGCCGTTGATGGTGCCGCTGTTCACGAAATGCCCCCGGCTGTCGGCCGTGAGCACCACGCGCTTGCCGCTGCCTCCGCGGCTGCCGATGCTCACCGGCGCCTCGCCCAGCATCAGCGTGCGGCGAACGCCCGCCACCTCCACCACGGCCTCGTCGCGCCCGACCGAGACCACCTTCACGCCCTGGTGGCTTTCGCCGGGCCCCACGCCGCGCGGCGCGCTGCCATTGACGACCAGCAGCGCCTTGGTGCCCAGAATGCCCGAAAGCGCCACGGCCTGGGCATGGGCCAGCCAGGGCGCCAGCGCCAGGGCGGCGGCAAGGGCAAGAGCGCGCAAGAGCATGGTCAGCCTGGGTGCGGTGGATGCGGTGGATGTGTAGGAGCGCGCGATGGTGGGGCGAACGTGGCTGCGGCCGGATCAGTCGCGGAAATTGTCGAACGACAGCGGAATGTCGGTCACTTCCTTGCGCAGCAGCGCCATGGCGGCCTGCAGGTCGTCGCGCTTGGCGCCGGTGACGCGCACCTTTTCTTCCTGAATGGCGGCCTGCACCTTGAGCTTGCTTTCCTTCAGCAGCTTCTGGATCTTCTTTGCCAGCTCGCTCTCGATGCCGTTGCGCACCTTCACCACCTGCTTGACCTTGTCGCCGCCGACCTTCTGCGGCTTCTCCATGTCGAGGAAGCGCACGTCCACGTTGCGCTTGGTGAGCTTGTTGCGCAGGATGTCTTCCACCTGGGTGAGCTGAAAGTCGGCGTCGCCGAACAGGGTGATCTCTTTGTCCTTGAGCTCGATGGCGGCGGAAGTGCCCTTGAAGTCGAAGCGGGTGCCGATTTCCTTGGCGGTGTTTTCGACCGCGTTCTTCACTTCTACGAGGTTGGCTTCACAAACGGTGTCAAAAGAAGGCATGGCATCACTCTCGGGAACTGGGGGAGAACCCGGCCGCGAAAAGGGGCCGGGTGCGACAATCCGGCTGATGTTAGTCGAGAAAAACGCTCCCCTGCAGCACTGCAATACCTTCGGCATCGTGGCGCGGGCCCATACGCTGGTGCGTGCCCGTTCGGCCGAAGACGTGCGCGCCCTGGTGGCCGACCCGCTGCTCGCCGGCCAATCCCTCTTCGTGCTGGGCGGTGGCAGCAACATCGTCCTCACCGGCGACGTGAAGCCCGTGGTCCTCAAGATGGAGATCAAGGGCCTGCGGCTGGTGGCCGAAACCCCCCAGGCGTTCATCGTGGAGGCCGGCGCCGGCGAGTCGTGGCACGACGCGGTGGCCTGGACCCTGGCGCACGGGTTTCCCGGGCTGGAAAACCTGGCGCTCATTCCCGGCACGGTCGGCGCGGCGCCGGTGCAGAACATCGGCGCCTACGGGGTCGAACTGCAGGACCGCTTCGATTCCCTGGACGCCATCGACCTGGCCACCGGGCAGCCCTTCACGCTCGATGCCGCGCAGTGCGCCTTCGGCTACCGCGATTCCGTCTTCAAGCACCAGGCCCCTGCCGCGCCAGCGGGCGCCGAGGGCAGCGGGCCGCGCGGCATGGGGCTGGCGGGGCGCGCGGCGATCACGCATGTGCGCTTTCGACTGCCCAAGCCCTGGAAGCCCGAGCTCGGCTACCTCGACCTGGAGCGAAAGCGGGCGGAGGCCGGCGTGGCCGAGCCCACGGCGCAGCAGATCTTCGACTGGGTGTGCGAGGTGCGGCGCGCCAAGCTGCCCGACCCGGCCGTGGTGGGCAATGCGGGCAGCTTTTTCAAGAACCCCACGGTCACGCCCGACCAGTGCTCGGACATCATCGCCCGCGAGCCGCGCATCGTGCACTACCCCATGCCCGACGGCACCATCAAGCTGGCGGCGGGCTGGCTGATCGATGCCTGCGGCTGGAAGGGCAAGAGCGTGGGCAAGGCCGGCGTGTACGAAAAGCAGGCCCTGGTCCTGGTCAACCGTGGCCGGGGCGCCGACAGCGTGACCGGCGGCGAGGTGATGACGCTGGCCAAGGCGATCCAGACCAGCGTGTACGAGCGCTTCGGCATCCGGCTGGAGCCGGAGCCGGTGGTGGTCTGAATCGACGGCCCCACGGCGCTCCTTCCCCTGGTGCGCCAAGCCGTTTGATTTGCTATATTTTTAATAGCTGTCACCGCATGATTCACTAGGGCGCCAAGCCGATTCGACCCTGATGGGCTTGGCGTCGTACTTGGTGGTCGCGCGGGCGGCCATCGGCCAGCCTGCCGCTCACTCACTCACTCACTCATGCAGCCGCCGCATTGGCCGGTTGCGCACGAAAGCCGATCTGAAAGCGGTTCCATCCATTGATGGCGACGACCGCCAGCGTCAGCTCGACGATCTCCGCCTCCGAGAACTGCGCAGCCAGCGCATCGTAGACCGCTTCCGGCACGCCCTGCGTGCCGGCCAGTCGGGTCAGCGCCTCGGCCCAGGCCAGCGCTGCGCACTCCCGGGCGTCGAACACGCCAGCTTCGCGCCACGCCGCCAGCAGGTGCAGGCGCCGGTCGGTCTCTCCCTGTTTGCGGGCCGCGTCCACGTGCAGGTCGATGCAGAACGCGCAGCCATTGATTTGCGAAACGCGCATCTTCACCAGCTCCTTGAGCGTGATGGGCAGCGTGCCGGCGCGGAGCTGGTTCTCCAGCGCCATCATGGCTTTGGTGGTGGCGGGGTGGTTTTTCAGCAGGTCGATGCGGGTTGCGGACATGAAGGCCTTTCGTTGCGAGGTTGGATGAGAAAAGAAGCGGAAAGCGGGTGCGGGTTTGGGTACGGGAAACCGGCGCGTCAACGCCTATGGCAGGAGGGCAACCCATGGCGCAGCCCGCACCTGCCGCCAAATGCCGCGCCATCGGTAAAAGACGCCTACAGCCCGCGCAGCTTGTCCGGGTTCAACACGGTGTAGATGCCGTGGATGTGCGTGCCGTCGGTCTGCAGTGCCAATGTCACGCGCGGGATGCCGCCGTCGCGCAGCACGAGGCCCGGCGTGCCGTTGATCTGCACCTCGTCCGCCGTCAGGTGGCGCAGGTACACGCGCCACACCCCCGCCGCCAGCCGGGCGAGCGCCCGTGGCCCGCGCAGCACGCGGTTCGCGGCAGGCACCTTGCCCCCGGCATCGGGCGTCCAGGTGGCGTCGCTGGCGAAGAGGGCGAGCAGCGCGGCGTGGTCCTGCGTGCGCATCGCCTCGACGAAGCGGCGCAGCAGCGCCTGCGCCGCCGTCGGCGTCGCGGTAAAGCGCACCTTGTCCTGGCGGACCTGCGTGCGGGCGCGGTGCACCAGTTGGCGGCAGGCGGCTTCGCTGCGGTCGAGCACGGCGGCGATCTCGGCACAGTCGCTGTCGAACACGTCATGCAGCAAAAACGCGGCGCGCTCGTCGGGCGACAGGCGTTCGAGCACCACCAGCAGGGCGATGGAAAGGTCGGAGGCCAGCTCGGCGCGGGCATCGGCCGGCGGTGTGGTGGCCTGGCTGTCCAACCATGGCTCGGGCAGCCACGGGCCGCTGTAGGCGTCCCGTTCGGTGCGCGCCGCGCGCAACCGGTCCACGCACAGGCGGGTGGTGGTGGCCACCAGCCAGGCTTCGGCGGTGTGCACGCGCTCCGCGTCGGTGGTCCGCCAGCGCAGCCACGCGTCTTGCAGCACGTCTTGCGCATCGGCGCGGCTGCCCAGCATGCGGTAGGCCACGCCCATGAGGCGGGCGCGGTGCTGCTCGAAGGTGTCGGTGTGCGGGTCCGGGGCGCTGGAGTGGTCGGCGTTCATACCTTCAAGACGGTTGGTCCGGGGCTTTTGTGACACGCCACCGCACGACCTGCCGAAAAAAAGAAAGCCGCCCGGCCTGGTGGCGGGGCGGCTGCTCCTGATTCAATAGCTGCCAGCGCATATCCATCAAGCGCTGGAGGTCTTTTTGATGCCTGACCTTTTGACAAGCCTTACTTTTTACTTTATTTCTTGTCGCTGTCGTCGCCCAACTGCGCCAGCGCGGCATTGCCACCCAGCGACAGCAGGCCCGACTGCGCGTACACGCCCAGCTTGTGGCGCGTGTCGATGATGTCCAGGTTGCGCATGGTCAGCTGGCCGATGCGGTCTGCCGGGCTGAACGGCGCGTCTTCCACCTTTTCCATCGACAGGCGCTCAGGCGCATAGGTCAGGTTGGGCGATTCGGTGTTCAGCAGCGAATAGTCGTTGCCGCGGCGCAGTTCCAGCGTCACGGTGCCGGTCACGGCGCGGGCCACCCAGCGCTGCGCGGTTTCGCGCAGCATGATGGCCTGCGGGTCGAACCAGCGGCCCTGGTACAGCAGGCGGCCCAGCTTGAGGCCGTTCATGCGGTACTGCTCGATGGTGTCTTCGTTGTGGATGCCGGTCACCAGTCGCTCGTAGGCGATGTGCAGCAGCGCGAGGCCCGGGGCTTCGTAGATGCCGCGGCTCTTGGCCTCGATGATGCGGTTTTCGATCTGGTCGCTCATGCCCAGGCCGTGCCGGCCGCCGATGCGGTTGGCTTCCATGATGAGCGCGACCGGATCGTTGAACTCGATGCCGTTGAGCGCCACGGGCTGGCCCTCTTCGAAGCGCACCGAGACTTCTTCGGACTTGACGGCGACGTCGTCCTTCCAGAACGCAACGCCCATGATCGGGTTCACGATCCGGATGCCGCTGGAGAGCAGTTCCAGGTCCTTGGCCTCGTGCGTTGCGCCCAGCATGTTGCTGTCGGTGCTGTAGGCCTTTTCGGCGCTCATCTTGTAGCCGAAGCCTTCCTTCGTCATGAAGGCCGACATTTCGGCGCGGCCGCCCAGCTCGTCGATGAACAGCTGGTCCAGCCAGGGCTTGTAGATCTTGAGCGAAGGGTTGGTCAGCAGGCCGTAGCGATAAAAGCGCTCGATGTCGTTGCCCTTGAAGGTCGAGCCATCGCCCCAGATGTGGACGTCGTCTTCCTTCATGGCGGCCACCAGCATGGTGCCCGTGACGGCACGGCCCAGCGGCGTGGTGTTGAAGTAGGTGATGCCGGCCGTGCTGATGTGGAAGGCGCCGGCCTGCAGCGCGGCGATGCCTTCATGCGCGAGCTGCGTGCGGCAGTCGATCAGGCGGGCCTGCTCGGCGCCGTATTCCATCGCCTTGGCGGGAATGGCGTCGTAGTCCGGCTCGTCGGGCTGGCCCAGGTTGGCGGTGTAGGCATAGGGCACGGCGCCCTTGTTCTTCATCCAGCGCAGCGCTGCGCTGGTGTCGAGGCCGCCTGAGAAGGCGATGCCGACCTTCTGGCCGGTGGGGAGGTTCTGGAGGATGGTGGCCATGTCAGGGCTTTCCGGTTCAGCCGAAATGGCAGATGTAGTGATAGGCGCTTGCCACGCGGATCTCGAACTTCGAGTTGCCGGGCACGCTGAATTTCTCGCCCACGCCGGACTTCACCCACGCGTCGGTGCCGTCGAGCTTGTATTCGCAATCGCCGCCCACGCATTCCATGATTTCAGGCGCGCCGGTGTTGAAGGTCAGCGTGGCCGCAAGGACGACGCCCACCGATTTCTTCGTGCCGTCCGGGAACGTGATGTTGTGGCTCACGCATTTGCCGTCGAAATACACGTTGGCTTGGGTGGTGACGGTCACGCCGTCGATGGTTTCGGTGGTCATGGATGCGCAGTCAAGGAAGAGATGGGAGGAAAACCGAAGATTCTAGGGTGAACGCTGCGGGCTTCCGGCTCCAGGCAGCCCGTCTTCGGCGCGGACCCTTGCTGAGCCCCAAGAAAAAGGGAGCCCGAAGGCTCCCTGCTGGGGTGGACCGGCCGGCCAGCCGTCAGGCCGTGCCGTTCAGCGCCAGTAAGGATCGCGGGGGCGGGGCGGATAGTAGGGACGGCCGTAGCTGTCGTGATATTCAATGACGGTCGTGGAAGGCGGCGTCACGTAGGCGGGTGGGCCAGGGTAGGTGGAGACCACTACGCCCGGTTGGGCATACCCGCCCGAGTAGGACGGGGCGGGCGGTGCGCTGGCGATGGGCTGCACGCTGACCGGAATCCACGCGCCCGGATCGTGCTGCGTGCGCGTCGTGTATTGGCGGCCCGCGTATTCATAGAGCACGTTGTAGCCCATGGTGCGGTTTTCGTAATAGGTCTGCGTGGAGCAGCGCTGCACGTTCTGGTATTCAGGCCGGGTGCCTTCGATGTTGTTACCCAGAACAGCCCCGCCGATCAGCCCGATCGCCGTGGCAGCGGCACGGCCGCCGCCTTTGCCCACCGCGTTGCCGGCAGCGCCGCCGGCGATGGCGCCCAGAAGGGCCCCGGCGCCGCTGGGGCGGGATTCGCCGTAAACGGTTTCGTTACCGCAAACCTGCTGGGGAATGGCCACCTGCTCGGTGATGGGAGTGGCGGAGAGGACTCGGCCCTGTTCCTGGGCGCTGGCGCTGGCTGCAACGGCAGCCAGTGCGGTCAACAAGATGATTTTCTTCATGGAGAAACTCCTTTCGGTCGGTCTACAACGCATCAGGCTGGAAAAAAGTTTAGGGTCATGACGTCAAGCCCGGTATCCAGGGCCGTAAATCTGGGTAAAGATTTGTGCCGGCTCAGTGCTTGGAGCGCCGGTTTGCGGCTTCGTTCCAATCGGCTTCGTTGAAACCGACGGTGATGCTGGCATCCCTCCATTCCACCACCGGGCGCTTGATGACGCTGGGCTGCGCCAGCATGACCTGCGCCGCGCTGGTGGCATCGCGCACCGTCGCCTGGGTATCGGGGTCGAGCTTGCGCCAGGTGGTTCCCTGGCGGTTGAGCAGCTTTTCCCATCCCACCGCGTCGGACCATCGGGACAGGCGCTCGGGCGGCACGCCTTGCTTCTTGAAATCGTGGAATTGGTACTCGATGCCCTGCCCGCTGAGCCATGCGCGGGCTTTTTTCACGGTGTCGCAGTTGGGAATACCGTAGAGCACGGCGGTGGGGGACGACGTCGGGGCAGGGGTGTGGGTACTCATGGCGCCGATCATCGTGCAAGCCGCGCTCGGCGACAATCCGGCCCCGTATGCACACCAATTTCGACACCCTGGAAGGCTGGCTCGGCCATTGCGAGCGCCTGCACCCGAAGAACATCGACATGGGCCTTGATCGCGTGCGCACCGTGGCACGGCGCATGGATCTGCGGTTCGACTGCCCGGTCATCACCGTGGCCGGAACCAACGGCAAGGGTTCCACCTGCGCCATGCTCGAGGCGGTGGCGCTGCAGTCGGGCTACCGCACGGGCGTGTACACGTCGCCGCACCTGGTGCATTTCGAAGAGCGGTGCCGCATCCACGGCGACATCGTCAATGCTTCGGATTTGATAGCGCACTTTGCAGCAGTGGAAAGCGCCAGGGTCCAAAACGGCGAAGAGGTTTCGCTGTCGTATTTCGAATTCACCACGCTGGCGATCTTGCGGCTCATGAGCCTGTCGCGGCTGGACGTGGCCATTCTCGAGGTGGGCCTGGGCGGGCGGCTGGACGCCACCAATGTGATCGACACCGACTGCGCCGTCATCACCAGCATCGACATCGACCATACGGAATTTCTCGGGCCCGACCGCGAATCCATCGGGCGCGAGAAGGCCGGCATCATGCGCACGGGCCGTCCCGTGGTGGTGAGCGACCCCATGGCCCCGCAGAGCGTGCTGGACCATGCGCTGGAGATCGGCGCCGACCTGTGGCGCTTCGGCCATGACTTCAATTTTTCGGGCGACAAGCAGCAGTGGAGCTGGGCAGGGCGGGGCCGCCGCTACGCCGGCATGGCCTACCCGTCGCTCCGCGGCGCCAACCAACTCGTCAATGCCTCCGGCGCCCTGGCTGCGCTCGAGGCGGTGCGCGATCGCCTTCCGGTCACCGCGCAGGCCGTGCGCAACGGGCTGGCCATGGTGGAGTTGCCCGGCCGTTTCCAGATCGTTCCCGGACAGCCCACGCTGGTGCTGGACGTCGCGCACAACCCCCACTCGGTGGCCGCGCTCACGGCCAATCTCGATGCGATGGGGTTCTTTCCCACCACGCATGCCGTACTGGGCGCCATGGCCGACAAGGACCTCGGGCCCATGCTGGCCAAGATCGGCCCGCTGGTGGACCGCTGGTATTTCACCGACCTGCCCACGCCCCGCGCGGAGACTGCGGCGGGCCTGCAGCAGAAATGGAATGCCTTGCAGATCGTGGCCGGGGGGCGCCGCACGGTGCCCACCAGTCTGCATGCCGACCCCCAGCAGGCACTGCAGGCGGCCGTCGATGCTTCGGAGCCGGCTGATAGAATCGTGGTCTTTGGCTCGTTCTACACGGTGGGCGGCGTTCTGACCAATGGGACGCCTCGCCTGCAGGCCAAGCATCTGGGCGCATAAGGTCCGCACGATTCTGCACTCCATGGCATTTTTCAAGTTTCGGTGGCCCGGCAGCAAGGAGCAACCCGACAAACCCGCGGGTAAGCGCTCGCGCAATGCCCAGGCCGAGAGCATCGAGGCCATGCGCCGTCGTGCACGGCATCGGTTGATCGGCGCGGCCGTTCTCGTGTTGCTCGGGGTGGTGGGATTCCCCATCCTGTTCGATACGCAGCCGCGCCCCATCCCGGTCGATATTCCCATCGACATTCCCGATCGCAACAAGGTTGCCCCGTTGGTCGTGCCCGAAGCAGCAGCGCCTGCCCGCCCAGCGGCGTCGGCCACGGCGATGGCATCGTCTGGCGGCTTGGCCGAAGGCGAAGAGGTCGTGCCTTCGAGCCGCACCGCGCCCAAGCCGGCCGCCGTGGCGCCCGCTGCCAGTGCTGTGCCTTCGGTCGCTCCGAAGCCCGAGGTGCGGACCGAGCCCAAGCCGGCACCGCGCCCGGACCCCAAGCCGGTTCATGAGCAAAAGCCTGAACCCAAACCCGAGCCCAAGCCTGAGGTGAAGCCCCAGCGTTCCGAGGACGCGGCCCGCGCGCGCGCGTTGCTCGAAGGGCGCGATGCGGGGATGGCTCCGACCGCAGCGGCTTCAAAAAGCGAAGAGGGCCGGCTGATCGTCCAGGTGGGCGCCTTTGCCGACGCCGACAAGGCCCGCGAAGTGCGCCAGTCGCTGGAGCGTGCCGGTCTCAAGACCTATACCCAGGTGGTGGACACCAAGGATGGCAAGCGCACCCGCGTGAGGGTGGGGCCTTATGCGTCCCGTGCCGAGGCCGACAAGGCAGCTGCGCGCGTGAAGGGCCTGGGCCTGTCGGCTTCGGTCCTCGCGCTCTAGTCCTGAACACGGTTCGCGCAGCGCATGGCTTCGCTGGACTGGATCTTTTTGGCGGTCTTGCTGGGCTCCGTGGTATTTGGAGCCTGGCGCGGCCTAGTTTACGAATTGTTGTCGCTGGCAGGCTGGGTTCTGGCTTTTTTCGTGGCCCAGTGGTGGGCCGAGGAGGTCGGGCGATGGCTGCCGATTTCCGATTCGGCGGAGTCTGTACGCCATGCCGCGGGATTCGCCCTCGCGTTCATCGGCACGCTGTTCGCCTGTGGATTTCTGGCCTGGCTGGTCAAGAAGCTGATCGAGGCGGTGGGGCTGCGGCCCGTGGACCGCGCGCTGGGTGCGGCATTCGGTGCACTGCGGGGTATGGTGCTGTTGCTGGCGGCCTCGCTGGTGGTGCTGTGGACGCCTCTGCATGAGGGGCTGTGGTGGAAAGATTCACAAGCCGCCCCCATATTGACGGGAATGCTGGAAGTGCTGAAACCGGCTTTGCCGCCAGCCTTGGGAAGGCATCTGCCTTCATGACATGGACGCAGCGCCACTTCTAGTGGCGCTGCGTAGATTTTTTACTGCGGGATCGCCCGCCTTTGGATGGAACGCGAATATGTGTGGAATCGTCGGCGTGGTCAGCACGGCTCCTGTCAATCAACTGGTCTATGACGCGCTGCTGCTTTTGCAGCACCGTGGCCAGGATGCGGCGGGCATCGTCACCCAGCAGGGGCGGAAATTCTTCATGCACAAGGCCAAGGGCATGGTGCGTGACGTGTTTCGCACGCGAAACATGCGTGCGTTGCCTGGCACGGTCGGCCTGGGGCAGGTGCGCTATCCCACGGCAGGCAATGCCTACAGCGAAGAAGAAGCCCAGCCGTTTTATGTGAACGCTCCTTTCGGTTTGGTGCTGGTGCACAACGGCAACCTGACCAATGCGCAATCGCTGCGCGCCGAACTTTTCTCGACCGACCACCGCCACACCAACACCGAGAGCGACTCAGAGGTGCTGCTGAACGTGTTCGCGCACGAGCTGGAGCGCGCCACCCGCGGTGTTCCTCTGCAGACCGAAGACGTGTTCGCGGCGGTGCGTGCCGTGCACCGCCGTGTGAAGGGCTCCTACGCCGTGATCGCATTGATCGCAGGCCACGGTCTGGTCGCCTTCCGCGATCCCCACGGCATCCGCCCGCTGTGCATGGGTCGCAGCCCTGAGGGCACCGTGATGGTCGGCAGCGAATCAGTGGCGCTGGAAGGCACGAACCATGTGTTCGAGCGCGACATTCAACCGGGCGAGGCCGTGTTCATCACGGACGATGGCACGGTGCATGCACAGCAGTGCGCTGATTCGCCGCAGCTCAACCCCTGCATCTTCGAATTCGTCTATCTTGCGCGCCCTGACTCGGTGCTCGACGGCATCTCGGTGTACCAGGCCCGCCTGAATCTGGGCGAGGCACTTGCAAAGCGCGTGATCTCCACCGTGCCGCCCAACGAGATCGACGTGATCATTCCCATTCCTGAATCCAGCCGTCCGAGCGCCACGCAATTGGCCCACCTACTGGGTATTCCTTACCGCGAAGGTTTCGTGAAGAACCGCTACGTGGGCCGCACTTTCATCATGCCGGGGCAGGGCGTTCGCAAGAAGTCCGTGCGGCAAAAGCTCAATGTCATCGCCAGCGAGTTCAAGGGCCGCAACGTGCTGCTGGTGGACGATTCCATCGTGCGCGGCACGACCTCGCGCGAGATCGTCCAGATGGCGCGTGATGCAGGCGCCCGCAAGGTGTACCTGGCCAGCGCGGCCCCGCCCGTGCGCTATCCCAACGTGTACGGCATCGACATGCCCACCAGCAGCGAACTCGTGGCCCATGGCCGCACGGTGGAAGAGGTGCGCCAGTCCATCGGCTGCGATGCGCTCATCTACCAAGACGTCAACGGCATGAAGAAGGCGGTGGGCTCGCTGAACGGCCGCATCGAGGGCTTCGACGCATCGTGTTTCGACGGTGTGTACGTGACCGGCGACATCACCGCGCAAGACATCGCGCGACTGAACGAAGGGCGCGTCGGCATGGAAGAGCAGCAAGAAGAAGACACTTCTCGCCTGGCATTGCCCAACGCCCAGGACGCTTGAACGCACTCGATGCCCATTCCATGAATTCCCCCTTGAACCAACGAACCCTCCCCGAAGGCTTGCATCCCGACACGCTCGCGGTGCGAGAAGCCATTCCCCGCAGCGTGTATGGCGAGCATTCCGAGGCGCTGTATCTCAGCAGCAGCTTCGTGCAGCCCGATGCCGCGACGGCCGCTCGCCGTTTTGCCGGTGAGGAAGACGGGTACACCTATACCCGTACCGCAAACCCCACGGTCACCAGTTTCGAGCGTCGGCTGGCCGCGCTCGAAGGTACGGAGTTCGCCATCGGCACGGCGACGGGCATGTCTGCCATCTTGCTGATGTGCCTGGCCCTGCTGAAGACCGGCGACCATGTGATCTGCTCCCGGTCGATGTTCGGCTCGACCATCAAACTCATCGGCGGTGAATTGTCGCGTTTCGGGGTGCAGACCACCTTCGTTCCGCAGACCGATGCCGCCGCCTGGAAGGCTGCACTGCGGCCCGAGACCCGGCTCATGTTCGCCGAGACTCCGACCAATCCGCTCACGGACCTTTGCGACATCCGCGCGCTCGCCGACATTGCCCATGAGGCAGGCGTGCTACTGGCAGTGGACAACTGTTTTGCCTCGCCAGCCTTGCAGCAGCCTGCGAAATGGGGTGCCGACCTGGTCCTTCACTCGGGAACCAAGTTTCTGGACGGGCAGGGACGTGTGATGGCAGGCGCCGTGTGCGGCCCTCGCTCGCTCATCGAAGAAAAGCTCGCTCCCATGATCCGCAGCGCGGGCATGAACCTCTCGCCTTTCAACGCGTGGGTCGTGCTCAAGGGCCTGGAAACCTTGTCCATCCGCATGAAGGCCCAAAGCGCGAATGCCCTGCAACTGGCGACCTGGTTGGAGGCGCATCCCAACGTGGCCCGTGTGTATTACCCCGGGTTGTCGTCGCATCCGCAGCACGAGCTGGCGATGCGGCAGCAATCCGGCTTAGGGGGGGCTGTGGTGTCCTTCGACGTCAAGGCAAAGACCGGTGATGCCGCATCGGCACGTGCCCAGGCGTTCCACGTGCTGGACAGCACACGGGTGTGCAGCATCACCGCCAATCTGGGCGACACGAAAACCACGGTGACCCATCCCGCCAGCACGTCGCATGGCCGGCTGACCGAAGAGCAGCGCCAAGCTGCAGGCTTGGGCCAGGGCCTGATTCGCGTCGCCGTAGGGCTTGAACATATCGAAGACTTGAAGGCCGACCTAGCACGTGGCCTGGATACCCTGCAATGAACGAAGCCAATCCCACACCACGCGTTCGCACGCGTTTCGCACCGTCGCCCACGGGTTTCATCCATCTGGGCAATATCCGCTCCGCACTCTATCCCTGGGCTTTTGCCCGCGCGACAGGTGGTGATTTCATCCTTCGCATCGAAGACACCGACGTGGAGCGGTCCAGTCAGGCGGCAGTCGACGTGATTCTGGAAGGCATGCAGTGGCTCGGCATGGAGCCTGATGAAGGCCCGTTCTACCAAATGCAGCGCATGGACCGATACAAGGAAGTCCTGGTCCAATTGCAGGCTGCCGGCCATGTGTACCCCTGCTACATGAGCGTCGAGGAGTTGGATGCACTGCGTGAACGGCAGATGCAGGCCAAGGAAAAGCCCCGGTACGACGGCACATGGCGTCCCGAGCCAGGCAAGACTTTGCCGGCAGTGCCTGAAGGGGTGAAGCCCGTGCTGCGCTTTCGCAACCCCCTCGGCGGCGCGGTCGTCTGGGAAGACAAGGTCAAGGGACGCATCGAGATCAGCAACGACGAACTCGACGATCTGGTGATCGCCCGGCCTGATGGAACGCCCACCTATAACTTCTGCGTGGTGGTGGACGACATCGACATGGTCATTACGCATGTGATCCGGGGCGACGACCACGTCAACAACACACCCCGCCAGATCAATATCTTCGAAGCCCTCGGCAAGAAGCCTCCCGTGTATGCCCATCTGCCGACCGTGCTCAACGAGCAGGGCGAGAAGATGAGCAAGCGCAATGGAGCCAAGCCCGTCACGCAATACCGCGACGAGGGCTATCTGCCCGAAGCCATGGTGAACTATCTGGCCCGTCTGGGGTGGAGCCATGGGGATGATGAAATCTTCAGCCGCGAGCAGTTTTTGCAATGGTTCAATCTCGACCACCTGGGACGCAGTGCCGCCCAGTTCGATGAAGCCAAGCTCCGGTGGGTGAATTCCCAGCACTTGAAGGCCATGGCGGACGATGCACTGGCCGCGCTCGTGGCGCCTCACCTGGAGCGCCGAGGAATCTCTGCCGCAGACTTGTCGGATGGCCGCCTGCCGCGCATCTGCTCGCTGTTCAAGGACCGCTGCGATACATTGGTTGCGTTGGCGGATTGGGCTTTCGTCTTCTATGGCGAGGTAGTACCCAATCCCGAGGAATATGCCAAGCACGTGACGGATGGCATCTGGCCTGCCATTGCTGCGCTATCGCAAGCCTTGACGGTTTGCGCATGGGACAAGGCTTCCATCGCTGCAGCCTTCAAGGAAGTTCTCGCCGCGCATTCGCTCAAAATGCCGCAGTTGGCGATGCCTGTGCGGGTCTTGACGGTGGGGACCGCCCATACGCCTTCTGTGGATGCGTTGCTCGAACTGGTTGGGCGTGAAAAAATCACCGGGAGATTGCTGAAGCCGTAAAAACCTGTCTATAATTCAAGGCTCAGGAAATGACGGCAATCACAGTGTGAATGTTGTTATTCAGTGGGGGTATAGCTCAGCTGGGAGAGCGCTTGCATGGCATGCAAGAGGTCATCGGTTCGATCCCGTTTACCTCCACCACTGAGAGTTATAGAACAGTTAGTTCCAAGGTTTTGACCCTATCGTCTAGAGGCCTAGGACATCACCCTTTCACGGTGAGTACCGGGGTTCGAATCCCCGTAGGGTCGCCAAGTTTGTAGCACTTGGCTTGTGTTCGTAACGCAAGCAAACGCTGCCTGCCAGGAGTGGTAGTTCAGTTGGTTAGAATACCGGCCTGTCACGCCGGGGGTCGCGGGTTCGAGTCCCGTCCACTCCGCCAGTCAATACCCTTGCAGGTCTTTAATGTGCAAGGGTTTTTCTTTGGCATTTGGCCAAAGAAAGTGGGGGGTATAGCTCAGCTGGGAGAGCGCTTGCATGGCATGCAAGAGGTCATCGGTTCGATCCCGTTTACCTCCACCACTGAGAGTTAGAGAACGGTTAGTTCCCAGGTTTGACCCTATCGTCTAGAGGCCTAGGACATCACCCTTTCACGGTGAGTACCGGGGTTCGAATCCCCGTAGGGTCGCCAAGTTTGTAGCATTTTGCTTGTGTTCGTAACACAAGCAAACGCCGCCTGCCAGGAGTGGTAGTTCAGTTGGTTAGAATACCGGCCTGTCACGCCGGGGGTCGCGGGTTCGAGTCCCGTCCACTCCGCCATTTATCGTTGTGAATCAATAAACTTTCGAGTTTACTCGATTCGATTCAACAACACACTCATACGGCGCCGCAGTCAAATGCGGCGCCGTTTTCTTTATGTAGAAGCGGTTTAGGGGAACGCACGTTCTGGTGCAGCACTCCGTAGGGCCCAACCCGGCCTGCTCGAAAGAGCATGGTCACAGCGTTGCCGGTAACGGTACGCAGAAGGGAGAAAGCAATATGAAGAGTCGGAAAACCAGCTCCAAAGCCTCGAAGTCCAAGTGGAACCTGAAGAACATCTGTCTTCACGCGCTGCACGTTCTCGTGCTTGTTATCACCATCGCCGCGCATCCTATGCGTGATCATGGCCCGACTGGAGCGCTGCCCTAAACTGCTTCGATCTACGCATACCGCTAACCCCAAACCGCAAAATCTGGCAAAGTTTTGCCATTGTTCGACGTTAAAAAAACGGCCCACCAGGCGGCTATGATTGAGTTATCGAATCGTGGTTTTCGCGTACCGAAGCCAGATTTGATCGAGCGCACATCAGTGCGGCAAGACGCGAACTGAGGCCTAGCCCTCACACCTCGCGGACCCCTTACCACCCGTTCTCGATAGCAGTCTTTTTGACCCGCAGCCAGCAGGTCGGGCCGCTGCATGGGCGCTCGCTTCTTCCAACCCAACTCAAGGAGCTATCCAATGCCAAAGACCGCGCCCGCCACCAAAACCTCTGTTGCAGCATCTACGAAGCCTGCAAGTGTCCTGCCCGAGGGCTTCGTTTCTCCGTTCAACCGCGTCGAGATGCAACCCGGCGTGCGCATCGATGACGGCCTGTGCTGCGTCGCCATGCTGCCCGGCGTCAACTATTCTGAGCGTCCGGCGTCAATTATCTTGAGCGGCGCGGTCGAGCATGTTCATTGAGTAGTTGTCGTCGCGCTGCGTTGCCGGCGAGCCGGCAACGCAGCGCGGCGGCGGTA
>NZ_BQXQ01000050.1 GCF_030159055.1 Acidovorax sp. SUPP3334
TTCCAATGTCAATCTGGCATTCTTATGGCTGTTCATCCGGTGGGATCCCTCTGTGACTCTGAAGCGTGTTAACTCCAGTTTCCCAGACCCATTCGGGTGAACAACCTATTGAGACATCACAGCTAGCGCCGTGAAGTACGCCAAAGCACGGCCAAGGCACACAGCCATTGCAGCGCATACATGACCGTGCCGACGGTATGCCAAAGGCGCAGATCCTGACGCGCCACAATACGCGGCGATACACCGTACTGGACCAGCAGGGCCAGCAAAAGGCCGCCAATCACGCATACCAGCGCATTCTGGGCCCACGCTTCTTGAGCCTCGGCATGCCTTCTTTTAGACAACAGCAGAAGGCAGGCACAGCACGCGATCGAGACGAAAGTCTGGGCCTCGAACAGGCACGCAGCCATATTGCCTGCCAGTGCTGGCGTGGGCAGATATACGAACAGCAGCGGCACCGCCAGGAACCCGATTGCCGACAGGCTACCCCACCAAAGGGCTGAGGCGATCACGGGAAAACGGTCGAACATGGCTGTGCGCGTGCTTTATCAGAGGTAGCTCACACCCACCACTTCGTAGCGGCGAAGCCCACCTGGGGCCTGCACTTCCGCAGTGTCGCCCTCTTCCTTGCCGATCAATGCGCGCGCAATGGGGCTCGACACATTGATAAGCCCCAGCTTCAGATCGGCCTCGTCCTCGCCCACGATCTGGTAGGTGACGGCATCGCCGGACTCTTCGTCTTCCAGCTGGACCGTGGCGCCGAAAACCACCTTGCCGCCTGCGTCGAGCGCGGTCGGATCGATGATTTGCGCCGCGGAGAGCTTGCTCTCGACTTCCTGGATGCGGCCTTCGATGAAGCCCTGTCGATCCTTTGCGGCCTCGTACTCGGCGTTCTCGCTCAGATCGCCCTGCGCGCGCGCTTCGGCGATCGCGTTGATCACGGCGGGACGCTCGACGGTTTTCAGGCGGTGCAACTCTTCCTTGAGCTTTTCAGCGCCGCGTTTGGTAATGGGAATGGTGGCCATTGAATCTGTCTCCACGTTCAATTCGACGCTGCGCCAAGCGCAGCCCTCCTGGCGCCTTGCACAACCATGAATGCACAAGCGAACGCCCCAAAAGGAAACCGCCGCGCGTTGCCGCGCGGCGGTCTCTGTTCAGCTGTGATTATGCCGCGTTTGGATCGGCTGAACGCTTAACCCGACTGGGTACTCAGGCTGTCAACTGAGCATGCAGTTCCTGCAAGGAATAGACCTCGAGGTGCTCCAGATGCTTCATACCTTCGACCGCAGCCTCGGCGCCGAAAATGGTCGTGAATGTAGTGACACGGGCTTGCAGCGAACTCGTACGGATCGCGCGTGAATCGGCAATCGCATTGCGCCGTTCTTCCACCGTATTGATGACCATGACGATCTCGTCGTTCTTGATCATGTCGACGATGTGCGGACGTCCTTCGGTGACCTTGTTCACCACAGTCACAGGCACGCCGGCTTCCGAAATCGCTGCTGCAGTCCCCTTGGTAGCGACAAGGTCGAAGCCGAGCGCGACGAGTTGGCGAGCGATATCCACCGCACGTGGCTTGTCGCTGTTTTTCACCGTGAGGAACACCTTGCCCGAAGTAGGGAGTTTCGTGCCCGCTCCGAGCTGGCTTTTGACGAAGGCCTCGCCAAACGTCTTGCCCACGCCCATCACTTCTCCCGTGGACTTCATCTCAGGGCCGAGGATCGTATCCACGCCAGGGAATTTGACGAACGGAAAAACCGCTTCCTTCACGCTGAAGTAAGGCGGCGTGACTTCGCGCGTGATGCCCTGGCTGGCCAGCGACTGGCCGGCCATGCAGCGCGCAGCCACCTTTGCCAGCTGAATGCCCGTGGCCTTGCTGACGAAGGGCACCGTGCGCGAAGCGCGCGGGTTCACTTCCAGCACATAGATCACGTCTTTTCCATCCTTTTCCTGAATGGCGAACTGCACGTTCATCAAGCCGATCACGTTCAAGCCTTCCGCCATGGCTGCGGTCTGGCGCTTCAGCTCATCGACGGTGGCCTTGCTGATGTAATACGGCGGCAGCGAGCAGGCCGAGTCGCCGCTGTGCACGCCAGCCTGCTCGATGTGCTCCATCACGCCCCCGATGAACACCTTGCCTTCAGGGTCGCGCAGGCAGTCCACGTCGCATTCGATCGCATCGTTCAGAAAGCGGTCCAGCAAAACAGGCGAATCGTTGCTCACCTTGACGGCTTCGCGCATATATCGCTCAAGATCACGCTGCTCGTGCACGATTTCCATGGCACGCCCACCCAGTACATAGCTGGGACGCACGACCAGGGGGTACCCCAGCGCTGCGGCCTTTTCCAGTGCTTCCGGTTCCGTACGCGCAGTGGCATTGGGCGGCTGACGCAAGCCCAGGTCGTTGAGCAGTTTCTGAAAGCGCTCACGGTCTTCCGCAGCATCGATCATGTCGGGGCTGGTTCCGATGATGGGCACGCCTTCGGCTTCCAGGCCCAGGGCCAGTTTGAGAGGCGTCTGACCTCCGTATTGAACGATCACGCCAGTCGGCTTCTCCTTGTCCACGATCTCCAGCACGTCTTCCAGAGTCAGGGGCTCGAAATACAACCGGTCCGACGTGTCGTAGTCGGTTGAAACCGTTTCCGGATTGCAATTGACCATGATGGTTTCATAACCGTCCTCGCGCATGGCCAATGCAGCGTGCACACAGCAGTAATCGAACTCGATGCCCTGTCCGATGCGGTTAGGTCCGCCGCCCAAGACCATGATCTTCTTGTTATTGGTGGGTGCAGCCTCGCACTCGTCCTCGTAGGTCGAATACATGTAGGCCGTATTGGTCGCGAACTCCGCCGCGCAGGTGTCCACGCGCTTGTAAACGGGGCGCACGTTGAGCGCGCGGCGTGCTTCACGAACGGCCTTTTCCTGAGTCTTCAGCAGCTTGGCCAAGCGGCGGTCGGAGAAGCCTTTTTTCTTCAGCGCACGCAGAGTATCCGCATCGATGGCCGCCAGGGCGCCATCGCCCTTTTCTTCCACGAGCTTGTCCAGATCCAGTTCGATCTTCACGATCTCCTCGATCTGCACCAGAAACCACTTGTCGATCTTGGTGAGCTCGTGCACCTCGTCGACCGACAGGCCCATCGCGAACGCGTCACCCACGTACCAGATGCGCTCCGGACCTGGCTCGCCCAATTCCTTTTCGAGCAGCTCGCGATCCTGGGTCTTTTCGTTCATCCCGTCCACGCCCACTTCAAGGCCACGCAGGGCTTTTTGGAACGATTCCTGGAATGTGCGGCCCATGGCCATGACCTCGCCGACCGACTTCATTTGCGTGGTCAGCCGGCTGTCGGCGGTCGGGAACTTCTCGAAGGCAAAACGCGGAATCTTGGTAACCACGTAGTCGATCGACGGTTCGAACGACGCGGGCGTAGCGCCGCCGGTGATTTCGTTCTTGAGTTCATCCAGCGTGTAGCCCACCGCCAGCTTGGCAGCCACCTTGGCGATGGGAAAGCCCGTGGCTTTCGATGCCAGGGCGGATGAACGCGACACCCGCGGATTCATTTCGATGACGATCATGCGACCGTCCTTCGGGTTCACCGAGAACTGCACATTGGAGCCGCCGGTGTCCACCCCGATCTCACGCAGCACCGCAAGGGATGCATTGCGCATGATCTGGTATTCCTTGTCGGTCAGAGTCTGCGCCGGCGCGACGGTGATCGAGTCGCCCGTGTGCACGCCCATGGGGTCAAGGTTTTCGATCGAGCAGATGATGATGCAGTTGTCCGCCTTGTCGCGCACCACTTCCATCTCGTACTCTTTCCAGCCCAGCAAGGATTCTTCGATCAGCAACTCGTTGGTGGGTGAAGCCTCCAGGCCACGCTTGCAGATGGTTTCGAACTCTTCGGGGTTGTAGGCAATGCCGCCGCCCGTGCCACCCAGCGTGAAACTGGGACGGATCACGGTCGGAAACCCAACCGTCTTTTGCACAGTCCATGCTTCATCCATGGAGTGGGCAATGCCCGACCGAGCCGAGCCCAGGCCGATGCGCGTCATCGCATCCTTGAACTTGAGACGGTCTTCCGCCTTGTCGATCGCCTCGGGCGTGGCGCCGATCAACTCGACCTTGTACTTGTGCAGCACGCCGTTGCGCCACAGGTCGAGCGCGCAGTTCAGCGCCGTCTGTCCACCCATCGTGGGCAGAATGGCATCGGGACGCTCCTTGGCGATGATCTTCTCGACGGTCTGCCAAGTGATCGGTTCGATGTAGGTCACGTCCGCCGTGGCGGGGTCCGTCATGATCGTCGCAGGATTGCTGTTGATCAGGATGACCTTGTAACCTTCCTCGCGCAGCGCCTTGCAGGCCTGCACGCCAGAGTAGTCGAATTCGCAGGCCTGGCCGATGATGATGGGGCCGGCACCAATGATGAGAATCGATTTGAGGTCTGTGCGCTTCGGCATTATTTCTTCTCCATCAGCGCGGTGAAGCGGTCAAACAGGTAGGCGATGTCGTGGGGGCCGGGTGAGGCTTCAGGGTGCCCCTGGAAGCAGAACGCAGGCTGGTCGGTGCGCTCCAGGCCCTGGAGCGTGCCATCGAACAGGCTGATGTGCGTCGGGCGCAACGTGGCGGGCAACGATTCCATCTCCACCGCAAAGCCGTGGTTCTGGCTGGTGATGCTGACGCGACCGTTGTCCAGGTCCTTCACGGGATGGTTCGCGCCGTGGTGGCTGTTGTCCATCTTGAAGGTCTTGGCACCGCTGGCCAACGCCATGATCTGGTGGCCCAGGCAGATACCGAAGGTGGGCACGCCGGCATCGATGATCTGCCGCGTGGCTTCGATGGCGTAATCGCACGGCGCCGGGTCGCCCGGTCCGTTGGAAAGGAACACGCCATCGGGATTCATCGCCAGCACGTCGGCAGCCGGCGTCTTGGCTGGAACTACCGTGATCTTGCAGCCTCGCTCGGCGAGCATGCGCAGGATGTTCTTCTTGACGCCGTAGTCATAGGCCACAACATGGAATCGAGGCTCTCCCAGCGTTCCATAGCCCGAGCCGAGCTTCCATTCGGTCTGGTCCCACGGATAAGCTGTGGGGGTACTCACGACCTGGGCCAGGTCCAGGCCCTTCATGCTGGGCGCTGCCTTGGCGGCGGCCAGGGCTTCATCGATGCGCGCCTGCGTGACCGCCTCTCCAGCGGCCAGGCCGACGATTGCGCCGTTCTGCGCCCCGTGGGTTCGCAGAATTCGCGTGAGCTTGCGCGTGTCGATGTTGGCGATGGAGACGGTTTTCTCGCGCACCAGATACTGCGAAAGTGTTTCGGTGCTGCGGAAATTGCTGGCCAGCAACGGCAGGTCTTTGATGATCAGACCTGCAGCATGGACCTTGTCGGCTTCGATATCCTCGATATTGACGCCGTAGTTGCCGATGTGCGGATATGTCAGAGTGACGATCTGCTGGCAATAGCTCGGGTCGGTGAGGATTTCCTGGTAGCCGGTGATGGCGGTGTTGAACACCACTTCGCCTACCGTGGTGCCGGTGGCACCGATCGAATTGCCGATAAAGACCGTGCCGTCTGCGAGCGCCAGTATGGCGGGCGGGAAGGATCCCTTTAGAGACAAAAGCACTGGGTTCTCCGAATGGTTACGGGTCGCCCGGAGTCCGCAGGAACGAATTCCTGAAGACTACTGCTTTTTGGGGGGTTGCTTTGGTTGCTGCCGGGCGACGTTTTTGCGGGAAAGCCTCCAATTGTAGCGCCTCAGAGGCAGCGCCTCCCCCGCCCGGTCTGGGGTCATTCAGCGCCATCCGTCGATGCGTCGCATCTGCCAGCCAGAGACCAGTCGGCCGCGATCGCGAATTCGGCATCCGCAGAGCAGGCTCATTTGCCCTACACCGCAGCCGCAAAAAGCCCCAGAAAGATTGCGGCGTTGTCATGGGCTGCTCCCCTTCTTGCAAAGGCGGCGCCTCCTCAACAGAAAGAAGTGTTGGCATGACTGCTGCCTTTCGCCGAATGAACTGGTCTGGCTACCTCCTCGGTTTCAGTCTGGGAGGCTTTTCGATGGCATCTTGCTGCATCAGATCCTGCAATGGCACCATCTTCTGAGCCGTGTCGAATCGGCAATGGTGCAAGACGTCCGGGTGCAGATCCTGGCGGATGGGCTGTTTCACGCGCTGATGTATGTGATCGGAGCATTATTGATCCGGCATGAATAAACTTGAATCAGGCGGCATACCGGACTGGTTCGTGTTCAAAGTAGCTCTTGATGCGTTCAGGCTTTCGCTGAACGCTGCGCAAATGCCTCGCGGTGGCCTTGACCAACTGCAACTTCGTGCGCGCCGGGGCGAGCTTCGTGACGGCCTGCTTGAGGTCGGCGTTGGCCATCTCGTTCGGGTTGAGCTGCGGGCTGTAGCTGGGCAGGTAGAACACCTCGATCTCATGCTTGTGTTCGGCAAGCCATGCCTTCACGGGCTTGCTGTGGTGCACCCGAAGGTTGTCCAGGATCAGGTAGACCTTGCGGTCCGCGTCCTTGATAAGCCGGCGCAGGAAGTCGATCAGGATGTCGGAGTTGAGCGCTCCGTCGAAGGCCTTGCAGCGCATCTGCCCCTTGTTGGTGACGGTGGAGATCACCGACAGACCATGGCGCTTGCCGTTCACCCGAATGACCGGGGTCTCGCCCTTGGGTGCGTAGCTGCGCCCGCGCACGTCGTCGCTGCGCAGCCCGGTCTCGTCGCCCCAATGGATCTCGGCGCCCTCGACCTTGGCGCACGAGGCGATCACAGGGTATTCCTCTTCAAGCCACTTTTCCACAGCGCGTACGACATCTTCAGCTGATCGGGCGTCTTGTCAGTGATCAGCTTGCGCACCGCCGCCTCCTGGGCCGCGTCCAGCCGTCGCCCTTCTTCGTGGCGCTTGACGATGTCGAACACGCCGGTGCGGCTCAGGCCCGTCTGCGCCGCAATTTCGTCGTACGTGCGACCCGCATTGCGCAGGCGAATCACTTGCACGCGTCTTTCATGCCGCGCTTCGCGCGACAGCGATCTCATGTCGGTTGCTTTCATCATCCATACATGATGGCTCATTCAAAAAATTCAAGATTATTATTGCCGGATCAATAAGAAGAAAAAATTTGAAGGCATAGTTCCACGCCAAGCCGGACCAATGTCAGTACGTTGTTCAGGCGAAGTCGGCACGCGCTGGGTGACAATGCTTTGCCTATTTCACTTCGACCGCGCGCATGTCTGCCGATCATCTGCCTTGGCTGCAACCCGAAGACGATTTCCCCAGCGTAGAGCTCAGCTGGGGACATGACTCACCCGCACCTGGCTTACTCGCTGCTGGCGGCGGCCTCGGCACCGTGCAGTTGAAAAATGCTTACCACCAAGGCATTTTTCCGTGGTTCAGCCCCGGACAACCGATCCTCTGGTGGAGTCCCGATCCCCGCATGGTGCTGCCCGTGGCCGAGTTCCGCCTGCATCGGTCGCTGCGCAAGACGTTGCAGAAATTCCAGGCGTCGCCCCACTGCGAGATTCGGGTGGATCACAACTTTGGCGCGGTGATCAAGGCATGCGCCGGCACCCCGCGATCAGGGCAGAACGGCACCTGGATCGTTCCGCAAATGGTGGATGCTTATCACGCATTCCATGCCGCAGGCTTTGCGCACAGTATTGAAACCTGGGTCGATGGCCGCTTGGTCGGAGGGTTGTATTGCATCGCGCTCGGCAGGGCTATTTTTGGCGAATCGATGTTCGCCCACGCCACGGATGCATCCAAGGTGGCACTGGCGGCGCTGGTATGCCTTTGCCGGCGCCACAGCGCATCGCTGATAGATTGCCAGCAAAACACATCCCACCTCGCCTCAGTGGGGGCCCGGGAGATCGCACGCTCTCAGTTCCTCGAGCATGTCGCGAAGGCCTCGAAGGAACCGGCTTTTCCCTGGAAATTCGAGCCCGTATACTGGACCGAGCTAATACCCAACATCGGGAATGCGGGATGACGCAACTCAACGACCTGCCGCTGCACACCTTGCAGTTCTACGCCACAGCACCTTATCCGTGCAGCTATCTGCCCGCGCGGCAGGCCCGCTCGCAGGTCGCCACGCCCAGCCATCTGATACAGAACGATGTGTATTCGGATTTGGTGGCACGGGGTTTCCGCCGCAGCGGCATGTTCACCTATCGCCCCTACTGCGATGGCTGCCAAGCCTGCACGCCCTTGCGGGTGCTGGCCAAGTCCTTTAAACCGGACCGCAGTCAGCGGCGCGCGTGGTCAAGGCACCAGAATCTGCAGGCGCGAGTACTTCGACTGGGCTATGTACCCGAGCACTACCAGCTGTACCTGCTTTACCAGAACCTCCGTCATTGCGGCGGTGGCATGGATCACGACAGCATCGACCAATACACCCAGTTCCTGCTGCAGAGCCGGGTCAATTCCAGGCTCGTGGAGTTTAGAGAGCCCGATGTGGACGGCGCAGCCGGAGCATTGCGCATGGTGTCGATTCTGGACGTGCTGGACGATGGGCTTTCTGCGGTCTATACCTTCTATGACCCCGAGGCTGGCTGCAGCTATGGCACCTACAACGTGCTCTGGCAAATCGAACAAGCACGTGTCTTGGGCTTGCCGCATGTTTACCTGGGCTACTGGATCGAGGAAAGCCCCAAGATGAGCTACAAGGCACGGTTCCTGCCGCATGAATTGCGCGTGGACGGAGAGTGGCGGCTAGCAGATTGAACGGGAGACCGAACACCAGCATTTCACAAGATAAAATGCTCGCTTCTCGTCAAACCACATCACCATGAAAAAAGACGATGCAGGCGTGCCCGCCAAACCCAGCGTCCAGGTGCTGGAGCGCATGTTTGCGCTCATCGACGTACTCACCTCTCGCGAAGAGGCGATTTCACTCAAAGAAATCAGCGAAAAGACCGGGCTGCACCCTTCCACCGCGCACCGCATCCTGAACGACCTCACGATCGGTCGCTTTGTAGACCGGCCAGAGTCAGGCAGTTATCGCCTGGGCATGCGGTTGCTGGAGTTGGGTAATCTGGTGAAAGCCCGTCTGAGCGTGCGCGATGCGGCGCTCGCTCCGATGCGCAATCTGCACAAGTTGATCCAGCAGCCGGTGAATCTGAGCATGCGCCAAGGCGACGAAATCGTGTATGTGGAGCGCGCCTACAGCGAACGTTCTGGCATGCAAGTGGTACGGGCCATCGGCGGTAGAGCGCCCCTGCATTTGACCTCCACGGGTAAGCTCTTCCTCGCCGCCGACGATCCGCAACGCGTTCGTGCTTATGCAATGCGTACTGGGCTGTCAGGGCACACCAGAAACAGCATTACGCAACTTCCCGTGCTTGAACGCGAATTAGGCAAAGCACGCCAATATGGCATTGCGCGGGACAACGAAGAATTGGAGCTCGGCGTTCGGTGCATGGCGGCAGGCGTCTACGACGACCAGGCCAATCTGGTCGCAGGCCTTTCAATCTCGGCCCCGGCGGATCGCCTGGACGAAAACTGGTTGCCGAAGCTACAAGCGACGGCCAGCGAAATCTCTCAAGCGTTAGGCTATGCCTTGAATCGCAGAGACAAGGCGGTACCTCAATAGGCGAAGGTTTCGTAAAGAAACCAAATACGGACCATCGCTTCCGAGAGCACGGTCCGTGCGGATCGCTACAGCCCCCGCCTCAGCTTCACCATCAAGCATTTACTCTTTGGTGCCGATCGCGTGAAGGGTTGGCGCAGCGCCTATCGCGGGAAGTTTTTCAACCCAGGTGCGTACACGTTCCGCATCACCGAGACGACTGAACTTGCCGGCAGAATCCAGGAAGACCATGATCAGCTTGCGGCCGGATATCTGGGCTTGCATGACCAGGCAGCGACCTGCTTCGGAAATGTAGCCAGTCTTCTGAAGACCAATGTCCCAAGCCGGGCTCTTCACCAGTCGATTGGTGTTGTTGTACTGCAGCGTACGGCGCCCGACGGCCACCTCATAGCTGGGAGATGTGGTGAGTTCACGCAACATCGGATCGCCATGCGCAACATTGACCAGAGTGGCCAAATCACGGGCACTGGATTGGTTATGGCTCGACAGGCCGGTGGGTTCCACATAGCGAGTGTCCGTCATGCCGAGCAATTTCGCTTTGGCATTCATCTGAGCGACGAAAGCCTCCAACCCGCCAGGGAATGTGCGCCCCAGAGCATGTGCGGCCCGGTTCTCGCTGGACATGAGTGCCAAATGCATCATCTCACCGCGGGTCAGCGTGGTACCGACGGCCAGCCGTGAACTGCTGAACTTCTCCGTATCCACATCGTCCTGCGTGATGGTGATGGGCTCATCCATCGGCAGACGTGCCTGCGAGACAAGAAGCCCTGTCATCAGCTTGGTCAACGAAGCAATGGGCAGGACAGCGTGGTCATTCTTGCTGAGCAGCACCTCATTGGTATCTTGGTCGATGACCAAGGCGACGCTTGATTTCAAATCCAGAGGATCGGTGAGGGAGTGCAATCCGGCCGCTTGGCCGAACGACAATTTTTCAGGCACAACCGCCATCCGGGCGACCGTCTTCACGCTGCGGGCAGAGATCCGGGTGGCTTTGACACGGGTCACGGCTTTGCGCGAAACCGCCGTGGAAGAGCGGGCGACCGGGCGCTGTTTGGCCGTACTGGATGCCGCCTGCTTCTTGATCTGCACCTTTTTTCGCTCAGTCGCATGCACCGTCGTGGCCGTGAGCGCAATGCTCATCGCTAGAAACGCAACGGTGCGAAAGAAGCGGGAAGAAACGCGAGGGCGTACATGCATCAGAGTGCTCCAAGCGGTAAAAAGTGTTTTTCAGTGTACAGAATCGAAAAAAGTCGCGCAAGATCAATACCTTGCGCGACCTTTCAATAAAGTGAATGAATTATAAATTCGATGGCTAGCCTTGTGCAGCTACCCGATCGGCTTTACTTTGTAATTTGTTCAACGCACTGATGTAGGCTTTGGCTGACGCGACGACGATATCTGGGTCGGCCCCTACCCCGTTTACCACCCGCCCGCTGTTCTGGAGCCGTACGGTCACCTCGCCCTGGCTCTCGGTGGAGCCACTGATGGCATTGACGGAATAGAGAACCATCTCCGCACCGCTCTTCACATGCGACTCGATGGCTTTGAGCGATGCGTCCACCGGACCGTTACCGTCGGACTGCCCCTGAACCTCCTTGCCGCCGACCGTGAACACGATGGTGGCTTGCGGCCGCTCACCCGTTTCGCTGTGCTGCGACAGTGAAACAAAACCATATTGCTCCTGCTCGTTAGCAGCGCTCTCGCCGCTTACCAAGGCCAAAATGTCTTCGTCGAAGATTTCGCTCTTGCGGTCTGCCAATTCCTTGAACTTGGCGAAAGCGCTGTTCACGTCCGTTTCGCTGTCGAGTTGGACGCCCAGCTCAAGCAGGCGTTGCTTGAAGGCATTGCGTCCGCTCAACTTGCCCAGGACGATTTTGTTCGCCGACCAGCCCACGTCTTCGGCGCGCATGATTTCGTAGGTATCTCGGGCCTTCAACACCCCGTCTTGGTGAATGCCGCTGGCATGGGCGAAGGCGTTGGCGCCGACCACGGCCTTGTTCGGCTGAACCACGAACCCCGTCGTCTGGCTGACCATGCGGCTGGCGGCCACGATGTGCTGCGCATCGATGCCCATTTCCAGGCCAAAGTAGTCTTTGCGCGTCTTGACTGCCATCACGACTTCTTCCAGAGAACAGTTGCCTGCGCGTTCCCCCAAGCCATTGATCGTGCATTCGACCTGGCGCGCTCCACCGATCTTCACACCGGCCAGTGAATTGGCCACTGCCATGCCTAAATCGTTATGGCAATGCACCGACCAGATGGCCTTGTCGCTGTTCGGAATGCGCTCTCGCAAGGTCTTGATGAAGTTGCCATACAGTTCGGGTATAGCGTAGCCGACGGTGTCCGGCACGTTGATGGTGGTAGCGCCCTCGGCAATCACAGCCTCCAGCACGCGGCAGAGAAAATCCATTTCGCTGCGGTAGCCGTCCTCGGGACTGAATTCGATATCTCCGATGAGGTTACGAGCGAATCGTACCGACTGCTTGGCCTGCTCAAGCACCTGATCAGGCGTCATGCGCAGCTTCTTTTCCATGTGCAGGGGGCTGGTCGCAATGAAAGTGTGAATACGGGCGCTGTTGGCGCCCTTCAGCGCCTCTGCTGCGCGCGAAATATCGCGATCGTTCGCACGGGACAGCGAACATATGGTCGAGTCTTTGATGGCCTGCGCAATGGATTGCACCGCCTCGAAATCCCCATTGGAGCTTGCCGCAAAGCCAGCTTCGATCACATCGACCTTGAGACGCTCGAGTTGACGCGCGATGCGCAGCTTTTCGTCTTTGGTCATCGATGCCCCGGGTGACTGCTCGCCGTCACGCAGGGTGGTGTCGAAAATGATCAGCTTGTCTGCCATTGTGTTTCTCCAAGGATGGTGGGCTCGCCATTTGAAATTCTGGCACGCAAAAGAAAAAGGCCCGTCGCGCATGCATACGGGCCTTCAGAAAAAGCGCGCCTGTCCGCTATTGTCTCCACCCATAAGCAGATGACAGTGGCAGCCGTGCCAGCATTTTCATGCGGCGCAATGTAGCACACCGGTCTTTGAAAATCCGGCGCTCATTTGTGCAGGCCGCGCTCATCCGGCTCGTCGGTCGACATGCTGATCACACTGCTGTGCTGACCCTTGGCCTTGCGCCAAGCGTACACAAAATAACCGCTGAGGCCATAAAGCACGAACACGCTGAACAGTACGGTGGGTGGATGGATATTGATGATGGCAATGCCCAATGCAATCAACACGATCACGGCGAATGGCACGCTTTTCTTCATCTGAATGTCTTTGAAGCTATAAAACGGCACGTTGGTCACCATGGTGAGGCCTGCGTAAAGCGTGAATCCGAACATGGTCCAGCTGACCTGAGACCAACTCATCCACAGGTCATCGCACCTGCGCACTCCCAGTTCCGTCAAGAGCCAGATGAACCCGGCCACCAATGCAGCGGCGGCAGGCGATGGAAGGCCCTGAAAGTAGCGCTTGTCCACCACCCCGGTATTCACGTTGAAACGCGCCAGACGCAACGCCGCGCATGCGCAGTAAACGAAGGCCGCAATCCATCCCCAGCGGCCGAGCCCTTTGAGCGCCCACTCATAGGCGATGAGCGCCGGTGCTGCACCAAAAGACACCATGTCGGACAACGAATCCATCTGCTCGCCGAAGGCACTTTGCGTGTTGGTCATCCGGGCTACCCGGCCATCCAGGCTGTCCAGCACCATGGCGCAAAAGACGCCGACTGCAGCCAGGTCAAAACGCCCGTTCATAGCCATCACGATCGAATAGAACCCACCGAAAAGCGCAGCCAGCGTGAACAGGTTGGGCAATATGTAGATGCCTTTGCGCCGCTTGCGCACCACCATGGGCGTGTCATTGGCGAAATCATTGCCCTCGTGCATCAAATCAACCTCCAGCGCCCACGCATCGGCGCAAGCGGCTATCAAAATAAGAGTGTCACAGCCCAACCCCGCTGGTCGGACAGCGGAGTGTAGTGCCTGACCGCCCTCGAAATGGCCAAAGAAAAAGGCCACCGCAGTGGCCTCATTCCTGGATCGTCACGCTTGCGGACCAAACCGCAGGTGCGCAGCGAGGATCAGTTACGCGTTTGGTCGACGAGCTTGTTCTTGGCGATCCAAGGCATCATCGCGCGCAGCTTGTTGCCCACCACTTCGATGCTGTGGTCTGCCGTGTTGCGACGGCGTGCCGTCATGCTTGGATAGTTCAGTCGGCCTTCCTGAATGAACATCTTTGCGTAGTCGCCGTTCTGGATGCGCTTCAGCGCATTGCGCATGGCCGCGCGCGACTGCTCGTTGATCACTTCAGGGCCGGTCACGTATTCGCCGTACTCGGCGTTGTTCGAGATCGAGTAGTTCATGTTGGCGATGCCGCCTTCATAGATCAAATCGACGATGAGCTTGAGTTCATGCAGGCACTCGAAGTACGCCATTTCAGGGGCGTAGCCAGCTTCCACCAGGGTTTCGTAACCCATCTTGATCAGCTCGACTGCACCACCGCACAGAACAGCCTGTTCGCCGAACAGATCGGTCTCGGTTTCTTCCTTGAAGTTCGTTTCGATGATGCCGGCCTTGCCGCCACCATTGGCCATGGCGTACGACAGCGCTAGGTCGCGCGCCTTACCAGACTGGTCCTGATGAACGGCCACGAGGTGAGGCACGCCGCCGCCTTGGGTGTAGGTGTTGCGCACGGTGTGGCCTGGGGCTTTCGGAGCCACCATCCAGACGTCCAGATCGGCACGGGGCACCACTTGGTTGTAGTGCACGTTGAAACCGTGGGCGAAAGCCAGCGATGCGCCTTGCTTGATGTTGGGTGCCACGTTGTTCGTGTAGACCTCTGCGATCTGCTCATCGGGCAGCAGAATCATGACCACATCGGCGGCCTTCACGGCATCGTTCACTTCCAGAACGTTCAGTCCGGCCTTTCCGACCTTGTCCCACGAAGCGCCGCCCTTACGCAGACCGACCACGACTTTTACGCCACTGTCGTTCAGGTTTTGGGCGTGAGCATGTCCTTGCGAGCCATAGCCGATGATGGCCACGGTCTTGCCTTTGATCAGGCTCAGGTCACAGTCTTTGTCGTAGAAAACTTTCATGTTGGCTCCAGGTTGAATCAGTGAGGGGATATAGGGGGAAAATCAGGAAAGGCGTGGTGCTCAGACGCGCAAGATGCGCTCGCCGCGGCCGATACCGCTGGCACCGGTGCGGACGGTTTCCAAAATGGCAGTGCGGTCGATCGCCTGCAAGAACGCATCGTTTTTTGACTGGTCTCCCGTCAGCTCGACGGTGTAGCTCTTCTCGGTCACGTCGATGATGCGGCCGCGGAAAATATCAGCCATGCGCTTCATCTCCTCGCGTTCCTTGCCGACGGCACGCACCTTGACCATCATGAGCTCTCGCTCGGTGTAGGCGCCTTCGGTCAGATCCACCACTTTCACCACTTCGATGAGGCGGTTCAGATGCTTGGTGATCTGCTCGATCACGTCATCCGAACCTGTGGTCTGGATAGTCATGCGCGAAAGCGATGCATCCTCCGTAGGCGCGACGGTAAGAGATTCGATGTTGTACCCACGGGCAGAAAACAATCCGACGACACGCGAGAGCGCGCCGGGTTCGTTTTCCAGCAGGACGGCAATGATGTGTTTCATGGTGCAGATTCCTCTTCTCGCTGCCCTCCCCTGGCGCTGGTAAGCGTCAGGCTTGGCAGGCAATAGATTCGTCGTTGAGAAATTGCTATTTATTTAAAAGCAGATTACGCTTGATGGACAAGCGCTGGGCGCCGATTGCTTAAAGGTCTTCCGACCCCAAGAGCATCTCTGTAATGCCTTTGCCAGACTGGACCATCGGAAAAACGTTTTCCGTGGGGTCGGTCCGGAAGTCCATGAAAACAGTGCGGTCCTTGAGCTTGCGCGCTTCTCGCAAGGCCGGCTCCACGTCTTCGGGACGCTCGATCAGCAAGCCCACATGGCCGTAGGCTTCGGCCAGCTTCACGAAATTGGGCAAGGCATCCATGTAACTATGGCTATAGCGACCGGAATACTCAATCTCCTGCCACTGCCGCACCATACCGAGATAGCGGTTGTTCAACGCGCAGATCTTGATTGGCGTGTTGTATTGCAGGCAAGTCGAGAGTTCTTGAATGTTCATCTGCACCGAGCCTTCGCCCGTGATGCAAAACACTTCCGAGTCAGGCTTGGCCAGCTTGATGCCCATGGCGTAAGGAATGCCCACGCCCATCGTGCCCAGCCCGCCGGAGTTGATCCAGCGGCGAGGCTCGTCGAAACGGTAGTACTGCGCAGCCCACATCTGGTGCTGGCCGACGTCGGAGGTGACGTACGCGTCGGCATCCTTCGTCATGTTCCACAGAGTTTCAACGACGTACTGCGGCTTGATCACCTCGCGGTTGCTGCGGTCGTATTTAAGGCAGTCGCGTTTGCGCCAGCCTTCAATCGTGTCCCACCACGCCGCCAAGGCGCCTGCGTCGGCCCGGGTGCTCGACTCTCCGACCATGTTGATCAATTCGGTGAGCACGTCCTTGACATCCCCGACGATCGGAATGTCGACCTTTACGCGCTTGGAAATGCTCGACGGATCGATATCGATGTGAATGATCTTGCGGTCGTTCTGGGCAAAGTGCTTCACGTTGCCTATGACACGGTCATCGAAGCGAGCTCCCACGGCCAGCAACACATCGCAGTTTTGCATGGCGTTGTTGGCTTCGATCGTGCCATGCATTCCCAGCATTCCGAGAAACTTGCGATCGCTGGCTGGATAGGCACCCAGGCCCATCAAGGTGTTGGTGACCGGATACCCCAGCATGTCCACCAGAGTCCTCAATTCCTGCGTGGCGTTGCCCAAAAGCACGCCGCCGCCGGTATAGATATAAGGCCGTTTGGCCGTCAGCAGCAATTGCAGGGCCTTGCGAATCTGCCCACCATGGCCCTTGCGCACCGGGTTATAGGAGCGCATTTCAACGCTCTGCGGGTAGCCGCTGTAAGCCACTTTCTTGAAGGAGACGTCCTTTGGAATATCGACCACCACGGGGCCGGGCCGACCGGTCCGGGCAATGTGGAAGGCCTTCTTCATCGTCATGGCCAGATCGCGGGCATCTTTGACGAGGAAATTGTGCTTCACGATGGGCCGCGTAATGCCCACCGTATCGCACTCCTGGAACGCATCCAGCCCGATGGCGGGTGTGGGCACTTGACCAGAAATGATGACCATGGGAATGGAGTCCATGTACGCCGTCGCAATGCCAGTCACTGCATTGGTCAATCCAGGACCCGAAGTGACAAGGGCTACACCGACTTCACCAGTCGCGCGGGCATAGCCATCAGCGGCGTGTACCGCAGCCTGCTCATGGCGCACCAGCACATGCTGAATGGTCTCTTGTTTGTAGAGCGCGTCGTAGATGTAGAGGACTGCGCCGCCCGGATAGCCCCATATGAACTGCACGCCTTCGGCCTGCAAAGACTTGATGAGGATTTCGGATCCCATAAGATCCTGCAAGGCGGAATGCGAATGGCCCTGCGATGCAGCGGCTGCCGAAGTGATTTCGGCTTTGGAGATTTCCATGATCAACCTTTGCGAATTTCTCTGACGAAAAACCTTGGGTGCCCCTCATGCGCGCTCTTGTGGAGTCGACTTGGAACTTGAGGCTTCGGACATGGGCGAGATGATTGCTGCGCCGGACCGAGACCCGTTTGCCTTTTGAATTGCAGGGCGGATTATGGCACTGCAACATGAGTCTTCGCCATTGCCTGCTGAAAAGATTTGGAATCGATGCGATAAACTCGGCAGTCCAACGCGCCGGTGCTGTCACCAGCGGATAACGCCCCGACAAGCGGGCAACCTTCTCTTGGCCACTGAACAAGAACTCTCCAATTTCCTCAAAGGCGTAGAAAAACGAGCGTACAAACGCTCGCTTTATCACGTACGAAACGAGGAATCGGCACTGGACATCGTTCAGGACAGCATGCTCAAACTGGCCGAGCATTACGGCGATAAGCCTGTGGCCGAGTTGCCCATGCTGTTCCAGCGCATTTTGTCCAATTGCACGCTGGACTGGTTCCGGCGGCAGAAAACGCGAAACGCGCTGTTTTCCAGCATGAGCGATTTCGAAGGGCCTGGAGACGACGGCGCAGATTTTGATCTTCTGGAAGCTTATTCAGGACCGGAAGGTGGGGAAGCAGCACAGAGCGCAGAAGACCTGACACGGCGTGCTCAGGTCTTTCATAACATCGAGGCAGAAATTCAAGAGTTGCCAGGGCGTCAACGGGAGGCGTTTTTGATGCGTTACTGGGAAGAGATGGATGTTGCGGAAACGGCGGCGGCAATGGGCTGCTCAGAGGGCAGCGTCAAAACGCACTGTTTTCGTGCCATCCAGACCCTCAGCAAAGCACTGAAGGCGAAAGGAATCGAACTATGAATCATCAGTCTCCTACCCATCCCGCAGAAGTGGCCGCAGAGCGTTTTGCGCGTCGAGTCGCAACGCGCCTTACCGATGGAACCGCCGAACTTCCCTACGATATTTCCGAGCGGCTGCGTGCCGCCCGGGTACAGGCCCTTTCGAAGCGCAAGGTGGTCGCTCCTGTCAGACAGACGGCGCCCGCGGTCTTGACCTCCGGCAGCAGTGCCGTGTTGGGCTGGGGCGGCGAAGGTGGCGGCTGGTGGCGAGCGTTGATGTCTGCGGTGCCGATTACCGCTTTGCTGGTGGGGCTGGTGGTCATCAACGTGGCGCAGGACGAAAAAGGCGTGAATGAGGTGGCAGAGGTCGATGCCGCTCTGCTCACCGATGATCTCCCGCCCTCTGCCTACGCCGATCCAGGATTCCTTCAATTCCTCAAGACGTCCTCCAGCCAAAATCATTGACCGACCTGCCGACTGCATGCCCGCCAGCCCTTTGGATGCCCCCCGCCTGATGCCAGCCGCCGTGCTGGCTTTCGTGTTGCTGGGCGCGCTCGTCGTTGGCGGCTGGCAAGCATGGACTCAGGTCGGCATGGCGCCCGTGGCGCCGCTTCCGGCAGAGGCGCTGGCCAGCAAACACACAGCCCGCGGACCCGAGGTTCTGCGGGTGCAGGATCCGGACAGCGCAGGATCGGGGCCGGCTTGGCAGTCATTGACGGCAGCCCAAAAAGAAGCGCTCCGCCCCCTGGCGGCCCGTTGGGCCATGCTGAGTGAAGCACAGAAACGGCGTTGGATCACCTTGTCTGCCAGCTTCCCGACCCTGTCGCCGCAAGAGCAGGAAAAAATGCTGGGTCGCATGGCTGACTGGGCCAGTCTCAGCTTGCAGCAACGCAGTCAGGCCCGGCTGAATTACGCGGCGACAAAGAAATTGTCCGTGGATGACAAGTGGGCTCAGTGGGAGGCGTACCAAGCGCTTCCTACAGAAGAAAAGAAACAATTGGCGGCCCGGGCAGCACCCCGCCCCACTGGAGCCGCCACGGCAATCAATCCCGTGCCCACCCGCAAACTTGCGCGTGTGCCGGCAGCGACCGTCGCCAATGCGAATCGCCCCAATCCGCCCAAAATTCCGCCCGTGGGTGAGTTTCACCCCACTCAGGCTTTGCCCGTCTCCGCCCCAGCCAGGGGCACTGCCTTTGCCGTAGAAACGGCTCCGGTCGCGGTGCCCACGGCCGTTCCTGCGCCGTTGGCGCCATTGACTGCGACAGAATCTGCGGCAGAAGTTTCGCCCGCAACACCGCCAGCACCTGCAGCCGCGCCGGTCGACAACGGTCCGATTCATCCGCCGCAATAACGTCGCATGCCTGTTTCCACGCCTCAAAGCGCCCTGGCCGCTCAGGAACGACGGACGGCAGCGATCAACGGCACCACGCCGTCGCTACGGCGCCGAATGGCATGCTGGCTGTACGAAGGCATGCTGATGTTCGGCGTGGTTTTCATTGCGGGCTATTTGTTCGGCACCCTCAGCCAGACCCGCAATGCGTTGGACAACCGGCATGCGCTGCAGGCTTTTCTCTTCGTGATTTTCGGCATCTACTTCGTCTGGTTCTGGGCCAAGGGGCAGACGTTGGCGATGAAAACCTGGCACATCCGCGTTGTAGACCGCACCGGCAAACCGATTACCCAGACGCGTGCGCTCGGCCGATATGCTTTGAGTTGGTTATGGTTTCTTCCCCCCCTGGCGGCGATTGCACCGTTTCAGTTGTCAGGCAGCGAATCAGCGGTGATCGTGCTGGGATGGGTGATCGTCTGGGCATTGCTGAGCCGCTTTCAACCGGAGCGGCAGTTCTGGCATGACGTATGGGCAGGCACGCGGCTTGTGCATTTCGCGCACGCCAAAAAGTAAGGTCACCCTCTCCCGCCGGACTGCGAGTTGTCGTCAGGCCCGGCGAAAATGGCCATCTATGTCCGCGCCTTTCACACCCCACCCCCACAAAGCCCGCACCGGCCTGCATCGCATCTGGCACGCCGGGCACTACTCCATGCAGGGCCTGCGAGCAGGCTGGGCTGAGAAAGCCTTTCGCCTGGAAGCCTGCATGGCGTTCGTGTTGCTGCCCTCAGCGTTGTGGCTGGGCCGAGGCTGGGTAGAGGTTGCCCTGCTTGCCGGCACGGTCATGTTGGTTCTGATCACCGAGTTACTCAATTCAGGGATCGAGGCGGCAATCGATCGCATCGGGCCGGAATTGCATGAGCTGTCCAAACGCGCCAAGGACATGGGCAGCGCGGCTGTCCTGTTGAGTTTGCTGCTGTGCTCAGGTGTTTGGATCGCAGCGTTGTTTCAGAGGTTGTTTCATGGCTGATCCGTCTTTTTCCTTGTGCGTTTATTTGGGTTCCCGTCCTGGCGAGAACCCTTTGTTCGCCGAATCGGCCATTGCCACGGGCGAATGGATCGGCCGGCACGGCGGCCAACTGGTCTATGGCGGCGGGCGCAGCGGATTGATGGGAACGGTGGCCGAGGCCACGCGGCGGGCCGGAGGCCGTGTTGTCGGCGTCATTCCCCAAGCGCTCGTGGACAAAGAGTTGGCCAATCGCGACTGCGACGAGTTGCATATCGTCGAGACGATGCACGAGCGCAAAGCCATGATGGCAGAGCGCAGCAATGCCTTCCTGGCTCTACCCGGTGGCATCGGTACGTTCGAAGAGCTGTTTGAAGTGTGGACATGGCGCCAGTTGGGCTACCACGACAAGCCCATTGGCCTGCTGAATGTCGATGGCTACTACGACGGCCTGCTGGCCTTCCTGCAGACCAGTGTGGCGAGCGGCTTGATGAGCGATTGGCAGATGGGGCTGTTGACCGCATCTACCGATCTGGATCAGCTGCTTCAGTCCGTGGTGGAAGCGGCTGGCACCCAGACAGGACAGATCCCGCTGCGTACAGTGATCTGAGCGCGTTGAAAAGGAAGACAGGCGCCGACCGCACGGTCGGCGTTGCCCGGAAAACGTTCGGTCAGACGGCCGCTTCGTCGAGATCACCCGTGCGGATGCGCACCACGCGCTCCACAGCGGTCACGAAAATCTTGCCGTCTCCGATCTTGCCCGTGCGCGCCACGTTCACGATGGCGTCCACACAGCGGTCCACGTCGTCGGTCTTCACGACCACTTCCACTTTCACCTTGGGCAAAAAATCCACCACGTATTCGGCGCCGCGGTAGAGCTCGGTATGGCCTTTCTGACGGCCAAAGCCCTTGACCTCGGTGACGGTGAGGCCTGTGACGCCGCACTCGGCCAGGGCTTCGCGGACTTCTTCGAGCTTGAATGGCTTGATGACGGCGGTGATCATTTTCATGGCAGAAACTCCTGGGGAAGGTGAAATGCAGGGCACAGCGCAGCCGGGTCGGCAACGAACGATCAAGCCCGGAAACGGCTGGTGATGGGGTAGCGCCAGTCCTTGCCAAAACTGCGGCGGGTGATGCGGATGCCCACCGGGGCCTGACGGCGCTTGTATTCGTTGAGCTTGATCAGGCGTGTCACGCGCTCGACATCGGCCCGTTGATAGCCGGCGTCCACGATGGCATCGATCGGCTCGTCGTTTTCCATGTAGCGCGCGACGATGGCGTCGAGTACCTCGTAAGGAGGCAGGCTGTCCTGGTCCTTCTGGTCTGGGCGCAACTCGGCGCTTGGCGGCCGCGTGATGATGCGCTCGGGAATGGGTTGCGCGCCCGTTCCGTACGGATCGTTCGCGTTGCGCCACCGCGCCAGTGAAAACACGGCGGTCTTGGCCACGTCCTTGATGACAGCGAAGCCGCCGGCCATGTCACCGTACAGCGTGCAATAGCCCGTCGCCATTTCGCTCTTGTTGCCCGTGGTGAGCACCACCGAACCGAACTTGTTGGACAACGCCATCAGCAAGGTGCCGCGGATGCGGGCCTGCAGGTTTTCCTCGGTCGTGTCCTCGGGCAGACCGGCAAACTCGTCGGCAAGCGCGGCCTTGAAGGCCTCGAATTGCGGGGCGATGGAAATCTCGTCGTACCGAACGCCCAGCCGCTCGGCCATGTCGCGTGCGTCGATCCAGCTGATGTCTGCGGTGTAGGGTGACGGCATCATCACAGCACGCACCTTGTCCGCACCGAGCGCGTCCACGGCGATGGCAAGCACCAGCGCCGAGTCGATGCCGCCCGACAACCCGAGCAACGCGCCGGGAAATCCGTTTTTCCCGACGTAGTCGCGCACGCCCAGCACCAGAGCGCTCCACAGATCGGATTCAAGGGGCGGCAGTGGCGCCACGTCGGCGCTCAACGCCACCGTACCCTCGGATGATTCGGCACGGATCGAAAAGCGGGTTTCTTCAAAACCAGAGGCCCGCCCCGCCACGAAACCATTGGCCTGCAGCGCGAACGAACGCCCTTCGAAAACGACCTCGTCCTGGCCACCGACCAGATGCGCATAGACCAGCGGCAAACCGGTTTCGGCCACCCGCTCGCGCATGATCTGCTCACGTTCTGCGCTTTTGCCGAGGTGGAACGGCGACGCATTGATGGTGGCCAGCAATTGCGCACCCGCCTCGGCTGCGCGGCGCGCAGGCCCTTCGAACCAGGCGTCCTCGCAGATCAGCAATCCGATGCGCAGACCTTCCACTTCGAAGACGCAAGTGCCGTCGCCAGGCAGGAAGTAGCGGCGCTCGTCGAACACGTCGTAGTTCGGCAGTTCCTGCTTGGCATAGGTCTGCTCGATCACGCCATTGCGCAGCACGCTGGCCGCGTTGTGGCTCAGAACATCAGCGTCTTGCGATGCGCGCTGAGGATGGCCGACGACGATGGCCAGTCCTGGCAGAGCCGCCGTCTCGCGCGCCACCAGGGCCAAAGCGTCATCGCAACCCGCCAGAAATGCGGGACGGAGATAGAGGTCTTCCGCGGCATAGCCGCACAGTGCCAATTCGGGCGTGAGCAGCAGGCGTGCGCCTGCGGCATGGGCTTCCTGGGCGCAGGCGATGATCTTGCGGGCATTGCCCTGCAGATCGCCCACCACGAAATTAAGCTGGGCGACGCTGATGACGAGTGGCATACGGGGATGGAAAAATGACTCGGACGATTATGTCACCCGCACTCCGCCCCGGCAGTGCCGGGGACACAAGCCCCGGGTTATCCCCGTTCACCCTGGAAAACCTTGTGGATAAGTCGTGGTCTGGTGTGTAAGGCGCGCCCAAGTCGTTGTCGGCGCTGAAAAAATATTGCCGTGCTGCCTATTTACTGAGAAGTCAGTAACTTGGGGAACATTGATCGCCTCGAAAACCGCATGAATGCTGGCTTTCTTGTCTTGGCGTGCTCGGCAAGTTACCGTCTTATGAGTAAGCAATCACGCATCCACCTTCCCGTCCCCTTTCCGCTTCCCCTTAAGCCAGTTCCATACCCGCCCAGCCCACGCCAGTCTCCGCTTTGGGCGATGATGGCGGCTGCCTTCCATCTGCAGTACCCACCTTGCCTACGCCCGACGACATCGCCTACGTTCTTCGCCTGCACCCTTCCCCCGCTGACGTGGACGCCAAAGCGTGGGACGCGCTGCTGGAGTCTCAGCCGCATGCCACTCCCTTCATGCGGCACGCTTATCTGGCGGCGCTGCACACCAGTGAAAGCGCCGTTCCGGAAACGGGATGGACGCCGGTGTTCTGCACCCTCTGGCGCGGCGAGGCGCTACATGGCGCCTGCGCGGTCTATGTGAAGCCCCATTCGTATGGCGAATACGTATTCGATCAAGGTTGGGCCGGCGCCTATGCACGCCACGGCATGGAGTACTACCCCAAGGCCGTGGTCGCCGTGCCCTTCACCCCGGTCCCGGGAGCACGGCTGCTGGCCGTGGATGCAGCGGCCAGGCAGGCGCTGGTGCAAGCCCTGGTGCAATGGTGTGAAGAGGCGGGACTGTCCTCGTTGCATTTGCTCTTCACGGCGCCGCAGGATGTCGAGGCCGCGCAGGCCGCAGGGCTGATGCTCCGGCACACGGTGCAGTTCCACTGGAAGAACGAAGCCCCTGCGCTCGCAAGCAGCGCCGCATCTCCGTTGCCCCCGGACAAGGCCTCCGACGCCGGGTTGGCCAGCCCGCCTGAAGCCGAGCCGGGCGCAGCAGGCCATGCGGATTCGACGCCGCTCCAGCGGGGCACACCCTTCGAGTCTTTCGACCACTTCCTGTCCAGCCTGTCCCAGGACAAGCGCAAGAAGATCCGGCAGGAGCGCCGCCGGGTGGCCGATGCCGGGGTGACGTTTCGCTGGGCCCGGGGCACCGACATCACCGAAGCCGATTGGGACTTTTTCTACCGCTGCTACGAGCGCACCTACCGCGAGCACGGCAACCCGCCCTACCTCACGCGGGATTTCTTTCACCGCATGGCGGCTGATATGCCCGATGCCTGGGTGGTGTTCATTGCCGAGCGGGAGGGCCATCCTATTGCTAGCAGTTTGATAGCTGTCGGCACAAGCAGATCTAAGGCAGGAGGCCCAAAAGAGTCCGAACTCGTGGCTTTCGGGCGCTACTGGGGCGCGCTGGAGCGGGTGGACTGCCTGCACTTCGAAGCGTGCTACTACCAGCCGCTGCAGTGGTGCATAGCCCACGGTGTGCACCGCTTCGAAGGCGGCGCCCAGGGCGAACACAAGATGGCCCGGGCGCTGTTGCCGGTTCAGGCCACGAGCGCGCATTGGCTGGCGCACCCGGCGTTCGCGGAAGCGGTGGATCGTTTCCTGGAGCGGGAAGGCGAAGGCGTTGCGCAGTACATGGAAGAACTGCAGTCACGCAATCCGTTCAAGGCGGCTTCATAAGCCAAGCCCTGCACGGACGGTGCTGCACGGGGCCTGGCCTGGCCTGACCGTGCATTACCCATCAAAAAGCCCTCCAGTGCAATAAACACTAGGGCATATAGCTATTAAAAATATAGCAAACCAACACCGATGCCCATCCGCCATCAAGGCGTGGCGACAGACCGCATCAAGCCCATTTCAGAACTGCTGAGCAAAGACTCGATGTCCATGACGATGAGCATGCGCTCGCCGACGGTGGCGATGCCGGTGACGAAGGCCGAGTCCACCTCGCCCTGGAACTGCGGTGCGGGGCGGATGGATTCAGGGGGCAGTGGAACGACGTCGGCCACCGCATCGACGACGGCGCCCATCACCGTGCCACCGACATTGAGAATGATGACGACCGTGAAATCGGTGTATTCGGCCTGAGCGCAACGCAGCTTCAGCCGCATGTCGACGATGGGGACGATCACGCCGCGCAGATCGATCACGCCTTTGATGAAGTCGGGCGCGTGGGCCATGCGCGTGGGCTGCTCGTAAGAGCGGATTTCCTGGACGCGCAGGATGTCGATGCCGTATTCCTCCTGGCCCAGGCGAAAGGTCAGGTATTCCGCTGCATTGGCAGCAACGCCCGCAGCATTGCGGGAAGACGAGGAAGCGGGGGTCGACAGCATGTCAGGGTCCTTACAGAGCGGAGTTCGGCACGGGCAGACCCAGTCTGGCACGCGCGGCAAAGGGGAAGCATATCAGCCAACCTGTTACTTATGCTGACATTTTCCCGATTCCACCGCGTCAATGAAGGCCATTGCTGTGCTAGATAGCACAGCAATGGCTCTGACCCATCGGATCTTCAGGCGGGCAGCAGCGTCACGCCGGTCTTGGCCTGCAGAGCCTCGAACGTCACGCCCGGCGCGAGTTCCACCACCTGCAGCCCCTTCGGCGTCACATCCATGACGGCCAGGTCGGTGATGATGCGATCCACCACGCCCACACCCGTCAGGGGCAGCGTGCATTCGGGCAGGATTTTGAGGTCTTCGGTGCCGTCCTTCTTGCGGGCCACATGCTCCATGAGCACGATGACGCGTTTCACGCCGGCCACCAGGTCCATGGCGCCGCCCATGCCCTTCACCATCTTGCCGGGGATCATCCAGTTGGCCAGATCGCCCTTCTCGCTGACCTGCATCGCACCCAGGATGGACAGGTTGATCTTGCCGCCGCGGATCATCGCGAACGACTGGTCGCTGCCGAAAATCGACGAGCCCTTGATGGTGGTGACGGTCTGTTTGCCCGCGTTGATGAGGTCGGCATCCACCGCGTCTTCGGTGGGAAACGGGCCGATGCCCAGCATGCCGTTTTCGGACTGCAGCCACACTTCCTTGTCGCCGGTGAAGTTGGCGACCAGCGTGGGGATGCCGATTCCCAGGTTGACGTAGAAGCCGTCTTCGAGTTCTTGCGCCGCGCGCGCGGCCATCTGGTCTTGGGTCCAGGGCATCTCAGGCTCCTTCTTGCTTGTTGACGGGCACCGTGACCGTGGGCACGGTTTCGCTGGTCGCGGCGGCGGCCTGGGCGATCACGGCCTGGGCCTCGACCTTGGCGGCGACGGCATCCACCGGGGCGGCCGTGACGGTGCGCTTTTCGATGCGTTTTTCGGGGTTGGGGTTGTGCACGATGCGGTGCACATAGATGCCGGGCAGATGCACGTCGTCCGGCGCGATATCGCCCGTCTCGACGACCTCCTCCACCTCGACGATGCAGACCTTGCCGGCGGTGGCGGCAGCGGGATTGAAGTTGCGCGCGGTCAGGCGGAACTGCAGGTTGCCGGACTTGTCGGCGCGCCAGGCCTTGACGAGCGATACGTCGGGCACCAGCGAGCGCTCCATCACATAGGTTTCGCCGTCGAACTCGCGCAGTTCCTTGCCCTCGGCCACCATGGTGCCGACACCGGTCTTGGTGAAAAACGCCGGAATGCCAGCACCGCCAGCGCGCAGCTTTTCGGCCAGCGTGCCTTGGGGGGTGAATTCCAGTTCCAGTTCGCCGGCCAGGTACTGGCGCTCGAACTCCTTGTTTTCGCCCACATAGGACGAGATCATCTTCTTGATCTGGCGTGTCTCCAGCAGCTTGCCCAGGCCGAAACCGTCCACGCCCGCGTTGTTGGAGATCACGGTGAGACCCTTGGCGCCCGAATCGCGCAGGGCATAGATCAAGGCCTCGGGAATGCCGCAGAGGCCGAAGCCTCCCACCGCCATTAGCTGACCATCGGCCACGACGCCCTTGAGCGCCTCGGCCGCGGAAGGAAATAACTTGTTCACACCTGTCTCCTGTCAATGATGGGATGGACCGCCGTACGATACTACGTAGTTCTCCCTAAATACTTCCATGGATGTAGCCGATTACCGCCTTGCTTTCGAAATGGCTCCGGTCGGGCTGGTCATCTCGCGCAATCGCACCATGGTGGATTGCAACCGCCATGTGTGCGAGATGTTCGGCGCCTCTCGCGAGGTGCTGATCGGCCAGTCCTTTCGCATTCCGTACCCCAGCGCCGACGAATACGAGCGCCTGGGCAAACGCATGGAACCCATCCTGAATGCGCGCGGCCACTACGCCGACAACCGCATCATGAAGCGCGCCAATGGCGAGGTGTTCTGGTGCCACGTGTCGGGCCGGGCGCTCAATCGCGAAGCGCCCCACGAGTCGGGCATCTGGAGCCTCGAAGACCTGAGCTCCCTGCGGCCCGTGAAGGCCGAAATCACCGGCCGTGAGCGCGAGGTGGCGGCGCGGCTGCTGGAGGGCCTGACCTCCAAGGAGATCGGCCGGACCCTGGAGATCAGCCACCGAACGGTGGAGATCTATCGCGCACGGCTGATGCGCAAATACGGCGCCTCGACCGCGGCCGACCTGGTGCAAAAGCTGATGGCGGGTGACGGTGGGGGTTGGGTAGAGGCGGGCTGACGGTGATGGTGCTCGGCCGTTAACACTTGCTTGCGCTTGTGCTCCCTGGGTGGGGTATCGCCACACGCCGGCCGAAGTTACCGTTTGCACCTTCTGAATGCCCACCACTTTCCATCCATGGTCAAGAGCTTTTCATCTTTTCGCACGGCGGCTGCTTTCGCGGCCTTTGCCGCTTTCAGTGCCGCATCCCTGACCGCCTGCGGGGGCGGCGGAGGCGGTGGCGATGTGACGACACCGCCTGGCACTTCGCCAACGCCCGCCCCGGCACCCGGTCCCTCTCCGGCACCGAGCCCTGCGCCAAGCCCGGCCCCGGCGCCTGCACCCTCCAGCGGCGCCAGTTCCGCAGCCTGCTACAACGCAGCGGATTTCAACGAAGGCACCGTGCTCGTCGAAGAAGGCCTCACGAAGATGGACGGGCAGCCCGACCTCACCACCGTCAGCACGACGACCACGGGAGGCCGGCAGGATTTCGCGGGCGCGAGACCGGTCATGTTCACGCCGAAGTCCACCGGCTCCTTGGGCGAGAACCGGCTGTTCCGCGATCGCACGAGCAGCAGCGAACTGGCGTATGGCCTCATCTCCGACACCTCCACCCAGGTGTTGACGCAGGTCTACGATCCACCGGTGTCCACGCCTTTGGACATGCAGCCTGGCCAGACCGTCAAACGGGACCACAAGAACCAGTTCACGATCGTGGCCAAGGCGGGCTCGGGGACGACGTCGCTCAGCGAAACCGTGGAAGACCAGTTCACGTACGTTGGCAGGGAGTCGCTGCAGACGGCCATGGGCACGCTCAACGTCTGCAAATTCAACAACGACTTCGTCTCGGAGGGCGCCAGCGGGCGCGTCGTGGCCAACATCCAGACCTGGGTGGTCGCCGAAGGCCCTTACCAGGGCCGTACCGTCAAGATCGCCAGCTCCAGCTCCAACGGCAGGCCCTCCACTTACGAGGTGACGAAGATCACCTATACCCCAAAGTAAAGGCGCAAACGCGGACTCCAGCGCGCCAGCGGGCAGCCGGGTTGGAACCGGCTTGGGCTTGGGCCTGGCCCCGCCTGCCCTGCCTGCCACGTCTGCTGCGCAGGCGCGCTCAGTGGAGTTTGAGCCGCCCCGACACGCGCTGCTGCAGCAGCCGCGCCAGGGCCAGCACGGCCGTCTTGCCCAGGCCCAGGATGGCGCGATGGTGGTTCAAGTGCAGCGAGATGTACATCCACTTCGCGATCAGGCCCTCGACGAAGAAGTTGCGACCCATCAGGCCACCCATGAGGTTGCCCACGCCCTTGTTGTCGCCCAGCGATACCAGCGAGCCGAAGTCGCGGTAGGCGAAGGGCTCGGTCACCTCGCGTTCGCGCAGCATCGCACCGAGCACCTTGGCCAGGTAGTCGGCTTGCTGGTGCGCTGCCTGGGCGCGGGCGGGCACGGTCTTGCCGCCCTCCCAGGGACAAGCTGCGCAGTCGCCAAAAGCGAAGATGCCTGGCACCGAGGTGCGCAGCCGGTCGTCCACGACGAACTGGTTCAGCCCGTTCACGGCCAGGCCCATGCCGGCGTTCGCCTCGGCGGCCTTGATGCCTGCGGCCCAAACGATCATCTCGGCGGGAATGCTGCCTTCCGTGGTCACCAGGGCACCGCGGCGCACTTCGGTCACGCGGGTGCCGGTGCGCACATTGACCTGTTTGCGCTCCAGCGCCAGGCGGGCCTGGGCGGAAATCTTTTCGGGCAAGCCGCCGAGGATGCGGGGGCCCCCTTCCACCAGCGTGATGTCGAGCCGAAAACGCTGGCCGGTGCCCAGGCTTTCCTGGATTTCGGCATGGGCCTCCAACAGTTCGGCCGACAACTCCACACCGGTTGCGCCGCCGCCCACGATGGCCACGCCCAGCGCGCGGCTCTCGGAGAACGAGGCCCGTGCGCACGAAGCCAGCCAGTCGGCATGAAAGCGTTGCGCATCGCGCACGTTCTCCAGCAGGTAGGCATGCTCCACACCCGGCGTGCCGAACGCGTTGGAGCCGCTGCCGATGGCCAGCACCAGGCGGGTGTAGCTCACCGTTCGGCGGGGCACGGCGACCTCGCCCTGGGCATCATGGATTTCGGACAGCGTGATGCCCTTCTTTTCGGCATCGAGCGCCGCCATCTTGCCCATGGCGAAGCTGAAATGGTTGCGCCGGGCCAGCACGGTGTAAGACAGCCCTTCCTGGTGCGCATCGAGCGTGCCAGCCGCCACCTCGTGCAGCGTGGGCTTCCAGATGTGAAAGGGGCTGCGGTCCACCAGCAGCACCTTCTCGCGCCCCAGACGGGGCCCCAGGCCGCGGCCCAGGCGGGCCGCCAATTCGAGGCCGCCCGCGCCGCCCCCAACGATCACGATGTCGAAATGCATTCCATCTCCCGCTTTTTGTGCGATGCAGCAGTTTAGGCGGCGACGGCAGGCCGCGCGGCCAGAAAGGCCGCTTTACCGGACGCCCCTGCGAAAAAGCCCGCGACCTGGGGGCGCGGGCTTTATGAAAGGCGGCGGGCGGTTCGGGCAGAACCGCCGTGCTCCGACCCGACCAAATCAGGCCAGATCGAACCGGTCGAGCTGCGTTACCTTGGTCCACGCGGCAACGAAGTCGTCCACGAACTTGCGGTGCGCATCCGCCGCGGCATACACCTCGGCCTGGGCGCGCAGCAGCGCATTGGAGCCGAACACCAGATCGACGCGCGTGCCGGTCCACTTCACTTCACCGGTCTTGCGATCGCGACCTTCGAACACACCGGCATCCTGGGCCGAGGCTTTCCATTCGGTTCCCATGTCGAGCAGGTTGACGAAGAAGTCGTTGGTCAGCGCACCGGGCGTAGGGGTCAGAACGCCGTGGCGCACGCCCTTCGCATTGATGTCGATGGCGCGCAAGCCGCCCACCAGCACGGTGAGTTCCGGCGCCGTCAGCGTGAGCAACTGGGCCTTGTCCAGCAGCAGCACTTCGGCCGGCACGCTGTAGCGGCGCTTCAGGTAATTGCGAAAGCCATCCGCGACGGGCTCGAGCACGGAGAACGATTCCACGTCGGTCTGGTCCTGCCGGGCGTCGGTACGGCCCGGTGCGAACGGCACGGTCACTTCGACTCCGGCCGCCTTGGCCGCCTGCTCCACACCGGCAGCGCCGGCCAGAACGATCAGGTCGGCCAGCGAGATGCGCTTGCCGCCCGCAGCCCCGCGGTTGAAATCGGCCTGGATGCCTTCCAGCGCCTGAAGAACGCGGGCCAGTTGCTCCGGTTGATTGGCGTCCCAGTCCTTTTGGGGCGCCAAGCGGATGCGTGCTCCGTTGGCGCCACCGCGCTTGTCCGAGCCGCGGAAGGTAGAGGCCGATGCCCACGCCGTGCCCACCAGTTCGGAAACGGTCAGGCCCGAAGCCAGCACCTGCGCCTTGAGGGCCGCCACATCGGCCGCTTCCACCAGCGGATGGTCCACCGCGGGCACGGGGTCTTGCCAGATCAGCACTTCCTTCGGAACTTCGGGGCCGAGGTAGCGTGCACGCGGTCCCATGTCGCGGTGGGTCAGCTTGAACCAGGCGCGGGCGAAGGCTTCGGCGAAGGCTTGCGGGTTGTTCAGGAAGCAGCGCGAAATCTTCTCGTAGGCCGGGTCCATGCGCAGCGACAGGTCGGTCGTCAGCATGGTGGGCAGGCGCTTTTTCGTGGGATCGTGCGCGTCGGGAATGGTGGCTTCGGCATTCTTGGCCTGCCACTGGTGCGCGCCGGCCGGGCTCTTGGTGAGCTCCCATTCGTGCTTGAACAAATTCTCGAAGAATTCGTTGCCCCACTGCGCTGGCGTGCTCGTCCAGGTGACTTCCAGCCCGCTGGTGATCGCGTCGCCTGCCTTGCCGGAGCCGAAGCTGCTGGCCCAGCCCAGGCCCTGGTGCTCCAGGCCCGCGGCTTCGGGCTCGGAACCGACGTGGTCGGCCGGGCCGGCGCCATGCGTCTTGCCGAAGGTGTGGCCACCGGCGATCAGCGCCACGGTTTCCTCATCGTCCATCGCCATGCGGCCGAAGGTTTCGCGGATGTCGTGCGCTGCGGCGATCGGGTCGGGGTTGCCTTCGGGGCCTTCGGGATTCACGTAGATCAGGCCCATCTGCACGGCGGCCAGCGGGTTTTCCAGGTGGCGGCCCTGGCTGTCGGTCCGGTCGCTTTCCTGGCCGTGCATGGCGGGGTCGGCCACCAGCGTGCCGTCGCCCGGCGTGCCCTTGCCGTAGCGCGCATCGCCGCCCAGCCATGTCTTTTCGCTGCCCCAGTACACATCCTGGTCAGGTTCCCACGTGTCTTCACGGCCACCGGCGAAACCGAAGGTGCGAAAGCCCATGGTTTCCAGCGCGACGTTGCCGGTCAGCACCAGCAGGTCGGCCCAGGAGATTTTCTGGCCGTACTTCTGCTTGATCGGCCACAACAGGCGGCGTGATTTGTCGATGTTGACGTTGTCGGGCCAGCTGTTGAGCGGCGCAAAACGCTGCTGCCCCCGCCCTGCCCCGCCGCGGCCGTCACCCGTGCGGTAGGTGCCTGCCGCATGCCAGGCCATGCGCACGAACTGCGGGCCGTAGTGGCCGAAGTCGGCCGGCCACCACTCCTGCGAATCGGTCATCAATGCGCGCAGGTCTTTCTTCAGGGCTTCGTAATCCAGGCTGCCGAAGGCCTCGGCATAGTTGAAGGCGCCGCCCAGCGGATTGGACTTGGACGAATGCTGGTGCAGCAGATCGACGCGCAACTGGTTCGGCCACCAGTCCTTGTTGATGGTCCCGCCCGTCGCGGAGGCGGAATGGAAAGGGCACTTCTTGGTCTCTTCGGTCATGGTGCGATCCTAGCGGCTGTTGGTGGGTGAATGCTAGAGATCGGCATCCACCGTGAACAGCCAATTAATCGCATGCGAGGCATAGTTTTTTTTAACCGTTTGTCCACACGCCTCAAAGTCCCCCGGCAATGGACCGCGCCCTGTGGCGACCATCGATGCCGAACGCCACGTCGGTGATCCAGTTGTCGGGGGAATCTAGCTGTGATGTCTCAATAGGTTGTTCACCCGAATGGGTCTGGGAAACTGGAGTTAACACGCTTCAGAGTCACAGAGGGATCCCACCGGATGAACAGCCATAAGAATGCCAGATTGACATTGGA
>NZ_BQXQ01000051.1 GCF_030159055.1 Acidovorax sp. SUPP3334
CCTTTATTTGCGTCTGCTCGCGCTGCTGGCCGAGCCGCCCATGGCGCTTGCCGCGAGGCCGCGAGAAGGAAAGCCTGGCTTACTCAGATTGGCTTGAAGCGGGTGGCGAATTTTGCAGGGCCGACTAACCAGGCGAACAGGACGGTTGCTCTGCGCACCACGCGGGACGGGGTAACGGGTTTCATCTTGCGACCTTAACCCCTGACGGCACCACCTCAAGTAAACAAGGTAGCGGGCGATTCGAACGGTGCCAGCTGGTGTGGCGGTGTACCAAGGGTGCAATAGTGCGGCGTTGGCTCGGATTCAAAAATCGGCGCGCAAGCAACCGCCAGGGTGGTCAGAGAGCCGGCCCGGCGTTGATCAAGCTCTGGCGATTTGTGCCGCAATCGCCTCGCCCACCTGCGTGGTATTGGCCGTGCCACCCAAGTCCGGCGTCTTCGGCCCGGTCTTGATGACCTCCTCGATCGCCGCCACGATGGCATCGTGCGCCTGCCTTCCCGCGCCCTGGCCTTGAGTGAGAAAGTCCAGCATCAGCGCGCCCGACCAGATCATGGCGATGGGGTTGGCGATGTTTTGGCCATAGATGTCCGGCGCCGAGCCGTGCACGGGCTCGAACAGGCTGGGGAAGGTGCGCTCGGGGTTCAGGTTGGCCGAAGGCGCCAGGCCGATGGTGCCGGTGGTAGCGGGGCCCAGGTCAGAGAGGATGTCGCCGAACAGGTTGGTGGCGGCCACGACGTCGAAGCGCCCGGGCTGCAGCACGAAGCGCGCGGTGAGGATGTCGATGTGCTGCTTGTCCAGTGTGACCTCGGGGTAGCCCTGGGCGATGTCGTCGGCGCGGGCGTCCCACCAGGGCATGCTGATGGCGATGCCGTTGCTCTTGGTGGCGAGCGTCACGTGCTTCTTGGCGCGGCTTTGGGCCAGGTCGAAGGCGAACTTGAGCAGGCGGTTGGCGCCGTGGCGGGAGTACACCGATTCCTGGATGACGATCTCGCGGTCGGTGCCCTCGTACATGATGCCGCCCAGCGACGTGTATTCGCCTTCGGTGTTCTCGCGCACGACGAAGTAGTCGATGTCGCCGGGCTTTCTGCCGGCCAGCGGACAGGGCACGCCTTCGAACAGGCGCACGGGGCGCAGGTTGATGTACTGGTCGAACTCGCGGCGGAACTTGAGCAGCGAGCCCCACAGGGACACGTGGTCGGGCACGGTGGCGGGCCAGCCGACGGCGCCGAAGAAGATGGCGTCCACGCCCGAGAGCTGCGCCTTCCAGTCGTCGGGCATCATTTTTCCGTGGGCGGCGTAGTAGTCGCAGCTGGCCCAGTCGATGGTGCGGCATTGCAGCTCGAAGCCGAAGCGCTCGGCGGCGGTGTGGATGGCGCGAAGGCCTTCGGGCATGACTTCCTTGCCGATGCCGTCGCCGGGAATGACGGCGATTTGGTAGGTGGTTTTGCGCATGGTGTCTTTCATTGAAAAGGGTGCGGCGGGTGCCGGGTGAGGGCATTGTTCGGCAGCCCTCCGCAAAATACAATCCGCCGCCTGTGGTCTCATTCTTCACACTTCGTGCATAACAAAATCCCTTCCAGCGACGACTTGCGCGTGTTCACGGTGGTGGTGCGCAAATCCAGCTTCGGCGAGGCCGCGACCGAGCTGGGTACGTCGCCCGCGTATGTGAGCAAGCGCATTCGCCTGCTGGAGGAAGACCTGGCGGTGAAGCTGCTGCACCGCACCACGCGCCGCGTGGTGGTGACGGAGGAGGGCGAGCGCGTCTTTCACTGGGCGCAGCGCATCCTGGACGATGTGGACCAGTTGCTGCAGGAGGTGGCGGTCACGCGCCGCGAGCCGCGCGGCCTGCTGCGGGTGAGCTGCAGTTTCGGGTTCGGGCGGCGCATCGTGGCGCCGGCGCTGTCTCGGCTGGTGGAGCGGCACCCCGGCCTGCAGGTGCGACTGGAGGTGTTCGACCGGCTGGTGGACGTGGCGGGCGAGGGGTTCGACCTGGACGTGCGCGTGGGCGACGAGATCGCGCCGCACCTCATCGCGCGGCGGCTGGCCGATAACCACCGGGTGCTGTGCGCGGCGCCCACCTATCTGGCGCGCCATGGCATGCCGCGCACGCTGGCCGATCTTTCCAGCCACGACTGCCTGGTGATCAAGGAGCGCGACCATCCATTCGGCGTGTGGCGCCTGCGCAGCGGTGGGGCGGAGCAGTCGGTGAAGGTACGCGGCCCGCTGTCGGCCAACAACGGCGAGATGGCGGTGCAGTGGGCCATCGATGGGCGCGGCATCGTGCTGCGGTCGCTGTGGGATGTGGGCGCCAGCCTGGGCACAGGCCAACTGGTGCGGGTGCTGCCGGATTGGCAGCAGGAGGCCAACGTGTGGGCGGTGTACCCGACGCGGCTGGAGCGGTCGGCGAAAGTACGGGTGTGCGTGGAGTTCTTGCAGGAACACCTGCGCGGCGAATGGGCGAGCGGCCGTGGCGGCGAGGGGGGCGAAGCCGGCCCTGGCGGGGGCGGTGGTGCCGTTGGTGCCTTTGGTGCCGTTGGCGATGGTGCGGCGGTCGCCGCTGTGGGTCGAGGCGACGTGGCGCAGGGGTGATGAAAGAGTGGCGGGGTGCGGTGCGCTGGCACCCGGCTGTCGAAGCGCTAAAGGCATCGCGCTGCAGGCCCGCAACCGGCGAAACCGCAGGCCGCGAGCCATCGAAAAAAGGGCGCGCATTGCACGCGCCCTCTGGGTGCTTTCAGCCGGCCAGCGCGGCTTTCACGGCGGCGGACACTTGGCCCATGTCGGCCTTGCCGGCCAGGCGGGTCTTGACCACGCCCATGACCTTGCCCATGTCGCCGGGGCCTGCGGCGCCCAGTTCGGCCACGATGGCTTTGACGGCGGCCAGGGTTTCTTCGGACGACATGCGCTCGGGCAGGTAGCCCTGCAGCACGGCCATTTCAGACTTTTCCTTGTCGGCGAGGTCCTGGCGGCCCGCGCCTTCGAAGGCGGTGATGGAGTCTTTGCGCTGCTTGATGAGCTTGTCCACGATGGCGACCACGGCGGCGTCGTCGTCCAGGGAGATGCGTTCGTCGACTTCCTTTTGCTTGATCGCGGCCTGCAGCAGGCGGATCGTGCCCAGGCGCTCGCTGTCCTTGGCGCGCATGGCGGTCTTCATGTCTTCGGTGATCTTTTCTTTGAGGCTCATGTTCTTCTCCGGTCAACAAGGGGTGGACGGGCGGGGCGGGCTTTGCCCCAAACGAAAAAACCCGCGCTTGGCGTCCCTAGCGCGGGTTTTGCGGCGGTGAGGCCGGCGGGTATCCCTGGATCAGTACAGCTTCTTGGGCAGCTGCATGCTGCGAACGCGCTTGTAGTGGCGCTTGACGGCGGCAGCCTTCTTGCGCTTGCGCTCTGCGGTGGGCTTCTCGTAGAACTCACGGGCGCGCAGGTCGGTCAGCAGGCCGAGCTTTTCGATGGTGCGCTTGAAGCGGCGCAGGGCGACGTCAAAGGGTTCGTTTTCTTTTACGCGGATGGTGGTCATTAGCTAATGGTTTTCCAAAATGTGCCCACAGAGGGACTCCAGGAGATCGGGCCTGAATGCCATGTGTAGCGAGAGTTCCCCGTCTGTAACTAGTATTGGCCGACGGGGTATTGCCAGCAAAGCCGAAGATTATAGCCCCGTAATCCGGCCTGTCGATGGCCGCGTGGCGGGCACGTTGTAGCCAGACAAGGCGTTCTGCCGCAGCACGCTACGACTTCTACGAGGTGATCGGCGAAGACCTGGGTTTTTTTGCTGGAAGAGGCGGGCGAGCCGCCGCTGGGCCTGCGCATCGCCCGCACGCTGCAGGACAAGGAGTCTTGGCAGGGCCAGGTGCGGTTTCGGCGCCGCTCGGGCGAGACCTATCCGGCCTGGCTCATGGTGTCGGCCGTTCGCGAGGGCGGCAAGGGCGGGGCGGTGGCCCACCACATCGACATCGACATCGCCGACCGCAAGCGCAACGAAGAGCGCATCCAGTTCCTGGCCCACCACGACGTGCTCACCGAACTGCCCAACCGCTCGCTGTGCGTGCAGCGCCTGAGGCTGGACCTGGCAGGCCCGTCCGCCGGCTGCTCCAGCCGCGCCCGCCGTGCCTGGACTGGAGCGAGCGCCGCCCGCACCTGGCCGGTCGCCTGGGCGCGCTGGTGTGCGCGCACTGCCTGGACCAGGGCTGGCTGCTGCGCCGCGAAGGCTTGAGGGCCCTCGCCATCAGCCCGCCCGGCGCCGCCGCGCTGCGCGACTGGCTGGGCACCGCGCGATGGAGTGCGGTGGTGGCGCAAGGCTCGCCGGGCGGTTGACCAGGCCGGGCCGGGTGGCGATCCGGTGCCCTCTTGCCCGGCCTGCCCGGCCTGCCCGGCCTCCGTTCCTGGATTTTTTAGGCGCCAGGCAGCGCCTGCGCACAGGCGTGCGCGCTGGCCCAGGCCCACTGGAAGTTGTAGCCCCCCAGCCAGCCGGTCACATCGACCACTTCGCCGATGAAGTACAGCCCCGGCTGGGCCTTGGCCTCCATGGTCTGCTGCGACAGCGCGCGCGTGTCCACGCCGCCCAGCGTCACTTCGGCCTTCTTGTAGCCCTCGGTGCCGGTGGGCACCAGTTCCCAGCGCGACAGCCGCTCGGCCAGCCGCGCCAGCGCCTTGTCGGAGGCCTCGTTGATGGGCCGCTGCCAGTCCGCGTCCTGCTGCACCCAGGTGTCGGCCAGCCGGCTGGGCACCAGCGCGGCCAGTTCGTTGGCGACGAGCTTGCGCGAGCGGGCCTTGCCCTGCGCGAGCAGCGCGGGCAGGTCGGTGCCCGGCGCGAGGTGGACGGACAGCGGCTGCCCTTCCTGCCAGTAGCTCGAAATCTGCAGCACCGCCGGGCCCGACAGGCCCCGGTGCGTGAACAGCAGGTCTTCATGGAAAGCCATGCGTGCCTTCTTGGCGCCCGTGGCGATCTCCACCGGCAGCGCCAGGCCGGCCAGTTGCGCATAGGGCGCCCAGGCATCGCCGTCGAAGGTCAGCGGCACCAGGCCCGGCCGGCGCTCGACGAGCGCAATGCCGAACTGCTGCGCCAGCCGGTAGCCGAAGTCGGTCGCGCCGATCTTGGGGATCGACAGGCCGCCCGTGGCCACCACCACGCTGCGCGCCAGTACGGGACCGCGATCGGTATCAATTTGATAGCAGGATGCCCTAGTGGAATCTGTGCTGGAGGCCGAAAAGACCACATTTTTCACCCGGCACGGCTGCCAGCGCTGCACGCCGCCCGCCGCGCATTCGGCCAGCAGCATCTGGATGATGTCCTCCGCCGAGCGGTCGGCGAAGAGCTGGCCCTTGTGCTTTTCGTGGTGGGCGATGCCGTGCCTGTCCATCAGCGCGATGAAGTCGGCCGGCGTGTAGCGCGACAGCGCCGAGCGGCAGAACTGCGGGTTCTGCCCCACGAAGTGCTTGTGCGGCGCGGCCGGGTCCAGGTCGCGGTTGGTGAAGTTGCAGCGCCCGCCGCCCGAGATGCGGATCTTCTCGGCCACCTTCTCGGCGTGGTCGATCAGCAGCACCGAGAGGCCGCGCTGGCCCGCCTGCGCGGCGCAGAACAGGCCGGCTGCGCCCGCACCGATGACGACCGCGTCGAACCGCTGCGCGCCGTTCGCTGCATCCATGGTGGCCACTAGCCCTTCCACGTGAACGGAAACTTGAGCTGCTTCATGAACCCGTTGGGCACGTAGTCGCCCAGCACGCCGTAGTGCTCGGGCCAGAGCCTGGTGCTTTTCACCGCCGTGCCGAAGGCGTAGTCGATGAAGGCGAAGTGCGCGGCGTAGTTCTTGTCCAGCGCCTCCTGGTCCTGGCTGTGGTGCCAGTGGTGGAAGTTGGGCGTGACGATCAGGTAGCGCAGCGGCCCCAGGCGCACGCTCACGTTGGCATGGTTGAACACCGCCTGGAAGCCCACGATCACGATGTACGCGTCGATCACCTCCTTGGAAAAGCCCAGCACGTAGATCGGCGCCAGCACCAGCGTGCGGGTGATCAGCAGCTCCAGGATGTGCTGGCGCGAGCCGGCCATCCAGTCCATGCTCTTCACGCTGTGGTGCACCGCGTGCAGGCGCCACAGGGTGGGCACCTCGTGGTAGGCGCGGTGCGTCCCGTACTGCACCAGGTCGGCCACCAGCACGATGAGGAACAGCGCCACCCAGAAGTTCAGCCCCTGCACCCAGCCGCGGATGCCGTCGCTCGCGGCCCAGCCGAAGAACTTGTGCACCATGAGGTTGGTGGCCAGCAGCACGAAGCCCACCACCATGTGGTTCACGATGAAGTGGTGGAGATCGGTCTGCCACTCGGCGCGGAACACCGGCTGGTTGCGCCGCAGCGCGAACAGCTTTTCGATGAAGATGAAGATCAGCGCGCTGCCCAGCAGGTCGAGGATGAACCAGTCCAGCCCGATGTACGGCGTGTTGTCCGCGAAGTCGTGCACCGGCACCTTGTGCCCGCCCAGCAGCGCGGTGGACACCACCAGCAGGAAGGCCGCCGCCGACAGCCAGCGCGAGCGGTTGAGCAGCATGTTGACCAGGGAGGTGCCGCCCGCCGCCACCAGCGCGGCCAGCATGATCATGCGGATCACGTCCACGTTGTAGCTCTTGCGCAGCTCCGGCGTGGTGAGGTACTGCGGCAAGTGGAAGGCCAGCACCCCCAGCATGCACAGGATGGCCAGCGACAGGGCGATGACGCCCGAGACCAGGCCGCGGCCGGTGCGAAGTTCGCCATGGCTGGCGGTGAGTTCATTGAGTTTGTCGAGCATTTTTTTCCGGGCGGGAACGCCGGGCGCGAGTGTAGCGAAGCCGCATCATCGGCCTGTAACCGCCCACGCAAGGCGCGTTCCACGGCGCCGCGCGCTCCTAGAATCGCGCGCCATGACCATCAACCTTCCGGCCAACCAGCTCAGCATGACCGTGCTGATGTCCCCCGACATGGCCAACTTCTCGGGCAACGTGCATGGCGGCGCGGTGCTGCGGCTGCTGGACCAGGTGGCCTACGCCTGCGCCACGCGCTACTCCGGCTGCTACGCCGTCACGCTCAGCGTGGACCAGGTCACCTTCCTGCAGCCCATTCACGTGGGCGAGCTGGTCACCTTCCTGGCCTGCGTGAACTACACCGGCAACTCGTCGATGGAAGTGGGCATCAAGGTGGTGGCCGAGAACATCCGCACCCAGGTGGTGCGCCACGTCAACAGCTGCTTTTTCACCATGGTGGCCGTGGACGAAGACCGCAAGCCCGTCGCCGTGCCGCCGCTGTCGCCCTCCACGGCGGACGAACGCCGCCGCTGGGAGGCCGCGCTGCTGCGCAAGGCCCTGCGCAAGGAGCAGGCCGAGCGCTTCGAGCAGGTGCGGCTGGCGGCGGCGGGGCAAGTCGCCGCCTGACGGGGCAGGCCACCGGCGCGTCGGCCTTTGCGCTGGCTGGCACAGCGCTTCGCATCGCGGCCGCACGCCACCGGGCCGGCTGCCCACCATGCCCCCCACCGCCCGCCAGGGGCGGTTTGGAAAAAAGGGAGCGAGCCATGAAAACGACCGATCGGATCGGGCCCGGCGCCAGCGGCGCTGCGCGCCCGGCATACCCCGCAAAACCCGCGGAACCCGCTGAAACCACGGCTGCCACGGCAGCCACGGCAGCCACGGCGGCCCCGCAGCCACCCCGCCGTGCGCGCAGCGTGGAGCCACCCTCCGGCATGCCGGTGGACGCAAGGGCCCGCGCTCCAGGCGGCGAGACCCGCGCCTCGGGTGCGACGCGGCGCAGGACCGATGCCGCGGACTTGCCGCCGGTGGGGCCGCAGCGGCCCAACGCGGCGGCGCCGCGCCGGGCGCGCTCGGCGTCGCCGGACGGCCGCACGCCGCACGCGGACGGCCCCATGCCCCTCGCGCAATTGGTGGGCGGGGCCACCGCCGAGCGGCTGGATCGCAGCTGGGGCACCCTGCAATCGGCCCGCATCAAGAACGGCCACCCGCAGATCCATGCCTGGGAAGATGCCTTGCACCCGCAGCGCGTCTCCGTGCCGCTGCGCAACCCGCGCGGCGTGCGGCTGCAGGAGGTGCTGGATCTGCAAGCCATCCGGGATGGAACGCCGGTCCTGTGGTCGATCGGCATGGGCGCCACGCTGTACCTGGGGCCGCACACGCAGGTCGAGACGCCCGCCCCCGGGCCCGGGGGCAAGGCGCACCGGCTGGGGCACCCGTCGCTCGTCGCGGGAACCAGGGACGAAACGACGGGTGACTGGTGGGGCAAGCAGGCCCGCATCTCGGGCGAGCTGCTGTGGGACGCCGCCCGCCAGAAATTCTTCATCACCAACCAGTCGGGGCGCTACTCCAGGCACCCGGACCGCGGGGCCGATCAGATGGCCCGTGTGGCGCAGCACTTCAAGGACGGCGGGATGGAGGTGGAGGTGCGGCCCATCGGGGGCGCGTGATGGGGGCTTGCATCACCACCACGCCCATCACTGCATCACTGCGCACCAGTGCGCTTCGGTGACCGCAGCGCGCGTCAGCCGCCTGCCGTGTTGCGCAGCGCAGGCGCCGTAGTGTCCGCGCCGCGGCCACCCCTGGCCGCCGCCACGCCGCTCACCACATCCCCCACCACGATCACCGAGGGGCTGGCGAGCTGCTCGCGCTCGATGGTGGCGTGCAACTCGCCCAGCGTGGTGACGGCGTGCCGCTGCTGCGGCAGGCTCACGTGCTGAATGACGACCACGGGGGTGCTGGCGGGCAGGCCGGTGAGCAGCTCCTGCTGGATGTGCGCGGCGCTGCTCACGCCCATGTAGATGACCAGGGTGAGGCGCGCGGTGCGTGCCGTGGCGGCCAGCTGGCGCCAGTCGGTGCCGCTGTCGCCGGGCTTGGCGTGGCCGGTGACGAACACCACGCCGTGCGCGTGCTCTCGGTGGGTGAGGGGCGTGCCCAGCAGCGTCATGCCGGCCAGGCCCGCGGTGATGCCGTTGACCACCTGCACGTCGATGCCGGCCGCGCGCAGGTGCTCGACCTCTTCGCCGCCGCGCCCGAAGATGAACGGGTCGCCGCCCTTCAGGCGCACGACGTTCTCGCCCTCGTTCACGGCCATGACCATGAGCTTTTCGATGAAGGCCTGGGGCGTGCTCTTGCAGCCGCCGCGCTTGCCCACATGGACGACGCGCGCGCCGGGCGGGGCCATGGCCACGATCTCGTCGCTCACCAGGTCGTCCACCATCAGCACGGTCGCGGCCTGGATGGCTTTCAGCGCCTTGATGGTGAGCAGCTCCGGGTCGCCCGGGCCGGCGCCGACCAGCGTGCAGCGGCCCGGCGGCATGCCTGCGAACGCGGGGGTGGATGGGTAGGTCATGGGTTGGTCTCCAAAGGGATCTGTCCAGCCAGACGCAAGATGTGTTCCACCTGGCGGGACAGCGGCGCGGGCACCGGCAGCGCGCCGTCGAGCACCTGCCGCGTGTAGTGGGCGGTGGCGTCCACGTCGATCTCCAGGGGCAGGCCGGGCACTTCGCTGGCGGTGCCCGGCTGCTGCTCGTCCCACACATGGTGCGTGCCGGCGATGAAGGCGTCGTAACGGGGCGTTCGGCGCGGGTCGGCGGCCACTTCGCCCTCCAGCCCGCGCGAGAGCAGGGCGTTCATGCCCAGCGCGCCGAACGTGGCGTGCAGCATGTCCTGGTACTCGGGGTGGGTGTAGGCGGTGACGACCAGCGCCGGGCCGGCGCAGGGGTTCATGAGTTTGACGACGCTGTGGCCCGGGTTGCGCAGGCCGACCACTTCGCGCGCGGCCAGCAGGCGGGCGAGACCGGGGTGCAGGGCTTCGGTGCGAATGTGGGCTACGGTGCCGTTTGCTATCTTTTCAGGAGCACTCAGGGCAGGTATTCCTAGGGCGCCGAGCACATCCGATGCCAGAACCCGCCGCGCCTCGGTGCGCATGCCGTGCAGCAGCACGGGCAGGCCCTCGCGCGCCAGCAGCAGCGCCAGCAGCGGGGTGAGCACGGGCAGCTTGCGCGCGCCGTTGTAGCTGGGCAGCACGACCACGGGCCGGTCGCTGGCGGGCAGGCGGGCCAGGCGGGCGTGGGTGGCGTCGAGAAAGCCGCACATCTCCTCGGCGGTCTCGCCCTTGATGCGCATGGCGATGCAGAAGGCGCCGATCTCCAGGTCGGTGACCTGGCCGTCCAGCACCTGGCCGAACAGATCGTTGGCCTGCTCGCGACCGATGGCGCGGGCGCCGCGCGCGCCGCGGCCGAGGTCCTTGAGGTATTGGCTGATGCCCATGGCGTGGGGTTTTTCTGGCGGATCGAAGGGGACCGGATTCTCCCGCACTTCTGCCAACTTTTGGTTATATGGAGAGGGCCGCCGCCGGGGGCTGCGGGGCGGCCGGCGCCAGTGGCCCGGTGGCGCGCACCATGCGCTTGAGCTCGGGCACGCACGAGCCGCACTGGGTGCCGCAGCGCAGCGCCCCTTGCAGCTGCGCGAGCCGGTCGGCATCGGTGCCGTGGCACTGCGCCAGGTGGGCGGCGATGGCGGCATCGGTCACGTTCAGGCAGGTGCACACGGGCTTGCCGCGCGACTGCACGGCCTGCGCGCCGGAGGGCGCCTGAGCGCCGGGCACCAGCAGCAGGCGGCCGTAGCCTTGGGCGGGCAGCTCTTCCTGCAGCAGGGTCTTGAGCCAGACCTCGGCCCGCGTGTCGCCGGCCAGCAGCATGCCGGCCAGCAGGGTGTCGCCGCCCTGGCGCTCCATGCGCAGCGCGCGGCGCTGGCCGCGGCGCCGGTCGGCGTAGCGCAGGGTTTCGGCGCTGGCCAGGCCCAGCAGGGCCTCGATGCGTTCGAGCAGCGCATCGGGCGCGGCCTCGTGCCCGGCGGCGCGCAGCAGCACGCCGTGGCGCTCGCGGCCGGGGCTGGCCAGGGGCGCGTTGTTGCTGAAGGGCACGCAGCTGGCGAAGGGCAGGGCGGGCATCAGCGCGGCCAGCGCCTCGCGCGTGGCCAGTGCGCTGTCGGCCGGCAGCCAGGCCATGGCGAGCAGCCGCCAGGGCAGCTCGGCTTTCAAAATCTTGACCGCGGTGTGCTTGAGTTCGGGCTGCTTGGAGGTGGGGCAGAACGCCGGCGTGGTGAGCGCGTTCACGCCCGCCAGCGGCGTGCCGGTGGACGATTGCCCGCTCAGGTATTCGCTGCCCCAGTGCATGGCGATGAAGGCCTGCGACAGGCCCACGTCGGTGCTGCCCTGCACCGGCACCACGATGGCGCCGCGCGCGCTGGTGACGTGCACCAGGTCGCCATCGGCCAACTGGCGGCGCGCCATGTCCTGCGGGTGCATCTGCACGCTGGGCTCGGCGACGTGGCCGAACAGGCGGCCCAGCGTGCCGGTGCGGCTCATGCCGTGCCACTGGTCGCGCAGGCGGCCGGTCGTCAGGCTGAACGGGTAGCGCGCCTGGCGTGGCTCGGCCACGGGCTGCCAGGCGTTGGCGGCGAAGCGCGCGCGGCCATCGGCGGTGGGGAACACGCCGTCTTCGTACAGGCGCGCCTTGCCCAGCGGGCGGGGCGGGGCCGAAGGGCCGGCATCGGTGCCTGCATCGGCGCGGTCTGCCTCGGTGCCGGCGGCGCCGGCCGGGCAGGGCCATTGCTGCGGGCCTTGCGCGTCGAGCAGCGCCCATGACAGGCCGGTGATGTCCAGGTCGCGCCCGCGCGTCGTTTCGCGGTGCTCGTTCCACACGGCCTCGGCGCCGCGCTCGGCCTCGCCGTCGCCGGTGGCATACGGAAAAAGCGTGGGCGCGCCCGGCCGCAGCCGCGCCTCCAGCCGCTGGGCGAACTGCACGGCGATGGCCCAGTCGTGGCGCGTGTCGCCGGGCGCGGGCACGGCGGGGCGCACGCGGGAGATGCGGCGCTCGCTGTTGGTCACCGTGCCGGTCTTCTCGCCCCAGGTGGTGGCGGGCAGCAGCAGGTCGGCGTACTGCGCGGTGGCGGTGGTGGCGAAGGCCTCCTGCACCACCACGAACTCGGCGCGCTCCAGCGCGCGGCGCACGGTGGCCTGGTCGGGCAGGCTCTGCGCCGGGTTGGTGCAGGCGATCCACAGCGCGCGGATCTCGCCATCGGCCGCGGCCTGGAACATCTCCACGGCGGTCTTGCCGGGCACGCTCGGCACGCCGGGCACGCCCCACAGCGCGGCCACCTCGGCGCGGTGCTGCGGGTTGGCGAGATCGCGGTGGGCCGACAGCAGGTTGGCCAGGCCCCCCACCTCGCGCCCGCCCATGGCGTTGGGCTGCCCGGTGAGCGAGAACGGCCCCGCGCCCGGTCGGCCGATCTGCCCCGTGGCCAGGTGCAGGTTGATGAGCGCGGCGTTCTTGGCCGTGCCGCTGGTGCTCTGGTTCAGGCCCTGGCAGTAGAGGCTGAGCGTGGGCTGGCGCGCGGCACCTGCACCTGCACCTGCACCTGCACCGATGCCGGCGAACCAGCGCGCGGCGGTGGCGAGTTGGGCCTCGGTGATGCCGCACACCTGGGCCACGCGGGCGGGCGTGCAGTCGCGCACCAGGCTCTTGAGCGCGTCGAAGCCGGTCGTGTGCGCGGCGATGTAGCCGGCATCCACCCAGCCCTCCCACAGCATGAGGTGCAGCATGCCGTGGAACAGCATGACGTCGCTGCCCGGCTGGATGGGCAAAAACAGATCGGCCAGCCCGGCGGTTTCGGTGCGGCGCGGGTCGGCCACGATGATCTTCATGCCCGGGTTGGCGGCCTTGGCGTCTTCGATGCGGCGAAACAGGACGGGGTGCGCCCAGGCCGTGTTGCTGCCCACGATGAAGAGGCACTGCGCGTGCTGCACGTCGTCGTAGCAGGTGGGCGGCGCATCGGCGCCGAGCGTGGCCTTGTAGCCGGCCACGGCGCTGCTCATGCACAGGCGCGAATTGGTGTCGATGTTGTTGGTGCCGATGAGGCCCTTGGCGAGCTTGTTGAAGACGTAGTAGTCCTCGGTGAGGAGCTGGCCGGAGACGTAGAAGCCCACGGCGTTGGGGCCGTGCTGCGCGATGGTGTCGGCGAATTGCTGCGCGGCGATGTTCAGCGCCGTGTCCCAGCCGATGGGGTGGGGCTTGTCGCTGCGGTAAGTGCGGTGCTGGGGGGTGAGGAGCCGGGTCTGGAGGGTGACGGGGCTCGTGGCGGTGAGGTGGAGGGTGGAGCCCTTGGTGCACAGGCGGCCGAAGTTGGCGGGGTGGGTGGGGTCGCCTTTGACGTTCGTGATCTGCGCGCCGGTGGATTCGATGATCACGCCGCAGCCTACGCCGCAGTAGGGGCAGGTGGATTGGGTTTGGGTCATGGCGTGATTTTTGGTTAACTTTTGATTGCTTTGCCTGCTGATTTTTTGGGGCTGGCGCTGATTTTGGTTAATTGCTGATTGGTTACGTTCCGGGGCCGGGTCTCGGCCCGGCGGCCGAGGTACTTTTCTTTGCTTCGCCAAAGAAACGTACCCAAAAGAAAGGCGACCCTACTGTCCGTGTCCCCTGCGCTGCGCTCCGGGGCAACCTGCGGTGCTCGCGGTTGGCGGGGTCCGCGCAAACTCGCTTCACTGCGTTGCGCTCAGACAGCGCGCGGCCCTTTTTCCGCCAGCCGCTGCGCTCCTCGGCACGGCCAGAAGGGAACCCTGCAGTCCGACATCCCACACGGGCCATCGCTGCGCTCGGCCAGGTGTGCGCGGCGCAACGCGCTCGCGCACCGAGGGCCGAGCGAAGCAATGGCCCGCCTGCTGAGTGCCCTTCTGGGTGCGCCGAGGAGCGCAGGGTGCGGGGTGGGCAGGTGTGCCGCAGGACACACCTGCTTCGTGAACTGACTCGCCGTGGTTGTCCGAGCGCAGCGCGCAGCGCGAAGCGAGTTCCACGGCGCACCCCGCACCCGAGCACCGCAGGTTGCCCGAAGCGCAGCGCAGGGACGCACCCAGCAGGGTCGCCTTTTCTTTGCTTACTTTCTTTTGGCGAAGCAAAAGAAAGTGAGTGCGCCGCCGGGCGCATACCCCGGCCCCGGAACACAAAGCCGCAGCAAGCGCAAACCAAGCCCATCACCACCCCTCAAACCCCAGACCCAACCAAACCCCGCTTCAACGGCCCTGCCACCGGCCGCACCAACTCCACCCCATGCCCCGCCAACTCCCCCGCATCCAAAAACACCTCCCCACCCTCCACCTTCACCGCAAACTTCGGCGTACACCCCTCATCCGGCGCCGAAGCCTGCCCATCGCACAACCCGATCGTCCAGTTGTGCAGCGGACACGCCACGCTCGTCCCGAACACGATCCCCTGCGACAGCGGCCCTCCCTTGTGCGGGCACCGGTCCAGCAGCGCGAACACCTCGTCCGCCCCGTTGCGGAACACCGCCACGTCCAGTCCCTGCGGCCGCGCCACGCGGCGCGAGCCCAGCACGGGAATGTCGTCCACGCGGCAGATGTATTTCCAGTCGCTCATGGCGGTTGCTCCTTGGGAATCGGGTGGGGTCATGGGGGTGTGCAGTGGCGATTGCGGGGCCGCGCTCATGGCGCGATGGCGGCGAACTGCCGCGTGTCCACGCGCGCTTCCTGAAAGTCGAACCACGGGTCGGGCTCGCCGTCCAGCGCGAACTGCAGCTGTTCCCACAGCGCGCGGCGGCCTTCGTGGTCTTCGAGGATGCGCTTTTTCACGTGGTCGAGGCCCACGCGGTTCACGTAGTGCACCGTGCGCTCAAGATACCAGCCTTCCTGGCGGTACAGCTCGCAGAAGGCGCCGGTGTACTCCAGCACCTCGGCCGCGGTCTTGAGCTTGGTGAAGAAGTGCGCCACCTCGGTCTTGATGCCGCCGTTGCCGGCGATGTACATCTCCCAGCCGCTATCGACGCCGATGATGCCCACGTCCTTGATGCCGCTTTCGGCGCAGTTGCGCGGGCAGCCGCTGACCGCGAACTTGACCTTGTGCGGGGCGTACATGCGCCACATCGCGCGCTCCAGGTCCTTGCCCATCTGCGTGCTGTCCTGCGTGCCCATGCGGCACCACTCGCTGCCCACGCAGGTCTTCACCGTGCGCAGGGCCTTGGCGTAGGCGTGGCCGCTGGGCATGCCGATGTCCTTCCACACGGCCTGCAGGTCTTCCTTCTTCACGCCCAGCAGGTCGATGCGCTGGCCGCCGGTCACCTTCACGGTGGGGATGTTGTACTTGTCCACCACGTCGGCGATGCGGCGCAGTTCGCTGGCCGTGGTCTCGCCGCCCCACATGCGCGGGATCACGCTGTAGGTGCCGTCTTTCTGGATGTTGGCGTGGCTGCGCTCGTTGATGGCGCGGCTTTGCGGGTCGTCCTTCGCTTCCTTGGGCCAGGTGCTGGTGACGTAGTAGTTCACGGCCGGGCGGCAGGTGGCGCAGCCGTTGGGCGTCTTCCATTCCATGAAGGCGAACGTGTCGCCGACGGACAGCAGCTTGTTGGCGCGGATCGCATCGCGCACGGCCTGGTGGCCGTGGTCGGTGCAGCCGCACACGGCTTTCGTCTTGGGCGTGGCGGAGTAGTCGCCGCCGGCCGTGAACATGATGATCTGCTCCACCAGGCCCGTGCACGAGCCGCAGCTGGCGCTGGCCTTGGTGTGCTTTTTCACGTCGTCCAGCGTGAACAGGCCCTTGTCCTTGATCGCCTTGCAGATCGCGCCCTTGGTCACGCCGTTGCAGCCGCACACCTCGTCGGTATCGGCCATGGCGGCGGCCTTGCTGTGGCCCTGGTGGCCCGCGTCGCCGATGTTGCTCTCGCCGAACATCAGCTTGTCGCGGATGTCGCCCACCGTGCGGCCGTCGCGCAGCAGCTTGAAGTACCAGCTGCCGTCCACCGTGTCGCCATACAGGCACGCGCCCACGAGCTTGTCGTCCTTGATGACCAGCTTTTTGTACACCCCGCCCCCCTCGGCGTAAGGGTCGCTCAGAACGATCTCCTCGGTGCCTTCGCCGCCCTGGAAGTCGCCCGCGCTGAACAGGTCGATGCCCGTCACCTTGAGCTTGGTCGAGGTGAGCGAGCCCTGGTAGCGCCCGATGCCGAACTCCGCCAGGTGGTTGGCCAGCACCTTGCCCTGCTCGAACAGCGGCGCCACCAGCCCGTAGGCGATGCCACGGTGCGCGGCGCACTCGCCCACGGCGTAGATGCGCGCATCGGTCGTGGTCTGCAGCGTGTCGCTCACCACGATGCCGCGGTTGACGTGCAGGCGCATCGTTTCGGCCAGCTGCGTGTTGGGGCGAATGCCCACCGCCATCACCACCAGGTCGGCGGGCACCTCGGTGCCGTCCTTGAACCGCACGGCGGTGACGCGGCCGTCCGCCCCGCCCACCAGCTCCTGCGTCTGCGCCTTCATCAAAAACCGCATGCCGCGCTCGGCCAGCGACTTTTGCAGCATCTTGCCGGCCACGTCGTCCAGCTGGCGCTCCATCAGCCAGTCGCCCACGTGCACCACGCTCACCTGCATGCCGCGCTTCATCAGGCCATTGGCGGCCTCCAGCCCGAGCAGCCCGCCGCCGATCACGACCGCGTGCCGGTACCTGGCGGCCGCGTCGATCATGGCCTGCGTGTCGGCGATGTCGCGGTACGCCAGCACGCCCGAAAGTTGATTGCCCGGAATCGGCAGGATGAACGGGTTGGAGCCCGTGGCGAGGATGAGCCGGTCGTACTCCGCGCTGATGGCCTCGCCCGCCGCGTTGGTGGCATGCACCACGCGGCGCACGCGGTCCACTTCATGCACCGTGAAGCCCGTGTGCAGGTGAATGCCGTGCTCCTCGTACCAGGCCCAGTCGTTCAGGATGATCTCGTCGATGGTCTGCTCGCCCGCCAGCACGGGCGACAGCAGGATGCGGTTGTAGTTGGGGTGCGGCTCGGCGCCGAACACCGTGATGTCGTACAGGTCCGGGGCGATCTTGAGCAGCTCTTCGAGCGTGCGCACCCCGGCCATGCCATTGCCCACCATCACCAGCCTGGATTTTTTCATCGTGACCCCCAATGGGTGTTCGTGCCAAAAACAAAACAAAAAAGGCGTCCGCACAGAGCGCGGGCCGTTGGTTGTCAGCCTGCACATCGGTGGGGACGCCTTCGTCCTGGCCGCCCCGCATCCGCCATTGGAAGGGGCCAGCCATGTGACCGGCATTGGTCACGGGGTGGGTGTTGCAATGCGCGTGCCAGGTGAGGGCAGCGGTAGAGGGTTTGAATTAAATCGGCCTCTGGCGCATATGGTAGTAGGGGGTGTTGCTATTAATTATGTAGCATTTCAATTTGGTGCATGGCGCCAAGATGGTGCGCAGGCTATGGGGCGTCGCCCCAAAGGTCGAAAGGTTCGGATTCGCACTGAATTCTTCGTGATCGGTTATACGAAGAACTTCGCACCGCAGGGGTCGGGCCGTGGTCTAACGAATATCCTTCCGAAAATGCGATACGCAGGGAAAATGGTCTCTTTGAGAGGCCAAATTACTCGGGCGAGACAGGAGAGGGCATCGGCTGGAATGCCGGTAATTCTGAATATACGAATAACCGGCTGACAGAACTGCAAGCCACTTATGGTCACCCGCACGGCTGGGGCAAGCGGTACGAAAGTGATGAGAAATAAATGATAACAAAGGAGATGAATAATCTCCTTTTTTGAATGAATTCGGTTAGTCGCTCCTATAGCCGGAGTAGTGGTAGCTGGATCTTTTCGGTAAATCATGTTCAGCCCTCACCGAATTTTCGGAGGGCTGCCCTGTTTCTGAATACTTGTATTTCCCGATGCCCACCGCGCGCAACTCTTCTTTTCCGGAAGCTGTTTCTGGATCGCGGGAGTCATCGTAGGAGCCCTTCCAGGTACCGGCCATCATGTGTTTGGCATGTACCAGTTCATGCGCCAGCAAACTGACCTTGTCGCGATTGCTGGACGTTGGCCCTGTGGGGTCTCCATCCTGGTCCAGTCCCATGCTGGTTTGATGTGCTGTCCAGCTGACCACGACGCTGGATCCTTCATTGGGTCCTTGTTGAGTCTTGAGCGCATAGCGCCTCCCCGCAGTTTCTCTGATGTCCCGGAAACTGTTTAACGTTGGATGCCGTTCTCGCTGGTGTCCTGACAGGACTGGCTCAGCGGATGGCCCCGACGGAGAGGCTTTCATTTCATGGATGGTGACCTTGTGTCTCCTCTGGTTGCTCAGACTGACCAGATCATTGAGCAATTGGTTTCCAGTGCTACCAGATCCGAGGGTATCCAGATGCAGGTTAACCTCTGCATGGAATCTTTGCGAATCCCTATTGGAATCGTTGATGCTTTGGCTGTACACGCCCCGGTAATTTGTTTCGATTGGCATTGATTTTTAAAAAGTTTGGGAATTTCGATTTTTAAATCAAGCGGCTTTTTGAATTTGAAAAATATGCGAAATGATATTTAATTTTGCGAAATTTAAATTCTATGATTTATTCATATCGATTTATCATCTGCATTGAACTTTAAAAATCAAAATCCGGTTCTCGGCGCGTCGCTTCGGGTGCAGGACTTTCGCCGCCAGCGCCTACGCCCGTTGGGCACTGAGGATTAAAACGATGGCGTACCAAGCCATGGCAGCCCGCGTCGAGCCGCTGCCCACCCAGACCCCGAAATTCGAGACCGAGCGATGCCTGGTCGTCCTGCTCGGCCCCGACAAGGCGCGCGAGCTTCTGGCCGTGCTGCTGCAGGACGAGCTGCTGGCTTCGCAACTGCCCTGGATGGTGGAGAAATCCGCCGACGGCGCACGCAAGGAGGCGTTCCTGATCGGCCTGGAATGCGCGGCCGAGACCACGCTGGTGTGGGGCATCGTCGAGCGGGCGCGGGCCGCCTACATCGGTGCGGTCATTGCCCGCAGCACGATCGAGGGGCTGGACGTGGAGGTGCTCTGCGCCTCGCAGTTCTGGAACCAGGGCGTGGCCGACGAGGCCGGCGTGCCCGTGGCCGATTGGCTGCAAGAGCACGCCGCGGTCGAGCTGGTGCCGGCGGGCTGAGCGAGCCCCCTGCTGTCCGGCCAGGTTCCGGCGCATTGCGCCTTCTGCAAACCCCGCGCCCCGTGCGCCCGCTGGCCGGTGGCCTTCAGCGCAGCAGCGGGTCGTCCGCCGCGGCGCCTGCGGCCCAGCCGCCCCCCAGCACCTTGTACAGCGTGACCCGGTTCGTCTGCTCGGCCAGCAGCAGGGTGATCTGCGTCTGCTGCGCGGCGTACAGCGAGCGCTGCGCATCCAGCACCGTGAGGAAGCTGTCGGCCCCGAGCCGGTAGCGCGCGTCCGACAGGTCCAGCGCGCGCTGGGTGGCGTCCAGCAGCGAGCGCTGGGCGGCCAGGCGTTCGTCCAGCGTGGCGCGGTCGGCCAGCGCGTCGGACACTTCGCGAAACGCGGTCTGGATGGATTTTTCGTACTGGGCCAGTGCCGTGTCGCGCGCCACTTCGGCCACGCGCAGGTTGGCGTTGTTGCGGCCGGCGTCAAAGATCGGCAGGCGGATCTGCGGGGCGAAGCTCCAGGTGCCGTTGCCGCCGTCGAACAGGCCCGACAGCGCATTGCTGGCCGTGCCGATGGAGCCGGTGAGCGTGATGGACGGGAAGAACGCGGCGCGCGCCGCGCCGATGCTGGCGTAGCTGCCTTGCAGCGTGCGCTCGGCGGCGCGCACGTCGGGGCGGCGCAGCAGCACGCTGGAGGGCAGGTCGGCGGGCACGGCGAGCAACGCGGCGGCGGGCGTGGCGGGCACGATGGCGGTGCTGGTGTTGCGGGGGGCGCTGCTGCGCGCGGTGCTGTCGGCTGGAGGCGTTGCCGTTGCCGTTGCCGTTGCCGTTGCCGTTGCCGTTGCCGTTGCCGTTGCCGTTGCCGTTGCCGTTGCCGTTGCCGTTGCCGTTGCCGTTGCGGGCGCGGGCGCGGGCGCGGCATTCGCAGCGGCGGCCAGGGCCACGGGCGGCAGCAGGGCATCGGGCACGGCGGCGCCGACCAGCAGGGCCAGCGCGTTGCGGTCGCGCGCGACCTGGGCGGTGTAGGTGGCGACGTCGGCGCGCGCGGTGTCCACGGTGGTTTGCGTTTGGGCCAGGGTCAGGCCCGAGGTGGCGCCCAGCGCATGGCTGCGCTGCGTGAGGTCCAGCGACTGCTGGCGCGTGCGCAGCGTGTCGCGGGCCAGTTGCAGGCGGCGGCCATCGGCATCCAGGGTGAGCCAGGCGGTCACGGCCTCGGCCACCAGGCTCAACTGCACGCTGCGGCGGTTTTCGGCGGCGCGGAAAAACTCCTGCAGCGCGGCATCGTTCAAATTGCGCACGCGGCCGAAAAAGTCGATCTCGTAGCTGGCAAAGCCCAATTGCGCGCTGTATTGGCCACCCACGTTGGAGCGGCCGGCCGTGGTCAGGTCGTCGGCCGTGCGGCTGCGGCTGCCGGCGCCCGTGGCGTTCACGCCGGGAAACAGGTCGGCGCGCGAAACGCCGTACTGCGCCCGCGCCCGCTCGATGGCCAGCACGGCCACGCGCAGGTCGCGGTTGTTGGCCACGGCCATCTCGGCGATGGATTGCAGGCGGGGCTCTTGCAGGAAGGCGGCCCAGTCCAGCGGGCGCTCCAGCGGATCGGCAGGGGCCGCGTTGGCCGGTGTCTGCGCCGTGGCGGCGCCTGCGCCCGCGCCGGCCGCAACCCCGGCGCCTGCCAGGGCCGGGGGCACGCTGCCGGTGCCCAGCGTGGCCGGCACGGGCAGCGTCGGCGCCTCGTACGTCGGGGCCAGGTTGGTGCAGCCGGACAGGGCGGCGAGCGCCACGGTGGCCGCTGCCGCCCAGGCGATGGTCCGGTGCCGGTGCCGGGGGCGGGGCGTCGGCCGGGCCGCCATGGCGGCAAGGGTGGGCTGGCGCGTGGTCGTCATCGGGGCGGCGTTCAAGGATTGGCGAGTCATGCGGCGGCTCCAGCGGGCGGGCCGGCCTTGGCGGCCCGGTCGGCGAAGAAGCCTCGAATGAGGGCGAAGAACACGGGCACGAAGAAGATGCCCAGCACGGTGGCCGAAATCATGCCGCCCAGCACCGCGGTGCCGATGGCCTGGCGCCCGCCGGCGCCGGCGCCGGTGCCGATGGCCAGCGGCAGCACGCCGAAGCCGAAGGCCAGCGAGGTCATCAGGATCGGGCGCAGCCGCAGGCGCACGGCCTCCAGCGTGGCGTCGATCACGCTCTTGCCCTGGGCCTGCAACTGGGTGGCGAACTCCACGATCAGGATGGCGTTCTTGGACGACAGCCCCACGGTGGTGAGCAGCCCGACCTGGAAGTACACGTCGTTGGAGAGCCCGCGAATGCCGATGCCCAGCAGCGCGCCCACGATGCCGAGCGGCACCACCAGAATCACCGAGAACGGCACCGACCAGCTTTCGTACAGCGCGGCCAGGCACAGGAACACGAACAGGATCGACACGGCGTACAGCAGCGGCGCCTGCGAGCCCGACAGCCGCTCCTGGTAGGAGGCGCCGGTCCATTCGTAGCCGATGCCGGGGGGCATTTCCTTCATGATGGATTCGACCGCGTCCATGGCCGCGCCGGAGCTGACGCCCGTGGCCGCATCGCCCACGAACTCGTAGCTGGGGCTGCCGTTGTAGCGCTGCAATTGGGGTGAGCCGTAGGTCCAGCTGGTGCTGGAGAACGCCGAGAACGGCACCATGAGGCCCTGGCTGTTGCGCACCGTCCAGGGCGCGATGTCCTGGGGCAGCATGCGGTAGGGCGCATCGCCCTGCATGTACACGCGCTTGACGCGGCCCTTGTTCAAAAAGTCGTTCACGTAGGTGCCGCCGATGGCGCTGCCCAGCGTGGCGTTCACGTCGGTGGTGGCCAGGCCCAGCGCGCCGGCCTTGGCGTCGTCGATGGCCACGCCCAGCTGGGGCGTGTCGTCCAGGTTGTTGCTGCGGGTGTTGGACAGCTCGGGCCGCTGGCCGGCGAGCTGCAGCACCTTGTCGCGCGCGGCCACGAGCGCATCGTGGCCCAGGCCGTTCAGGTCTTTGAGCTGGAAGTTGAAGCCCGCATTGGCCCCCAGGCCGCGCACGGCGGGCGGCAGCACGACGAAGATGCGCGCGTCGCGGATGTTGGAAAGGTCGCGCGTGGCCTTGCGGGCGATGGCGTCGGCGCTTTGCGAGGCCAGCGGGCGCTCGCTCCATTCCTTCAGGCGCACGAAGCCGCGTGCCGAGCTCTGGTCGCCGTTGGAGCCGGTGATGGAGTTGAAGCTCACCACGTCGGGCTGCGCCGCGAAGTATTTCTGCACCTCGGCCATCACCGCCTGCAGGCGGGTGTTGGAGGCGCCCGGCGGCAGCGTGATCTGCACCTGCACCGCGCCCTGGTCTTCATTGGGCAGGAACGAGGTGGGCAGGCGCAGGAACAGCACGGCCATGCCGCCCACGATGAGCGCATAGACGATCATCATCCGGCCGCCGCGGCGCAGCACGCGGCCCACGCCGCGCTGGTAGCCGTCGGCCGTGCGGTCGAAACGGTGGTTGAAGCCGGTGAAGAAGCGGTCCACCCAGCCCAGCACGCCCCGGCGCGGCGCGCCGTGCGGGCTGTGCTGGCCCTTGGGGATGGGCTTGAGCAGCGTGGCGCACAGGGCCGGCGTGAGCGTGAGCGCCACCAGCACCGACAGCACCATGGCCGAGACGATGGTGATGGAGAACTGCCGGTAGATCACCCCGGTGGAGCCGCCGAAGAACGCCATGGGGATGAACACCGCCGACAGCGTGAGCGCGATGCCCACCAGCGCGGGCGTGATCTCGGCCATGGATTTGCGGGTGGCCTCCTTCGGTGGCAGGCCTTCTTCGCTCATCACGCGCTCGACGTTCTCCACCACCACGATGGCGTCGTCCACCAGCAGGCCGATGGCCAGCACCATGCCGAACATGGTCAGCGTGTTGATCGAGTAGCCGGCCACCGACAGCACGCCGAAGGTGCCCAGCAGCACCACGGGCACGGCGATCGCGGGGATCAAGGTGGCGCGGAAGTTCTGCAAAAAGATGTACATCACCAGCACCACGAGCAGCATGGCCTCGACCAGCGCCTTGACCACCTCTTCGATGGAGGCGCTCACGAAGGGCGTGGTGTCGTAGCTGGTGAAGGGCTTGAGCTGGTACGGAAAGAAGGGCTGCAGCTCGGCGATCTTGGCGTTCACCGCGTTGGCCACCGCCATGGCGTTGGCGCTGTCGGCCAGCACCACGCCCATGCCGGCGCCGGGCTGGCCGTTCAGGCGCGAGGTGATGGTGAGGTTCTCGGCGCCCAGTTCGATGCGGGCCACGTCTTTCAGGCGCACGATGGCGCCTTCCACCGTGGACTTGAGAACGATGTTCTCGAACTCCTCGCGCGACTGCAGCTTGCTGCGCGCGGTGATGGTGGCGTTGAGCTGCTGCTCGCCCACGGCAGGCAGGGCGCCCAGCTGCCCGGCGGAGACCTGGGCGTTCTGCGCATTGATGGCGTTGCCCACGTCGGAGGGCATGAGCGCGTATTTTTCGAGCTTGGCCGGGTCCATCCACACGCGCATGGCGTAGGGCGTGCCCAGCGTGGCCACGTCGCCCACGCCGTCGATGCGGCTGATCACGTCCACCAGGTTGCTGGAGATGTAGTCGCCGATGTCCACCTGCGTCACGCTCGGGTCGGGCGAGGTGAAGGTGACGATCATCAGGTAGTCGTTGCCGCCCTTGGTGACGGTGACGCCCCGGCTCTGCACGGCGGGCGGCAGGCGCGACATGGCCTGCTGCAGCTTGTTTTGCACCTGAACCTGCGCCACGTCGATGTTGGTGCCGGCATTGAAGGTGAGCGTGGTGCGCGAGCCGCCCGAGGCATCGCTGGTCGAGCCCATGTAGATCAGGTTATCGAGGCCCTTGAGCTGCTGCTCGATGACCTGGGTGACCGATTCCTCCACCGTCTTGGCCGAGGCGCCGGTGTAGGTGGCGCTGATGGACACGCGCGGCGGCGCGATGTTGGGGTACTGCTCCAGCGGCAATGTCTTGATGGACATGGCCCCCGCCAGCATGATGACGATGGCGATGACCCACGCGAAGATGGGCCGGTTGATGAAGAACTGTGCCATGGCGGGCGGTCCTTCAGCGGGCGGCCGGGGCCGCTGCGCCGGATGCCGCGGACGCGGTGGCTGCTGTGGCTGCTGCAGGGGCCGCAGCCGGGGCGCCCGATGCGGCGGGGGCCGCCGACGACGCGCCGCCTGCCGGTGCGCCGGCTGCCTGGGCCGCCTGGGCCGCCACCTCCACCGGCTTGACCGTGTCGCCCACCTTCACGCGCTGCAGGCCGTCCACCACCACCCGGTCGCCAGCGGCCAGGCCGCCCACGGCCTGCCAGCGGTTGCCCACGGCGGCCTCGACCTGGATCTTGCGGCGTTCGACCTTGTTCTCGGCATTGACCAGCAGCACGCTGGCGTTGCCGGCGGTGTCGCGCGTCACGCCCTGCTGGGGCACGAGCAGGGCCTGCTCGTTCACGCCCGTCTCCAGCACCGCGCGCACGTACATGCCGGGCATGAGCAGGCCGTCCGGGTTGGGGAACACCGCGCGCAGGGTGACCGCGCCGGTGGCGGGGTTCACAGTGACGCCGCTGAACTGCAGCCGGCCGGACTGGGCGTAGGTGCTGCCGTCTTCCAGCTTGAGCGTCACGCGCGCCTGGCCTTCGCCCGCGCGCTGAAAGCGCCCCTTGGCCAGGTCGGTCTTCAGGCGCAGCACGTCGGTGCTGGACTGGGTCACGTCCACATAGAGCGGGTCGATCTGCGAGATGGTGGTGAGCGCCGTGGTCTGGTTGGCGGTCACGAGCGCGCCCGGCGTCACGGCCGAGGTGGAGGTCCGGCCCGAGATGGGCGCCTTGATGCGGGCGTAGCCGAGGTTGATGCGGGCGTTTTCCACGGCGGCGCGGTTCACCGCCAGGTCGGAGCGGGCCTGCACCAGCACGGCCTGGCTGTCGTCATACACCTGGCGGCTGATGGCGTCGATCTTGACCAGCTCGGCATTGCGCCGCGCGTTGGTTTCGGCCGTGCCCACGGTGGCCTGCGCCTTGCCCAGCGAGGCCTCGGCGCTCGCCAGCGCCACCTGGAAGGGCGATGCGTCCAACTGGTACAGCACCTGGCCGGCCTTCACGTCCGCCCCTTCAGTGAAGAGCCGCTTTTGCACGATGCCGCCCACCTGCGGCCGGATCTCGGCCACCAGGAAGGCGCTGGTGCGCCCGGGCAGCTCGGTGGTGATCGACTGCCGCTCGGGCTGGAGGGTGACCACGCCGGCTTCCACCGGGGCGCGCGGCGCGGGCTGCTTGGCCGACTTGTCCGAACAGCCGGCCAGCGCCATCGCGGCCGCCAGCACGGCGGCAACCGCCCAGCGCAGGGCGGGCGGGGGGGCGGATGGCGAAAACGGTGATGAAAGAAGGGACGGGGAAGGCCGTGGGGAGCAGTCGGCGGACAGAGCGGGCAGCGAGCGTGTGGCGGATCGAGGGCAATTCATGGGCGAGGCACGGCTTTCGTTGTGGCGAGCATTCTGACGGTCAATTGAAAAGATCGTGTGAAGCTGTAGCAGGCGGCAAAGACCTCGCGGCGGGCCTTTGCCGGACCTTGCAACCTTCGTGCCGCCAAGGGAGCGCAGCGGCCCGCGGCGGGCCCTGCCGTGCCGGCACCGGTTTCTGTGCGGTGGAATGGCGGTTTTTGGGTCAAATCGCCTCTGTGCCCTAGAGATGATTGTGGTGAAAGCTATTAAAACGATAGCAAATCGGTGGCTTGGAAACGACTGCGCACCGCCCGAGGGGGCCGAAACGCTTGACCCAGATCAAGCCCAGTCATTGGGTGATGGCCAACGTCGCCCCGCTGGTGGAGGGCGGCCAACCGGCGTGGGCGACCTGCAGAAGGCGCTGGGCCAGCTCAACGTGAACCTGCTGCAGTCCATCGTGGGCGACGCCCGGCGCGAGAGCGAGAAGATGCAGGCCGCGAGCGGCACCATCGCCCAGGGCAACCAGGAGCTGTCCGCCCGCACCGAGACGCAGGCGAGCAATCTGGAGGAAACCGCCGCATCGATGGAAGAGATCACCGGCACCGTGCGCCAGACCGCCGACTCCGCCCGCCAGGCGGCCGAACTGGCCCGGCAGGCCACGGGCGTGGCCGAGCGGACCAGCGGCGTGGTGGACAGCGTGGCCGCCACGATGCAGCAGATCCAGGCCGCCTCGGGCCGTGCCACCCGCGGCCCGGCTGCGGGCCGAGCGCCCGGCACTGGCGCAAACGTGAGCGATTGAAACCCGAAGGGGATTGAGGCGCGGGCGGCAGGGCGCGGGCATACCATGGCGCCCGGGGCCGATGTCCGGCCCCGCTGCAACCGCAGCCGCACCGGCGACCGCACCACACCCTGGTGTATCGCATCGCATCGCAACCGCACCGAAGGAGCGCCCCATGAACCCATCCACCCCTTCCCTGGCCGACGAACTGATGGCCCAGCTGCAAGGCGCGCCGCTTCAGCAACTGGCCGGCCAGCTGGGCACCGACACCCAGCAGACCAGCGCCGCCGTGGCGACGGCGCTGCCCCTGCTGCTGGGCGCGCTGGGCCGAAACGCCGCGCAGCCGCAGGGCGCCGACGCGCTCTTGGGCGCGCTGCAGCGCGACCACATGGACGGCGCGGCCGCCAGCCCGGGCGGGCTCGACCTGGGCGGGCTGCTGGGTTCGCTGCTGGGGGGCGCGGCCGGCGGCGGCAGTGCCGCTGGCGGACTGGGGCAGGGCGCCGACATCCTGGGCCACGTGTTCGGCAACCAGCGCCCGCAGGCCGAAGCGGGGCTGGCGCAGGCCACCGGCCTGGGCGCCAACGCCGGGCAGTTGCTGAAACTGCTGGCACCCATCGTCATGTCGTTCCTGGCGCAGCGCGTGCAGTCCGGCGGCATGGACGCAGGCAGCCTGGGGCGCACCCTCGGCCATGAGCGCGAACGGGCGCAGCAGCAGGGCGGCCTCGGCGGCGGGCTGCTGGGCAGCCTGCTCGACCAGGACGGCGACGGGCAGGTCGGCCTGTCGGACTTGGTCAAGATCGGCGGCGGCCTGTTCGGCGGGCGCCGCTGAGGCACTTTGACGCACGTTGACGGACTTGACGCACGGCCCACCCGCCCGCTTTGCAACCAATTGCTCCGCCGCCCCTGGGCGGACCGTGAACTCCCTGTTGCGCCCGACCGGCCGTTCGGCGGAAACTGCGGCCATCCACGCCACTTCAAAACGGGAGGCTCCCATGACCGCAGTTGCCGACATTCTCCAGTCCAAACCCAGCGCGCAGGTCCACACCATCGGGCCGTCGGATTCGATGCTTGACGCGCTGCGGCTCATGGCCGACAAGGGCATCGGCGCCCTTTTGGTGATGGAGGGCGAGCGCATCGCCGGCATCGTCACCGAGCGCGACTACGCCCGCAAGGTCGCCCTGCTGGGCCGCACCTCCGGCGCCACGCAGGTGAGCGATGTCATGACGCGCGCCGTGCGCTTCGTGCGGCCCCACCAGACCAGCGAGCAGTGCATGCAGCTCATGACCGCCAACCGCCTGCGCCACCTGCCCGTGGTGGACGAAGCGGAGCGGCTCGTGGGGCTGATCTCCATCGGCGATCTGGTGAAGAACATCATGTCCGAGCAGCAGTTCATCATCGAGCAGATGGAGCAGTACATCACCGGCGGCCAGCGCAACTGACGCCGCCGCGCACTGTGCAAGCGCGCTAGGTGTCGAGTTGCAATAGGTTATACCCGGCAAGTCGGGAAGCTGGAGGTCTGTAGCCCAAGGCCGAGTGGGGCCTCCTGGCGTTGTAGTAGCTCAGGAACGCAGGCAACCATGCTGTGCGTTCCTTGCT
>NZ_BQXQ01000052.1 GCF_030159055.1 Acidovorax sp. SUPP3334
GGCCCAGGAAAGGCCTCGGGGTACGATCACCTCTGGCGGTCTACCGGGAGTTGCTCATCAACAGCCCGCAGCACTCCACCGAGATTCATTGAACCCAAGGTGTTGCACTTCACTTTTGAATCCGCCGCCCTAAAAAGTGCGTCAGGCGCGTTAATTTGATATTTTTACATACTCGATCTTCGGCATGCACTCGTAAGATGAATTGGCATTTGACGTAATAGCGCGCAAACGCATGTGGGTCGGATTCCCCGACTTGGCCAAAGCAACGCTTGATTTATCAAAAACAGATAGTATGAAAATATCTTTCTCTACGAGCTTTGCCCCCACTTCACTTTTCATTATTAAATTTAAATTATTCTCATGCTCAGCAGGTGATTCTGGTTTTTTTGTCAGATAGGCATTTTTTTTAGCAACCTCTATAAGTTCCTTCATGCTCCCAGTTTTTTCTTTTTTTCCTGCCAAATTTGCCGAGCCAACTGACATGGAAAATGCCAATCCATTGCTTTTAAAAACATTATTTTCAAGAGTTCCTGGCTCAGCAATCCAAGCATGCTCGGGTTTCTCAGGAGTTATCGCCCGCTGAAACCAATGCCATTCTTTCTGATCTGGTATTGGAAATTCTGCTGCCACATATTTTTCCGTAAAAATTGCAGCGCACAAATTTGTATCAACCAAATTGGCACTAGAAAAACAAGGTAAAGCTCCCAAAAAAATAAAGATGAAAAAATTTTTGCCCTTGATCATTTCCGTGTTCCTTTTCTATTTTGACGCATCTTATGCATTAGCTCCATCAAATCATCTTTATCTGCCGTTGGCGCAGAACCCCTTTCTTGCAAATCTTTAAAATAAAATGGAGAGTCACAATCATATCCAGCAGGAATTTCGGAAGTTTTCCAATCTGTATTGGGAATGTAATCACTAGGAGTTTGAATATCTTTGCCAGGCTCCTTATCGCCGGGCTGACATGTTAATTTGTTTTTGCTCCATTTTTTGCAATATTGCGTATAGTCGTATGGACTTGCTTGCGCCCAAACCTTTTCATTCGGATTAACGACGTCATAAACCTTATCCAATGGATGGCTCGGCGCTTCAAGCATTCCGGCCGTCTGCGAGTCAATTGATGCCTGCCTATGAGCCTCCCCCCGTTTGACAGCGCGTTGGTGGGCATTTCCGCTTAATCCGAGTGGATCAATGTAAGTGGTTGGTCTTTCAACATAACGGTAAAAGTTATTTCCTCCCTCCAACCCAATCGGGTCTTGGGTGATGTACTGCCCCAGATTCGGGTCGTAGTACCTGAACCGGTTGTAATGCAGCCCCGTTTCTGCATCGAACTGCTGCCCCTGGAATCGGATCGGTTGCTCGATCCGGTACGGGTCGTATTCCTCCCGCACCTCCCCCCACGCGTCATGGCTGGCCGCCCAGGTCACTTGGCCCGCCCTCTCCCCATTGCCATCCACCAGCCCGATCGGCGTGCCCAGGTGGTCGCACAGGTAGTGCCGGATGGTGAGCGGGTTGGTTTTCGCCTGCGCTTGCCTCTCGGCCTGCAACCGGCCCACGCTGTGCGCCATGAGCTGCGCCAGTTCCTTGGGCATGTGCGCCTGCGCGCGTTGCAGCGCCTTCGCACCGTTGGCCGGGTCCAGCACGCTTTCTAGCGCCGCCTGCACCATCTCCCGCTGCGCTTTCGGCATGGCGGCGAAGCTGTCCGCCGCATCGGTGGTGGCGTCCCCCGGCTCCGCGCCAAGGTTCATCAGCGTCTGCACCGCGTCCTTGGCCCGCTGCCTGCGCTGCAGTTGCAACAGCGGCACGAAGCTGCCCGGCTCGTACACGGTGTGCCGGATGCCCTGGCCGTCTTCGGTGTGCACCAACCGGTCCGCGTCCCAGCCGTAGCAGGTGACGTCTTCGGTGCCGCTCTCTCGTCCTTGCCCTTGCCCTTGCCCTTGCCCTTGCCCTTGCCCTTGCCCTTGCCCTTGCCCTTGCCCTTGCCCTTGCCCTTGGCGCACCACGGTCTTGCCCAGGCGCCGCCCGAACGCGTCGTAGCGGTAGCGCGCGATGGGCGTGAAGCCTTTCTCGCCCGGCCCCTGCTCGAAGACCGCCGTCAGCTGGTGCAGCGCGTCGTACTGCAGCCGCAGCGTGCGGCCATCGGCGTGCTGCGCCTGCACCCGGTTGCCGAACGCGTCGTAGCGGTACTGGATCGCCTGCCCTTCGGCTGTACTGCTCCAGCCGATGCGGTTGCCCGGCCATTGCTCTATCGGCCCGCCCGGCTGGCTGGATCGCCCTCGCGGCGCCAGCAGATCGAACCCAGGGTCGTGCAGGTTCTGGCGCACCTGGCTGGCCCAGTCTTGACCCGGCCCCTGCGCTCCGGGTGCGCCGCCCCCCGCCGTCAGTTCGGGCAGCCGGTTGCCGGCGGGGTCCAGGTGCCAGCGCCGATGGCCCACACCTTCCGCTCCCGCATGCGCCACGCCCGTCAGGCGCTGGTGCACGTCGTAGTGGTAGCGCGTGGCATGGGCCGGGGTCTGCACGCCCACCAGCTGGCCCAGCGGGTCGTAGGTGTAGCGGCGCACGGACAGGGCTGCGAGCGGCCCTGAGGCCTGCGCCGCTTCTGTCCGGGGCAGCCCTTGCCAGTCTTGCTGCAGCAGCCGTCCCATGGGGTCCAGGCGCCGGGCCTGGGTGATGTCTGCGGCGTGGGCCAGCGCCTGGCCGCTGTCCATGACCAAGGTGCGGCCGACTTCCCGGTGCAGCGCATCGCGCTCCAGGTCCAGCACGGGGCGCTGGTCCAGCAGCAGTCCGTGCACGTGGCCCGAGCCGTAGGCCAGCCAATCGAGCTCGCCCAGGCCCTGCAGCTGGCTGCCCAGCCGCTGGCCGAGCGCTCCCAGGCGGTGGGCGATGCGGTGTTCGAACTCTGGCGCAGGCTCACCGCCCAGGTGGGGCGTGGCAGGCACCTGGCGGTACAGGGTCTGCGCCTCGCCGGTGGCACGGCCCAAGGCGTCGCGCTCCAGGGCCACGCGGGTGTCGGCGATGAGGCGCCCGGCCTGCAGGCGCTGGGCGGCTTCGGCCAGGGCTGGGTCGGGCTGCGTGCCGGGCTCTCCGGTGGGCGGGGCCAGCAGGGCACGCAGCAGCGGGCCGGGCACGTCCAGCCATTGCTCGCCCAGGCTCTGGGGGTGAGCGCCGCCTTGCGTGGCCGCCCAGGGCAGGTGGGCCGTCCAGGTGCGGGCCGCCGCGAGGGCACCCCGGTCGTCATGCTCGTAGGCATGGATCTGCAGGGTCTCACCCTGCTCATCGCTTTGCAGGCCCGCCGATCGCACGAGAACGCGCGCCGCGATGCGCCCGCCATCGTCGTAGTGCGTGCGGCTGCGCACGGTGGCGATCAGCCCTTGCGCTGCGGCCCCTTGCAGGCCCGGGTGGTGGCCTGCGCCGTGGCCGTCGCTCTTGTGCACGAGCTGCCCCGCCGCGTCGTAGCCGTAGGCCTGGGTGCGTCCGTCGAATCCAACTTCCTGCACCAGGCGATCCGCCGCGTCATGCACGAAGCGGGTGATGGCCTGGTTTTCGTTGATGAGCTCCACCAGCCGTCCGGCCACGTCGTAGCGCAGCGCGACCCCCCGGCCGGCCTGCGTCTGCGCGACCACCCGGCCCCACAGGTCATGGGCGTAGGTGACCGAGGTGGTGGCCGTGCCGCTGGGGGTGGCGCCTTCTCCCACGGGCTGCGCGCCGTGCGTGGCCGCCTGCAGTTCGCCGTTCGGGCCCCAGCGGTATTGCACTTGCGTGCCGTCGGGGGCCATGGCGCAGGTGGGGCGGCCCGCGCCGTCGTATTGGTAGCGCGTGCGCTGGTTCAGGGCGTCGATCTCTTCGCGCACTTCGCCCCAGGCGCCGTAGTGCCACGCATGGACCCGGCCCGAGCAGTCGGTGCGGCGCGTGAGTTGCCCGGCGCCGTTGTAGGCCAGCGCTTTGCGCCCGCCCTGCGCGTCGATGACGGCCACGGGCTGGTCGCACCAGGCGCGCGTGGCGGGGTCGATGGCGCCCTGGGCGGTCAGGAGGGCATATTCGAAGCGGGTGGCAAGGGCCGGGGCATCCAGGCCCTAGGGCTCGCCCACGGTGACCTGCAGCAGCCGGCCCCAGGCGTCGTAGTCCATGTGGGTGGGCAGCGCCCCCAAGCCTACGCTCTGCAGCAACAGCCCGTCCTGCGCGGAGCCCGCTTCGCCCCAGCGATGCCGGGTGCTGCGCCCGTCGGGGTGCTGCGTGCCCAGCAGCCGCCCGGCGCCGTCGTAGCGCCACCAGGTGGTGCGCCCCAGCGGGTCGGTGTGGGCCACGCGCCGGCCCGCACTGTCGTATTGGTAGCGCTGCTGGGCGCCATCGGGCGACACCAGGCGCACCAGGCGCTTGTCTGCGCCGGCACCTTCAAAGTGGTAGCAGGTGAGCCGGTTCAGGCTGTCGCGCACGCGCACTTCGCTCACCGGCACGGGCTGCGCAGTGGCCGGAGCAAGGACGGCGGGATCGGTCTTGGCGGCAGCGCCTGCATGGGCGGCGGCTGCTGCAGTCGCAGCGACCTCTGGATCGCGGTATTCGAAGCGGTACGACAGCCCTTGCTCGTTGTGCTGCTCCACCACGCGGGCGCCGGGCCGGGGCGTGGCCACGCCCTGGTCTTCATAGACGTAGGTGTGCAGCGGTCCGCTGCGCACCCGGTGGCGCACCATGCGGTGCAGCCGGTCGTAGCCGAACTCGCGCGTGCGCTGGCCGTCCCGGCCCAGCACCTCCACCAGGTCGCCCGCGCTGTCGTAGCGGTAGCGCACGAGCGGCACCCGGTAGCCAGTGCCGGTGCAGGCCGCATCCAGGGGGTTGTGCACGCAGTCCACGCCGGTCAGGCGCTCGCCGCTGTCCGCACCGAGCAGCGGGTGGGATGTCGCTGTGGGGGTGAGGCTGGAGGCGGTGGCCGCGCTGCCGTCTCGCGCTCGCTCCCGGTTGTAGTGCAGGGCATAACGCCGTCCGCTGCCATCGGTGATGCCCGTGAGCCGCCCGTGCTCGTCATACCCGTAATGCTGGCTGCGCCCGAAGCGGTCCAGCACCTGGCCCAGTCGGTGGTGGCCGTTCGTGCCCGGCCACAGCAGCCAGACGGCGCCGCCGCTGCCACTGCCACCGCCCGACGCGGCGATCACGCACCGGGGATCGGCCCGCACTTCTTCGGGCACGTGGGCCCAGCGCGGCTGCCAAGCCCACGGCTGCAGCTCGCACGGGGTGCGCGAGAGGGGGGCGGCTGCGGGCAATGTGCAGCCTGCGCCACCACCGCGCAGCAGCCACAGGTCTTCACTGGCGCTGTACTGGGCCTCGCCCGGCGCCAGGGGCTCGTCGAAGGTGATGGCCCGCCCGCCGGTGTCCAGCAGCACGGTGCGCTCGGCCTGCAGCTGCAGGCCGAGTTCCATGGGCAGCTTCCAGCCGTAGCCCAGCAGCCCGCAGCTTGCGCCGTGCTCTTCGTTCACGTAGCTGCTGTACTGGCGCTGCCACACGAGCGGCATGGGCCCGGGCAGGCTGAAGTCCACCTCGTCCCCGCCCATCAGCACCTTGGCTCCCAGCGCCGGGTTGACGGGGCTGCCCACCGCCATGCCTCCAGGGCACACGGAGCACGCCACGCCACCCGCCGAGCCGATCAGTACGGTGGCCGAGCCCTGGACGATGGGCCCGCCCTTTTTGGTCATGTCGCCTTGCCGCGCCGCTGGTTTGCCACTCATGCTGTCGTTCTTTCTCGGGATCGTTTGCCAGGTTCAGGCAAGGGGAGGTGAGGGTGTTTGCGCCAGCGCCCAGGGGGCTACGGCCATGGGCATGCGGTTGTTTTTCTTTTTTTGAAGGACCGTGCGCGCGGGCCAATGTGCAGGCGCCAAAGCAGATTGGGCTTGGAAACGGCGGCGATCATATCCCGTTAGATGGAAAGTTTTCAGTCCATGCACGCACATAAAGCAACTTATAGTCACAAACAATCAGTAACCGAGTTGAAAATTGTGCAGGGCACTTTTTGGTGCCGCCCATTCAATCCGGTGGGTTACGCTAAGCAATTCTTTGCCCAAAAACTCCACCCATGACCCCACCCAGCCGCGTCCTCAACCCCTTGCTGCGCGAGCGCACCATGTCGGCCGAGCAGGCCGCCGCGCTGATTCCCAACGGCGCGCGCGTGGGCATGAGCGGCTTCACCGGCGCGGGCTACCCCAAGGCCGTGCCCAGTGCTCTGGCGCGGCGCATCGAAGGGCCGCCTGCCGCCCGACCTCTTGCCGCTGCAATCGGGTGTGGGCAACATCGCCAACGCCGTGCTGGCGGGCCTGAACAGCGGCCCCTTCGATCACATGACCGCCTACACCGAGGTGCTGCAGGACGGCATGCTGGACATGCTGCGCTCGGGCAAGCTCGACAGCGCCTCGGCCACGGCCCTGTCGCTCAGCCCGGCGGCCACCGAGGAGTTCACCCGCAACCTCGGCTTCTACCGCGAACGCATCGTGCTGCGCCCGCAGGAGATCAGCAACCACCCCGAACTGATCCGCCGCCTGGGCCTCATTTCCATGAACGGCATGATCGAGGCCGACCTCTACGGCAACGTGAACTCCACGCACGTGATGGGCACGTCGATCATGAACGGCATCGGCGGCTCGGGCGACTACGCGCGCAACGCCTACCTGTCGATGTTCCTCACGCCGTCGCTGGCCAAGGGCGGCGCCATCTCTTGCATCGTGCCCATGGCCTCGCACGTGGACCACACCGAGCACGACGTGCAGGTCATCGTGACCGAACAGGGCCTGGCCGACCTGCGCGGGCTATCGCCCTCGCAGCGCTCGCGCGTGGTGATCGAGCGCTGCGCGCACCCGGACTTTCGCCCCGCGCTGCGCGACTACGTGGCCCGCGCCGAGGCCAGCGGCGGCGGGCGCCATACCCCCCATCTGCTGGGCGAGGCGCTGTCGTGGCACGAGCGCTATGTGAGGACCGGCTCCATGCGCACCTGAAAGCCCCCGGCCCCCGCGCCACGGTGCCATGAAGGAGGGGAGGCATCGAAGCCCCCCCCGGGTGAGTGCGAAGTGCGGCGCGGCCGCTCGCCGAGGCGATGAACCAGGCCCGAAGCCTACGTACCATGCCGCTCCAAGCCGCGTTGACCGAACTGGCGCCGAGGGGCGCCAAGGCGGGCGGCCAAATCACTGCAGCCGGTAGGCGTTTTTCACCGTGTATTGGCCGCCCTCGACCACTCCGCCTGCGGCCCGTTCCTTGTCGTCCGCGTCGATGTGCTTCGCATCCACGTACTCGTAGGGCGCCGGGCTGCCGAGGGACTTCAGCACGCCGCCGTAGGCCGGCAACGTCTCGCCCTCTTCGTCGCGGCTCTGCGGTGCAGCGCACACCAGCGCGCACCCCATCGCATCTGCCTTGCGCCGGGCGAGTTGCATCAAGGCTTGGTCCTCCGGCCCATCGGCCTGCATGCCCGTGTTGGCATACAGCTTCTCGACATACAGGACCGGCTGTCCCGCCGCCTCGTCCAGCAGGAGCCGGACCATGCGACGCGCAGCGATGGTGCCGTCATGCGCCCGAAGCACCAGCATGCGGTATTTGCCATCGATCACATAGCCCATCAGGGCCTTGCTGTACTGCGTGTCCTCTTCGACGCTCTGGCAACTCGCAACGTCGGTTCCACACAGCAGCAGATCCTCCGGATTGTCGGTGTCCTCGACAGGGAGCGGATGTGCAGACGCCTCCAGTGCCACGGGCCTCTTCCACTGCGCATAGGCCTCAGGGGCCAGCTTCTCGATATCGGCCAGATGGGCCGATTCGTTCGTGGAATACCGCAAGGCCCGGAATCGGGCGAGCCCTTCTTGCGGCCAGACGGCGCTGTCGGCAAATCGATCCAGCGCGTTCAGGACGGCCTCTTGTCCATCGACCTCGTCGAGGTTGGAGCGGATGTTCTGTGCATGGACGATCAGCGCTTCGGGTTGCCGCCAGGAAGAGAGCACCGCATTCCATCCGGCCAGACTCTCAGGGCTCTCGTTACGGCCACCGGCTCCCGGCATCGCAAGGCGCAGCGCGGGTTCGATCGCCGATTTGATCGATGCCGGCTTGCTCGGAGACTGGGCCAGACTGGCCAGCATGCCGAGCACGGCGGAAGGCGGCTCACCCTCCTGCACTGCGGTGCACTGCACCGCGATGGCGAGGAACCGCAGGTTCTCGAGAAAGCCGCGGCAACGCTGCGACACGGTGCCACCGGCAGGCAGCGCATGCTCCAGAAGCTGGCGGCGCTGTTCATGAGACAGATCGCACTCGCTGTCTGCCAGCAGGGTCAGGTCCTTCAGCGCCCGGTGCAGCCAACGGCCGTTCTTGAGATCGGACGCGCCCAAGACCTCCAGCAACTGCGCCGAAGGCTGGGCAGGGCTGCCTGCTTGCGCAAACAGAGGATGCAGCGCGATGGCCAGGCTGCGCATGTGGGGCCGGCGAAACGGTGCTGCAAATCGCAGATGGCCGCGGGCATCGTCACCGGCGTGGACTTGCAGCGCCAGCCGCTCCGCCAGCTGCTGGCGCAGCTGGGGTGCGTGCAGTCGCGCCAAAGACTGCAAAGTGCCCTCCAGCCCCGCCAGTCCCGAGGGCTGCAAGCCACCGAACATGACAGCGGCGTCGAATGCCCACTGTTGATGCGTCACGCGCGCCAGGGCGCCGCGGTGGGTGGGATCGCCATCGGCGATGCGCTGGAGCACGGGTGGAAGCTGCATGTCAGCCAGCGTCCGTTTCAGCGCCTGCAAGCGGATGGCGGGGTCCGAATGCGTCCTCTCGGCGAAATTGCCCCAGGCAGGCTTCCAACGCTGAAATTCCTCACCCGCAAGCCTCAGCAGTTCCTTGTCGTTGGCAAGGGGCGCAAAAAGCTGCAGGGCCTGGGCAAACAGCCTTGAATGGCTGGCCGGCGCCAGATCGAGACGGTAAAAGCCACTGCGATGGCGGCCATGGAACTGCAGGTTCTGCGCATCCAGCGCCTGTTGCGCAAGGGCTACCGCAAGGCGTACCGGCTCCGGCAGAGCGAGCACCTGCGGGATCTCACTTTTTTCGATGTCGATTGTGTGCCGCAGAGCCACCGCCGCCGCGACGATCGACAGGGCCTCGACCGTTGCCCCCTTGTTGCCTGCCAGGGAATACAGCGCCGACACGCCCTGCGGATGTTCCGCCAGGGCCTCGGCCAATGCCCGTCGATCGCTTTCGGCCATCCGGGCATCCACTGCCAGGGCCACGATGTCCGAAAACTGGGCCCTGCTCAACGGCACGCGGTCCAGCAACGCTTTGCGGGCACGTTCGAACAGCGCGTGCGCCTGCCGATGCATCGCAGATTCCATGGCGGGCGCCGCGGTGCCGGAAGAGGAAGCCCCCGCCCTCCCTTGCCGTGCAGCCAGCGATTGCCGAGGCGCCATCGTCCCGGCCTCTTGCGCAGCGCCACGAGACGCGAGCGGGCCGGCCTCCAACGGCGCACGCTGCACTGGTGGCGGCTGGCGGGTGGCCTCCTGCTCCGTGGCAGGCGCGGCTGGGGTCGGCAGGGCCAGTGTGCGGGCTGCAACGGGTGTGGTCATAGAGAGGGGAAATTTCTGGAGGGCGGTTCGCCGCCGCGCCAAACAGCTGAAGCTTCGACGGCATCGTGCCGGGATCGCCTCCAGACGCCCGGTTGCATGCGAAACGTTGCATGCCGCTGCGATGTGTCGGCACCAACGGTTTTTAAAGACCGGCTCCATGCGCACCTGAGCGACTCGGCAAGCCTGGCGGCCACCGGATAATGCGGCCCATTTTGCCGGTTCCGTACTGCGGGTCCGCTCTCTCCCATTTCACGCAAGGAGCCTTATGTCCATCTGGAAGCGCCCCATCGATCTGTCCATCGTGCAGGCTGGCAACGAAGACACCGCCGTGTCCCACCTCGGCATCGAGTTCACCGAGATCGGTGACGACTTCCTGCGTGCCCACGTTCCCGTCGATGCGCGCACCAAGCAGCCTTTCGGCCTGCTGCACGGCGGCGTGAGCGTGGTGCTGGCCGAGACCCTGGGTTCCGTCGGCGCGGTGTACGCCGCGCCCGAAGGCTGGCACGCCGTGGGCCTGGACATCAACGCCAACCACCTGCGCTCGGCCCGAAGCGGCTGGGTGACCGGCACCGCCAGGCCCGTGCACATCGGCCGCACCACCCAGGTGTGGCAGATCGACATGGTCAACGACGACGGCGAGCTGACGTGCGTCTCTCGCCTGACCATCGCCATGCTGGCGCCGCGCTGAACGCCACAGCCACAGCCACAGCCTTCTACGGCGCGCCGGACTCAGCACGCGCCATGCGCTCGCTCTTCCAATACACGTCGTCACCGCCATCCAGGCGATTGAGCACGCGCGCCAGCACGAACATCAGGTCCGACAGCCGGTTGAGGTAGCGCCGCGGCGCATCGCGCACGGCCTCCACCGCGCCCAGCGCCACCACCGACCGCTCGGCGCGCCGGGCCACGGTGCGGCACACATGCGCCTGCGACGCCGCGCGCGTGCCGGCGGGCAGGATGAATTCGGCCAGCCGAGGCAGGGCCGCATTGTGGGTGGCCAGGGCCTCGTCGAGCTGCGCGAGCGCCTCGTCCTTGAGCAGCTCGAAGCCGGGGATGGACAGCTCGCCGCCCAGGTTGAACAACTGGTGCTGCACGTCAGACAGCAGCGTGCGCACCTCGGTCGGCAGCGGTTCGCACAGCAACAGGCCGATGTGCGAATTGAGTTCGTCCACGTCGCCCATGGCATGGGGGCGGGGGCTGTCCTTGGAGACGCGGGTGTTGTCGCCCAGGCCCGTGGTGCCGTCGTCTCCGGTGCGCGTGGCGATCTGTGTCAGTCGGTTGCCCATGGGCTGCTCCTTGTGCGTTGCGGGCCGCGCCAAAGGCGGCCGCGGGCATTGTGCGTTACAACCGGCAGGCAAATGTGTATCGCGGCAACAGCGGGCAAAAATGCTGGCCGGACACCGCATGTTGCGGTGCAATGCAACCCTGTTCAACTTTCACGGAGCGTGAACCCATGGCAGCTCAGCAACGACGGTCCCTTCCCTTCGACTCCCGCAGCGTGATGCTGTTTGCGGCGATCACCCTGGGAGGCGCCGCAGTGCATGCACAGACAGCTTCTCCCGCCCTCACCTCGCCCTCCAATCAACCCAACCAGACCTCGTCGGGCACCTCCATGGGCCTGCACCCTGGCGCCAAAGGCGCCACGTTCGGCGGCGCACAGCCGACCGCACAACCCACTTCCGACGCGTTTGAACGCGTCGATACCGACAAGAACGGCCAGCTGAGCCTGGCGGAGGCAGCAAGACTGCCCGCCATCGGCAACCGTTTCAAGGAGCTCGACAAGGACCACAACGGTTCCCTCTCGCGCTCGGAATTCGAGGCTGGCGCCCACTCCTGACGCCGCCCGGAGCAACTACCACACGAACTCCATCCAACCCCGACGGGCCCGCATGCTGGGAGGCATGCGGGCCTTGACGCGCGTGCCTGCGCCGCGCCGTCAGTCGTTCAGCGAAGACAGGAACTGCCGCAGCTCCGGCGTCTGCGGGTCGCCGAACAGATCCTGCGGCGGGCCCATCTCGTGCACCCGGCCCTGGTGCATGAAGATCACGCGGTTGCTCACCTTGCGGGCGAAGGCCATTTCGTGCGTGACCATCAGCAGGGTCATGCCTTCGCGGGCGAGCGACTCCACCACGCGCAGCACCTCGCCCACCAGTTCGGGATCGAGGGCGGAGGTGATTTCGTCGCACAGCAGCACGGCGGGTTCCATGGCCAGCGCTCGGGCGATGGCCACGCGCTGCTGCTGTCCGCCGGAAAGCTGCTCGGGCATGGCGTCGAACTTTTCGGCAAGGCCCACGCGCTCCAGCAGCTTGGCGGCCTGCGCGGCAGCGTCCTTTTGCGACCGCTGCTTGACCAGCGTGGGCGCCAGCATGACGTTGCGGCCCACCGAAAGGTGCGGGAAAAGGTTGAAGCTCTGAAAGATCATGCCCACGCGCTGGCGCAGCTCGCGCATGGCCATGGCGCTGTCGTGCAGCAGCGGTTTGCCATCCACGGTGAGTGCGCCGTCCTGAAAGGTTTCCAGCCCGTTGATGCAGCGCAGCAGCGTGCTCTTGCCCGAGCCACTCTTGCCGATGATGGCGATCACCTCGCCGGGCTGCACCGTGAGATCGATGCCCTTGAGCACCTCGTTGGTGCCGTAGGACTTGCGCAGCGCGGTGATCTGCACGATGGGCCGGCCGGTGGCCACCGGGGCAGCCACGGGTGCGGTGGCGGCCACGGCAGGGGCATCGGCCGGGGTTTCAGCGACGATGGCCATGGAACTTCCTTTCGAGGTGCTGCGCGTACAGGCTCACGGGAAAGCACAGCGCGAAATAGAAGAGCGCCACGCAGGCGAAGACGACAAAGGGCTTGAAGGTGGCGTTGGCGATCATTCCGCCGGCCTTGGTCAGTTCGACGAAACCGATCACCGACGCCAGGGCCGTGCCCTTGACCACCTGCACCAGAAAACCCACCGTGGGTGCGGTGGCGATGCGGATGGCCTGCGGCAGGATCACGTGGCGCATCTGCTCGCCGAACGACAAGGCCAGGCTGCCCGAAGCCTCCCACTGGCCCCTGGGCACCGAGGCTACGGAGCCGCGCCAGATTTCCACCAAAAACGCGCTGGTGTAGAGGGTGAGCGCCACGGCGGCCGAAGTCCACGCCGAAACATTGAGCCCTACCAGCGCCAGGCCGAAGTACGAGAGAAACAGCTGCATCAGCAGCGGCGTGCCCTGAAAGACCTGCACGTACAGGCCCACGGCGCGCTCCGCCGCACGGCCGCCCGTCAGCCGCGCCACCAGCAGCAGGCCGCCCACCAGGCCGCCGCCCACGAAGGCGATGAGCGAGAGCACGACCGTCCAGCGGGCCGCCAGCAGCAGGTTGCGCAGAATGTCCCAGAGGGTGAAATCGACCATCTCGCTGTCCTTGCTGAATGTGTCCAGATCGCGTGTGCCGGCGTCGCGGGCCGCACTCAGCGGCCGAAGAGAAATCGCGGGCCGAGCCAGTGCAGCAGCCGGCGCAGGGCGATCGAGAGCACCAGGTAGATGGCCGTGGCCACGATGAACGATTCGAACGCGCGGAAGTTGCGGCTCTGGATCAGGTTGGCGGCGTAGCTGAGGTCCTGCACCGAGATCTGGCTGCAGACCGCGGAGCCGAGCATGACGATGACGATCTGGCTCACCATGGCCGGCCATACCTTGCGCAATGCAGGCGGCAGCACGACCCGTGTGAAGACCTGCACGCGCGACAGTGCCAGGCTCACCGCCGCCTCGACCTGGCCGCGTGGCGTGGCCAGAATGCCGGCACGGATGATCTCGGTGGAATACGCCCCCAGGTTCATCACCATGGCGATGAACGAGGCGGCCTCCGGCGAGAGCTTCACGCCCGCCGCGGGCAACCCGAAGAAAATGAAGAACAGCTGCACGATGAAGGGCGTGTTGCGGATCAATTCCACATACGCCCCCACCGGCCAGCGCAGGGCCGCCGGCCCGCTGGCCCGCGCCCAGGCGCATGCGATGCCCACGGCCATTCCCACCACGGTGGCCACCGCCGTGAGGGACAGGGTCCAGGCCACGCCCGTGGCCAGCAGCGGCCACTGCGACAGCACGGCCAGGAAGTCGAACTCGATGCGCATGGGCAGCCGATCAGGTCAACGGGTCAGGGAAGGCGGAGCGAAGAATGCGAAGCGCGCAGGCTCAGATCGGCAGGTCGCCAGCGGGGCGGCCGAGCCACTTCTTGGCCATGGTGTCCAGCTCGCCGCTCTTCTTGGCGCCGGCGATGATTTCATTGACCTTGGCCATCAGCGCGGCCTCGCCCTTGGGCAGGCCGATGAAGCAGGGGCTGTCTTTCAGCAGCAGCTTGTATTCGGCCTGCAGCTGCGGGTTCTTTTGCATCATGTTGCCGGCCACCGAGGCGCTGGTGGCCACGAACTGCGTCTGGCCGGCCACGAAGGCGGCGATGGTGGCGTTGTTGTCCTCGAAGCGCTTCACATCGATGCTGGGCGGCGCGACCTTGGCCAGTTCCTGGTCTTCCATCGCCCCGCGCGTGACCGCCACGCTCTTGCCGGCCAGATCGCTCCAGGCCTTGGCGGTGAGCGATTTCGGTCCGAAAACGGCTTGGTAGAACGGCGCATAGGCCGAGGTGAAGTCGATGACCTTCTCGCGTTCCGCGTTCTTGCCCAGCGTGGAGATGACGAGGTCGGCCTTCTTGGTCTGCAGGTAGGCGATGCGGTTGGCGCTGGTCACGGCGACCAGCTCCACCTTCACGCCCAGCTTGGCGGCGATCAGTTCGGCCATGTCGATGTCCAGGCCCTGGGGCTTGAGGTCGGTGCCGACGAAGCCATAAGGCGGGTAGTCGGTGGGAATGGCGATCTTGATCGTCTTGGACTTCATGATGTCGTCCAGCGCGGTCTGTGCCTGCGCGGGTGCCATGGCGCACACGAGGCCGGCAGCGGCCACGAGCCCCAGGGCCAGGCGGCGGGAAAGAAAGCGGGTGGCGAAGGTCATAGCAAGGCTCCTAAGTAGGTGGATGCGTCGCCCGGAGACGCAGCAGGGGACGGGGATTCGGAAGAAGAAGGGGCCGCCGCGGCAGCGGCCCCTCCGCGCCCGGTGCGCACGGGCGCCAGCGCGCTGCGCAGGTGCTCGAGCGGATCGGGGCTGGCCTGCAGGCGCAGGGCCGACTGCACCGAGCCGATGTGCTCGGCCATCAGCGACTCGGCGCGGGCGATGTCGCCCGCCTCCAGCGCTTCGACGATGCGCACGTGGTCCTCGCACGATTGCGCCGCATCGTGGGAGGACTGGTACAGCATGGCGATGAGCGTGGTGCGCGCGGTGAAGTCGCGCAGCGTGTCGGCCAGCAGGCCGTTGCCCAGGCATTCGGCCAGGCACACGTGAAAGTCGCCCAGCAGGAAGCTGCGCGCCCCCACGTCGGTGCCGGCCAGGGCCGCCTTCTCGCGCTGCAGGTGGGCGCGCAGCTTGCGCACCGCTGCCTTGTCCACTGTTTTCAATTGGTGCAGAAGGCCCAGTTCGATGACGCGCCGCGCCTCGAAGGCTTCGCGCGCTTCGTCTTCGGAGGGTTCGATCACGTACCAGCCGCGCCGGGCGCTCACCGTGACGATGCCCCGGGTGGACAGCCGCGTGAGCGCCTCGCGCACGATGGTGCGGCTGCAGTCGAACAGCATGGCGAGCTGCTGCTCCCCCAGGCGCGAGCCAGGAGCGAGCTTTTGCGCCATCACGGCTTCGATGATGCGGTTGCTGATTTCGGTGGCGCTGGTCATTGGCACGGAACTACGCAGGTTCCATGCCAACTGGTATACAAGCCAGATGCACCAGTTTGGCGCCTGGCCCGGCCGGATCAGCTCACAGCACGCCGTCCCATGCCTTCATGGCGGGAGAGAACGGTGCCGGACCGCACCAGTTCAAGTCGTCGAAGAACTGCATCCAGGGCGTGGCAGGGCCATGCTCGGGCCATCCGGGGTCGCCCTGCGTGGCGAAGTCCGCCCACGCGCCGTGCATGGCATCGGCCAGCGACTGCGCAGGGGCTTGGCCGGTGAGTTCGCGGCCGGTGGAGGTGTCCAGGTTGCCGAAGACGAACGGCAGGTCCATGCCGTGCGCCGCGCCCAGTTGCCCGCCGCACTGGGGCGAGCGCCATTCCAGTTCATACAGGTGCACCGGCAGACGGTGGGCGACGGCCAGGGCCGCGATGCGGCGCGCGGGCACGCGGTAGTAGTAGTCGGCCTGCATGGCGCACAGCATTTCACCCGCATGGGCGCCCCCCTGGCATGCGGGCAGCGCCGCATACGCCTGGCGGGCAGCGGGCGGCAGGCCCGTGTCCCGCATGAAGGCGGTGACGTCGTCCTGCGTGATGCGGTCGATGGCGCCGTTCGGCACGTGGTACAGGCGCATTTCCTCGGCATTGCTGCCCACCAGAACCTGCAAGGGCGTGCGCTGCGGCGTTGCCCACCGGCGGTGCAGGGCAGCCAGCGGCGCCTGCGCGAGCACCTGCCCGTCGATCACCGGGCGCAGCGGAAACATGTTGCGGCGGCTGATGCCATGCCGGTCGCGCAGGGCTTCGTCTTCGGCCAGGCGGTGCACGGCGAACAGCACCTCGGCCAGCGGCGCATCACCAAGGCCCCGCAGCGTGGGCGGCACGCCCAGGCACTGCGCCACGGCATGGCGCACCCCGTCGGCCTCAGCTACCGTCTGGCAGGCCACGCTGGGGCTTTGCAGGATGGCGCGGTGAAACAGGCCCTGCGCCGCGTCCATGCCCATCAGGCAGGCGATGGCGCCCGCGCCGGCCGATTCGCCGAACACCGTCACGCGGTCCGGGTCGCCACCGAATGCGCCGATGTGCTCGCGCACCCAGCGCAACGCGGCCAGGATGTCGAGCAGGCCCCGGTTGGCGGGCGCCTCACTGCCGAAATGCATGAAGCCGTCCACGCCGAGCCGGTACTGCAGCGATACGAGCACGATGCCTTTCTGCGCGAACGAAGTCCCGTCGTACAGCGGGTCGCTCGCGCCGCCCCGCATGAAGCCTCCGCCGGGAATCCACACCATCACCGGCAGATTCGCCGCCGCGCGGGGCTCGGGGGTCCAAACGTTCAGCGCCAGGCAATCCGCGCCGCCGAGCATGCGGGCGTTCTCGCCGCCACCGCGAGGCCACTGTGGCGCTACCGGGGCAAACGCGGTGGCATCGCGCAGGCCCGTCCAGGCAGCGGCCGGCTCGGGGGGAGCGAAACGCAGCGCTTCCTGCGGGGCCCGCGCATAGGGCACGCCCCGGAACACGGCCACGCCGCGGTCATGGCGCCCTTGCAGCCAACCGCCGTGGGCCATGTGCACGATCGGCACGGTATCCAAAGTCATTCAGTGGCCAATCCCAATTTGTCGATCAACGGTCTCCAGACCGCAGTATCGCGTGCCGCCCAGGTGCTTGCATCGCCGGGCACCGAAGGCCCCAGGGTGACGTTCATCGCCTCCATGCGCGTGCGGTAGGCGGTGTCGCCGCTGCGGCATTTCTCGGTGGCGGCATTGAGCGAGGCCACCAGCGCGGGCGGCGTGCCGGTGCGGGCCACCACGGCGATCCACGCGGTGCGGGCCAGGTCCTGGGCGGCCGGCAATGCCTCGCCGATGGCGGGTACGTCGGGCAACAGGGGCGATCGCTGCGGCGCAAACACCGCCAGGGGCACGAGCTTGCCGGACTTCGCATGGGGCGCGGCCGCGCCCATCACCAGGGTCATCGCATGGATCTGCTGGCCCATGAGCGCCGTCAAGCCCGCGCCTTCGCCCACGAACGGCACGTGCGTGCCCGCCACGCCCATGCGTTCGAGCAATGCGGCGGTCAGCAGGTGCGCGGGGCTGCCCTTGCCGGGCGATCCGAAGTCGAGCCCGCCGGGCTGCGCCCTGGCCAGGTCGGCCAGTTGCGCCAGCCGGGTCACGCCCTGCCCCGCCGGGACCGCCAGCACCAGCGGCGTGCTGCCGAGCACCGCCACGCTGTCGAAGTCGTGCAGCGGGTCATAGGGCGGCTGCTTGTACACGTAGGGCGTGATGGTCATCTGCGACATGCCGATGGTCATCAGCGTGTAGCCGTCGGCCGGCTGCGACTTGAGCGCGTTGACGGCCAGGATTCCGTTGGCCCCGGGCTTGTTCTGCACCACCACCGGCTGGCCCAGTTCGCGCGCGGCGCAGTCGGCCCACGCACGCGTCATGGCGTCGGAGGCGCTGCCCGGGGGCTGCTGGGCGATGAGCTGGATCGGTTTCGAGGGGTAGGCCGCCGGCTGGGCGGCAGACCGGACCGCCAGCGGCAGGAACGCGGCGCCGGCGATGGCGCGCAGCGCCGCGGGGCAAGAGGGATTCATGGTTTTTGTCTCCTGGGGTCGTGATGGATGCCGGACAGCGCGGAGGGCGGCAGCGCGTGCGGCCCTCTGCGCGCCGCGCGCCGCGCCGCTATGCCTTGCGCGCTTTTTCTTTTTTGGCGGAAGGCCGGGAAACCGGCGCGCGGGATCGCCTCGCCGCTGAAGGCGCAGCGTGGCCGAAGCGGTCGCAGCGCTGCGCGATCAGCGTGGCCAGGCAATCGAGTTGCGATGCGCCGGCCTCCTCGGCCGGGTGGAACATCTGCAGCAGGCCCAGGCCGCGCAGCGTGGAGAACACCAGCCCCACGAAGCCTTCGCGCTGCGGGTCGCCCGCCAGCTCGGGGAACGCCTCGAAGAAGCCTGCATGCATGCGGGCATCGAGCGTCTGGCGCAGCGCGGCGATGTGCTCGACCACCTCGGGCTGGTCGCGGCTGCCCAGGTAGATGTTCCACGCCGCCATGAAGCGTGGCTGCGCATAGACGAGGTTCCATGCCGCGGCCACGAAATGCTGCGCTCGGCATGGGTGCGGCTGGGGGCGGGCCGGCGGGGCGTGCGATGGATCATCGGCGGCGAACGTTATCCATTTCGAACGCAATGTAAATACGCCCCGGCGCAGGGGTCAATCCCGGGCATACCCGGGCCGGACTCCGCTGCCTACAATGAAAAGACCGCATACACGAATATGCCTGGAGACACGCCATGAACGCCCCTGCCGCCGCCACGCACCTGCTTCCCGAAATCCAGCTGCGCGCGGTCCCTGAAGCCCTGCTCGACGCGCTGGCCGCGCGCTTCGGGGCGCAATGCTCCACCGCCCAGGCCGTGCGCGAACAGCACGGGCGCGACGAGGGCTCGTTGAAAGCGCCGCCGCCGTCGGCCGTGGTGTTCGCCGAGACGGCGCAGGACGTGGCCGACGCCGTCAAGCTGGCGGCCCGGCACGATGTTCCGGTGATTCCCTATGCCGCGGGCTCGTCGCTCGAAGGCCATCTGCTGGCCGTGCAAGGCGGCATCAGCATCGACGTGAACCGCATGAACCGCGTGCTCAGCGTGGATGCGGATGACCTCACCGTCACCGTGCAGCCCGGCATCACGCGCAAGCAGCTCAACGATGCCATCAAGGACACGGGCCTGTTCTTTCCCATCGACCCCGGCGCGGACGCGAGCATCGGCGGCATGTGCGCCACCCGCGCCAGCGGCACCAATGCCGTGCGCTACGGCACCATGCGCGAGAACGTGCTGGCGCTGGAGGTGGTCACCGCCAGCGGCGAGATCATCCGCACCGGCACGCGGGCAAAGAAGAGCGCTGCGGGCTACGACCTCACCCGCCTCATGGTGGGCAGCGAAGGCACGCTGGGCGTGATCACCGAAGTCACCGTGCGCCTGTACCCGCTGCCCGAGGCGGTGTCGGCGGCGATCTGCTCGTTCCCCAGCATCGAGGCGGCCGTGCGCACCACCATCCAGACCATCCAGCTGGGCGTGCCGATCGCGCGCGTGGAGCTGATCGACGCGCACACCGTGCGCATGGTCAACGCGCACAGCAAGCTGGGCCTGCGCGAGGAACCCATGCTGCTCATGGAATTCCACGGCTCGCCGGCCGGGGTGAAAGAGCAGGCCGAATTGGTGCAGGAGATCGCGGCCGAGTTCGGCGGCAATGCCTTCGAATGGGCCACCACGCCCGAGGAGCGCACGCGCCTGTGGACCGCGCGGCACAACGCCTATTTCGCCGCCGTGCAAAGCCGCCCGGGCTGCCGTGCGATCAGCACCGACACCTGCGTGCCCATCAGCCGCCTGGCCGACTGCCTGCTCGACTCGGTGACCGAGGCCGATGCCAGCGGCATTCCGTACTTTCTCGTCGGCCACGTGGGCGATGGCAATTTCCACTTCGGCTACCTGATCGACCCGGACAGCGCCGAGGAACGCCTCACCGCCGAAAACCTGAACCACCAGCTCGTCGCCCGCGCCCTGCGCCTGGGCGGCACCTGCACCGGCGAGCACGGCGTGGGCCTGCACAAGATGGGTTTCCTGCTGGACGAGACGGGCGCGGGCGCCGTGGACATGATGCGGGCCATCAAGCGCGCCCTGGACCCCCGGAACATCATGAACCCGGGAAAGATTTTCGCGATGTGACGCGGGCGGCCGAGGACCGGTCCCGAGGCGGGCCGGTGCCGGCCATGCCGCAGGCCCAGCGGGCGTTTCAGCCATCGCCCCCTTCCGAAGCCATGCCCGAGAAACGACTGACATTGCGCCGCCGGCGCTCGCCGGGTGAACCACGATGTCCAAGATCCTGCTGCTCATTGCGCTGACCATTCCGCCCGGGCTGGCGGCCAAGCTGGATGCGCCCCGGTGGGCTTTGCTGCTGTCCGCCGTGCCTTTCGGCCTGCTCGCGATGCACATGGGCGATTCGGACGAGCACCTGTTCGGCGACGCTTCGGAGAAGGTCGGGCGCTTCCTGTTCTTGGCGATGGGCATCGGCGGCGTCGCGCTGGGGCTGCTGGCGTGGAGCCTGCGGGGCACAGCCTCGGCCCTGGGGATGCTCTGGTGGTTTTTGCCCGTCGCCCTGGTGCTTTTGCTCGTGGGCATCGTTCGCATCCTTTTCAAGTGATGGCCGCTCCCGGAGTGCCCGTTCCCGCAACGGCGCCCGGGCTGGCTCCACTCTTCATCCTTCATCCTTCATCCCAGCGACTCCAGCGATTCCAAACATGGCACGTTCTTCCGACGGAACCCACCGGGCAGCGCTGCGCCTGGAAGGCGAGATCCGGTTCGGCCCGGCGTACTTTCGCCTGTCGATCGATGGCCGCGACATCCCGCACAGAATCTTCGGCTAGCCCCTCTGGTGGTCGCCCGACTCGCGCTTTCTGGCGGCGCAGGAATGGCTGACCACCGACTACGCCACCGGGCCCATCACCTGCGCTGCGCTGATCGACGTGGCCGGCTGGAAGATCGCCCGGCTGGAAGTGGTCGCCAAGGGCTTTGCCGAGGACTTCCGATGGGAGGCGGGCGTGCTCCGGTACCAGCAAACCTTTTCCGCCACGTCCACGGCCCTGCCCGCCCAGGCCGCGCCTGAATCCGTGCAAGGCTGGGCGCCCATCGACGATGTCCCGCCGCTTCGGCAACGCTAAAGTGCGCGCGATGGCCACCACCCAACAGGAGAATCCATGAAGTGCTTCGTACACCAGGACGCCGACGCCGTGGGCACGTGCCGCGCCTGTAACAAGGGGATCTGCCCGGCCTGCGTGAAAGACCTGGGCCACTCCATCTGCTGCAACCACGGCCCTTGCGAAACCAAGGCCCGCACCCTGGACTCGCAGGTCGCGCAAAGCGGCGTCGTACTGGCCGCGCAGCGGCGCAACCGGTTTCTCGCGCCCTTGTTCTTCATCATGGCGGGGGCCCTGTTCATCGCCTTTTCCGGCGGCGGCAAAGGATCGTGGTTCGGTTTCGGCCACGCCTTCGGCCTCGGGTTCATCGTGTTCGGCATCATCCTGGGAGCTGCCAGCCACCGGTACGCCAAGGAACTCGAACGCAAAGGCTGAGGAGGCGCAGCGGCCCGCCGCCAAACGCCATGCATGGATGGCCGAAATGCCCCCCAAGGCATGAGATGCTCCGCAAAGCGCCCGACGCTGGCTTTTGCGCCCATCCAACCATTCCAACAGGGGAGACAACCCATGCCAGACCACAACGCCGCCGACAGCGGCCTGCAGCAGACGCGCAAAGCCACCGCCAGTGGCTGGATCGGCTCGGTGCTGGAGTACTACGACTTCTTCATCTACGCCACCGCCGCCTCGCTGATCTTTCCGCAGATCTTCTTTCCCGCGGGCAACCCGACGGCGGCGATCGTGGCGTCGCTGGCCACCTATGGCGTGGGCTACGTGGCCCGCCCCATCGGCGCCCTGGTGCTGGGCCACTGGGGCGACACGCATGGCCGCAAGCAGGTGCTGGTGCTGTGCATGTTCCTGATGGGGTTTTCGACCCTGGCCGTGGGGTTGCTGCCCACGTATGAACAGGCGGGCCTGCTCGCTCCCGCGATGCTGGTGGTGCTTCGCCTCATACAGGGCTTCGCGGTGGCGGGAGAAATCTCGGGGGCCAGCTCCATGATCCTGGAGCACGCGCCGCCCGGGCGCCGGGGCTTTTATGCCAGCTTCGCACTGCAGGGCGTGCAGGCGGGCCAGGTGCTGGCGGCCGCCGTGTTTCTGCCGCTGGCGTATTTTCTGCCAGCCGAGCAGTTCAACACCTGGGGCTGGCGCATTCCCTTTTTGCTGAGCTTCATCGTGATCCTGGTGGGCTACTACATCCGCCGCGAGGTGCAGGAGACCCCCGTGTTCACCGCCGAGCGCCGGCAGGGCGCGGTGCCGCGCGCCCCCATCGTGCAAGCCTTGCAGGAAAACGGAGCGAACATGCTGCGCGTGGTGTGCATGGCACTGATGAACGTGATTCCGGTCGTGGCCACCGTCTTCGGCGCGGCCTACGCCGTGCAGCCGGGCTATGGCGTGGGCATGGACAAAAGCGTGTACCTGTGGATTCCGGTGCTGGGCAACATCGTGGCCGTGCTCGTGATCCCGCACGTGGGCAACCTGTCGGACCGCATCGGCCGGCGCCCGCCGATCATCGTGGGGGCCCTGCTGTCGGGGCTGCTGGCGTTTCTGTACCTCTACGCCATCAGCATCCACCACGTACCGATGGCGATCGGCCTGTCGCTGCTCATGTGGGGCGTGGTGTACCAGGGCTACAACGCCGTGTTCCCCAGCTTCTACCCGGAGCTGTTCCCCGCCCGCACCCGCGTGACGTCGATGGCGATTTCGCAGAACGTGGGCACCACGCTCACGGCCCTGCTGCCCGCGCTGTTCGCGGCCGTGGCGCCGCCCGGCTCGACCAGCGTGCCCGCCACCGTCGGCGCCATCGCATTCGCGGTGACGGCCGTCGCGGCGCTGGCCGCCTGGTCGGCACGCGAGACCTTCCGCATCCCCACGCAGGACCTGGGGCGCCCCGATGCCCAGCCCCTGTCCGCAGCCGCGTACGAGCAGGCCCGCCAGCACACCCTGCGCAGCCACGGACGCGGCCGCTGAAGCCGCAGGCCCGCCATGCACCAAATCATCAACGGCAGCACCCGCCTGATCGCCCACCTGGGCTACCCGACCGAGGCCTTCAAGGCCCCGATGATCTACAACCCGTGGTTCGCCCACCAGGGCATCAACGCCCTCGTGGTGCCCATGGGCGTGCAGGCCGAGGATTACCCCGCCACGCTGCAGGTGCTGCGCCGCATGACCAACTGGCACGGCGCGCTGGTGACCATGCCGCACAAGGTGAGCACGCTGGCGCTGGTGGATGCGCTCACGCCCACGGCCACCATCGCGGGCGCCTGCAATGCCATCCTGCGGCTGCCCGACGGGCGGCTGCTGGGCGACCAGTTCGACGGCGCGGGCTTCGTGCGCGGCGTGCAGCGCAAGGGCCTGGCCCTGGCTGGCCGGCGGGCGCTGGTGTCCGGCTGCGGCGGCGTCGGGTCGGCCATCGCCGCGTCGCTGGCGGCCGCCGGCGTGGCCGAACTGGCGTTGTTCGATGTGGACGCCACCCGGGCGAGCGCCCTGGCCCATCGGCTGCAGCAGCACTACCCCGCCCTGCGCACGGCGCTTGGCAGCAACGACCCGGCGGGGTTCGATCTGATCGTCAACGCCACGCCGCTGGGCATGCGCCGGGACGATCCCCTGCCCTTCGACGTTGACCGCATCGCCCCCGGCACCTTCGTGGGCGAGGTGGTGATGTCGCAGGCCCGCACGCCGCTGCTGCAGGCCGCCGCGGCCCGGGGCTGCCAAGTGCAGGAAGGCACCGACATGCTGTTCGAGATGATTCCCGCGTACCTGGAGTTCTTCGGCTGGGGCGGGGCAACGCCCGAGGCGCTGCGCGCGGTGGCGCGCATCGTTGATTGAGGATGACGCGCGCGACAAGCGTGCCGCCCACGGCATCGTCACTCCTGCGACGGCGAGACGAGCAATTCCCTCAGACGCATCCTCGCACGCTGCAGACTGGGTGAGCGCTGCGACGCCCTTTCGGGGCTCCATTCCGAATGGACCCAGGCAGTGAGCCGGTTGTTGTATCCGATTCCTTGACTTGCCACTGACCCGGTTTGCTGGACCAAATCTTCTCGCACGGATCTGCTTGCAGCCTTGGCAAGGCCCAGAAGATGACTCTTAGGGTCAGGCAGAGTGTCTGGGGCTACGGGCAATTTTCCCTTGGAGCCCAACAGCTTGCGCAACGCGTCATGGTCGGCCAATACCCATGACTCCGCTGCCCTTACCGCCACGCGCAACAACAAATTCTCTGGCGCTGGCTGGCTTCCCAGCCAATCGTCTATCAATTTCCGGGGGCAGTTCAACCGGTCAAGATCCGTGATGATCAGCACGGCCTGCAGCTTCGCCAGATTTCGCCATTTGGGCATGCCTGAACGCAGATAGCCGAAACCGTCCTTTCTTAACAAAGGACTCGGGGTCACGGCGACAGGCAACTCCAGTAGAAGCCGCTGGCCGATGGCTTCACTCAACGCGTCTTCCGTAGCCAAAGCCACCAGCGTCATTGCCAAAGGCCCAACTGGTTCACTGATGCCGGGCGGGTCTTGGGCAATATGACTTCCGCCACGGACAACCCTGCCTGCATTTCGAGCGCTTCCTGCGCAGTGACGGTTCGCGCTGTGGAGCCTTGCTCACCGGTTTCCAACAGCACGACACCCCGGCCATCGATGCCAGGATTGCTCAACAAGGCTTCACTGTGCGTGCTCAGCAAAATTTGCCGCCGCACCTTCTTGTTGCGTTGCAAGCGCTGCAAGATCAATGGAATCTCCTTCACGATCGCGTCGTTGAGGGAAATTTCGGGCTCCTCCAGCAATAGCAGGGAGTTACCTTCCAGCAGCGTCCACAGCAGCCCCAGCAGACGCAATGTGCCATCTGAAAAATGCTCTTCCGATTGCCAGCCTGCGTTTGGCCGGTGATGAACGTACAAGGCCTCTAAATGCGGATGTCCCAGCTTGTCCGGTGTGAATCGCAGTTCAGCGAACTGAGGAACGGCCAACTTCAGCGCCGCGCCGATCTTGTTCAGGCGTGCTGTGCGGGTTTTTTCCGGCGTTTTGGCGATGCGCTCCAGAAAGCCCTGCCCGAAGGGATCGTCCTCCATTCGATTGACGCCCATTTTTTCGGCGAATTTCAGCAACTGCGGCACCAGATGAAGATAGGTCAAGGTGCCGAAGAATTCAGCCATTTCTCGAAACCGCCCATTGGCACCGATCTGTTCCAGACGCGTTTGCGTCAACAAGATGGGGTCTGCCTTGTCGTCCGCATCAGGACGCTGGAAGAGACGTCGCCCGTCCTTCCAGACCTGCTCATTTGAAATCAAGATTCTCTGCGCGCCTTTGCCCTCTGGCTTGAACCCGAGCACATAGCGCCATTCAGGCTCCGAATCTGCGCTAGATGCCAACTCGATGTCGATCAACACCTCGTTATCGGTTCGAGCATGGAGACAACGCAGTTTGCTGATGCCATCGCGGTCAGCGACTGCCGTTTGTAAGCCGCCGCCTTTCGATTTGCTTACATCGCGCAAGAACCGAAATGCATCCAGGAGATTGGACTTGCCTGAAGCGTTCGGCCCGAGAAGATAAGACACCTCCCTGAGCGGCACATCAATGGCTCGGAAGTTTCGCCAGTTCTTCAGTTTGAGTCGAGTCACCAACATCATCTTCTCCTTCAGACACCCCATAACGATCACGCGAGGGGATTCGCATGCCCAGGCGTGAATTATCGCGGCGGCACTGTAATGCCCTGTGCTACCGTGCGGACCTTCGGCGGAGGGCCGCTAAAACACTGCATACCAGTTTTGCTGCGGCTTGATGACCTCCAGCAGGAAACTCATGCCTTTTCAAAGAACTTTGCATGCCCACCACCCCCCGCTCCCTCGGCCCCTTCCAGGTCCACCCCATCGGCCTCGGTTGCATGAACCTCAGCCACGCGTACGGCGTGCCGGCCTCGCGCGAGCAGGCCGAGCGGGTGCTGCTCACCGCGCTCGACGAAGGCGTGACGCTGTTCGACACGGCGGCGCTGTACGGCTTCGGGGCCAACGAAACGCTGGTGGGAGACATCCTGGCGCCGCACCGCCAGCGCATCACGCTGGCGAGCAAGTGCGGCATGCAAGGCGTGGACGTGAACGGCGACGGCAAGCTGGTGCGCGTGATCGACGGACGGCCCCGCACCTTGCGCGCGACGTGCGAGGCCAGCCTGCGGCGGCTGCGCACGGACGTGATCGACCTGTATTACCTGCACCGCTGGGACCGGCGCGTGCCCATCGAAGAGAGCGTGGGAACGCTGGGCGATCTGGTGCGCGAGGGCAAGATCCGCGGCGTGGGCCTGTCGGAGGTGTCGGCCGCCACGCTGCGCCGCGCGCATGCCGAATACCCCATCACCGCGCTGCAGACCGAATACTCGCTGTGCACGCGCAACCCCGAAATCGCCGTGCTCGAGGCCTGCCGCGAACTGGGCACGGCGTTCGTGGCGTTCAGCCCGCTGGCGCGGGGCTTCCTGGGCGGCGCGCTGCGCGATGTGTCCGCGCTTTCGCCGGGCGACATTCGCCGCACCCTGCCCCGCTTCGCACCCGATGCATATGCCGCCAACCTGCGGTTGCTGAGCGCCTACGAGGCCATCGCGCGCGAGGCGGACTGCACGCCCGCGCAGCTGGCCCTGGCCTGGCTGCTGGCCCGGGCGCCGGAGATCATCCCGATCCCGGGCACGACGAGCGTGGAGCACCTGCGCGACGACCTGGGCGCGGTGAACGTGACGCTCGACGCACGCCTGCTGGAGCGGCTCGATGCGCTCATCCACGACGGCACGATGGCGGGCGACCGCTACCCGCCGCAGGCACAGGCCGAGGTGGATACCGAGACGTTTTGAGTGAAACGGGCGTTTGCTATTATTTATATAGCAACACCCCCTAGAAGAATATGTGCTGGAGGCCAAAAAGGGGGATTGCTAAAGAAGTCTTGCGTGCCTGCTGCAAAAGAGAGATGCTTCGGAACATGACACTGCAATGCACACACTGCCAAAGCCAAGAGGTTCGCAAATTCGGCATCAGCCGCCATGGTCACCAAA
>NZ_BQXQ01000053.1 GCF_030159055.1 Acidovorax sp. SUPP3334
GCAGCGGCTTTGCACTTGTAGGCCCAGCCCCTGTGCATGCCCAAGGAAGCCGCCACCGCTGCTGGCGACTCTCCTTCGCGCATGCGCTGTACGGCCAGCATGCGCATTTCTTCCAACACATTGTGGGTCAGGGTGCGTCCGTCTCGTTTCATGCCGTCAATGAAAGCACCGATCGCCGCTCTGCGCAAGAGAGTGTCCCCTAAGTTACTGACTTATGAGTAAATGCCTTGTGAATGTGGAGCGTGCGGGCTGCAGAGTAAAGTCGCAGGCTTGGGGTGCTGCCCATCGGGTCGGCCAAGAGTGCGCGCAATTCCTACAACCTGCCGTTGGTCATCCTCGCAAACTGGGCTGCCGCTACAGGTCGAGAAGGAAGCCCGATGAACTCAAGCCACCTCCCGTCTGCTGGGTGCCGCGAGCCCCTTGCCGCTGATGCCTGCACCTCTGTCCATTGTGTGCATTTGCGCGTGAACGGGCAGCCGTATGACGTTGAAACTCCCAGCTGGGTCACGCTGCTCGACCTGCTGCGTGAGCGCCTTCACCTCACGGGCACCAAAAAAGGCTGCGATCACGGGCAATGCGGCGCGTGTACGGTATTGGCCGACGGACAGCGCATCAATGCCTGTCTCACGCTCGCCGGAATACCACGTCGCGACCAATGCCGACATTCCTCCCATCGATGTGATCTTTGTCGATGAAGACGACCTCATCGTTAGCCGAATGGGCGCCAAGGGGGGTGGGCGAGATCGGTATCGTGGGCGTGGCGGTTGCGCTGTGCAACTCGATTTTTCATGCCACTGGTCACATGGTACGCTCTACACCGATGACGCCGGACAAGGTAATGCGGCCTGCGCAGGAAGATTCATCGCTGGCCTTCGATGGCGAGCCAGCCTTGACGGGCGGAGGACTTGGTCAAGCCATTCGGGCTTCGTCGTGACTTGGGTTATCCAAGACGTGGGTAAAGGACTTTGCCGATCCGTCAGCAGCGCTTGGAGTGGATCAAGCAAAGCATCCATCTCTACCCGCTTGGAAAAATGGTCGTCAAAACCCGCTGCCAGCGCTGCCTGCCGTTCCGATTCGCTGCCATAGCCCGTCAAAGCCACCAGAGCGGCAGCGGGCGGGTTCGAGATTGTGATAGCACTTGGCGTGCAAGTTCATAGCCGCTGATTTCTGGCAAATCGATATCGAAAATCGCTGCATCGAAGAAAGATGCGGTCGTCAGGTGAGTCAAGGCTTTCTGGGCACTGTAGGCCCCCATGATGTGGTGGCTCTCCATGCCCAGCCATTCCGCCAACAGGGCGGCGGCATCCTGGTTGTCGTCCACCAAAAGCATGCGTGCGAGACTTGACTTGGCGACTTATGATTTCCCGCTCTCGGGTGAATGTGGTCGCATTACGTCAGGCGATCAGTTGCAGTGCCAGCGGGTTTCGAAGCTCATGGCCGAGCATGGCAAGAAATTCGTCTTTTGCCCGATTGGCGGACTCCGCTTGCCACTGGGCATTGCGTGCTTCCGACAGCAGCAAGGCATTGTCCAAAGCCAGTGCCGCACGCTGCGTCAGCTCGCCGATCAGCGCGACCTCTTCGGCCTGGAAGGCCCATCCTGGTTGGGTTCTCACCTCGACCATCGTGCCCAGGGTCCGGCCCGTGCCATCAGCGGCGCAATACAGGCTGCTTCCGCCCTGGCGCAAAGCACCAGAGCGTGCAAATCACACTCCACGCTTTTCGCATCGCCTGTTTTTCGGCGTGATGGATCCCATCGCGGCAAGCAAAGGCGCGGCGGAGCTTTTGGATGGCCGATCCAACGGCATCACCGGTGGCGCAGCAGGGTCAAAAACGCAGCCGCATGTTATTCCCGCCGCAGGAATTTGCGCGTCCCTCAATGCGCCAAATTTTTGTCGAGTTTGTTGATATTTCCCTCATTTGTTGCAAAATGTTCGACTAATCCGTTCAGCGGAATTCAGGAGGGGAAAAGGAATGGCAAGCCGTCAAAAACAAAGTGCTGCAGCGGGTTGGGTCGAGCAGATCGCAAAATGTCCATGGTGGGTCGGAATTGCCTTGGCTGCGGCAGCCTACTGGGTGTTCCACTCCGTGACCTCGCAGCCCACACCATCGGTCCGTATGGCGCAAGAAAATGCACCTTTGGTGGTCTCCAACGTGTGGCGAGGGCTGGCCTATGGCGCGCAATTCGTGGTGCCATTGGTTTTTACGTTGGGAGCTTTGCTGTCTGCTCTGACGCGGCGGGAGCGCAGCAAGCTTTTGCACGAGTGCGGCATGGCCCGTTCGAGCGCACAGGCTTTGCAAGGCATGCCATGGTCGGATTTCCAGCAACTGGTGGCCGAGGGGTTCCAGCGGCGAGGTTACTCGTTGCAGGAGCGAGCAGGTGAAGGACCAGACGGCGAAGTGGATCTGGTTTTAACGAAGGACGGTGCGAAATCTTTTGTCCAATGCAAGCATTGGAAGACCCTTCAAGTGGGCGCACCGGTGGTGCAAGAGTTGCACAGCGTCATGGCCGCACAGGGGGCTTCGGCGGGATTCGTGGTGACCTCCGGACACTTCACCCAGGAAGCAACCGCCTTCGCCAGTGGCCGCAATATTCGGCTCATCGATGGCGCCACGCTGTTGCAACTCATCCGTGAAAGGGTGGGTGCCGGTGATCGCAGCCCCTCCGCCACGGGCGCCGGTTGAGGCCGGTGCACGCCAGCCCCTACAGCGGCTGACAGGTCTCAAGTGAGGCGGCGCAATGCACGGCTGCCTCGGGGAACGAACCGTTGAACGAACTCCGGTTGAAAGCAGCGCTGGCTGCCGTCCGCGAAGTCCACAGTCACGGAAATGGCATCGACTGCAGCCACCGTGCCCTGCCCATAGCGCTTCACGCGCACGCTGACCCCCAATTCCAGAGCGTTGTTTTTGCGTGGGGTCGGCTGTACTGGCAATACCTCTTGCAAAGGTGAATATTTCGAAAATCGATCACCGTCGCCGCTGCCCAGTGCGCGCACCGTCTCTGCAGCGCGCTCTGTCAAGGCAAGCTCTGCCAGTTTGGCCATGCGGACGCAGTTGTCGCATGTGGAGCATCGCTGCGGAGAGTCCGAAGGCTCGAAATATTCGAGCAGCACCTGCCAACGGCAACGGCCCGTCTGCGCGTAAAAGACCATGCGTTCCAGCGCTTGCTGGTCTTGCTCGCGTTTGGCTGTGTAAGCCTGCATGAGCGCGCGTACCACCGCCGGTTCAAGCTCAGCCTTGCGCAAAGAGAGTGCGCCGGTTTTCGTCTTGGCAACGATCTTGTGGCGCTGCAGTAAGCCCAGTCCCACCTGGAGCTTGCTGCGTGGGCGATCGAGGCGTGTCTGCAGGCTGTCGAGCGTCCAGGCATTTTGGTCCTGCGGCGCCGGATCGTGCAGTGCCTGGTAAAGCGCATCGAGGTCATCCGCGCTGGGATACCGGCCCGCCAGAAAGAACTGCTGCACCGCCTTGTCCTTGCGCATGAAAAGCAAGGTGCAATCCGCAGCTTCGCCGTCTCTGCCGGCTCGTCCTGACTCCTGGTAATACGCGTCCAGCCCGCCGGGCATCTGGTAGTGCACGACGAAGCGCACATCCTGCTTGTCGATGCCCAGGCCAAACGCATTGGTCGCCACCATCACGCGGACGTCACCGCGCATGAAAGCGTCTTGGGCCTCGCTGCGCTCCTGCGCAGGCATGCGGCCATGGTAGAGGCCCGCCGACACACTGGCTGCGCACAACGCCGCATGGACTTCCTGGGCGGCTTTCACGGTGGCGGCGTACACCAGCCCCGAGCCTTCTGCCGCCTGGACGATATCGATGAGGCGGCTGCGCTTTTCCGATTCGGTGGCGAGTGCCTCTGCCCGATAGCGAAGATTGGGTCGGTAGGTGCCCGTGTCCACCACACCGGCTGCAGGAATGCCCAACTGCCGGCGAATGTCCGCAGCCACGGGCCCTGCGGCCGTGGCCGTCAAGGCCAATACAGTCGGCCGGCCCAGTCGGGCAGCAGCACCCGCGATTTCCAGAAATGCGGGTCGAAAGTCATGTCCCCATTGCGAGATGCAATGTGCTTCATCCACCGCAAGCAGGCCGACCTTGCCGCTGTTGGCCAACAGGGCCAGAAAGTCCGAATCCGCCAGCCGCTCCGGCGTGGTCAAAACGATGCGCGCGCTGCCATCAGCAATCGCCTGTTCGGCCTCCCTCGTTTCCTGCGGCGTCAGCCCGCTGTGCAACTGCACCACAGGTACGCCACGCTCACGCAACGACTCACATTGGTCGCGCATTAGCGCGATCAAGGGGGACACCACCACGGTCCGGCCCTCGATCAACAGGGCGGGCAATTGGTAACAGAGCGACTTGCCTGCACCGGTAGGCATCACCGCCAGTGTGTTCTCTGCCTGCAACACGCGTTCGATCACTTCGCGCTGCCCTGCGCGCAGTTCTCGCAGTCCAAACGTGTTTTTCAGCACGTACCGGATGCGGGAGACAGATGGCGTGCGGGGTGGTGTCGGCTTGCCGGGGCGGTTCAAAGAGTCGGGCATAGGATGGGTCATTGGAGGGGCATGAGGCTCCATGCTCGCCACCCGCCCGGGCGTGCAGCGTCGGACGTTGCTCACGCCCGATGTCATCCGCTGCCCCTGCGCTGCCGGCCCGTGCGAGCCGGCTCAGAATCGTGCCTGAAGCCCTACCGTCACCATGCGCGCCGTGCCTGGGGCGACCCAGAGCCGGCTGTACGAATTGCTGTAGTACGTGGTGTCGAAGACGTTGTCCACATCCACCGTCAGGCGCACCGCAGGGGTGAGCCGCCAGTACGCCATCAGTTTGGCAGTGCGGTAGCTCGGCAGATCGAATGCGGCAGATCCGGCATTGGCCTCGGCCTGCGTGCGCGCTTGGCCCAGACGGCGGCCCACGTGGGTCACCCCGCCGCCGATGCCGTATCGCTGCCCGTTGTCGAAAGCGTTTTCATACACCGCCAGCACGCTGCCATTGACCTTGGGCACGTTCAGCAGGCGGCACCCGACCTCCAGCGTGTTGTCACGGGTGATTTCCACATCGTTCAGGACCAGGCTGGCGTTGACCCGCCAGCGAGCCGTCACCTGGCCCGCAAGATCCAGTTCCAGGCCCCGGCTTCGCACCTCTCCGGCAGCGACGGAGTAGCCAGAGTTGAGCGGGTCGGACGTGAGCACATTGCGTTTACGGATGTCGAACAAGGCAGCGGTCGCGCCCATGCGCTGATCGGCGCTTTCCCACTTTGCACCGATTTCCAGCGAGCGACCGGTTTCCGGGTCGAACGCCTGCGATGCGCTGTCGGAACCGACGTTGGGCCTGAACGAACGCCCCGCATTCGCATAGATCGTCCACTGTGCTGACGGCAGCCAGCTCAAGCCGATGCGCGGCGACGTGGCCGATGGATCCTGATGGACCGTGGAGCCATTGCGCCGGTTTTCCAGCGATTGCTTGTATTGGTCCACACGCACGCCACCGACCAGCCGCCATTGCGGCGAAAGCTTGATGGCATCCTGAAAGTAGAACGCGGTGTTGCGCTGGCGCTCCAGCGTGTCCGTGTTGGGCAGCGGCGCAGGCTGCGCCTGGCCATAACTGGGCGCCTGAATGTCGATGGCATAGGGCGCCGCGACGGTGGGGTTGGCGCGCAGCATCAGGGTATCCATGTGGAACTTGAAGCTCTCCATGCCGAACAACAGTTCGTGCGCGATGCCGCCTGTTTCCACCGTTCCTTGCACCTCTGCCTGCAAGGCGATGTCGTCCGAAGCAAAGTCCCGAAAACGACGCTGGCGTGAGAGCAGGCCGTTGGGCTGCAGCGCACTGGCCTCGGTGGAGAAACCCTGCACCGAGGTTTCGCGATACGACAGGCCCAGACGGCTGCGCCACTGCGGCATCCATTCGTGCGACAGAATGAGCTGATGGGTCTGGTTCTCCAGCGTGATATCGCCGTCGCCGGGCTCGCCCAGAAAGCGGCTGCGTGGGATGGTGCCCAGCTGATTGTTCACGGCCACCACGCCCCGGTCCAGCGGCGTCGCATGGCGCAGAAATTCGCCCGCATATTCCAGCACCGTATCGCGTCCAAGTTTCCAGGTGAAAGCAGGAGCGACCACGCGACGTTCCGAGCTCACATGGTCGCGAAAGCTGTTCCTGTCCTCCGCCGCAACATTCAGCCGATAAGCGAAGTTTTCGCCGATGGGGCCGGTGCTGTCGAACGCACCGCGCTTGAGTCCCTGGCTGCCGACCGAGCCCTCGACCGAGTTGGCGGCCTTCCACAGCGGACGCTTGCTCACGATGTTCAGGGTGCCCCCGGGCTCGCTGCTGCCGTAGAGCGCCGCGGCCGGGCCTTTGAGGAATTCGATGCGCTCCACACCGGCCAGGTCGCGCGGGGCATTGAATCCTCGGTTGGAAGAAAAGCCGTTCATCAACGTGGCCATCCCGGTGTTTTCATTGCCGGGCAGACCGCGGATGGCAATGTTGTCCCACAGTCCGCCGAAATTGTTCTGGCGTGAAACGCCGCCCACGTAGTCGAGCACATCGTCGAGCCGCGTGGCCCCCAGATCATCGATGGCCTGGCGGGTGACTACGCGAACCGACTGTGGCAGCTCCCGAAGCGGCAGGTCCGTTTTCGCACCAGCGGCCTCTTCTGCGTGATAAGCGCCGGATTCGGTGCGGCCCACGATCTCGACGGTGGACAGCTGGGGGGCATTGTCTGCGGTGGGTTGAGCCATGGCGGTTCCGCATGACAAGGCCGCGACGGCGAAAGTGAAAGGAAAAGGAAGGGGCGCGCGCGCTCCCCTGCAGGGATTGAATGGCATGAAAAGTCTCAGAAAAGATGGCTTCGGCCAACAAAGCGTCGTGGCCGGATGGACGCGTACAGGACCGCCTGTGGCGACATGGCGCCGCACGCGGAAGAAAAATGGGGTCAAAGGCCTCGCTGGATGGCAGCGCGTTTCAGGCGAGTCGAGCGGGAGGATCGCGCGATGCAAAAGGCCAGCGATCCGGTGCAGGCACGAAAGCAAAGGCGGGCCCTGGCTGGGTGCAACGAACGCCAGCGCTTCCTGCGGCCAAAACGGCCCGGATGCCGCCAGGCAGCGCCGATGGCTGCGCAAACGCCATGCATGCTTCGCAGGGGCCGTGCTCTTGCGCGTGGATCGGCTTGCTGGCCGGCGGTGCGTCATCCTGCGCCGCGCTGGTGGCCCCCCATCTTGGCCACCGAGGGCTACCGCCCGAAGATGATCCGCCTCGTGCAGGGGCAACCCGATGCACGCGTGGACGAACACGGCGATCAGGACCAGACGGAGGAGGGCGCGGCAACGGTTCATGGCAAGGGCGCCGAATCATAGCGGTGCCCGCCCCCGGTTACACCGGGCCGTGAAGTCTCAAGTGTTTTCGGCCGCCAGAACCACTTGGTTGCGCCCTTGTTGCTTGGCCTGGTACAGCGCCCGGTCCGCACGCTGAACGATGTCGGTTTCCCGGGCATCCCCGAGGCTGCTGAAGCCCATTCCCAGGCTGACGGTGATCTGGCCAACGGCAGGGAAAGGGCTCTGACTCACGGCCACGCGGATCTTCTCGGCAACCACGCGGCCTTCCTGCCGGTCCTGGGGCTCCGGCAACAGCACCACAAATTCTTCGCCACCGTAACGGGCCACGAAATCGGTGATGCGGACGTTGCCGGAGATCACCTGTGCCAGTTGCTGCAGCACCGCATCACCCGCTTGGTGACCGTGCTGGTCGTTCACATTCTTGAAATGGTCGGCATCGATGAGCAGCAAGGCGAAGGTGCGCCCCGTGCGGTGAAAGAGCTGCACGTATTCGAGCAATTTCTCGTCGAACCTGCGGCGGTTGTAGAGGCCGGTGAGGGCATCGTGGATGGCCAGGTTCTCCAGCTCCTGGTTGGCTCGGTGCAGGGCCTGCGTACGCTCCGCCACGAGTTGTTCCAGCGAGGTATTCAGTTGAGACAGCTCGCGTTCGCGCTCCAGCAGCGAGGCCGTCATCGACTGGAAGGAGTGGTTCAGCTGCTTGATTTCCGACGCGTGCTCGTCGCCCGGGTACACCGGCGTGCCGGCACGGTCTTCGATCATGCGGGCAGCGAGCGCCAGTTGTTCGATCGGCCGGCTGATGCGCGCTGCCAGCCGATAGGCGACAAGGGCGCAGCCCAGGGCTGTGAGCAGGCCGAGAAGAATCAGTTGCCGGCGCAGCGCCGTCACCGGCGCCAGTGCCTTGTCCAGCGGCTGGCGCACCACGATGTGCGCCAGCCCAGGTCGGTATGGGCCACGGGAGGCACTTCCACCACGCTGGTGAGGTATTGGGTGCCATCGATCCATTGCAGGCGCGCCGACTCGGCCTGGGGCGTGGCGCCGTCGGGAAGGTGCAACTGCCCCGCATGCCGGAAGGGGTACAGGATGCGTCCCGCCTTGTCCGCGATCAGCACCTCGGTGCCATGCTGCCCGACCCGGTTCACCACGATGGATTCAACGGTTTCGGTCACCCAGGACCAATGGGCGTGCGCGCCCAGCACGCCCCGCAACTGGCCCTGGTCGTCAAGAATCGGGGCGGCGAAATCGATGAACCGCAACAGCTGGTCCGGGTTCAGGTTGGGCAGTTGCTTGGCCAGCAGCACGGCTTCGTGCACATCCCCCACGAACAACCCGGACCGCGCGAACTGGAACCATGGCCGGTGCTCCACCTGGGCGCCCACCAGAACGCCGTCGGTGGCTTGCGTCACCCGGCCGCCCGCTTCGGTAACGCCGATCCAAGGCATATTCGTTGTGCGCGGCCTTGCGCAGGTCCAGCGCCTGCCGGATCTCCGGGTCAGAGAGATTGCCGCGGGTGAGCAGGGTCAACTGGCGCAGCAGATCGATCTCCTGCGCCCGCTCGCGCAGATTGGTCGCCAGCAGATCGGCGGCCGAGCGGGCGCTGGTGTGCAGCAGTTCGCCACCGAACCGGGCCAGCTCTCCCGTTGCGATGTGGCCCACTAAACACCCACGCCGAGCAGGCTGGCCAGTGACAGCCCGCCAAACAGCAGGGTGAGCTGTCCCCTGAAGCTGTGGCGCGATGGCGCTGGCTTATCGGAGGTTTCCATACGCCTTTCGTTTTCCCCCGCATCGGGATGGGCTCTCTACAATGCCGCCCCTTTGGTCCTGGAATCCCCGCCCATGCATATCGTCGTCAACGAAGAACTCAAGGCCTATATCGATCCGCTGAGCCCCGATGAGCACGCGGCGCTGGAGCGCAGCCTTCTGGCGGAAGGCTGCCGCGACGCGCTGGTGCTGTGGGGTGACGTGCTGGTCGATGGCCATAACCGGTACGGTATCTGCCAAAAGCATGGGTTGCCGTTCCAGACGGTCCAAAATCAAAATTTCCGCTCCATGGAAGACGTGCACCTGTGGATGATCGATCAGCACTTGGGCCGGCGTAGCGTATCGGACTTTCAACGCGGCGTGCTCGCTTTGCGCAAGCGCGAGATTCTGGCCGATCGCAATGCCCGCGCCAGCAGCCCTGAATCGATGAAGGCGACCCATGGCGATGGCATCCAGAATGAGGCGCCCGCCCATGAGGAGTCTTCCGCAGACGCATCCACGCCGGGGCCGGACATCGAACCGCAGCCGCTGTCCAATCGGGAGGCGATTGCCAAGGCTGCACGGCTGAGCAGCAGCCAGGTGGTGATGATCGAGAAGATCCGCAAGCAGGCCGCACCGGAGGTGGTGGCGGCCGTGAAGTCGGGCACGCTGTCGATCAATGCCGCCGCCGCCGTGGCCACGCTTCCCCAGGAAGAACAGCGGGCCGCCGCCATCGCGGGAGGCGATGAGCTCAAGCAGGCGGCCAAGCGCGTGCGTGAAGCCAAACGCAGGCCGCGCGAAGACACCGATGCGGCCCCCGCAGAAACCCTGCAATCGTTGCGTGACCGAGTGGCGGAACTGACCGCTGAAAACGAGGAGCTGCGCCGCCAGTTGGCGCAGTGGCAGGCAAAAGCGGGCGAATAACGTCCGAAGCGAGAAGGCGGGATCTTTCTTCACGGAGCGTCTCCCGCTTTGCGGGTATCCATCCCCGGCGTGCGGACGTTACCGGAGGGCCATGGGGGCTCTATGATTTGGGCCCACTCCGTTCAGTGCCCATGACCTCTAACGCTCCTTCCTTCCAGATTCAGCGAGGTTTGCCGATTGGCTTATTCGCTGGTTTCATGTTGGCCGCGTTGGCCACCGCCATCATTGCCCTGTTCACCTACCAGTCCCAGCAGGAGCGGGCCGAGGCGGTGGCGCGCATCAATGCGGCCGTGGAGTCGCTGTCGCAAATGCAGACGGTTCTTTCGATCACGAAAGATGCTGAAACCGGCCAGCGCGGCTACCTGCTCACGGGCGAAACCCGCTATTTGCAGCCCTACACGGCGGCGCAAGCTGCACTCAAGCCCGAGATGGGCCGGTTGCGCGCGTTGCTGCAGGCGTCGCCCGATCAGTTGCAGCGGTTCGAACATCTGCAGGCCTTGGTGGCCCAGAAGATGGCGGAGCTCGACGAAACCGTCAATCTGCGTCGCCAGGGCAATGCGGAGGGTGCGGCCGATGTCGTGCGCACGGACCGCGGCCGCGCCACCATGGATGCCTTGCGCGACATCTTGCGCGAAATGCTGGCCGCCGAGCGCGCCGAGCTGGACAACCGGCGCAGCGAATGGGACAGCGCAGCCCGCTTCGGCGCCTACTTCACCTGGACCAGTTCATTGGTCCTGTTGCTGCTGATTCTGGCGTCCGCCATTCTCGCGATGAGAGATCACCGCTCCAAATCGCAGGAAGATTGGATCAAGAGCGGGCTGGTCGGCTTGGGCAACCGGCTGCAGGGAGACCACAGCCTGAGTGACCTGGGTCCGATCGTGATGAACTACCTTGCCGACTGGCTGGGCGCGCGGGTGGGTGCGGCCTACGTGGCGGAAGGCGGGGGTGTGTTCCAGCGTTTCGGCAGCTATGCGTTGGCCGATCCTCAGGTGGGTGCCCGCGTGCTGAACGGTCAGGGCCTGCTGGGGCAGGCGGCCGACTCCCGCCAGCTGATGCATGTCAAAGAGGTGCCGACGAATTACCTGCCGATCTCATCCGGCGTGGGGCACAGCACGCCGGCCGAGATCGTGCTCGTGCCCGCGGTGCACAGCGGCGCCGTACACGCCGTGATCGAGTTCGGTTTCTTCCGGACCCTGCGCGATGCCGATCTGGAGCTGTTGTCACGGGCCTCCGACTTGCTGGCCACCTCCATCCGATCCGCCATCGACCGCACCAAGCTCGAAGCGCTGCTGGAGGAAACGCAGCGGCAGGCCGAAGAATTGCAGGCGCAGCAGGAAGAACTGCGCGTGAGCAACGAAGAACTGGAGCAGCAAAGCCGGGTGCTGCAGGAGTCTCAGGCGCAGATGGAAGCGCAGCAGACCGAGCTGGAGCAAAGCAATGCCCAGCTGGAAGAGCAGACGCAGCAGCTCGAATACCAGAAGCAGCAACTGCTGCGTGCCCAGGACGCGCTGTCGCAAAAAGCCAATGACCTGGAGCAAGCCAGCCAGTACAAGAGCGAGTTCCTGGCCAACATGAGCCATGAGCTGCGCACGCCGCTGAACTCCAGCCTGATCCTGGCCAAACTGCTGGCCGACAACAAGGCTGGCAACCTGACGGGCGAGCAGGTCAAGTACGCCCAGACCATTCATGGCGCAGGCAATGATTTGCTGGCGCTCATCAACGACATTCTGGATTTGTCGAAGATCGAGGCAGGGCATGCCACGATTTCCGTCGAACCGATGGATGTCGGCCGCGCGGTGAATGCCCTGGTGGACCCGCTGCGCCCCATCGCGCACGACAAGGGTGTGGAATTGCATTGCGCCGTGGAGCCCGGCACGCCCCCGACCTTGCAGACGGACGTTCAGCGCTTCGGTCAGGTGCTGAGGAATCTTCTGTCCAACGCGATGAAGTTCACCGAGGAGGGCAAGGTAGCCCTGCGCGTCTTCGGCAACGCGGACGGCACGGTGTCTTTCGCGGTGAGCGACACGGGCATCGGCATTCCCGAACACCAGCAGGAACTGATCTTCGAGGCATTCCGGCAGGCCGATGGCAGCACCCATCGCCGCTACGGCGGCACGGGGCTGGGGCTGTCGATCTCGCGCGATCTCGCGCATCTGCTCGGCGGCAGCATCACCGTGCAGAGTACGCCCGGCCAGGGCAGCGTTTTCACCCTGGTGCTGCCGCTGGTGGCGCCGGTGCGCGCGCCGCAGGAGGCGGCACGGCCCACCGCGCAGGCCGCGCCTGCTCCTTCGGCCCCACCGCCGGTTGGCCGCCCCGCCGCTGGTCATTCGGTCCCCGAGGCCGAAGGTGCGCAGCGCCCAGCGCCCGCGCCGGCGGAGGTGCGCCGGTCACCCCATGCCGTGCCTGACGACCGAGACCAACTGGAGCCCGGCCGGCGCACCATTCTCGTGGTGGAGGATGACGTGCGCTTTGCCCGCATCCTGCTGGATCTGTCGCACGAGATGGGTTTCCAGTGCTTGGTCACCCACACGGGCGGCGAAGGCTTGGCGGCAGCGCTGGAATACATGCCGAGCGCCGTCGTGCTGGACATGAACCTGCCGGACTTCTCTGGCCTCGGGGTGCTGGACCAACTCAAGCGCAACCCCATGACGCGGCACATTCCGGTGCATGTGGTGTCCGTGGCCGACTACTCCCAGGAAGCCATGGGCCGCGGCGCCATCGGCTACGCCCTCAAACCCGTCAAGCGCGACGAACTCGTGCAGGCGCTGGAGCGCATGGAAGCCAAATTCACGCAGGCCATGCGGCGCGTGCTGGTGGTGGAAGACGACGAGCGCCAGCGCGAAAGCATGCACCACCTGCTGGCCAACGGAGATGTCGAGATCGTCGGCGCCGAGACCGCGCAACGCGCGCTGGAACTGCTTCGCACCAGCACGTTCGACTGCATGGTGATGGACCTGAACCTGCCCGACCTCAGCGGCTACGAACTGCTGGAGCAGATGGCCGGACAGGAAGATGTGGCTTTCCCGCCGGTCATCGTCTACACCGGCCGATCGCTGTCGCGTGACGAGGAGCAGCGGCTGCGCCGCTTTTCCAAGTCCATCATCATCAAAGACGCCCGCTCGCCCGAACGTCTGCTGGACGAAGTCACGTTGTTCCTGCACCAGGTCGAGTCCAAGCTGCCGGAAGACCGCCGGCAGATGCTGCAGATGGCCCGAGACCGCGAATCCACCTTCGAGGGACGGACCATCCTGGTCGTTGAAGACGATGTGCGCAATATCTTCGCGCTGTCCAGCGTGCTCGAACCCACGGGCGCCAAGGTGCAGATCGCACGCAATGGACGCGAGGCGCTGGAGGCGCTGGAGCGGGCGCAGGCCGGCGATTCAGCCGCCGTGGATCTCGTGTTGATGGACATCATGATGCCGGAGATGGATGGCTTCACGGCGATGAGCGAGATCCGCAAACGCCCCGAATGGCGCCGCCTGCCGATCATCGCGCTCACCGCCAAAGCCATGAAGGACGATCAGGAAAAGTGCCTGGCCGCCGGCGCCAACGACTACATCGCCAAGCCCCTGGATGTCGAGAAGCTCCTGTCGCTCGTCCGTGTGTGGATGCCCAAGTGAGCGATGACTCGGTAGCGCAGCAGCGCAAGAAAACCTTCGACATCGAGCAGCATTTGCTGGTCGAAGCGATTTACCGTCGTTACCACTACGACTTTCGGGGCTACGCGCAGGCTTCGCTCAAGCGCCGCCTGCAGACCGCGCTCACCCGATTCAACTGCCGCACGGTCTCGCAGCTGCAGCACCTGGTGCTGCACGACGCCGAGGTGTTTCCCGCCATGCTGGAATACCTCACGGTGCAGGTGAGCGAGATGTTCCGCGACCCGACCTATTTCCGGGCGTTGCGCGAAACGGTGGTGCCGGTACTGCGCACCTATCCGTCGCTCAAGATCTGGGTGGCCGGGTGCAGCACCGGAGAAGAGGTTTATTCGCTCGCCATCCTCCTGCGCGAGGAGGGGTTGCTGGAGCGCACGCTCATCTACGCCACCGACATCAATGCCAATGCCTTGCAGAAGGCCGAGGCGGGCATCTATGCCATCGAACGGGTGCCTTCCTTCACGGAAAACCACGCCCGCTCGGGCGGAAAGACATCGCTGTCGGAGCACTACACCGCGGCCTACGGGCGCGTGGTGCTCGACAAAAGCCTGCGCCGTCACATCGTGTTTTCCGACCACAGCCTGGCCACCGACAGCGTGTTCGCCGAGGTGCAGTTGGTGTCGTGCCGCAATGTGCTGATCTATTTCGATCGCGATCTGCAGAACCGGGCGCTGGGGCTTTTCAGCGATGCGCTGTGCCGCAAGGGGTTCCTTGGCCTGGGCTCGAAGGAATCGCTGCGGTTTTCCGCGCATGCCGGCAGTTTCGACGAGCTCGTGCCGCAGGACCGCATCTACCAGAAGAAGGCCGGAGCATGACCGCTGGAGCCCGCCTGGATCGCCTGAAGGCGGTGGTGATCGGCGGATCGGCCGGGAGCATCGAGGCGCTGTCCGTGGTGCTGCCGGCGTTGCCGGCGGACTTGCGGGCGGCGGTGTTCGTCGTGCTGCACCTGCCGCGCGAGCGGCCCAGCCTGCTGTGCGAGATTTTTCAGCCCGGCTGCGCCGTGCGCTTGCGCGAGGCCCATGACAAGGAACCGGTCGAGCCCGGCACGGTGTATTTCGCGCCGCCCGACTACCATCTGCTGATCGATCTCGGCCCGTCGCTGGCGCTGTCGGTCGATGAGCCCGTGCATTTTTCGCGCCCTTCCATCGACGTGCTGTTCGAGTCCGCTGCGGACGCGTATGGCGAGAATCTGCTGGGCATCTTGCTGTCCGGGGCCAACAGCGATGGGGCACGGGGGCTGGCGGCCGTGCAAGCCGCAGGGGGGATGACCGTGGTTCAGGACCCGGAGAGCGCCCCCATGGCGTTCATGCCCGAATCGGCGATGCGGGCCTGCACGCCGGACCATGTCCTTCCTCCGCAGCGCATCGCATCGCTGCTGACCACCTTGTTTCCCCGGAGAGCCTTGTCGTGATACCCGCCCCCAGCCCGCCGTCCCCCCTGCGCAGCACCGCGCCGGTGAAGTGCCTGATCGTCGACGACGTGGAGGAAAACCTCATCGCACTGGAAGCCCTGCTGCAGCGCGACGACGTTCAGATTCTGAAGGCGTCGTCGGGCTCCGAAGCGCTCGAACAGTTGCTGGTGCATACCGACGTCGCGCTCGCCCTGCTGGACGTGCAGATGCCCGAGATGAACGGCTTCGAGCTGGCCGAACTGATCCGCGGCAGCGAGCGCACGCGCCATGTACCGCTGATTTTCATGACTGCCGGCTCGCGCGACAGCAACTGGCAGTTCAAAGGCTACGAAACCGGCGCGGTCGATTTTCTATACAAGCCCATCGATCCGCACATGCTGGTCAACAAGGCCAACGTATTTTTCGATCTGCAAAAGCAGAAGGTCGCGCTTGCGTGCGAACTCCAGGAGCGCACCGAAGCCCTGCGTGTGAATGAAATGTTCATGGCCGTGCTGAGCCACGACTTGCGCGGGCCGCTGAGCGCCATCCTCGCCAGCGCCCTGGTGCTGCAGCGGCCGCAGGACCCGGAAAAGGTGCAGTCCATCGCAGGCAAGATGCAGTCGAGCGCGCAGCGCATGGGCCGCATGATCGAGGATCTGCTGGACGTGACGAGAGCCCGGCAGTCCGGCGGCCTGCCGGTGAAAACCGGGCCCGCCAACCTGGACGAACTGGTGCAGCGACCTGCGCATGAGCTGCAGGTCAGCCATCCTGCCAGGACGATCGAAATCGTGCAGGAAGGCAATCTGGCAGGCCAGTGGGATGCCGAGCGGCTGTGCCAGGTCGTGGCGAACCTCATGGGCAACGCCATTCACCATGGCGATCCTTCCGAGCCGGTGCAGGTGCGCCTGGACGGCACGGCGCCCGACCGGGTGGAGTTCACCGTGCGCAACGCAGGGGTGATTCCTGCTGCGCTCATTCCCCATCTGTTCGATCCGTTCCGGGGGCGCGAGCGCGAGCCGGGCCAGCATCAGGGCCTGGGACTGGGCCTGTACATCGTTCACCAGATCGTGCAGCGGCATGGCGGCCGCATCGATGTGTGTTCGCGCGATGGTCACACGGCGTTTCACGTGCAGCTGCCGCGCCGGCCGGTCGCCAAGCCCGCCGGACACTAGGCGCAGGAAACAAAAGGCTGACTTTTCGGCCATCCAGCCATCTGCCCGCTCTGCTGTGCGGGATGCGGGATGCGGGGCGCAGGTTGGGAAGGGGCGAGTGTGAATGCTCCGCCATCCCACGAAAGGGTTTGCAGGGATCAGGAAGGGAAGATCAGTTGGGGCCGCGCAACTGGTCCCGGATCGATTCCATCAAGTCTTCGAGTTCTTCCAGTTCGAAGGGCTTGAGCAGGGCGCGCACGTTGGGGCCCAGCGTATTCAGGCCATGGCTGAACTGGTAGCCCGAGCACAGCACGATCCAGCGCTGTGGGTTTTCTGCGACCAGTTGTCGGCACAGGTCGGTGCCTGACATGCCGGGCAGGCTGACGTCGGTGACGACCAGATCGTACGGACGCTCTGCGTCCATCTTCAAGGCTTCCTCCGCAGTGGCGCACAACGCCACTTCGCGGTCCTCTCCCTCCAGCAGCATGCCGATGGTCTCGCGAAGTTCCGCGTTGTCCTCTACGTATAGGATGCGCAAGGGAAGGGTCATGCTGTGGTCGGTCCGGTCGATCGGTCTGAAAAGGTCTCGGTCTGGCGATGCAGCGCCAGCAGAAGAAGGCAGCGGTTGCGAATGCATGCGGGTCTCGATCATGCCAGCGTGCGCACCGAAGGTTCGCGCACCCATTGTCGCGTGCAAGCGGCTTGGATGAAAGCACCGGTGTCGGCAGGGTCCAGCACGCCGGCATCCGGCTGAATGCCCGCGGCCTTCAGGATCGGCTGCGATCCCTTGCAGGCGGCAATGGCCTTGAGGTGCCCGAAGGCGTCGCGGAACCAATCCACGGCCGCCGCTTCTCGCGCCAGTTGGGCGCCGGCTTCGGGCGACAGTACCGATGCCACGGCATCGAAAACCGTGGAAGGGGTGCCGGCGAGTTGCCCGTCGGCCGGCAGCAGCGAGCCGTCGGCCAATACCGCGCCACCCACCTTGGGTGCGACGATCTTGACCGTGGCACCGGCTTTTTCCGCGGCCTTGCGCAGTGCGGCGATGGGAGCGGCGGCTGAACCGTCCTCCACCAGAATGCCCACACAGCGCCCTTCCAGCGTCGGCTTCATGCGGTCGATGATGCGCAGAGCCGGCGACAGCGGACGGTCCTGCACGGCGGCTGCAGCAGGGAAGGGGGCGGGCAGTTCCGCCAAGCCGAGGCCGTCTGCCACGCGGCTGGCCAGGCTTTCGTCCACGTTGCGCAACTGCGCCACCACGGCAACCCGCACGGCAGGCGTTGCTACCTTGGACAACTCGAACACCAGCGCGGACGCCATGTGTGCTTGTTCCAGCGGGCTCTGGCTGCGGAAAAACATGCGGGCCTGGCTGTAGTGGTCGGCAAAGCTTTCAGGCCGCACCCGCCCCTTGGCGCCGCTGTCGGGCGTTTCAGCGAAATGGCGCGTGCCGTAGGCCAGCGAAGCGCGGGGCGTGTCGCCCTGCAGGCTGCTGGGCTCGTAGGCCACGCGGCCCTTGGGCACCTGCATCTGCATGTGGCCATCGCGCTGCATGTTGTGGAACGGGCACTTGGGCGCGTTGATGGGAATCTGCACGAAGTTCGGGCTGCCCAGGCGCGACAGTTGCGTGTCCAGGTACGAGAACAGGCGCCCTTGCAACAGCGGGTCGTTGGAGAAGTCGATGCCCGGCGGGACGTTGGCAGGGCAGAACGCCACCTGCTCCGTTTCGGCAAAGAAGTTGTCGGGCCAGCGGTTGAGCACCATGCGACCGATCATTCGCAACGGCACCAGCTCTTCCGGAATGAGCTTGGTCGGGTCCATGTGGTCGAAGGGAAACTCCGCAGCCTCTTCTTCGGTGAAAAGCTGCACGCCCAGTTCCCACTCGGGGAAGCTGCCGGCCTGGATGGCCTCGAACAGATCGCGCCGGTGAAAGTCGTTGTCTGCGGCCTGAAGTTTGAGCGCTTCGTCCCACACCGTGGACTGGATGCCCAGCCTGGGGCGCCAGTGGAACTTGACGAACGTGCTGTGGCCTTCGGCATCCAGCAGGCGGAACGAATGCACGCCGAAGCCTTCCATGGTGCGCAGGCTGCGCGGAATGGTCCGGTCGCTCATCGCCCACATGATCATGTGCATGGCTTCAGGCATGAGCGAGATGAAGTCCCAGAACGTGTCGTGCGCACTGGCGGCCTGCGGAAAGCCGCGGTCGGGCTCCATCTTCACGGCATGCACCAGGTCGGGAAACTTCATCGCGTCCTGAATGAAGAACACCGGAATGTTGTTGCCGACCAGGTCCCAATTGCCTTCGTCGGTATAGAACTTCACCGCGAAGCCGCGCACGTCGCGCGGAGTGTCCACCGAGCCCGCGCCGCCGGCCACGGTCGAGAAGCGGCAAAACAGCGGAGTCTGCTTGCCCACTTCGGTGAGGATGCGGGCGGTCGTGTATTTCGCCAGGGATTCGGTCAGCTCGAAAAAGCCGTGAGCCGCCGTGCCTCGGGCGTGCACGATGCGCTCTGGAATGCGCTCTGGAATGCGCTCGTGGTCGAAATGCGTGATCTTTTCGCGCAGGAGGAAATCCTCCAGCAGCGTGGGCCCGCGCGGCGTGGAGCGCAGGGAGTTCTGGTTGTCCCCCACGGGAATGCCTTGCTGCGTGGTGAGCACCGGATGGAGTGCCTCCTGCCTGTTGCTGCAACTCGCCTGCATTGCCACGGAGTTCTTCGCCATCGTGGCCCTTGGAGGGTGAAGCCGCAGCCTTGGTCACGGGACGTTGAACTGCCGGTGCTTTTGCCATTGGAGCCTTTGTGGTGATTGCCGTGGGAGCGCCGATCTTTTTCCGCACACGTCAACACCGGCGTAGGACAACCACGCTTTGGCCGAGCCGCCAGGCGGTGTGTTTGGCCGCGTTCCGCCACACGGGCTGGCGCGCTTATGCGCTGTCCACTGACAACGGAGTTTTCGGCCTGACTCGATACTGCGTTGGCGTCCGCGGCAGCATTGATCGGCTCGATTCTTGCAGGCGCAGGTTCTTCCACATCTACCACCACGGCAGGCCCCCATGATCCGAATGAAACTCCAGTTGGAGTTGGAGTACGCGGTAGGCGATCCCGGCGCGGACTTCGTCTTCAACATCCACGCAGCGCAAACGCGCTGCCAGACCGTTCAGGACGAGAACCTGGTCATCAGCCAGGACATTCCCACCTATCTGCACACCGACCCCACCACAGGCACGCGCTGCCTGCGGCTGCACGCGGAACCCGGGCCACTCACCCTGTCCTATGCCGCAACGGTGGACATCGAACACCACACGGCCGACCCCTCGATCATTCCGGAAGTCGGCATCCGGTACTTGCCGGCCGATGTGGTCAGCTATATTTTTCCCAGCCGCTATTGCCAGTCGGACCGGCTGGTAACGCTCGCCACCCGCGAATTCGGCCACCTTTGGCAAGGCTACGGCCGTGTGCAGGCGATCTGCGACTGGGTGCGCAACCATGTGCTGTTTCGCTCGAACACGTCCAACTCGACCACTTCGGCCGTCGATACCTTCGTGGAGCGCGTCGGCGTGTGCCGCGATTTCGCGCACCTGATGATCGCGCTGTGCCGCGCGGTGAACATTCCCGCGCGCATCGCCACCGGCACGGACTACGGCGCCGACCCCGCGCTGGGTCCGCCCGATTTCCACGCCTACGTCGAGGCTTACCTGGGCGATCGCTGGTATTTGTTCGATCCGTCCGGCACGGCCATTCCGATGGGCATGCTGCGGCTGGCCACCGGCCGCGATGCGGCGGACGTCGCCTTTGCCACCATCTTCGGCAGCGTGCAGTCGCAGCCGCCGAAGATTCGCGCCTGGGTCGTGCAGGATCCATCCCGCGGCTTTCAGTTGCCGCAGCATTCGTCGCTGGCACTGTCCACCGACGCGCCGCAGACCTCGGGTGCGGCGCCAGCCTCTTCGGGCGGACGCGGCGAGGACCGGCCCGTCATGGCAGGCTGAGCCGCAGCCGAGGTCTGCTGCCGCGCCGCGCAGGGCGGCGGGCGTGTCTGGCCGATCACGCTGTCGATAGCGGGCCTTCGCAGGGCCTCCCACGGCATTCCTTCGGGAAGGTGCGCGATATGCCTGCGGTAGCCGCGTGGCCACGGCCGATGCGGCATAGCGGTGGAAATCCGAGTCAAAAATGGCGAATGCCGCCGTTTTTATTGGTCCGATTGCTATTGATTTGATAGTGAACGGGGCATTCTGCATTGGCCGTCGCACCCGCACGCGCGAGTGCTGACTTCGCTTCGCAAGCCGACCCGCCGCTTCGCGTCGATTCCGCTTTTCCATCGGACTTCGCGTTCGAATGCAGCTTCACGGAGCGGTGAGCAAAACCTTCCTCTGGCGCCAGGCTGTGCAGGTGCGCGCATCGGACCAGCCGTGCAGAAAGGCGTGCTCGTGCGCTGGCCAGCGGGGCCGCGCAACCTCTCTCCCACGCTGCCCACTTCGCGTTCGCACCCGCCATGCCATCCACTACCGTTTCAGCGCCGTCGCATTCCCGCCCTCCGTCACCGGGGCGTGTCGCAACCGACAAGGTCGGGTCTTCAAGCCCGCCCGCGCAGTCGTCCCGGTCGCTCGGCGGGCCAGCCGGGTCCACGGCCCCCATCCTTCCCCGATCAAGGAGCCTGCCTGCCATGTCCTCCCGCGTTGCAAGCGCGGCCGACTTGCCGCCGCGTGCTCTGGCGCCGGTGCTGCAGCAGGAGGGCGATGGAGAACGGTCGGCCGCTCCCGGCAACGGGCGTGCCGCGGTGTCTGTGCCCGCTGCCTCCACCGCGCCCACCTGGGGCGCTCTTTGGTCGCGCGGGATGCATCTGCTCCAACCCAACGTCGCTTTGCTCAGGGCTGGGGCACGGCAGCTTTCGCTGCCCGTTCTGTGGCTGGGCAGCCAGATGCAGTTGCATCCCGAGCGGGCGGCGCTGGTCGTCAACGCCTTGCAGCAGGCGTCATCGGCGACCGGCGTGCCTCAACGCCTGGAGACCGCCGCCGATCTGCTGGCCAGCGGCGCGACTGCGCTGGCGCAGCAATTGCGGGAGCGCAACGACGTCGATGCCGCCGAACGCATCGCAGAGGCGCTGGTGGATCTGGATGCCGCGCGGCTGGCCGGCGAGCTGCTGGGCGAGGCGATCTATGGCCTGCTGAAGCAGCTTCCGGACCGCTACGTCGTGGGCCTTCAGATGTTTCTGGGCATCGGCGTGGTCGCGGCCCACTGGCACCTTTCGCACCCCTCGCAGCCTTCGCAACGTTCCCAAGGGATGCCGGGCCCTTCCACGGCGTCGCCCGATGCCTCGGTGGCAACGCCCGGGGAGGCTCCCCGGCGCCGAGCGGCAACGCTGGACCGCGTAGCCCTGGCGAGTGCCGTGGTGGCGCTCAACCATGCCGGCCAGGGCGTATTGGGCGACGGCTACGCCACTGGGGTGGCGGAGTCGCTGTCCGGGCACGTTCGCGAAGCGCTCGGCCAGTGGCGGGCGCGCGCCCGGGGCGCCCGGTAGAGCGCTGCTTGAACGGGCACGGTTAACCCTGCCTTGCGAAACGTCAGATTCACCCGGAAAGCGCCCCATTCGGCATGTTCGCCCTGCGGCACCGGCAGCACGCCGTGAAAGCGCAGCCGGTCTTCGCGGCCCCACACCACCACGTCCGCATGGCGCAGCGGCACGCGCATCGCCCGGTCGCTGCGCGCCAGGCCTCCCCATTGAAAGGTGGCCGGCAACCCGAGCGATACCGAAACGATGGGCGCGTTCAGGTCGTGCTCGTCACGGTCCTGGTGCAGCGACAGCCGGGTGCCCGGTGCGTAGCGGTTGATCAGGCAGGCATCGGGCACGAAGCCCGCGAAACCGGCCTCGGCCGCGGCTTCTCCCGCCAAGGCTTTCAGTGCGGCGGGCATGGCAGGCCAGGGCTGGCCGCTTTCAGGGTCCGACGCCGAATAGCGGTAGCCGCGCGCATCGCTCACCCAGCCGAGTGCGCCGCAGTCGGTGGTGGCGACGGACATGCGCCGGCCGCCCGGCGTAACCATGTGCCGCCAAGGTGCCTGCCGTGCGATGGCTGCGATCTCGGCTGGCAGGTCGCCGGCCAAGGGCCGGGCGAAGCCGCGCAGCAGCACGGCGCCAGGACCGAGGGCGAGCCTGGACGCGCCGGGCGATTCATCGGTGTCGAACAGGTCGTCGGTCATCATCAGGTGCTGTCAGGTGCTGGAACTCGAGACAGGCGCAGCGCGGGCCTACGCGGCGTCGTGGAACACGATACCCATCGTATGCCGCTGCCCCGACCGCACGCGCGACACGCCGTGGCGCATCTGCACCCGGTACGGACCGCGCGTGCCCTGCACCGGCCGATGGTGCACGGCGAAGACCACGGCGTCGCCCTGGCGCAGCGGCACGACCTCCGGTCGCGACTGCATGCGCGGCCGTTGTTCGGTCAGCACGAACTCGCCGCCGGTGAAGTCCGCCCCGGGCTCGGAAAGCAGCACGGCCACCTGCAGCGGGAAGATCTGCTCGCCGTACAGGTCTTGGTGCAGGCAGTTGTAGTCGCCCGGGCCGTACTGCAGCAACAAAGGCGTGGGGCGTGTCTGGCCGGCTGCATGGCAGCGCTGGAGGAACGCCGCATGCTCCGGCGCAAAGCGCTCTTCGATCCCCATGATGGCCTGCCACCGGTTGGCGATGGGTGCGAGGTGTGGATAAAGCCCCGTGCGTAGCGCGGCGATCCGCTCGGGCAGCGGGTACTGAAAGTGCTGGTATTCCCCGCGCCCGAAGCCATGGCGCTCCATGACCACGCGGCTGCGAAAGTGCGAGCGCTGTGCGTACAGGGCGGCCATGGCGCGGCACTCGGTGGGGGGCAGCAGCGCGTCGATCACGGCGCAGCCCTGGTCGTCCAGCGATCGCACCACGGCCTCCCAGTCGATGTCGGGCAGGGAGGGCAGGGAAAGCAGGGTGGGTGGAGCGGAGGGTGTCATGGCGTGGCCTCCTTGTCCAGCAGGGCCCGCTTGCGCTCCACGCCCCAGCGGTAGCCGGAGAGGGCGCCATCGGTGCGCACGACGCGATGGCACGGAATGGCCACCGCCAGCGCATTGGCCGCGCAGGCCTGTGCCACGGCCCGCACGGCACGCGGTGCGCCGATGCGCTCGGCAATCTGTGCATAGCTGGCCGTGTGGCCGGGCGGAATCGCCTGCAGCGCAGTCCACACCCGCTGCTGGAAGACCGTGCCCTGCACGTCGAGCGGCAGGGACAGCGTGCTTGCCGGTGCATCGACGAAGCCGATCACCTGCGCCATCCATCGCTCGAACGCCGCATCTGCCCCCAGCAGTTCCGCGCGTGGAAAACGGTCCTGCAACTCGCGCACGAGGGCGTCGGGGTCGTCGCCCAGCAGCAGCGCGCACAGGCCCCGCTCGCTCGCGGCTGCGAGCACCGCGCCTAGGCTGCACTGCCCGACGGCGAAACGAATGCGCACCTGGGCACCCCCGCTGCGGTAGCGGCTGGGCGACATGCCGAGCAAGTGGCCGGCCTCCTCGTAAAAGCGCCCCTGGGATCCATACCCTGCGGCGTACACGGCCTCGGTCACCGTGCCGGCGCCGGCGAGGCCGTCGCGCAGCTTCGCGGCCCGGTGCGCAGCGGCATAGGCACGGGGCGTGAGCCCCGTGGCGGCCTTGAACACGCGGTGCAGATGGTGCGGGCTGAGCCCTGCGGCCTGCGCGAGTTCAGCCAGTGGCGGGGGCGGTTCGGTGGTTTCGATCAGGCGGCACAGACGCGCCACGGTCGTGGCGTGCGGGGCGAAACCGACGGGCTGGTCGGGGTGGCAGCGCCGGCAAGGCCGGAAGCCGGCGCGTTCCGCCGCCTCGGCCGTGGCATGAAAATCCACGTTTTCCGGACGGGCCGGCCGCGCGGCGCAGGAAGGGCGGCAGAACACGCCCGTGGTGCGGACCGAATAAACGAAGCACCCGTCGGCCTGCGCGTCGCGCGCTGCGACGGCCGCCCAGCGGGGATCGGCCAGCGTCGCGGCGGCGCGCTGGGCGGCCGCAGACCGTGCGTTGTGGCGGGTGCCGGGCTGGGCGCGGGAGATGGAGCCGGTCGGGGAGTTCATGGCGTCGATTCCTGGTTGAATGGTAATTTGGCAATCGCCTGACCTGCCAATCTACTCACATGGCCCTCCGTTGGCACCCCGATTCTTGCGGTCGCATTCGCGCGATCCGGTGGTGACCGCTGCGGTGCACGGTCATGCAGACCGGCCTAGCATCACGCCTTCACCCTCCGTTCTTCGCCCTCTCGCATTGGAGATGCATCCATGACCCCGACCCAGGCCACCCCCGCCGCTGTGTCCGCCACCGCCACCCCCCTCAAGATCGATTTCGTCTCCGATGTGTCCTGCCCCTGGTGCGCCATCGGACTGCATGCGCTGGAGCAGGCGCTCCAGCGGCTGGACGGCACCGTGGCCGCACAACTGCATTTCCAGCCGTTCGAACTCAATCCGCAGATGGCCCCGGAAGGCCAGGACATCGCCGAGCATCTGGCCGAAAAGTATGGCGCCACGCCCGAGCAGTCGCAGAAGAACCGCCAAGCCATTGCCGAGCGCGGGGCTGCACTGGGTTTCACCTTCGACATGGGGCAGCGCAGCCGCATCTACAACACCTTCGATGCGCACCGCCTGCTGCACTGGGCCGGCGAAGAGGGCGAAGAGGGCGCGCAGACGGCCCTGAAGCACGCGCTGTTCAAGGTGTATTTCACCGATGGGCAGAGCCCGGGCGACCACGGCGTGCTGGTGCGCGCGGCGGCCGCTGCCGGCCTGGACGCCGACCGGGCCCAGGCCGTGCTGGCCTCGGGCGAATATGCCGATGCCGTTCGCGAGCGCGAGGCCTTCTACCAGCAGCACGGCATCCATTCGGTGCCGGCGGTCATCGTGAATGACCGCCACCTCATCCAGGGCGGCCAGCCGCCCGAGGTGTTCGAGCAAGCGCTGCGCCAGATCGCCGCGGGTCAGTGACCCTGGTTTTGCTATTTACTCACAAGTCAGAAATATAGGCGACAGATGGGTGTCTGAAGAATGACCTGATGAGTGCAGGATCTTCAGCCACCGACTGCAACTGCGCATCCACACGCTCCTTGAGCTTGTCTCCCTTTCGCAA
>NZ_BQXQ01000054.1 GCF_030159055.1 Acidovorax sp. SUPP3334
TCAGGTACTCTTGCAGCAGCATTGGCTATCGCTTGACCTCTATGGTCAAAGCTCGATTGATCAAGCCTGCACTGTACAAACAACAAAGGCCCCGAAGGGCCTTTGCTTAACTTACTGGCATTGGCCTTCGGGCGGCTTTTTGCTGGGCCTTGCACGGCGGAGTCGGCGCTGCTTCCTTTTTGTTCTTGATCGGGACTCCATGCAACAAGAGCGCTCCCTTCAAATCTTGCTCTGGCTGGTGGCGGTCGGCTTTTTCATGCAGACGCTGGATGCCACCATCGTCAACACCGCTCTCCCGACCATGGCGCGCAGCCTGGGTGAAAGCCCCTTGCGCATGCAGTCGGTGGTGGTGGCGTACTCGTTGGCCATGGCGCTGTTGATTCCCGCTTCGGGCTGGGTGGCGGACCGCTTCGGAGCCAGGCGGGTGTATTTGAGCGCCATCGTGTTGTTCGTTCTGGGCTCGGTGCTTTGCGCGCTGTCGAGCCGGCTGGACCAACTGGTGGCAGCGCGCGTGGTCCAGGGCCTGGGCGGCGCCTTGCTGCTGCCGGTGGGGCGGCTGGTGGTGCTGCGCACCTTTCCGCGGGAGAAATTCCTGCAGGCCATGAGCTTCGTGGCGATCCCCGGACTGATTGGACCGCTGATCGGTCCCACGCTGGGCGGCTGGCTGGTGGAGGTGGCCTCTTGGCACTGGATCTTCCTGATCAACGTGCCGGTGGGCCTGATCGGCTGCCTAGCCACGCTGCGGTTCATGCCCGCCGTGCCGGGTGCCCCGGTCGCCCGGTTCGATCTGGCAGGCTACCTCATGCTCGCCTTCGGCATGGCAGCGCTTTCGCTGGCGCTCGATGGCCTGTCGAGTCTGGGATTGCGGCAGGCGAGCGTGCTCGTGCTGCTGATCTTCGTGCTCGCCAGCTTGGTGGCGTATTGGCTCCATGCGGCCCGGCGGCCCAATCCTTTGTTTTCCCCCCGGCTGTTTTCCGTGGCGACTCTGCGCATCGGGCTGCTGGGGAATCTGTTTTCGCGCCTGGGCAGCTCGTGCATGCCATTCCTGATTCCGCTGATGCTGCAGGTCACGATGGGCTACACGCCGTTGCACGCCGGACTGATGATGCTGCCGGTGGCGTTGGCTGGCATGTCCATGAAACGGTTCACGACGCCATTGATCACCCGTTTCGGCTATCGCCGTGTGCTGGTGGCCAATACGCTGCTGGTGGGACTGGCGATGGCGAGCTTTGCCTTTTCTTCGCCGTCCCAGCCGCTTTGGTGGCGCATCGTGCAACTGGCCCTTTTCGGGGCGGTGAATTCGCTCCAGTTCACGGCCATGAACACGGTCACCCTCAAGGATTTGAACCAGGGCATGGCCAGCAGCGGCAACAGCTTGCTTTCGATGGTGCAGATGGTGGCCATGGCCATGGGCATGGGCGTGGCGGCCGCTGGCGGGGTGCTGGCTGCGTTCACGAACCATTTCGGGAGCGGGGGAGCGCAACAGATGCTGCCCGCCTTCCAGGGCACTTTCGCCTGCATGGGGCTGATAACGATCGCATCGGCGGGCATCTTTTGGCAGCTGTCCCCGCGCGATTCTGAAAGCGGGGCAGCGGCAGACGACGTGCCCGACGTGCCCGAGCACGTCTGAGCCGGGTTTCAAGCCGGGTAGATCGCGCCGAGAATGCGCGGCCCGCCAGCACCGGTGACGCCGGGCAGATTGCCACTGCGGCGCTCCACGGTGCGGTGCGCCAGCCAAGCAAATGCTGCCGCCTCGACCTGCAGCGCCGGCATGCCGTGCGCGTCGGACGGCGCCACCGTGACGCCAGGCAGCATCGCCTGCAATCGCTGCATGAGGTGGCTGTTGAGCGCACCGCCGCCGCACACGATCAAGGCATGGCCGCCCCGGCCGAAGCGACGCATGGCATCGGCGCAGACGCTGGTGGTGAATTCGGTCAATGTGGCCTGCACATCGGCCGCGGCAGTTGCCGCGAAAGCGGGCAGGTGCTTGCCCAGCCACTCCGGATTGAACAGGTCTCGCCCCGTGCTTTTAGGGGGTTGCTGCGCCAGATAAGGCTCGGCCGACAGTGCCTGGAGCAAGGCCGGGATCACTTTGCCGCTCGCGGCCCAGGCGCCGTCTCGATCGAACGGCTGGGCAGTGTGCAACTGGCACCAGTGGTCCATCAGCGCATTGCCCGGTCCGCAGTCGAAACCGGCCACCGTGCCGTGCGCATCCAGAACGCTGAGGTTGGAGATGCCGCCGATGTTCAAAACGCAGATCGTGCGGCCGGGCTGACCAAACACCCCTTGATGAAAGGCCGGGACCAGTGGCGCGCCCTGGCCGCCCGCCGCGACATCGCGGCTGCGGAAGTCTGCCACCACGTCGATGCCGGAGAGTTCGGCCAGCAGGGCCGGGTTGCCCAGTTGCAGCGTGTAGCCAGTGCCGTCGAAAGCCTGCGGGCGGTGCCGCACCGTCTGCCCGTGGGCACCGATTGCGCGGATGGCCGACGGTGGCAAGCCTGCTTGGGCCAACAGGTTTTGCACCACGCCGGCATAGGTGCGGGCCAGCGCATTGCCTGCCAGCGCGGCGCGGTGCAACTCGTTGTCGCCCGGGGTATTGAGGGCCAGCAGATCTGCTCTTAATTCAGGAGCAAAAGGTGCGCTTGAATACTGCGCTACCGCGCAATTTTTTTCGGAGAATGCTGCCAGCACGCCATCGACTCCGTCGAGCGAAGTGCCCGACATGAGCCCGATGTAGAGCGCGCTGACCTCGCCGGGAGCGCGCTGCGTGCTCACTGGGCGCTGGCTTGCTGCACCTGTGCGGCTGCCGACAGCTGGATGCGCATGTTCGACGCCAGGCGGTTGAATGCGGCGCGCGAGGCGGTGGATACCGGCATGGCGGCTTCGCTCTGCTGGGCGATCACCATGGGGTCCTGGTGCTGGCCGTCCACGCGGAATTCGAAGTGCAGATGCGGACCGGTGGCCCAGCCGGTAGCGCCGACGGCTCCGATGGTCTGGCCTTGCTCCACGCTCTGGCCCTTGCGCACGTCGATGCGGCTCAAATGGGCATAGACGGTAACGTGCTGGTTGCGGTGCTTCACGTAGATGACGTTGCCATAACCGTTCTGCACGCCTGCGAAATCGACGGTGCCGTCGCCCACGGTGCGCACGGCCGTACCGGTCGGGGCAGCGAAGTCGGTGCCCAGGTGAGCGCGCCACTTTTGCAAGATCGGGTGAAAGCGCATCTTGAAGCCGCTCGAAATGCGAGAAAACTCTACCGGCGAGGTGAGATAGGCGCGGCGCATGCTCTCACCGTCCAGCGTGTAGTAGGCGCCCTTGGAGCTCGGTGTTTCCTGGAACCAGACGGCATCGTGCGTCTTGCCGTTGTTGTGGAACTCGGTGCTCAGCACGCGGCCACTGCGCAGCGGTTCGCCATCGGCTTCCAGCGTCTCATAGACCACCGAGAAGCGGTCGTCCTTGCGAAGGGCCCGGTGAAAGTCGATGTTGCTGGCAAACACTTCAGCGATCTGCGTGGCGACGGCATCGGGAATGTTGGCGGCGTCGGTGGCGGCGAACAGCGAACTGCGGATGATGCCGCCAGCCAGCCGGGTGCCCACGGTCAGAGGAGCCGTTTCGACGCGCGACGTGAAATCGTTGCCCTTGCGCTGCACGACCAGACGGCGGAAGTTACCGCTGTCGTCCTGCACCCAGCGTGCGGTGAGGCTGATGAGGCGATGGTCGTCCGTCGTCTCCGCCGAAACCGAACGGCCGGCGCGGCCCAGCAAGGTCTGGCGCACTTGGCCATCGCTGCGCAGGAAGGCGGCAGCGGCCGGGTCCGCCACGCCCAGGCGCTGCAGGATGGCTTCGGCCGTGTCACTGCTGCGGGTCTGGTCGGAGCGGTAGAGGGAATAGTTGGGAATGTCCACCAGCGCTGCCAGCGGCTGGTCGCTGGCCAGCGAATCCACGGGGTATTGCACGACGCTTCGGGGCAGATCGGCCGGATCCGGAGCGAAAGAGGCCACGGCGAAAGCGCCGCCCCCGCCCGTCAGCAACAGGGTTGCGATGGCGGCAGTGATGCGTTTGGGATGGTTCTGGGCGATGCGCGATAGCCGGTCCAGCAGTGCGAGGCTGGCGGATTTCAAGCCATTGTTCAAGTGTCTTACCCCAGGGTGAGGTGCGTTCGGGCCGACGGGGCGGAACGCACGAGCTTGTCAGTCAGGTTGCAGCCATTCGGTGCAATAGGCCGAAGCGGCAGGACCACTAGAATCCGCCACTGCAAATGTGGGCCGGAGTATAACGACGAGCGCCCCGGAAACCCCCCAAAAAACCCTTATGAATCAATCTGCTGTTACAACATTCCCGATTACCGATGGTGTAGGACGGGCGCTTGAGGTGTCTTTGAGGGGCGCCGAGGAATTGCTGCCCCGCGACGAATGGGTGAAGAAGCTGGCCCGCTCCGAGGCGACCGGCGTGCCCTTGCGCATCAAGCTGGGCCTGGACCCGACAGCGCCGGACATCCACATCGGGCACACCGTGGTGCTCAACAAGATGCGCCAGTTGCAGGATCTGGGGCACCAGGTGATCTTCCTGATCGGCGATTTCACCAGCCTGATCGGCGACCCCTCGGGCCGCAACAACACCCGGCCGCCCCTGACGCCCGAACAGATTCGGGCGAATGCCGAAACCTATTACAAGCAGGCCAGCATGGTGCTGGACCCGGCCAAGACGGAAATTCGCTACAACAGCGAATGGAGCGAGCCGCTGGGCGCCACGGGCATGATCCAGCTGGCGGCCAAGTACACGGTGGCGCGCATGATGGAGCGCGACGACTTCCACAAGCGGTTTTCGACAGGCCAGTCGATCAGCGTGCATGAATTCCTCTATCCGCTCATGCAGGGCTACGACTCCGTCGCCCTGAAGAGCGACCTGGAACTGGGCGGCACCGACCAGAAGTTCAACCTGCTCATGGGGCGACACCTCCAGCAGGAATACGGCCAGGAACCGCAGTGCGTACTCACCATGCCCTTGCTGGTGGGGCTGGATGGCGTCGACAAGATGTCGAAATCCAAGAACAACTACATCGGAATTGCCGAGGATGCCAACACCATGTTCGCCAAGGTGCTGTCCATCTCCGACATGCTGATGTGGGACTGGTACACCCTGCTGTCGTTCAAGACGCTGGCCGAAATCGCCGCGCTGAAGGCCGAAGTGGAGGGGGGGCGCAATCCCAAGGATGCCAAGGTCATGCTGGCCAAGGAAATCACCGCTCGCTTCCACAGTGCGGCGGCGGCCGATGCGGCGGAGGCGGATTTCATCAACCGCAGCAAGGGCGGCGTGCCCGACGAGATTCCCGAAGTGGCGCTGGCAGGCGCTCCGCTGGGCATCGGTGCGCTGTTGCGGCAGGCCAACCTGGCGCCTTCCGGCAGCGAGGCCAGCCGCCTGATCGATGGCGGCGGCGTGCGGGTGGACGGCGGTGTCGTCAGCGACAAGGGCCTCAAGCTGGAAGCGGGCACTTACGTGCTCCAGGTGGGCAAGCGCAAGTTCGCGCGAGTCACGCTCAACGCCTGAACGCGCCGGGCTGCGGCATCGGCCGCACTCGCGTCAATCCAGGTTGTCGCTCAGGTCCGGATCGGGCACGTCTCCGATCGCCTCGCGCGTGGCCTGCGCCTGCAAGGTGAGCCAGGCGCAGAAGGCCCGGATTTCCGGCCGCTGCCCGCTGCGCGGGCCCACCAGCAGCCAGTAAGCCAGCGGTGAGTCGAGTCGGTAGCCGGGCAAGACTTCCACCAGATCGCCCGATGCCAGCGCATCGGCGATGAGCGGCATGCGCGCCAGCGCCAGCCCCTGGCCGGCCAGCGTGGCCTGCACGATCTGGTGCGCGTAGTTGAAGTACAGCCAGCGCTTGGGTTGCAGCGTTTTCTTGCCGTTGAGCTCGAACCAGCGCCGCCAGGTCAGCCATTCGAGGTGCATCGTTCGATGCGCGTCGCCCGCTTCGATCAGGGTGTAGCGGGTCACATCCTCGGGTTCCTTGATGGGTGGGTTGCTCTTGATGAGCCAGGGGCTCGCCACCACGGCCAACTGCTCGCCGAAAAGCCGCTGCGAGCCCTGCGTGTTTGCGCTGGGCAGGCTGTAGCGCAGTGCGAGGTCCACGTCGGCGGTTTCCAGGTCCACCGCCACATCGCTTGCGTCGATCCGGATGTCGATGTCGGGGTTGTCGCGCTGGAACTCCTCCATGCGCGGGATGAGCCACATCGAGGCGAAGCTCGCCCAGGTGGTGATGGCCACGCTCTTGCGGCCAGCCGTCTGCCGCACGAGGCGCACGCAGGCATCCATGCGCTCCAGTGCCGGGGCCACGGCGCGCTGCAGTTGCGCGCCGGCGCTGGTCAACTCCACCGCGCGGGTGTGGCGCAAAAACAGCGGCACGCCCACTTCTTCTTCCAGCGACTGGATCTGGCGGCTCACTGCGGACTGGGTGAGGGAAAGCTCTTCGGCTGCGGCCCTGAAGTTCAGGTGCCGGGCGACAGCGAGAAAGGCGCGCCAGTGGCCGACCGCCACTGGCCGTGTGCGCAGATGGGTGATGGGTGCAGGCAGATTCATGGCATGCATTGATGTGCGAGTGGAATGAAATTATCCCCCGGTTTTCATTGGACGGGTAAGGGGGAATGGCTTGAATATCCATGCCTGTCAACCCTGTAGGCCGTTCTAGGAGCTCGCCATGAAAAATCATCCCGTTCTGGAATCGCAACAATCCAAGACGCATGCCTATGCTTCGCGAACGCTTGCTGGATGCTGGACATTGCCGCCGCAACGTGCCCTGAGCTTGCGCGCCCAGCAGCGGGCGCGGCTGCGCGTCCAGCACGGCGGGGTGTGGATCACGGTAACCGGCAGGGCGGACACCATGGCCCAGGACGTTTTTCTTTCCGCAGGCGACGCCTGCGTGTTTGAAGCAGGCTCGCACGTCGTCATGGAGCCTTGGCGTGCGAGCCGGGCTGGGCTTGTGCCTTTCATTGGGGGAGCCGAGGTTCGGTTCCGGTGGGACCCGTTGCCAGCCCCTGTGCCAATCCAGGCCGAGGCGTGGGCCGGCAGTGTGGCGGCGCCTTGGGCCGATCTGTTGGAGGCCCTGCGCGGTGCAGCCGGTGCAGCGGGGCGGTTGACGAAAGGGCTGGTGTTCTGGGGCGTGCGGCGCCGTTTTCGGGCGCACCCCTTGCGAACCGCGTGCATTGATGCGCAATGCGAATAGATCAGGGCAGTGTTGCGCATTGATGTGATCCGGGCATGAATCGAGAAAGCCGTTTTCATTGGACGATGGCTCGATCTCAGAAGCATCATAGGCACATCGCTAGGGTTTTCCAGGAGAAAGAAATGACCGCTTCAAATGTTCTGAAATTTCAACAATCCGCTGTCGCGCCTCGCGGTGAGGCGAAAGACATTTGCACGTTGGCCAATGGCAATGCCCACAGCTTGCGCCCCCGCGCACCGATGGCGCTGCGCATCATGTCGGGCCACGCCTGGGTCACGCTGGACGACGGCCCCAACGGCGAGCGCGACATGGCGGCAGGGGACGTGTTCCTCAACGCCGGCCAGACCCTGTGGGTCGCAGCGGGGCAGCATGCGGTGATCGAACCGCTCGGCCGCGATGGCGTGCAGTACCGCTTCAGCGTTTCTAGCGCCGTGCGCTCTGCGCAAAGCCCGGCGCAGGCAACCTCCAAGCAAGGCGAAGCCTGCTGCGCCTGAGGTCTGCGCGCCTCTCCTTTTTTCTGGAAGATTGAGGGCTCTTGAAGTCTGGAGACGAGCCTGGGGGCAGGGGCAGCGGTTCAAGCCGCCGTCCATTCCCTCGCTTTCACATTTCCAGTTCGATCGGCAGGGCTTTGAAGGCTGCCACGGCGGCGGTGCCCTTCAGCGCTCGAAGGCGCTCCAGGGCATCCGCTTCTTCCAGCGTGCTGAACGCCAGGCTGAAATTGCGAAATCGCCGCTTCGCCAGCGGTCCATGGTGCAGCACCGCGACATCGGTATGGCGGGGGTCCCGGCGGATGCGCTCCACCAAAGGCAACACATTCTCCTGCCGGCCTTCCAGCTGCTGGCAAAACCGCAGGCCGTCAAAAACCAGCAGGCCGGTGATGCCATGCGATGCGTTGGTGGTGCGGGATCGGGCCGCAATGGCGGCGATCGAACTCAGGGGCTGGTCGGGGGCGAAGTCGCTCACGTACAGAACTTCATAGGGCGGAAAGTCAATGGGCATTGGTGCCCTGAATCTAGGCCTGTGGCGCGCGGCGCACAATGTCAAAAGACATAGAGCGGAGTGCCCTGGTTTGCCTAGAATCGCCGCCCACCAGAGCTATCAGATTCGCCCTTATGAGCGTGGACTTTGCTTCCGAATCCCTGGCGCACACGATCCCGCGCCATTGCGACGCGTGCCGATTGCGCAATACCCCTGCCGCGTTCACTCCGGTATCTCTGCAGGAGTTGCGTTTCATCGACGACTTCCGGTGCGGCACCGCGACCGTTGCAGCCGGGGGCACGCTGATCCGGGAGCACCAGCCCAACGGCAAGCTCTACACGCTCTACACGGGGTGGGCCTTTCGGTACAAGACCCTCTCCGATGGGCGCCGCCAGATCCTCGGCTTTCTGCTGCCGGGCGATCTGCTGGGGCTGCAGCAGGAGTTCGGTGAAACCGCCATGCACGGCGTGGAGGCCGTGACCGCCTGCGCTTTCTGCGTGTTTCCGGCCGAAGGGCTGTGGTCGCTGTTCCGCGACCATGGACGCCTGGGGTACGACGTGACCTGGCTGGCGGCGCGCGGCGAGGGCATGGTGGACGACAACCTGCTCACCACCGGCCGGCGCAATGCCACCGAGCGCGTGGCCATGCTGCTCATGCACCTGTACCGCCGGCTCGACCGCCTGGGGCTGTCCGAGGACGGCACGGTCGAATTTCCCATCACCCAGCAGCACATCGCCGACTCGCTCGGGCTGTCGCTGGTGCACACCAACAAGACGCTGCGGCGGCTGTCGCAACTGGGCCTGCACGAGATTTCCGGTGGCCGGCTGCGCATCATCAATCCGCGTGCGCTCGCCCGCATCGCCGAGTACTACGACGCCATCCCCCGGCCCGTACCGCTGCTTTGAGGTTTTGGTGAAATCGGCCTCCACCGCAATAAGCACTAGGGGGTTTTGCTATTAATTTAGTAGCATTCTAAAAATCGAGCCTTCGAGGGTCCGGCGCCGATAATCGGCGGATTCTTCCAGGGCCGCCGGTCGCCGTGCCGCGCCGCGGCCGCAACCGAACGGACCTCACATGACAGCACTGGACATCATCATCATGGCCGCGGGCAAAGGCACGCGCATGAAAAGCCGCACCCCCAAGGTCCTTCAGCGCCTGGCCGGCCGGCCGCTGCTGCGCCACGTGCTGGACCAGGCCGCCAGCCTGCAGGCGCGCCGCGTGGTCGTGATCACCGGGCATGGTGCTATGGAAGTGGAAGCAGCCGTCGCAGGTGCAGCAAGCGCTGGCGGTGGATTCGACTTGAAGTTTGCGCGGCAGGAGCCGCAACTCGGCACCGGCCATGCCGTGCAGCAGGCCATGCCGGCGCTCACCGGCGACGGCACGGTGGTCGTGCTGTCGGGCGACGTTCCGCTGACGCAGGCCGCCACCTTGCGCGCCCTGGTGGAGGCTTCGGCGCATGAGCGCCTGGCACTGCTGACCGTGGCGCTGCCGGACCCCACGGGCTACGGTCGCATCGTGCGCGATGCCGGTGGCGCGGTGCAGGGCATCGTCGAACACAAGGACGCCACCGAGGCCCAGCGCGCCATCACCGAGGTGTACAGCGGCATCATGGCGGTGCCGGCGCAGCGGCTGGCCGGCTGGCTGGCCCGGCTGCGCAACGACAACGCGCAGGGCGAGTACTACCTGACCGACATCGTCGCCATGGCCGTGGCCGACGGTGTGCCCGTGGCAGCGCACCGCATCACCGATGCGCTGCAGGTGGCCGGCGTGAACAGCCCGCTGCAACTGGCCGAACTGGAGCGCGCGCACCAGGCCCGCCAGGCGGCGGCGCTGATGGAGAAGGGCGTGCGGCTGGCCGACCCCGCGCGCTTCGATCTGCGCGACGACGCACGCACCGGCGTGCCGGGCCGCCTGGTTTGCGGGCAGGACGTGGAAATCGATGTGAACTGCATCTTCACCGGCCATGTGGCGCTGGGCGAGGGCGTGCAGATCGGCGCGCACTGCTGCATCGCCAACGCCACCATCGCGGCGGGTGCGGTGATCCACCCCTACACGCACATCGATGGCGAAAAGGCGGGTGTCGAGGTGGGGCCGGGCGCGCTGGTCGGCCCGTTCGCCCGCCTGCGGCCCGGCGCGCAACTGGGGCGCGAGGTGCACATCGGCAATTTCGTCGAGGTGAAAAACTCCACGCTCGCCGAAGGCGCCAAGGCCAACCATCTGGCCTACCTGGGCGATGCCACGGTGGGCGAGCGCGTGAACTACGGCGCCGGCAGCATCACCGCCAACTACGACGGCGCCAACAAGTTCCGCACCGTCATCGAGGCCGATGTGCATATCGGCAGCAACAGCGTGCTGGTGGCGCCGGTCACCATCGGCGCGGGCGGCACCGTGGGCGGCGGCTCCACCATCACCAAGGATGCGCCGCCCGGCGCGTTGAGCGTTGCGCGCGGACGGCAAGTGATCATCGAAAACTGGAAGCGCCCCGCCAAGGCGCCCAAGGCCTGAGCCATGGCCGACCCGCGCAGCGATCCACACCACGGCCTGAACGCCCCGCCGGCGGACGAGGTGGCGCGCCTGAAGGCCGAACTGGAGGCCGCGCGGCAGGAGCAGGAAACCTTTCTGCGCGCGGTGTCGCACGACTTGCGTGCGCCGGTGCGCCACATCCTCGCCTATGGCCGCCTGGCGCGCGAGACCGTGGCCGAGAGCACTGCCGACCCCGAGGCGTTGCAGTTCCTGGACACCATCGCGCAGGCTGGCCAGCAGTTGGGCAGCATGATCGATGGCCTGATCCAGCTGGGGCGCATCGGCTCCGCGCCGGCCACGCCAGGCGCGGTGGATCTCGGCTCCGCTTTGCAAAAGGCCGTGGCCGTTGCACTGGCGGCCGCTGCGGCGGCCCCGCAAAAAAGCCCTGCGGCGACCGCTGACTGGCCCAACAGCGTGCAGTGGGATCTGCCGCCGGCCGATGACTGCCCCACGGTGCAGGCCGATGCCGGCTGGCTGCACGAGGTGCTGGTGGCGCTGCTGGACAACGCCCTCAAGTTTTCACGCGGCGTGCAGTCGCCACGCATTGGCGTGCAGGTTCAAGGGCAGGGCGAGCGCATCGCCATCGCCGTTCAGGACAACGGCGCGGGCTTTCCCGCCGCACAGGCCAGCCAGCTGTTCCAGGTGTTTCAGCGGCTGCACCCGGTCAGCCAGTTCGAAGGCCTGGGGCTGGGGTTGGCGCGCTGCCGCCGGCTGGTCACGCGCATGGGTGGCACCATCGACATCGGTGCGGCCCCCCAGCAAGGCTGCACGGTGCATTTGGTGTTGACGGCCGCCAGCGCCGCACCGCAGGCGACCAGCGGCTGACAGCGCGACCGGCCACCGGCCGGCAATGGTCGCCACAGGCCGGTGCCCGGCTGTTCGGCATTGCCGGGAGGCGTCACCCCGTTTTAGTCCGCGGCGTCTGCACGAATGCACGGCACCCTGGGCGAGAACTTGCTGCGTTGCAGGCTGAAGAACGCTTTCACGTTGCGCACATTTCCGTCGCTGGAAAAAAGTCGCTGGGCCAGCGCCAGGTATTCCGGAACGTCCCTCGCATGAACGATCAGGATGAAGTCCGGCCCGGGCGAGACGCGGTAGCACTGCTGCACGGCGTCTTCCGGCTGCATGCGCTGCTCGAACGCCGCCAGCCGGTCGGTGTCCTGCCGGTCCAGGGTGACCTCGACGATCGCGGTGATGCCATGGCCCAGATGCCGCGCCAGCGCGTCGGGCTGCAAGAGGGCGACTTCCCGCTCGATCAGCCCGGATTCCCGCAGCCGCTTGACCCGGCGCAGGCAGGTCGGCGGAGACACCCGCACTGCTGCGGCCAGCGCCTGATTGCTGAGCGTGGCGTCGGTTTGCAAGGCGTCCAGCAATTGCAAATCGATGTGGTCGAGTAATAAAGATTCCATAACGAGTCATTTTATGGAATTGAATTTCTCACGAAGGGTTGGGTGAAATTTTCTTTCTTAAATAGGCTGAAAAATATAGAGATATTTCCGAAGGCTGTGCCTACCATCGCTCATCCCAATTCCTCAGGAGACCGACCATGTGCGGCATCGTCGGCGCGGTATCCACGCGCAACATCGTTCCCATCCTCGTGCAGGGTCTGCAGCGGTTGGAGTACCGCGGCTACGACTCCTGCGGCGTGGCCATTCACGACGCCAGCCTGGGCGCATCGCGCACCGGGGGCCTGCGCCGAGCCCGCAGCACGGCCCGGGTGGCCGAATTGCTGGAGCAGGTGAGCGCAGAGCAGGTCGAAGGCGCCACCGGCATCGCCCACACCCGCTGGGCCACGCACGGCGCGCCGGCCGTGCACAACGCGCACCCGCACTTCAGCCATGGCACGGGCGCCGAGCCCGCGGCGGACGAACCCCTGCGCCTGGGCCGCGTGGCACTGGTGCACAACGGCATCATCGAAAACCATGAAGAGCTGCGCGCTGCCCTTCAGGCGCGGGGCTATGCCTTCACCAGCCAGACGGACACCGAAGTCATCGCGCATCTGGTGGACAGCCACTACAGCGGCGACCTGTTCCAGGCCGTGCAGGCCGCCGTCACCCAGTTGCATGGCGCGTACGCCATCGCCGTCATCCACAAGGACGAGCCCCATCGCGTAGTGGGCGCACGCGCGGGTTCCCCGCTGATCCTCGGCGTGGGAGAAGGCGAGCACTTCCTGGCCAGCGACGCCATGGCCTTGGCCGGCGTGACCGACCAGATCGTCTATCTGGAAGAAGGCGACCTCGTGGACCTGCAACTGGGCCGCTATTGGATCGTGGGCAAGGGCGGGCAGCCGCTGGACACCAACCGGCGCCCCGTGCGCACCGTGCAGGCGCACAGCGGCGCGGCGGAGCTGGGCCCCTATCGCCACTACATGCAAAAGGAAATCTTCGAGCAGCCCCGCGCCATCGCCGACACGCTGGAAGGCGTGCGCGGCATCGTGCCTGAGCTGTTCGACGGTGCGCCCGGCGCGGACGGCGAGCCCGGCGCCGCGGCTTGGCGCGTGTTCAAGGACATCGACTCCGTGCTCATCCTGGCCTGCGGCACCAGCTACTACAGCGGGTGCGCGGCCAAGTATTGGCTCGAGTCCATCGCCGGCATTCCCACCCAGGTGGAAGTGGCCAGCGAATACCGCTACCGCACCAGCGTGCCGAATCCGCGCACGTTGGTCGTCACCATCAGCCAGTCGGGCGAAACGGCCGACACGCTGGCCGCGCTGCGCCATGCCCAAAGCCTGGGCATGCTGCACACGCTGACGATCTGCAACGTGTCCACCAGCGCCATGGTGCGCGAATGCAAGCTGGCGTACATCACGCGGGCCGGCGTGGAGATCGGCGTGGCCTCGACCAAGGCCTTCACGACCCAACTGGCCGGGCTGTTCCTGCTCACGCTCGCCATCGCGCAATCACGTGGCCGCCTGAGCGACGAGCAGGAGGCCGAGCACCTCAAAGCCATGCGGCATCTGCCAGTGGCATTGCAGGCCGTGCTGGCCCTCGAGCCCCAGATCATCAGCTGGGCCGAAGACTTCGCCCGCATGGAAAACGCACTGTTCCTGGGCCGTGGCTTGCACTACCCCATCGCGCTCGAAGGCGCCTTGAAGCTCAAGGAAATCAGCTACATCCACGCCGAAGCCTATCCGGCCGGTGAACTCAAGCACGGCCCCCTGGCGCTGGTGACCAGCGCCATGCCGATCGTGACCGTCGCACCGAACGACACGCTGCTGGAAAAGCTCAAGAGCAACATGCAGGAGGTTCGCGCCCGTGGCGGCGTGCTGTATGTGCTGGCGGACGGCGACACGCGCATCGAAAGCGGCGAGGGCCTGCATGTGATACGCATGCCCGAACACTACGGGCCACTGTCGCCGCTGCTGCACGTGGTGCCGCTGCAATTGCTGGCGTATCACACGGCTTGTGCCAGAGGCACGGACGTGGACAAGCCTCGGAACCTGGCGAAGAGCGTGACGGTGGAGTGAGGAAGGATGGGGCGGGGCAGATCTATTCCGGGTAATTAGTCCGCTCTGAACAATTCCGTTCTCAACCGCAGACAGGTCGGCGATCACGGGGAGCGGCGAACAGTGCCGCGATGAGCGCCTGCATCGGCAGCCCGAATCGGAAAGCCGCAGCGCGGCCAGGATCAGGCGCAGGTTGTGCCCGGCACCGCACATCACCGCATGCAGCGCATCGCCCAGCGCGCCCTTGAGCGGGTTGCGGGCAAGTCGCCCATCCATCTTCATGTGCCCAATGGCGGGCTCGATGGCACTGCGCCTTTTGATCATGGCCTTGAGCGTTCGGGTGATGCTTGAACTGCTTGGCGTGAGCGTAGCGCCCGATCTGCGCGGCCAGTCGAGGAGCCACGCGGTTGTAGTTCTGGCGCAATTGCAGGCCGTGCTGCTGGGCCACCTTCACCAGGTGCTGTCGGCTCTTGTCCAGCAGCCGGCTGTCGGTCGGGTGGGTGGGCGATGGCCTTGGGCATGACGGTCGTGTCCACGATCACACTGTCCACGCTGGAGGCACGCACGACGCCACCGCGCCGGGCGGCCTCGATGCTGGCCGCCAGCAGCGTCTGCACGCCTTCCTCTCCAACGCGCTTTCTCCAGCGCGTCAGGCTGGACGGGTCGATGGGCGCCTCGGTCTGCAGGTAGGTCTCGCCACACAAGAACTGCCAGTACGGGTTCTCCACCCAGGTGTTCACCACTGCCTCGTCAGAGGCATCGAAGGCGTGCTGCAGGTACAGCAGCCCAGCCACCAGCCGCGGCGGCAACGCGGGTCGGCCTCGTACGGAGGTGAAAGAAGCGGCGAAGGTGCGCTCGATCTCGGCCCAGTCGATCAGTGCGGCCAGCCGCACAAGCGGGTGACGCATGTTGATCTGCTCGTCCAACCTTGGACGGAACAGCTCGGCCGTTTGCGGCTGCGAAGGCTTCGGACCCATGGAATCTCCGGAGGAATTTGCAAGAAAACAGGTATAGGCAGAACCATACCTTGCAAAGGCTGCGGCCATCAACCCCAAGAACTGCAAGCAAGATCAACGACTTGCGAATTGTTCAGGATGGACTGAGTACTGTCTGCTGGGCGGGGCGACCCGGCGGTGAACTTAGCGCTGGTACACCGCATTTTCCCGCAGTTGAGTCCATAGGCTGGCTGGCATCTCCTCTCAGTTCTTTCGATTTACCAAGCCGTTCCCTGGCCCTGCAGCGCACGACGCGCCAGCAGAAAGGTGGCCGCATTCCAGCTCTGGCCTGCCATGCCCGCCGGGGCCAACGTGCGACCATGGAACCATTCGGTGAATCGCCAATTGTCGAGCGCGTTGATGCGCGCAAGCTTTACCAGTTCCGCCCAGCCTTCGCCTTGCAGGCCCAGCTTTGCGAGCGCCATCACCCAGAACCCTCCCACAAAGGGCCAGATGCCCCCGTTGTGATACTGGTGCACCAGGTTCTGCTGGTGTCGGCCCATGTAGGCCCGCCACAGGTCATGTTGCTCTGACAGGGGATGCAGCACCACCCGTACCGGATAGTGATCGTCCGCGTGTGCGGCCCCGATGACATTGGCAATGCTGTGCGCCATGGCCTCGTCGGCAACGCCGCACTGGATTGCCAGCAGATTGCCGAACACGTCGCCTTCATCGCCAACCACTGCCAGGTTCACGAAGCTCAGGTACAAGCCGAGATCGCGGCGGCCACGGCGCGCGTAGTGCTGCAGCAGGCGTGCACGGTGGTATTCGTGCAAATCGCGCTGGAATGGATTGAAGAGATGGTTGAAGTGATGGTGCGTCTCGTCCGAATGGCACAGCGAAAATCGCCGCTTCACATCGAACCACAACGCGTTGGTGTACAGCACATAGCCTGACCGCGGCATGATGTCTGCCCAATCGCTGGCCTCGTTTTGCTGGAGCAGACGAAAGTGCTGGTGCTCCTGCGCCAGCAACCATTGGAGCGCGCGTTCAACGCTGTCGGTCCAACGGTCCGTACCTACGTCGCCATGCGTTCGCACATGGTCAACGGCAATCAGCCACCACAGCGTGGCGTCAATGCAGCCCAGGTACCAGAAGTCGGCATCCGTGCCTTCTGGGTCCACGTATTTGGGAATCTGCCCATTGGCCGCTTGCTGCGCGGCCAGCGCGTCCAGGCTGGCTACAGCGCCCTCTTCGAGCGCCGGCACTCCGCTGCCGCACATTGCCATCACGCAAATGGCGGCATCCCGCCCAAAAATGCGTGTATAGCGGCGGGCCACCGCTGCCGGGGTTCGTCTCGCGGCCAGGATGCCGTGCTCTGTGAGATTGTCTTCCAGCAGCGAAAGCGATGCCTCCGAGCAGGTATCGATCAGGGTCAACGAGGATGAATCAAGGTCGTGGTCGGTCATGGCCATCCAGCACGTGGACTAATTTTGAAGTGGCGAGGTCGTCAGGCTAGCGCCATGAGACCGTCATGGCTAGACCTCAAGACTTTTACTTGTGTCGCCGACCGGATGCGTTGGTGGCTTGGTCGATGGTGCTGAGCGCCAAAGCAATGGTTCGAATGCGTTGGCTGCGAGTGATCGGATTTGGATGAATTAATAGAAAACAAATCTATTTTTTATTATTGGAGGAATTAATATCATTAATGATATTTTTCTGTTACCAAGCATAAAAAACGCTTTTGCATTATTTTTCGCTCTTGTCTTAATGGTTCATGCCTCTTCTGAAGAAATATTGCTGAGGGGTGCTGATGAGCGTTGAAACACCTTGATTCCATTGGCAAATCCGCTATCGCTGTTCTGAAGGTAGACCCTCTCAGTGACAATTTGAAATTGCATGATTTTCCTGGGGCGATATATTTTTGCTATCAGTAAAAAATATCTTATGCATCGATGAAGAGTAATTTTTTATAAAAATAATTAATAAGGGTAAACCCTTGATTTCGGACTTTATTTTGCAAATAGAATTTTCAAAAAAATGCGCAAAGCAATAAAGCCAAGGTACAAAAAGGGAGTAACTGATGATGAGCCGCAAGCAAGCACCGCCAGTAGTCGCAGCGCCAACCAGGGAAGCGTGTCATGCAACGCATGCTTACCAAGCCTGTTTTCAAAGGCAAGGTGGCCGCAGCATGGAAGCGCTATTGGCTCCATGCTGGTCAGGCGTGAGCCATCCGCCTTGACCTTCTGCTGACGAACGGGAGGGTAGTAAGGCTTTACGGAAATTAAGGCCTCTGCCCTTCATCAATGCGGCCATCGCTCTTGCGAATGCGTTTCGTATTTCTCTGCTCGCAGAGGCAAGTGATCTCGCGGGTTTCAGAGGTGCGCACAAGCGTGCCCTGATGCGCAAGAGACGAATACAAGCGCCTGAAACCGGCCATTTCAGCGCCGTCCAAGCGGTCAAGCCCCATCAGCCCGGCCGCTCCCATCCCAGACTCGTACTGCCTTGACTGCGCGGTTTAGAGGCTGGCTGCGTCCATATGAGTATGAGAGGGAGATTTGAATGAACACGCTCAACCAGTTTGGTGGTTTCGCCCCGTTATTGGCAGGTCAAATGGCAATGTGGTTGGGCGTTCAGTTCGCTTCGCCCGACACCAATTTCAACCTGGCCGAGGCCATCGACATCGACGGAGAGGTCGATCCTGCACTCTTCGCCGAAGCCGTGCGCCAGGTCACCTTGGAGGTCGAAGCCACACGCCTCAATTTCGTCGACGCAGGACAAGGGCCGCGACAGGTATTGGCTCCCGTGTTCAATGGCGACTTGCCTTTTCTCGATTTCAGTGGCGCAGTGGACCCGCATGCAGAGGCGCAAGCCTGGATGCATGCTGATTTCAGCCGCACGATTGACTTGGCGAACGGACAGCTGTGGCTGTGCGCACTGATCCGCATACGGCCCGGGCGGCACGTTTTCTATCAACGCGGCCACCACATCTTGCTGGACGGTTTCGGCGGCGGCCTGGTCGCCCGTCGCATCGCGCACCTGTATACGGCCTTGGCACAAGGCGATGCGGCCGATCCCCGTGGACGCCTGGCGCCGCTGGCACAGCTGGCAGAAGAAGAGCACGCTTACCGCGCATCAGGCCGGTTTCCCAGAGATCGTCAATATTGGCGGGATCGCTTTGCCGACGTTCCGGCGCCTTTGACCCTCGCCTCGCACCAATCGGCCAACAAAGGTGGGCTCCTGCGCCAAACCGTCCATCTGCCGGCCACGAGCGTGCAGTCTCTGCAATCCATTGCCCAAACCTGGGGGAGCACGCTGCCTCAAATGTTGATTGCCTTGACGGCGGCCTACCTGTATCGCTCGACAGGTGTTGAGGACATGGTGATCGGCATTCCTGTGACCGCGCGCCATAACGATCGAATGCGGCAGGTGCCCGCAATGGTGGCGAATGCGTTGCCGCTTCGCCTGGCGATGCGTGCAGACCTGTCCTTTGCTGAGTTGGTCCTCGAGGTAGGTCGCCAGATGCGCCAGATTTTGCGCCATCAGTGCTATCGCTACGAGACGTTGCGCAGCGATTTGAATCTGCTGCTGAACCATCGGCAGCTTTTCACCACGGTCGTGAACGTCGAGCCTTTCGATTACGACTTTCGCTTTGCGGGGCACGCCGCCACGCCACGCAACCTGTCCAACGGCACGGCTGAGGATCTGGGCATCTTTCTGTATGAGCGCGGTAATGGAAAAGACCTGCAGATCGACTTCGATGCCAACCCCGCGCTGTACACGGCACAGGCGCTGGCCGATCATCAACAACGTTTGCTCACCTTGATCGCAGCCGTGATCCAGCAACCTGATCAGTCCGTGGGCCGCGTCGAACTGTTGACTGCGCAGGAACGCTGGCAGCTTCTGGCAGGTTGGAATGACACTAGGCATTCCGTCTCGGACGTCCACCTTGCAGAAAGCATCGAGGCTGGGCTGTTGGCAGATCCCCAGGGCATCGCGCTGCGGTACGAAGAGCAGGCATTGAGCCGCAGCCAACTCGATAGACAAGCGAACCGGCTGGCGCACCTGCTGCGCGCGCGTGGCGCTGGACCTGAGCGTGTCGTGGCCTTGGCGATACCCCGATCACTCGAACTGGTGGTGGCCCTGCTGGCCATTTTGAAAACCGGGGCGGCCTATCTACCGGTGGATCCGGATTTTCCGCAGGACCGCATCGCTTTCATGCTTGGCGATGCGCAGCCGGTGTGCCTGATCACCACTCAGGCGCTGGCGCCCACCCTGCCGACCGCTGTGTCGCTGGTGGTCTTGGACAGCCTCGAAACGCATTCAGAACTGGGTCGGTTGCCCGATACGAAGCCGTCGCCACTTGCCAGGCTGCATACGGCCCAGCCAGCGTATGTGATCTACACATCAGGGTCGACCGGCAATCCGAAAGGGGTGGCTGTCTCGCACCGCGCCATCGTGAATCGGCTGCGGTGGATGCAGCACCGCTACGGCTTGCAGGCGGATGACCGAGTGCTGCAAAAAACGCCATCCAGTTTTGACGTGTCCGTGTGGGAATTTTTCTGGCCGCTGATCGATGGGGCCACCTTGGTGCTGGCCAAGCCAGGCGGTCATAAAGATCCGACGTACCTCGCAGAACTCATAGTGCGTGAGGGCATTACTACGGCGCATTTCGTGCCATCCATGCTGGAAGTCTTCCTGCTGGAGCCCGCCGCATCCCGTTGTTCGAGCCTGAGGCGCGTGATCTGCAGCGGAGAGGGACTGTCGTCCGCGTTGCAGCGCAGATTCCAACAGCAGCTGGGTTGTGAGCTGCACAACCTGTATGGCCCGACCGAGGCGGCTGTTGATGTCACGGCCTGGGAATGTGCGCGCGCACTGCCGGCGGATTTGGCCGCCGATGGCGTACCCATTGGCCGTCCGATCTGGAACACGCAAATGCTGGTGCTGGACAGCGGCCTGCAGCCCTTGCCGGTAGGCGTGACAGGCGAGCTCTACATCGCAGGGATGGGTTTGGCCCGCGGCTATCTGGACCGTCCTGTGCTGAGCGCGGAGCGCTTCGTGGCCGACCCCCATGGCGAACCGGGCACCCGCATGTATCGTACCGGTGACTTGGCACGCTGGCGGGCCGATGGGAGTTTGGACTTTTTGGGGCGAGCAGACCACCAAGTCAAGATCCGCGGTCTTCGCATCGAGCCGGGGGAAATCGAATCGGCGCTGTTGCAACACCCGCACGTGGTGCAAGCGGCAGTAATCGCGCGCGAGGATGTGGTGGGAGAAAAGCGCCTAGTGGCGTATGTGGTGATGGCCGGTGGGGAGGCGCTCATTGCTGACGAATTGCGCAGCCACTTGGCGTTGTCGCTGCCGGATTACATGGTGCCCACTGCCTTCGTGCCCTTGCCAGCGTTGCCCCTCAGTTCAAGTGGAAAGCTTGATCGGCAGGCGTTGCCCGTGCCCGAGGTGCAAGGCGATAAGCCATATGCAGGGCCGCGCACCCCTACCGAAACCGCGTTGGCTGTATTGTGGGCCGATATCCTCCAACTGCCGCAAGTCGGCATTCATGACAACTTTTTCGAAATCGGCGGCCACTCGCTGATGGCCGTTCAACTAGGCATGCGGATCAGAGAAAAGATCCACCCCCAGTTTCCTCATGCCGAGGTCTATAACCGCCCGTCGATTGCGCAATTGGCAGATTGGATTGATCAGGAAAGCTATGCCGCCAAGACGCTGGACCTTTCGGAGGAAATCGATCTTCCTGAACACATCCGTAGCGCAGAATTGGTTCCCAGTTTGATTCCGACTCGGGTGTTCCTCACGGGTGCCAGCGGATTTGTAGGCTGCTACTTGCTCGCCGCCCTATTGCGGGACACTTCCGCCAGCGTGGTGTGCCATGTGCGTGCGGCTGACAGCGCCCAGGGGCGAAAGCGGCTGCGGCGCGCCATGGCTGACCGGCAACTGGGTAACGTTTGGGACGATGAGCGCATCCATGTTGTCACCGGCGATCTGGGGGCAGATCGGCTGGGATTGGAGGACAGCGCAGTGCAACTGGTGCGCGATGGGTGCGATGCCATCTACCACTGTGCTGCGCAGGTGGACTTTATGCACCCCTATACCACTCTCAAAGGCCCCAATGTCGACAGTCTGGTCACGTTGCTCGAATGGACCGCACAAGGGAGGGCCAAGAGCCTGCATTACGTGTCGACGCTGGCTGTGATAGGGCAGAACGAAGAGGGTGGCACAGTCACGGAGCGTTCGGCGCTGGCTTCGTGGAACGGGCTGGTGGACGGGTACAGCCAGAGCAAGTGGGTGGCCGACGGGATTGCCCGACAGGCGCAGGCTCGGGGTCTTCCCGTGGCGATCTATCGGCTGGGATCGGTCACTGGCGACCACGACAATGCCATTTGCAACGCTGCGGATCTAATTTGGCGCGTAGCGCATCTGTATGCAGACCTGCAGGCAATTCCCGACGTGGATCTTCCCCTGAACATGACGCCTGTGGATGATGTCGCGCGTGCCATTCTCGGCTTGGCGGGGCAGGCCTCGTCCTGGGGGCAGGTGTTCCATTTGATGAGTCCCGCGCCTTTGCGCGTCCGTGATATTCCGCCGGTGTTCGAGCGGTTGGGCCTGCCCCTCGAATCGGTAGAGCTGGAACGTTGGCTGCTTCGCGCGCATGAGCGCCTGGCTGAGGGCCAGGATCGAGACCTAGCCGCATTGTTGGCCATTCTGGACCGCTACGACGCCTCGGCCAAACCGCCCAAAATCTCCGGTGCAGCCACTCATGAGCAACTGGCCGCCATCGGCGCTGCGATCCGCCCAGTGGACCGTGATCTGTTGCACCGCTACTTCGTCGATCTGGGCGTCGACACCAAGGCACAGCGTGCCCTGGAACCCAGTATTTCATAAAGAGGAGAAAACCATGGCACGTTATCTCATCGCGGCGACCCCTTTGCCGGGGCATGTGCTTCCCATGCTGGCGATTGCCCAGCATTTGGTGGGGCAGGGGCATGAAGTGCGAGTGCATACCGCCGGCCACTTCCGGGAGCAAGCGCTATCGACGGGTGCTTCGTTCACGGCCTTCCACCGATCCATTGATTTCGACCACCATCAACTGGACCAGCGCTTTCCGCAGCGCCTTCAACTGGCTTCTGCCCACGCGCAGATGTGCTTCGGGCTCAAGCACTTTTTCGCCGATGCCATGGCGCCTCAAATGGAAGGGTTGCGCGGCATTCTGGAGCACTTCGAGGCGGACGCCATTCTGGTGGACACGATGTTCTGCGGAACGTTTCCCCTGTTGCTGGGCGCTCGTGAAGATCGACCGCCCATTGTGAGCATCGGCATTTCTGCGTTGGCACTGTCCAGCCGGGACACTGCATTCTTTGGGACCGCGTTGCCGCCGTCGTCAACGCCTGAGGGACGCTTGCGCAATCAGTCCATGAACCGCAATCTCCAGCAGGCGATGTTCGGCGATGTGCAGCGCCATTTCGACGGTTTGCTGTCGCGCCTGGGGTCTCGGCCGCTTCCGGGGTTTTTCGCCGATGCGATGGTCACTTTGCCGGACCTGTACCTGCAGTTGACCTCGGCTGCGTTCGAATACCCTAGAAGCGACCTTCCCGCCTCCGTCCGTTTTGTCGGCCCGTTGCTGGCGCCTGCCCGCTCGGGGTTCAATCCCCCCGACTGGTGGGGCGACCTGGACGATGGACGCCCGGTCGTGCTGGTCACGCAAGGCACGCTGGCTAATCAGAACCTGGCGCAATTGATAGGTCCTGCGGTGCAGGCGCTGTCGAAGTTTGACGATATCCAGGTGATCGCGACCACAGGCGGTCCGGTACCGCCAGGTCTTGCGGCGGCGATGCTTCCCGCCAATGCCAGGGTCTTGCCATTTCTGCCCTATGACCAATTGCTGCCCAAGGTGCATGCCATGGTGACCAATGGGGGATACGGGTCGGTCAATCATGCGCTCAGCCTTGGCGTGCCGCTGGTCGTGGCAGGTGGCACGGAGGAAAAACCGGAAATCGCCGCGCGGGTGGCTTGGTCAGGCGCCGGGATCAATCTGGGCACAGGGCAGCCGAGTGCGCGCCAGATCGGCGACGCCGTGCGAAAGCTGCTGGACGAGCCACGATACAAGCAGCGGGCTCAGGCACTGCGGCAGGACTTTTCCCGGCACTGCGCCTTGACCGAGATCGCGCAGGCGCTGACCACCATGCAAGAAACCGCTTCCGCATCTGCGGAATTCGCCTGAACCCAGAAGGAGATCCCGATGAGTAATCCGTTCGACAACGAAAACGGCAAATTCCTGGTGCTGATCAACTCCGAAGGCCAGCACTCCTTGTGGCCTGCGTTCATTGACGTGCCCTCCGGCTGGGACGTTGCCTTGCCAGCCGCCGACAAATCGGCGTGCTGTGCCTTCATCGAAACCGGTTGGACCGACATGCGGCCCAGGTCGCTGATTGCCGCCATGGGGGCCTGATCGATTTCTGGACCAGCGGACCGCCGTGGCGAGGTGGGTGGTGCTAGAGCGTCTCGGTTCAGGCGCCGAATTTCGGGCGTACGTCGAAGAGCTCGTCACCCGCCCAGCGCCGCTCTGCCGGCACTGCGCCGCTCGGTTGGGCCCGCATCGCTACGTCGGGCGGCAGCTGGCTCAGCACACGGGGGAACGCACGGCAGTAGGTTTTTGCAACGCCCGCCAGATCTGCCAACTGGCGATATTCGATGGCTTTATCTGCGGGAACTTGCTGCACGATGTTCGCGATGCGCACCTTCCAGTCGTCACACATGGGGGAATGGTCGATGGGCTGTGCCAAATGGCGTCGCCCAAATGAAGCGATCCCCCTGAAAGAACCCTTGCGAGCACGCCACGGCGGCCATTCAGTGCCTTCGCCAAGCCTATCCTGTGGCGCTCCAACCGCGCGCATGGCTCGCACTGGAAGGTGAGCCACAAGACCACCTCGGCACCGATCCGCAGCAAAGAACCCGAGTGGAGTTCTTGGGTCGTGACGTCGACCAGCAGATTTTCCCGGAGCGAGCAGGCTGGCCGCCCGAGTTCGCCGTAGACGCTTTCTTCTGCGATCAGTAACTGGCGCGGTGACCGCGCACCCGCGTGCCGGTCGCCGCACAAGCCCTCGTGGGCTATCGCAATTGCTGTCTGAACAGATTGCGGGGCCTGCGACCCTGGGCTGCGCAGGCGCAGCGCCCTCACGCTCCCGATGGGCCGCCATCGCATATCCGATGAAGCGGGAATGTCGGGACCAATGTTCTGATCAATTCGGAGCATAGAGGTACGGTGGCACCAGGGCTGTTCGGGAAGGAGTGATTGTTACTCACAAGTCAGAAATATAGACGACAGATGGGTGTCTGAAGAATGACCTGATGAGTGCAGGATATTCAGCCACCGACTGCAACTGCGCATCCACACGCTCCTTGCGCTTGTCTCCCTTTCGCAATGGACTGCGCGCCACCCCTGTGCGCTTGGCGTGGCTCCATACCAGCTCATCTGGATTGAGGTCTGGC
>NZ_BQXQ01000055.1 GCF_030159055.1 Acidovorax sp. SUPP3334
CTCGGACATCTGCAAAACTCCCAGAAAACAAAATCTGATTTGTTGATTCTCAGGGGATCAAGCAACCAGCGGAACTGGCGAAAACCCAGTGTTCATGCGGGTTGCCAGGGTTTTGCAGGGGCGACTAATTATTATCCAAATGCCGAATACGCTACATCGCGAGAGACGGCATGGTCGTCATTGCCCGGGGCGTACTGTGGAGCCCTCAAAAGCACTCCCAACGCGAACGCTTCTGATCCCGGTACGCATGCAGAGCGCGATGCCGGGGGCTTTCCCTTCGGGCGCGCCACCGGCCGCGCGATACTCGCGCCCTGATTCCAAGGAAAAAACATGCAGGGAAACCCACAGGTCATCGACTACTTCAAAGACCTGCTGCGCGGCGAACTGGCTGCGCGCGATCAGTACTTCATCCATTCGCGCCTTTATGAAGACCAGGGCTTCATCAAGCTCTACACGCGCATCGACCATGAAATGCAGGAAGAAACCCAGCACGCCGACGCGCTGCTGCGCCGCATTCTCTTCCTGGGCGGCATGCCCGACATGCGTCCCAAGGAGTTCACGCCCGGCACCACCGTGCCCGAGATGCTGCGCAAGGACCTCGCCACCGAATACGAAGTGCGGGCCGCCCTGCAAAACGGCATGGCGCTGTGCGAAAGCGTGCGTGACTATGTGAGCCGCGACCTTCTCCTGGCCCAGTTGCGCGATACGGAAGAGGACCATGCCTACTGGCTGGAAAAGCAGATCGGCCTGATCGACAAGGTGGGCCTGCAGAACTACCTGCAAACGCAGTCGGCGTCCGCCGACTGACCGCTTGCCTCCCGAGGTTTCGGCGCGGCGCGTTCACCGGGGCAGTGCGCGCGCCACCTCAAGACTTTTAGCCCCCTGCCGCCGTATTCATTGCGGTGGCAGCTATTATTTTTATAGCAAAACACTTTCGCCAGGTGTTTCAGCCCCCGCCTCCCCCTCCTCCCCGGTCCGTGCCTTCAGCGCCTGCACGAAGGCCACGAAACGCACCAACGCCGGGCTGGCCGCGGCGGCATTCCATACCAGCCGGGTTTCGCACTCGGGCAGCGCAGGCCCTTGCCGGCGCGGCGGGAGCGCCACACGCCGGTACACCACGCCGGGGCGCTGGAACTGCATGACGCTTTGCGGCACGAAAGCCAGGCCCAGCCCGGCTGCCACCAGGTTCACGATGGTCTGCATCTGGATGGCCTCCTGCGCTACCTGCGGGGAGTGCCCGGCCGCGTGGTAGAGCGCAAAGATCGCGTCGTACACCGAGGGCAGGATGCGGCGCGGGAAGATCACCAGCGGCTCGGCCAGCACGGCGGACAAAGGCGGCGCGTCGGCATGCATCGCCAGCGGATGCGCCGAGGGCAGCGCCAGCACCAGCGGTTCGCGGGCCACCCGGAGGCCGGCCAGTCCGGGCGGCGCGAACTGCGGCGAGTGCAGCAGCAGGCCGGCGTCGATCTCGCCGCGCTCGATCCACTGCAGCTGGACATCGCCGGTGGCCTCCAGCAGTTCCAGCGCGACCTGCGGGCACTCGCTGCGAAAGGCGCGCACCCACGCGGGCAACTGCTCGAAGCCCACGGTGGACACGAAGGCCAGCCGGATGCGACCGACCTCTCCCTGCGCGGCGGCCCGTGCCCGCGCCGGCAGGGCATGGGCGCGGGCCAGCACCTCGCGCACGTCGGGCAACAGGGCCTCGCCCGCCGGGGTGAGCGCCACGCGGCGGCGCGTACGGTCGAACAGCAGCAGGCCCAAGGTGCGCTCCAGCTGGGCGATCGCCTGGGTGAGCGGGGGCTGGGTCATGTGCATGCGCTGGGCGGCGCGCCCGAAATGCAGCTCTTCGGCCACGGCCAGAAACTGCCGCCAAACGCGCAGCTCGATGGGGGTGTCACTCATATGCCAAGCATATCAATGACGCCTTGAAAACGGATTGGAACCAATCAATCAAACAGCGCATACTGCGCGCTGCCCGAAACGATGCCGGTGCCGGCCAACGACGCACGGCGCGCACAGAACACTCCCACGAAGGACGCCCCATGGAAAACAAACCCCTGCAGATCAACCGCCGCAGCGCCAATATCACCGAAGGCAAGTCGCGCGCGCCCAACCGCTCCATGTACTACGCCATGGGCTACGAAGAGGGCGACTTCAAGAAGCCCATGGTGGGCGTGGCCAACGGGCACAGCACGATCACGCCCTGCAATTCGGGCCTGCAGAAGCTGGCCGATGCGGCCATCCAGGGGATCGAAGAGGCGGGCGGCAATGCCCAGGTGTTCGGCACGCCCACCATCAGCGACGGCATGGCCATGGGCACCGAAGGCATGAAGTACAGCCTGGTGAGCCGCGAGGTCATCAGCGACTGCATCGAGACCTGCGTGCAGGGCCAATGGATGGACGGCGTGGTCGTCGTGGGCGGTTGCGACAAGAACATGCCCGGCGGCCTGATGGGCATGCTGCGCGCCAACGTGCCGGCCATCTACGTGTATGGCGGCACCATCCTACCGGGCCGCTACAAGGGCCAGGACCTGAACATCGTGAGCGTGTTCGAGGCCGTGGGCCAGAACGCCGCGGGCAACCTGAGCGACTTCGACCTGAAAGAGATCGAAAAGCGCGCCATTCCGGGCACCGGCTCGTGCGGCGGCATGTACACGGCCAACACGATGTCCAGCGCGTTCGAGGCGCTGGGCATCAGCCTGCCCTACTCCAGCACCATGGCCAACCCGCACGACGAGAAGCAGAACTCGGCCAAGGAATCGGCCAGGGTGCTGATCGAGGCGATCAAGAAGGACATTCGCCCGACCGACATCGTCACCAAGAAGTCCATCGAGAACGCGGTGGCGGTCATCATGGCGACCGGTGGCTCGACCAACGCCGTGCTCCACTTCCTGGCCATTGCGCATGCAGCGGGCGTGGAGTGGTCCATCGACGACTTCGAGCGCATCCGCCAGAAGACGCCCGTGCTGTGCGACCTCAAGCCCAGCGGCAAATACCTGGCCGTGGACCTGCACCAGGCCGGCGGCATTCCGCAGGTCATGAAGGTGCTGCTGAACGCCGGCCTGCTGCATGGCGACTGCCTGACCATCGAGGGCAAGACCATCGCCGAAGTGCTGAAGGACGTGCCGGACGTGCCCCGCGCCGACCAGGACGTGATCCGCCCGATCGACAAGCCCATGTACGGACAGGGCCACCTGGCGATCCTCAAGGGCAACCTCAGCCCCGAAGGCGCGGTCGCCAAGATCACCGGCCTCAAGAACCCCGTCATCACCGGCCCTGCGCGCGTGTTCGACGACGAACAGTCGGCGCTCAAAGCCATCCTGGACGGCAAGATCGTGGCGGGCGACGTGATGGTGTTGCGCTATCTGGGCCCCAAAGGCGGTCCCGGCATGCCCGAGATGCTGGCGCCCACGGGCGCGCTGATCGGCGCGGGCCTGGGCGAGAGCGTGGGCCTCATCACCGACGGGCGTTTCTCCGGCGGCACCTGGGGCATGGTGGTGGGCCACGTGGCACCGGAAGCGGCGGCGGGCGGCACCATCGCGTTCGTGAACGAAGGCGACTCCATCACCATCGACGCACACACGCTGCGGCTGGAGCTGAACGTGCCCGAGGCCGAACTGGCCCGCCGGCGCGAAGGCTGGACGCCACCCGCCCCGCGCTACACGCGCGGCGTGCAGGCCAAGTTCGCCTTCAATGCGGCCAGCGCCAGCAAGGGAGCGGTGCTGGACGCTTACTGATCCATCGGCATCGAACGCTCAAGCAGAAATGCCCGCAGCCAAACGGCTGCGGGCATTTTTCATGGGGATCGAAACGATGAAGTGAAGGCGGTCGGCTCAGCGGCGGTTGCGCGGCTGAATGCCCAGGGCTTCTCGTTGCTTGTCGATGCGGTCTTGCTTGCGCCGGTCCATCTTTTCCATGGCCTTGCGCTTGGTGTAGCCGGTGGCATCGGCCCAGGTCCACCAGACCAGGGCCAGGGCGAAGGGAGAGAGCACCCACCACCAGTTCCACTGGGCCACCGGCCCGATCTCGAGGTATTTGAGCAGCACAAGAAGCACTCCCAGACTCAGCGCGTACATGGCGATCTCCTGTGCAAAGCCGACTTTACCTGGCGAGGGGTCAACCCCGGCCACTACAATTTCATTGAGCCGAGATACTAACCCACAACCCCCACAGGAAACCCCCGATGAAGCGCACCCTGATCACCCTCGCGATGACCCTGTCGGTGGCCGCCCCCGCCCTGGCCGACCAAGCCCTTGCCACCTCGAAAAATTGCATGGCCTGCCACGCGGTGGACAAGAAACTGGTGGGGCCTTCGTACAAGGATGTGGCCGCCAAGTACGCAGGGCAAAAGGATGCAGTGGACAAGCTGGCCGCCAAGATCATGAAGGGCGGCTCCGGCGTCTGGGGCCCGGTGCCCATGCCGGCGAATGCCCAGGTGAACGACGCCGATGCGAAAAAGCTGGCGGCGTGGGTGCTGTCGCTGAAGTAAGCCGACCGAGACCTCTTGCATTGAACTGACAGCACTGCACTGCAGCCACAGAAAAGGCCGCGCTGCACGAGTTTCGTGCAGCGCGGCCTTTGTGCTTTGGGCGGCGCATCGGCCTGCGACGCACCGTCGTCTTCAAGCGATCGGTCAGATCGGGTCGATGCGCGAATCCACGCGTGGATTGCCGCGCAACTGGTGCTCCAGCTGGCCCACATAGGCGGCCGTGGTGTTGTCCGACTCTTGCGCGCGCTGGGCCAGATGCAGCTCCAGTGCATCCATGCGCGCGATCAGTGCGGCGTGGGATTGCAGGTGCTGGTTTTCAAGGAAGGCTCGAAGCTCGGTGAAGCGCGATGCCTCGGCCTTGTCGGCCAGTTCGCGCTGAACCTGCATCTCCTTGGCATGCCGGCGGGTTTCCAGCAGCACCGAGCCCTGCAGCGACAGCACGTAGGCGATGAAGAACACGCCCAGCAGCACGGTCAGCCCCAGCATCAGCAGGCCCAGCGGAGCCTCGAACGATGTCAGCCCGAGAGAGATCACGGAAGGGGTGGCGAGCGTGGTCCAGTTGAGCGCGGCCAGCACGGCCATGGCGGCCACGATCAGCAGCAGCGCGATGGTTCTGAAATTCATTGTCAATCTCCCGGAAGGTGTCGAAATCCGCAGCCTGGGCAGGTGCGGTTGGGGGACGTTTTTAACCTGTGGAGAGACGGTTATCGCGGGCTGGAAATTGAAACCGGCACTGTCCTACAGCGGGGCCGGGCCATTAAAAAGCCACCGGGCGGAAGTGCGCGGTGGCTTCTAAGAGGGAAGAAGTATGTGAGCCGTACGTGCGATAAGCGGATTCTGCCGTCACATCACATTGCCTTCGGCAATATGAGTGCCGTCAAACCCTGCGAAGCGCTACGCGCCGGGCCGCGTTGCGGCCCCCCTGGATCAATTGGTTTCAGCCAATTGATCCAGGATCGCAGGGTTCTCCAACGTACTCGTGTCCTGCGTGATCTGCTCGCCCTTGGCGATGGAGCGCAGCAAGCGGCGCATGATCTTGCCGCTGCGGGTCTTGGGCAGGTTGTCGCCGAAGCGGATGTCCTTGGGCTTGGCGATGGGGCCGATTTCCTTGGCGACCCAGTCGCGCAGTTCCTTGGCGATGGCCTTGGCCTCTTCGCCGGTGGGGCGCGAGCGCTTGAGCACGACGAAGGCGCAGATCGCCTCGCCCGTCACGTCGTCGGGGCGGCCCACCACGGCGGCTTCGGCCACCAGGTCGGTCTTGGAGACCAGGGCCGATTCGATCTCCATGGTGCCCATGCGATGGCCCGAGACGTTCAGCACGTCGTCGATGCGGCCCGTGATGCGGAAGTAGCCGCGGTCGGCACCGGAACCGGAGGGCCCGCCCGCAGACCGCACGGCGCCGTCGCCGGCCAGGTAATAGCCCTTGAGCTCTTCGGGGAAGTAGCTTTTCTTGAAGCGCTCAGGGTCGTTCCAGATGGTGCGGATCATGCTGGGCCAGGGTTTCTTGATGACCAGAATGCCGCCCGTGCCGTTGGCGATGTCGTTGCCCACCTCGTCCACGATGGCGGCCGCGATGCCCGGCAGCGGCAAGGTGCAGCTGCCCGGCACCAGCGGCGTGGCGCCTGGCAGCGGGGTGATGACGTGGCCGCCGGTCTCGGTCTGCCAGAAGGTGTCCACGATGGGGCAGCGCTCGCCGCCCACGTTCTTGTAGTACCACATCCAGGCTTCCGGATTGATGGGCTCGCCCACGCTGCCCAGGATGCGCAGGCTGGACAGATCGGAGCGTGCGGGGTGCAAGGCGGCATCGCCCTCGGCGGCCTTGATGAGCGAGCGGATCGCCGTGGGCGCGGTGTAGAAGATCGTGCAGCGGTGCTTTTCGATCATCTGCCAGAAGCGGCCCGCGTTCGGGAAGGTGGGAATGCCTTCGAAGATGATCTGCGTGGCGCCTGCGGCCAGCGGCCCGTAGGCCACGTAGGTGTGGCCGGTGATCCAGCCGATGTCGGCCGTGCACCAGAACACGTCGTCCGGGCGCAGGTCGAACGTCCAGTCCATGGTGAGCTTGGCCCACAGCAGGTAGCCGCCCGTGGCGTGCTGCACGCCCTTGGGCTTGCCGGTGGAACCGCTGGTGTACAGGATGAAGAGCGGGTGCTCGGCCCCCACGGGCACGGGTGCGCACCCGGTGCTCTGGCCGTCCAGCGCTTCGGCGAAGGTCTTGTCGCGGCCCGCGACCATGGCGCAGGCGGTGGCCGTGCGCTGGTACACGAGGATGCTGCGGATGGTGTCGCAGCCGCCCATGGCCAGGGCTTCGTCCACGATGGCCTTGAGGGGCAGCTCCTTGCCGCCGCGCATCTGGTAGTTGGCGGTGATGACGGCCACCGCGCCCGCGTCGATGATGCGCTCCTGCAGCGCCTTGGCCGAGAAGCCGCCGAACACGACGCTGTGCGTGGCGCCGATGCGCGCGCAGGCCTGCATGGCGATCACGCCCTCGACCGTCATGGGCATGTAGATGAGCACGCGGTCGCCCTGCTGCACGCCGTTGGCCTTGAGCGCATTGGCGAACTGCCCCACGCGGGCCAGCAGTTCCTTGTAGGTGACGGAGGTGACGGTGCCGTCGTCCGCCTCGAACACGATGGCGGTCTTGTTCTCGACCGGGGTGCCGATGTGGCGGTCCAGGCAGTTGGCGCTGGCGTTCAGCTGGCCGTCGGCGAACCATTCGTAGAACGGCGCCTTGGAGGCATCGAGCGTGCGGGTGAAGGGCTTGTCCCACTGCAGATTCTCGCGCGCCAGGCGGGCCCAGAAGCCTTCGAAGTCCTGCTCGGCCTCCGCGCACAGCGCGTCGTAGCCGGCCATGCCGGAAATGCGTGCCGCCTTCTGCAAGGCTTCGGAGGGTGGGAAAACGCGGTTTTCCACCAGCACGGATTCGATCTTGGATGAGGACGCACTCATGGGTTTTGTCTCCTGGGGTCAGATAGAGTTTGGCGGCACTTTCAGGGCCTGCACTTGGTACTTTCAGGGCCTGCACTTACATGCCACTGACGAAGAAACGCAGGCCGCCACAGGCTCCGATGCTACGCCTGCAAGGCGGCGGGTTTCTGTCATGAAGGGCGTGGCCGGTGCTTCTAGACGCGAGAAAAAGCGCTGGCCTGTATGCACAGGGCATGTCTGCACGGGCGATAGAGCGGGTGATCGGCGTGAGTCACAACTCCGTGCTGGGCTGGGTGCGCAAGGAGGTGGAGGGCAAGGCGGTGCAGCCGCCAGTATCTGGGCACCAGCAGATCGTCGAGATGGACGAGATGTGGAGCTACGCGGGTTCAAAAAAACCCCATCTGGCTGTGGTGGGCGATAGAGCGCAGCACGCACCGGATCGTGGCTTGGGCGTTGGGAGACCGGGGTACGTGCACGGCGCGGGTGCTGGGCCAGCAGTTGCAGCAGGCTGCGCACATCCAGTACTGCACCGACCATCACAAGCCCTACCGAGCGATCGTGCCGAAGGGGCAGCACACGGTGGGCAAGGCGCATACGCATCACATCGAGAGCATGAACAACAAGCTCAGGTGTTACCTGGCCAGGCTGAGAAGGAAGACACATGCGTACAGCAAGAGCGCTACGGCGCTCTTGCACTCGCTGCTGTTCATCTGGGGGCGTAAATTCGCAACTGAACTACGGCCACAGACCGACTGCATCCTGAGCCAACGGCTGTGGGATAGCAACATTGAAATACCAATTTAGCAATCCCGGAAAAAGGCCTCCAGCGCAATGAATATGCCGGCATATTGCTATTAAATTAGTAGCAATTGGCACATTACTTCGGCTGCCTTAATTTCTCCCCAATTGGATTGCAAAGTTCCTCCATCCCCAACGAAGAGAGAAGGAGAGGAACCATGCACCCATCCACACCAACCACCGCCGCCTCCGTCGCGCACACCGCGACGACGGCCTCCACGCCGCCTTCGGCCGACGCACGGCGCCGCCTGGCGCTCGGCACGATCGGCTCCCTGGGCATCGCCAGCCTGCTGGGTTGCGGCGGGGGCTCCGACGCCGTGACCGACAGCACCGGGACCGGGACCGGGACCGGAACAGGTACGGGCACTGGAACAGGTACGGGCACCACCTCCACCTGCTCCATCGTCCCCGAGGAAACCGCCGGCCCCTACCCGGCCGACGGCTCCAACGCCAGCAACGCCAACTACAACGTGCTCGCGCTCAGCGGCATCGTGCGGCAGGACATCCGCAGCAGCATCGGCGCGCCCACCGCCGTGGGTGGCGTGCCGCTGACCATCGCCATCACGCTGACCAACACGCGCTCCAGCTGCGCACCGCTGCAGGGCTACGCCATCTACCTGTGGCATTGCTCGCAGGGCGGCGACTACTCGGTCTATACCGAGCGCAGCATCGCAGCCAACTACCTGCGCGGCGTGCAGGCCACCGATGGCAGCGGCACGGTGACCTTCACCACCATCGTGCCCGGCTGCTACGCCGGACGCATGCCGCACATGCACCTGGAGATCTACCCCAGCCTGGCCGTGGCCACCACCGCCGGCAACAAGGTCAAGACCACGCAGCTGGCGTTCCCCACCGACACGCTGCGCGCCATCTATGCGGCCAACGCGGGCTACAGCGCGAGCGTGCCCAACCTGGCGGCGATCACCTTCGCCACCGACAACGTGTTCAGCGACGGCACCGACCTGGAGATGACCACGCTGCAAAGCAATGGCAGCGGGGGCTACACCGCCTCCATCACGATCTCCATCTCCGCCTGACGCGCCGGGGCGCCGGGCGCCCCGCTGCTGCTTTCCCCGCCCTTGCAACAACGACCACTGAACGAAAGGCCCATGCCATGTCCGCACACCGCCACCCCATCAAAACTCCGTTCACGACCCGGGCCACGTCCTTGCACACGCCCAGGGCTTTGACCCTCGCTAACGTCATCGCCGGCCTGTCGCTGGCCGCCTCCAATGCCTTCGCCCAGGCCCAGGGAGCGCCCGGCGGTCAGCCGCCCGGCCCGCCGCCCGAGGCATACACGGCCTGCAAGGGCCTGGCCGAAGGCGCTTCGGTCACGCTGACGATGCCGGACGGCAAGACCCTGCACGGCACATGCCGGACAATGAACGGCACCCTCGTCGCCATGCCCGCGGGCGGCCCGCCCCACGGCGCCGGCGGCCCGCCACCCGCCCGCTGATCCACCTTCGCCCATGCCCCGCCTGACGCTGCAAAGCAAAGCCTTCTTCGCGCTGACCGTTCTGCTGGCCGTGCTGCTGCTGCTTTTCGTGGGGTTCTCGCGCGTTGGCCTGCAGCGCGGGCTCGGCCCGTACGTGGCCGAGATCGAACTGGCGCGGATGGACTGGCTCGCCGCGCGGCTGCAGCGCATGCACCTGCTGCATGGTGGCTGGCAGACGCTGCGCACCCAACCCGAGCTGTGGCGCGAAATGCGCCGCCCCGGCGACAGCCCATCGCTGCGCAATGCCCAGGGCGCACCGAGCAACGGCGGCGCCAATAGCGGCAGCAGCGGCGGCAACAGCACCGCCAACGGCAACGCCATCGGTACAGGCAACGGCAACGGCGTGCGCAGCGATACCGCGGGCAGCGGCCACTTTCGCGAACGCCCTCCACCGCCCCCCGACTTCGGCGCCCCCGGCGACGGCCGGTTCGAGCCGCCATCCGACGGCCCCCAGCCCGAGGCTGGCTCCTTCGACAACCGCGACCGACCGCCGCCGCCCCCGGGCTCGATGCTGTCCCAGCGGCTCGGCGTGCTCGACGCACAAGGCCGATTGGTGGCCGGGGTGCGCCCCACGCCCGACGCGGCCCGCCTGCCTCTGCGCGGCACCGATGGCAGCCCCATCGGCGAGCTGGTGCTGAGCCTGCCCTCGCACCTGGAGACCGAAGCCGACCGGGCCTTCATCGCCCGGCAGCTGGGCTTCGTCGTGTGGACCGGCATCGCCGGCCTGGCACTCGCGCTGCTGCTGTCCTGGGCGCTGGCCCGGCGTTGGCTCGCGCCCATCGGCGCGCTGGTGGACGGCGCGCGCGGCGTGGCCGCGGGCCGGCTGGACACGCGCGTGGCCGTGCATGGCGACGACGAGCTCGCCCGCCTGGCCCTCACCTTCAACGACATGGCCGAACAGCTGGGCGGCATGGAGGCGTCCCGCCGCCAGTGGATCGGCGACGTGGCGCACGAGCTGCGCACCCCCCTGGCCGCCATGCGCGCCGAGATCGAGGCCGTGCAGGACGGCGTGCGCCCGTTCGACGACAAGACCGCCCTGCGCCTGCACCGGCAGGTGATGCGGCTCATCCAGCTGGTGGGCGACCTGCGCGCCAGCCTGGACGCCGCCGCGGGCAGCGCCGCATCCGCGCTGGTGCCCGTGCACCCGCTGTCGCTGCTGGCCGAGGCCGTCGCCTCGATGCAGCCGCGCTTGCACCAGGCCGATCTGGCCGTGGACACCAGCGGGCTTTCCCCGCTGGCCACGCTGTCGCCACCGCCGCTGGTGCAGGGCGATGCGCAGCAGTTGCACCGCGTGTTCCTCAATCTGCTGGAAAACAGCGTGCGCTACACCGACCCCGGCGGCCGGCTGGAAATCCAGGCGCGCATCGACCGCGGCGGCCCCGCGCCCTCGCTTGCACTGCAGTTCGACGACACCGCGCCCGGCGTGGCCGCGCACGACCTGCCGCGCCTGTTCGACCGCCTGTACCGCGCCGAAAGCTCGCGCGCCCGAGCCACGGGCGACCTGGGCGGATCGGGCCTGGGCCTGGCGATCTGCCGGGCCATCGTGCAGTCGCACGGCGGCCGCATCGCCGCACAGCCTTCGCCGCTCGGCGGCCTGCGCACCACCCTCACCCTTCCCTTGCTGGAGAACCATTCATGACAGCGCGCATCCTCGTGGTCGAGGACGAAACCGACATCGCCCACATCGTGCTCGACTACCTGCGCCACGCCGGCTACGACGCCGAGCACGTGGCCGACGGCCAGAGCGCCCTGGCGCGGCTGACCGGCCCCACGCCGCCCGATCTCACCCTGCTGGATGTGATGCTGCCCGGGCTCGACGGCCTGTCGGTGCTGCGCCAGGCGCGGCGCCATACCGACAAGCCGGTGATCATGCTCACCGCCCGCGTCGAAGAGGTGGACCGCCTCATCGGGCTGGAACTGGGCGCGGACGACTACATCTGCAAGCCCTTCTCGCCGCGCGAGGTGGTGGCGCGCGTCAAGACCGTGCTGCGCCGCGGCGCCGCGCAAGGCCCGGCATCCGCGGGGGCCGCCCCCGCCAGCCCGCCGGTGCTGGCGCTGGACGAGGTGCATTGGCAGGTCACGCTGCGCGGCGCGCCCGTAGCGCTCACCCCGCGCGAATTTCGCCTGCTGCAGGCACTGGCCCGTCAAAGCGGGCGCATCTTCTCGCGCGCGCAACTGCTCGACCTGGCCTACGGCGACACCCTGGACGTGAACGAGCGCGCCATCGACAGCCACATCAAGAACCTGCGCAAGAAGCTCAAGGCCGCCAGCGGCGACGGCGTGGAGTGGATCCGTTCGGTGTACGGCGTCGGGTTCGCGTTCGACGAAGACGCGGGCGACACTGGCGCAGCAGGCTCCTGCAGCGCCGCGTCGCCCTAGGCGGACGGCGCGGTGCCAGCGAAGCGAAGCAGTGCTTTTTCGTAATGATGGCGATTGGAGTGGTAGCCCAGGAATTGGCCGAACACCTTGGCCTCAGAAGGCTTCGGAGGCTGGGAATCGACACCGTCGTCGCTCTTGAGCCCCAGCGCAAGGCGAACCATTCCTTTTGGTTGATAGCCCAGGTACCGCAGGTTGTCCACCAGGTTTCTGCGCGGCTTTTGTTCGTAGTCCAAAGTGATGATCAGTCCCTCGACCGGCCGCTTCTCGGGCACCAGCACCGTCCCCTTGGCCGCATGCCGGGCCTGAGCCCGGCTGAGCAAAGCGGGGTCCAGAAGTACGAGCGAGGGAGGCGTTTCCAGGGCGACGTGCCCCTGCAAGGCCTTGGTGAACATCTGCGCGGATCCGCCCCCGATGGACAGGCCGCAAACGTGGACGATTTCCACGTCCGGCGCGGAGGCGGATTCGGCCCTTTCCTGCAGGATGTTCGCCACGAGTTGCCCCGCCTCGCAGGCTTTCCGGTAGACATCGCCGATCCCGCCCTGAATGACCCGCTTGACCTGGTTGCCGGCCCGGTCGGGAATGCCATCGAAATAGATGCTCACCTCGACTTTCTGTCGCTGCGTGACGGGATCGACGGTTTCCCGCTCGCGCAGCCACAGATGCGTTTTCACCGCCAGTTGCTGCAGCAGTTGGCGTTTTTCACTGGAGGCCCCCTTCACCAGCGCGGAGTCCTTGATGCGTCGCGCCTCCTGAGCGCCGTCGTACTGCGTGAAGACCTCACCCAGTCGCAAGCCCTGCAGCCGATGGGCGACCGCCTGGGCGGTCGATGCAGCGGCTTGCACGTCGGCCGGCGCACCGGCCGGCGCGCCATGCAAACCCAGCGCCTGGGACAGCGCCGAGATTTGGGCGGGAGGCAGGGCCGACACATGGGCATCCGGCTGCCGGACCAGATCGATCTTCTTTTCGATCTTGTCCTTGCTGCGGCGCGAGGTTGGCAGCGCGTTTGCCGGGGCCTCGGGGTCCGGCGGGCCAGCGGTGCCGGTCTGCCCGGCGGTGGATGTCAGCGCCACTCCCAGCGCGGCATCCACGGGCACAGCAGGGCCCGATATGCGCGGCGTTGGCGGTCCGTCGTCGTCGGACACGATCTCCATCTCGATTTCGCCCGTGCCCCCGGCGGGTGCTGCGCCCCATCCATGGCTGGGCGCAGCCACGGTGCGCTCCATCCCCTGGGCGACGGGCATGGCAGCGCCCTGGTCCTCGGCATGACGCACCGAAAGCGCTTGTGCCGCCTGGATCGCCTTGGCATCGTGGTGCATCAGCGCCGCCAACGGGCCTCGGCTGCCCGAGGGGAGTTCCTGGTCCACGGGCGGCGACATCAATTGCGCGAGCGGCCCCTGCATTCCGGTCGGCAAGGTGAGCCAGGCAGACCGCAGGGCCGCCGAACCGCGTTCAGGCAGCACGGCGTTCTGGCGCCGCAGCGATGGCTGCGAAGGTGAGCGATCCGCGTCCAGGGTCTCGCCACGGCGCACGGACAGCCCGGAAGGCACGTCGCCAGTGGGGCCGGAGCGGGAAGCCACCGCCGCAGGCCTGGAAGACTCCCCCACAGCCGCAGGGCCAGCGGGCAAGGGGGCTTTGCCAGTGAACAGCGAGCGAAGGCGTAAAAGATTCATGAATAGTCAGCGTTGCCACGCTGGCCGGTGAACGAGGGGAATGGAGCGGTGCAAGCCCATGGCATATCGATCAGACATTAACCCCTGGTCGCCGTGCCGGGCCGAACGCCGCGAATCCGTTTGCGCAGACCCGAAGCGTCGAGCATCGGCGCGCAAGCCCAAACGGCCGGGCAGCATCAAATGCTATATTTTTCATAGCAATATCCCCTAGTGAATATTGCCCTGGAGGCCATTATTCCCCCTGCCCTGCGGCAGAGCCCGCCCACGGGCCAACACGGCGCGGATGCGCTCCCACCAGCGCAGCAGGCTACCGCCTACAGCCGCCCCGCCCCGGGTGGGCTGAGATCGGGGGGCGCACTTCCCGCCCCCTTTTGCCAAACCGCCTGCTGCTCCACCCATGCCACGCACCGCCACCGCTCAGGCTGCCGCTTCGGCAGCACGCCCGCCCGCAACCCGCCTTGCCCATGGCCTGCGCTACGTCAACCCCGACATGCCCGGCCTGACCCGCGAGCGCCAGGGGGACGGCTTCCGCTACCGCCAGCCCGACGGGAAATGGCTGACCGATCCCGACGAGGTCACCCGCATCCAGCGCCTGGCGATTCCGCCGGCCTACACCGACGTGTGGATCTGCCCGCTGCCCAACGGCCACCTGCAGGCGACCGGGCTCGACGCCCGTGGCCGGCGGCAATACCGCTACCACGCCGACTGGCGCCTGCAGCGCGACGAGGCCAAGTTCGAGCGCATGCAGGCCTTCGGCCGCGCCCTGCCCCGCATCCGCGCCCGCGTGGCCCGCGACCTGCGTGCCACGCCGGGCCGCGCTCTCACCCGCGAACGCGTGCTGGCCACCTTGGTGCGCCTGCTGGACACCACCTTCATGCGCGTGGGCAACGAGGAATACGCCAGCGCCAACCGCTCGTATGGCCTGACCACGCTGCGCAACCGCCACGCGGACCTGCGCGGCAACCGGCTGCGCCTTCGGTTTCGCGGCAAGAGCGGCGTGCAGCAAGAAGCCATGCTGGACGACCCGCGCGTCGCCCGCGTGGTGCGCCGCTGCCAGCAGTTGCCGGGGCAGGAGCTCTTCCAATACGAAGACGAGGACGGCACGCTGCACGCGGTGGATTCCGGCGACGTGAACGACTACCTGCGCGAAATCACCGGCACCGAGGAGGGCGAGCATTTCACCGCCAAGGACTTCCGCACCTGGCACGGCACGGTGCAGGCGCTGGAACTGACGCGGCTGGCCTGCTCACAGCAGCCCGGCACGCCGGCCGTGACGGCCAAGCACATCCTGGCCGAGGTGGCGCGGCAATTGGGCAACACGCCAGCGGTCTGCAAGAAGTCTTACGTGCACCCGTCGGTGCTGGCGCTGGGATCGCGCCTCACGTCCGACGCGGGGCCGGACATGCAGGTGCTGTGGGACCGCATCGGCGGCACGAACACGCCCCGCGCGCTGCAGGCGGCGGAGCGGCGGTTGCTGGCCTTTCTGCGCCAGAAAGACCGGGCGCCGCGGGCCAGGCGCGACCGCAAGACCACGCACTGAGGCCGTCGGGGCACCCGTGAGTCCGGTCAGCCGGCGTGCGAGCTGCATTGCATTGCACTGCATTGCGTTGGGTTGGGTTGTGGCACAAACGCAGCCCAGTGACCGCTCATGCGGCTCGGGGCGGCATCGGACCGCTCAGCGGCCGACCATGTTGCCCGGCACGACCCACTGATCGAACTGCTCGCCGGTCACGTGGCCCGATGCCACGGCCGCCTCGCGCAGGCTGGTGCCTTCCTTGTGCGCCTTCTTGGCGATGTAGGCGGCCTTGTCGTAGCCGATGTGCGTGTTGAGCGCCGTCACCAGCATCAGCGAGCGGTCCACCAGCTCGGCGATGCGGTCGCGGTTGGGCTCGATGCCCACGGCGCAGTGGTCGTTGAAGCTCACCATGCCGTCGGCCAGCAGCCGCACGCTTTGCAGGAAGTTGTGCGCCACCATCGGGCGGAACACGTTCAGCTCGAAATTGCCCGAAGCGCCGCCGAAGTTGATAGCGACGTCGTTGCCGAACACCTGGGCGGCCAGCATCGTGACGGCCTCGCTCTGCGTCGGGTTGACCTTGCCCGGCATGATGGACGAGCCAGGTTCGTTTTCGGGAATGCTCAACTCGCCGATGCCGCTGCGCGGTCCGCTGGACAGCCAGCGCACGTCGTTGGCGATCTTCATCATGCTGGCGGCCAGCGTCTTCAAAGCGCCGTGCGCATGCACCAGCGCATCGACCGAGGCCAGGGCCTCGAATTTATTGGGGGCCGTGACGAACGGCAGCCCGGTCAGGCGCGCCAGCTCGGCCGCGGCCTGCTCCGCGTAGCCCTTGGGCGCATTCAGGCCCGTGCCCACGGCGGTGCCGCCCAGGGCCAGCTCGCACAGGTGGGGCAGCGCCGCGCGCACATGGCGCTCGCCGTGGTCGAGCTGCGCCACGTAGCCGGAAAACTCCTGGCCCAGCGTGAGCGGCGTGGCGTCCTGCAGATGGGTGCGCCCGATCTTCACGATGCCGTCGAAATCTTTCGCCTTTTGCGCCAGCGTGGCGCGCAGCTTGGCGATGGCGGGCAGCAGGCGGTGCGTGAGCGCCTCCACGGCGGCCACGTGCATGGCCGTGGGGAACACGTCGTTGCTCGACTGGCTGCGGTTCACATCGTCGTTGGGGTGCACCAGGCGCGATTCGCCGCGCTCGCCACCCAGAAGTTCGCTGGCGCGGTTGGCCAGCACTTCGTTGACGTTCATGTTGCTCTGCGTGCCCGAACCCGTCTGCCAGACCACGAGCGGGAATTCGCCGGGATGCCGGCCGGCGATCACCTCATCGGCCGCAGCCACGATGGCGTCGGTCTTTTTCGCGTCCTGAAGGCCCAGCGCCTGGTTGACCACGGCGGACGAGCGCTTGACCTGCGCCAGCGCCTTGATGATCTCGCGCGGCTGCTGTTCGCCGGAGATGTCGAAGTTCTGCAGCGAACGCTGCGTCTGCGCGCCCCACAGCTGGTGGGCGGGGACTTCGATGGGGCCAAAGGTGTCGCGTTCGATGCGGGTGGTCGTCATGTCGGGCTGGGTCCAGTGGTGAAGAAGCAAGGTGGCGCACCCGGAGTGCGCGGGCTTTCAAAAGCATACGCGAAACAAAACCATTCTCATTGGCTGGGGCCTTGGTGTGCAGAGACCCTGCCGGGCGCGTAATAAACCGGCGATGGATACACTTGGAAACCCTCCCGCGCCGACTTCCGGCCTCCATGCCCTCCCGATGTCGTCCGAACTTGCCCACCCGCTGACCGGCTTTCTGCCGTCCCACCACGATCCGCTGGTGGTTGCCGCATCGTTTGCGGTGGCGGTGCTGGCCTCTTACGTCACGCTGGCCGTGGCGCGACGGGTGCGCACTTCGCAGCGGTACATCGGCCTGGCGTGGTGGGCCGCAGGCTCGATGGTGATGGGCACGGGCATCTGGTCCATGCATTTCGTGGGCATGTTGGCCTTCGAACTCCCCATCGCGCTCGGCTTCACCGGAGGACTCACCTTCGTGTCATGGCTGTCCGCCGTTGCCGCCTGCGGCGTGGCGCTGGGCATGGCGGGCCTAGCCGGGTTCCGGTGGCCGCACCTGGTGGCGGGGGCTTTGGCCATGGGCATCGGCATCAGCGCCATGCACTACATCGGCATGCAGGCACTGCACCTGTCCATCGGCATCGTCTGGAACGCCGGATACGTCGTGCTTTCCGTCGTGGTGGCGGTGCTCGCCTCGGCCACGGCCCTGTGGCTCTTTCAGGTTCTGCAGCCCATGCGCGGCACGCGCCGCAGGCTGTTCCAGGCCGGGGCATCGCTCGTGATGGGCGTTGCGATCTGCGGCATGCATTACATCGGCATGGCCGCTGCCCAATTCCCCCAAGGCACCGTGTGCCTGAGCGCCAACGCGCTGGGCGGCGCGGGGCTGACCGCCATGGTGGTGATCGCCACGCTGGTGCTGCTGATCAGCACGCTGTTCATCGCCATCCTCGATGCGCGGCTGCAAAACACCGCCCGCCGCCTCACCCAGTCGCTCAAGGAAAGCAATGCCAAGCTGCACCAGGCCAATGCCGAACTACAAAAGCGCGCCTTCGCCGATGCCCTGACCGCCCTGCCCAACCGCCTGCTGTTCGAAGACCGCCTGATCCACGCACTGCTGCGCCTGGAGCGCGTCAACCACCACCGCGTGGTGGATCGCCTGGCAGTGCTGTTCGTCGATCTGGACGGGTTCAAGCCCATCAACGACTCGTTCGGCCATGCCGCCGGCGACGCCATCCTGATAGAAGCCGCGCAGCGGCTGCGCGCCGAGGCGCGAGAGAGCGATACCGTGGCGCGCGTGGGGGGCGACGAATTCCTGCTGCTTCTGGAAGACGTCGGCAATGCGGCCGACTGCACCGTAGTCGCCAACCGCATCCTGGCCGCGATCGCAAAGCCCTTCCAGGTGGCCGGCCGCCAGGTGCAGATCGGCTGCTCCATCGGCATCGTGGTGCATCCCGACCACGGCGATCGCGACAAGCTGGTGGCCAATGCCGACGCCGCCATGTACGCCGCCAAGCGTGCGGGCGGCAACGGCTACGCGATGTTCGAGCCGCACATGGGCTCCGATGCCTCCGATCAGCTAGAACTGCAAAACGACCTGCGCCACGCGCTGGCCCGCGGCGAGCTTTCGCTGCACTACCAGCCCAAGATCGACGGAAAGCGCGGCCGCATCAACGGCGTGGAAGCGCTGCTGCGCTGGAACCATCCGCAGCGCGGCATGGTGAGCCCGCTGGTGTTCATCGGCCTGGCCGAGCGGTTCGGTCTGATCGGCCAACTGGGCAACTGGGTCATCGAAGAAGCCTGCCGGCAGATGGCCGACTGGGCCCGCAGCGGCCTGCGCATGCGCGTGGCGATCAACCTGTCGGTGCACCAGTTGCGCGAAAGCGGGCTGGCCGAGCGCATCGAGCATGCGCTGCAGTTCCACGGGCTGGACGCCTCGCAACTGCTGTGCGAGATCACCGAGTCGGTGGCCATGGAAGACACCAAGGCCACGCAGCGCACGTTCGAGGGCTTGGCGCGCATCGGCGTTTTTCTGTCCATCGACGACTTCGGCACGGGCTATTCGAGCCTGAACTACCTGCGCCAGCTGCCGGCCCAGCAGCTCAAGATCGACCGCAGCTTCGTGAACGACCTCGAACACGAGGAAGATGCCCGCGCCGTGGTGGACGCCGTGGTCCGGCTGGCCCATGCGCTGGGCCTGCGCGTGGTGGCCGAAGGCGTGGAAACCAGCGGGCAGCGCGACATCCTGCTGGCCATGCGCTGCGACGAGCTGCAGGGCTTTTTCTATGCCCGCCCCATGCCGGCGGACGTGCTGCTGGCCTGGGCACAGGGCGACAAGCCGGAGGGCTCGGCGGACTTCGCGCCGTCGGTGCTCGGCGCGCTCGAAGTCGCCGGCAGCCTCCCGTTCGACATGACGCAGCGCGGTTGAGCGCCCAGCCCGCGGCCGCCAGCGCCGTCCGGAGCGGGCGGCGATAATTGCGCGGTCCGTTCTTTCCCCAAAAACATATCCCACCATGACCACGACCATCCGGTACCACGACCTCGTGGAGTCCGTTGCTGCGTCATTGCAGTACATCTCCTACTACCACCCGGCCGACTACATCACCCATCTGGCGCGCGCCTACGAGCGTGAACAGAGCCCGGCCGCCAAGGACGCCATCGCGCAGATCCTCACCAACAGCAAGATGAGCGCCACCGGCCAGCGCCCCATCTGCCAGGACACGGGCATCGTCAACGTCTTCATCAAAGTGGGCATGGACGTGCGGTTCGAAGGCTTCCCCGCCGGCCTGGAAGACGCCATCAACGACGGCGTGCGACGCGGCTACAACCACCCCGACAACACGCTGCGCGCCAGCGTCGTGGCCGACCCCCAGTTCGACCGCAAGAACACGAAGGACAACACGCCTGCCGTGATCTTCGCGCAGATCGTGCCCGGCAACACGGTGGACATCACCGTGGCGGCCAAGGGCGGCGGCAGCGAGAACAAAAGCAAGATGATCATGCTGAACCCCAGCGACAGCGTGGTGGACTGGGTGCTCAAGACCGTGCCCACCATGGGCGCTGGCTGGTGCCCTCCGGGCATGCTGGGCATCGGCATCGGCGGCACTGCCGAGAAGGCCGTGCTGCTGGCCAAGGAAAGCCTGATGGACGACCTGGACATGTACGAGCTGCAAGCCAAGTCGTCGCGCGGCGACAAGCTCGACAAGATCGAGGAAATGCGCCTGGAACTGTACGAGAAGGTCAATGCCCTCGGCATCGGCGCCCAGGGCCTGGGCGGCCTGACCACCGTGCTCGACATCAAGATCAAGATGTACCCCACGCACGCGGCCAGCAAGCCCGTGGCGATGATCCCCAACTGCGCCGCCACGCGCCACGCGCACTTCGTGATGGACGGCTCCGGCCCCGTCTACATGACACCGCCATCCCTGGACCTGTGGCCCAACGTGAACTGGGCGCCCGACTACAACAAGAGCAAGAAGGTGAATCTCGACACGCTCACCAAGGAAGAAGTCGCCAGTTGGAAACCCGGCGACACGCTCCTGCTCAACGGCAAGATGCTCACCGGCCGCGACGCAGCCCACAAGCGCATCCAGGACATGCTGGCCAAGGGCGAAAAACTGCCCGTGGACTTCACCAACCGCGTCATCTACTACGTGGGTCCGGTGGACCCGGTGAAGGGCGAAGCCGTCGGCCCTGCCGGCCCGACCACGGCGACGCGCATGGACAAGTTCACCGACATGATGCTGGAGCAGACCGGCCTGATCGCCATGATCGGCAAGGCCGAGCGCGGCCCGGTGGCCATCGAGTCCATCAAGAACCACCGAAGCGCCTACCTGATGGCCGTGGGCGGAGCCGCTTACCTGGTCAGCAAGGCCATCAAGGACGCCAAGGTGGTGGGCTTTGCCGACCTGGGCATGGAAGCCATCTACGAATTCGACGTGGTGGACATGCCCGTGACGGTGGCCGTGGATGCAGGCGGCACGAGCGCCCACATCACCGGCCCGGCGGAATGGCAAAAACGCATCGCCACGGGCGAATTCAAGTCCATCGACCTCGTCGCCGTTTGACGGTACTCAAGGCCCGGTGAACGGCAGGCTCGCTGATGGCGCGGTGATTGATCCAGGCCGAGCGAGCCGCCATTCGCAGGGCCTGCCGGCCGGTCCTCCCGTTTTCATTGGCAGCGCAGGGCATTCGAAGAAGCAACCATGACGGCAGAAACGACGCAGCAGCGCCCCATCGGGGTGTTCGACAGTGGCATCGGTGGATTGAGCGTTCTTCGCGCGCTCCAGGCCGAGTTGCCGCACGAACGCTTCGTCTATGTGGCCGACAGCGGGTACGCCCCTTACGGTGAACGGGGCGATCCCTATGTCGCCGCCCGCAGCCATGCAATTACCCGCCATCTCCAGGCCCGGCACGGCATCAAAGCCCTGGTCGTGGCCTGCAACACCGCGACCGCCGCTGCGATCCATGAAGTGCGGACCCAATGTCCGGACCTGCCGCTGGTGGGCCTGGAGCCCGCCATCAAACCAGCGGTCGCGCTGAGCCGCACCCGGCGGATCGGTGTGATCGGCACGCGGGGTACGCTCACCAGCAGCAAATTCGCGCTGCTGCTGGGCTCGCTGCAATCACAGGCCGATTTCGTCGTCCAGCCTTGCGATGGTCTGGCCTACGCCATCGAGCAAAGCACCGAACACGCGGCGCCCCCCCTGTCAGAGGCGTCGAAGGTGCGAGCGTTGTGTGAACAGTACCTCGGCGCCATGGGAGCGTTCGGCACGGCTGAAGGCTGCATCGACACGCTGGTGCTGGGCTGCACGCACTATGTTTTTGCAGAAGAAGTGCTGCGTGCGCTGGTCGGCGATGGCGTCCGTCTGGTGGACACTGGGGAGCCCGTTGCGCGGCAAACACGGCGGCTGCTGGAAGCCACGGGCTTGCTGGCTGCAGCCGATGACAACGCCGCTTCGCCGAGTCATGAGCGCGTGCAGTTGCTCACCACTGGCGCATTGCCGCCGCTCCAGGCTGCAGCGCATCGTTGGCTCCAGTTGCCTGTCAGTTGCTGCAGCACCGCAGCCGTTCCAACGCCAGGCGTGCTGCCAATGGATCAGATGCCAAATCGGGCTCCAGCGCAATAAATACGCCGGCATACCGCTATCGATTCAATAGCATTCAAGTATTCCAAAGGCGGGCACCCGCCTGCTCTATGTGCGTCAGATACAAGCGGGTATCGAACTCGTACTGGTGGTAGCGCGGCTCCATGTGCTCGCACAGCTGATAGAACGCCTTGCCGTGGTCCTTCTCACGCAGGTGGGCAAGTTCATGCACGACGATCATGCGAAGGAACTCCTCCGGCACTTGCTTGAACATGGACGCGATGCGGATCTCGTGCCTTGCCGTCAAGCGCCCACCCTGCACACGTGCCGACGAAGTGTGCAGGCCCAAGGCATGTCGCACCACGTGGATCTTGCTGTCGAAGACCACCTTCTGCACCGTATCGGCTTTGCGCAAATGGCGGGCCTTCAGTTCGGCTGCATATTGATAGAGCGCCTTGTCCGTGCGCACGGCATGCGCTTGCGGATAGCGCCGCTGCAGCATAGCGCCCAATCCATCCTCCGCCACAAGCGTGCGCACCTGCTCCTGCAAGGCTTCGGGGTACGCGCGGAGATAAGGCAATTCGATCAGCATCACAGATCGGCAGCCGCTTCGCAAAGCGGCTGCAAGCTTCAATAAAAAGCCAGAATTTTCAGTGAAGATGGCGGGGCCGACGGCCGCCGCTGCCACCATGGCCGCCGCCCGAACCGCCGCTGCCACGTGGAGGCTTGCCGATCTCCAGCGAGTTCACCAAAGCATCGAAGCGCTGGGAAAAAAGCTTGTCGATCTCAGCAACCACACCGCCAAGCTCAGCCCCGTCGAAATGACGTTCCATCATGTTCACGACATCCTGCACGAGCAGATCGCGTTGCACCTGCATGATCGCGGCAGGTGTCGGGCCCACGAACAGCATCACAAAATCGTCGCGTGCCTCGGTTCCGTCATCCTCTTCGTCCTCGTCGAAATCGGTGTCGTAAAAGGTGACCTCGATGGCTGCGCCCTGTTCCGACAACTCGTTGAGGCTCATGCACATTTCATCGAGCGACTGGCGAAAGTCCTCGTCGCCGCGCACCGTCCAGCAGATCTGAAGCATGTGCTCCTTGGCATCGAACTGAATGCCCGGCTCTTCCTCATAGGCACTGGCCGCCCCATCGGCCAGCGAACGAGCGCCAGCGTACTTCCAGAGAGGCTTCAGGGCTTCTTGCAACTGGTCGAATCCCGCATCAGCACGCAACTGGACCTGACCATGGACATGGATTTCAAAGGGAGCGTTGTAACTTGACATGATCGAATCGTAATGGTGCCCCGAGCCGGGGTCGAACCGGCACGCCCCTTTTCAGGAAGCGGCGGATTTTAAGTCCGCAGTGTCTACCAATTTCACCATCGGGGCGCCTGCCGCACGGCGCGCGTCTTGCATTCAAGCGTAACCCGGGCCACGCAGGTGCGCAACGCTCCAAATACGGATCTGCCATCCTGAAAGAATAACCGCCACACGCAATAAAAAAGGGAAGCCGAAGCTTCCCTTACAAAATTGAAGCAGGGAACGAGATACTCGCTTTAGCCCTAACTTCTTGGTCCATAAGAGGTTTGTCAAGCACCCCTCCGTTGGAAGACTTCTATTATGTACTACTTTTGTGGGCCTGACTAATTCCTGAGCGTAAAAATACGCGGACAAGGCTTTCGACGAAGGGATGCCTCCACCGATAACACAGACCTTGGGCTCATGCGCTGCCAGCCACTCAGTTCATCTCCTTGTGTCTAAAGTCTGCATAAATCGCTCCACGACCTGCTTGCCTGACGTGAGGCCCTGACACGACCTAGTGTTCTGTCCCGCTGATAAGTGAGCAAAGTCGATGCAGCTTTTCGAGTATCGAATCTGCGGTGGCGGTCCACCTGAAGGGTTGGCAGTTGGCGTTGTAGGCGGTGACGAAGTGGTCGATGCGT
>NZ_BQXQ01000056.1 GCF_030159055.1 Acidovorax sp. SUPP3334
CCAATGCCGACCTCAAGCAGGCGGTCACGAAGCTCGCCCCGGCCCGAACCAAGCTGCAACTCGTCAAGGCTACCGCACGTCACCTGCGCAGCGTGCAGCGACAACCCGCGCGGATCAAGAGCTACTTTGAACATGAGCACGTTCGTTATGCCGCTTGATTCAAGTTCATTGCAGCCGGCTCAATAGTCTGAACGACCCACAGAGCGGAGCGCCATCCCGAATGTCGGCGCGCTTGATCTTGGGCACATCGGCTGGGCGTTAGCCTGTGAGTAGCGCAATGCCCATCGCATCGATCACGGGGGGAGGTGCATTGGCCCGAACGCCCCCGAATTCGTTGTCCGTGACGTAGCGCGAGCGCACCACCCCCGGCAGGGGTTCTGCGCGGTGGTGAAACCCCATTCCTTGGCCTCTGAAGATGTGCGAGAACAAAGCCTTCTCGCGGTTGCGCGCACCTTTGCCAACTGGCCCGAAGGTCCACGTATTGCCGACTGCGCATGGGGGCGATTGCCTCTACGTCGGGCAGCCGTGTCGGTGCTTCTGGCCAGCTATGCCTGCTGCGCAGCACGCCGAAAAAGCCCCTCACGCGGCTGGCGGCTCTTCGTACACCTGGAGCCCGCAGGCTTGCTGTTTGGCCGCATACATGGCGAGGTCGGCGCAGTGCAGCACCTGGGCTGCCAGGGTCGAGTTCTCTGGTGAGCGGGCGATGCCGATGCTGGCGCCGACGCTCACCCACTGATCGGGCCGCACCTGAATGGGCTGGCGGATGGCGGTGACGATGGCGGTGGCGGCCTCCTCGATGCGCTGCAGATCCTGTGAGCGCATCAGGATGGCGAATTCGTCGCCGCCCAGGCGCGCCAGCGTGTCCGATGCGCGCACGTGCTTGCGGGTGCGAAGGGCCACCTCCTTCAGGACGGCGTCCCCCGCTTCGTGGCCGTAGTTGTCGTTGATGGCCTTGAACTTGTCCAGGTCCATCAGCAGGATGGCGTAGCCGGTGTTGAGCACCTGCTGGTTCTGCTCGGCGTTTTGCAGGTTGATCTCGAAGAGGCGGCGGTTGGCCAGGTGCGTCAGCGCATCGCGGTGCGCTACGTCTTCCAGGGGAATGACCACCCGGTTGGTGATGTGGTTGGCGGCGAGGATGGAGATGAACGAACTGAGCAGGATGCTGGCAGCGAACAGTCCTTCCAGCCGCAGGAACGGCGAGAAGACCGGCGCAAAAGGCTTGGCCACGACGGCGATGACGTTGGAGCCCCGCAGCCCGCCCAGGTTGATGACCTTGGCGCGGTACTGGGCGCCGTCCGCGCCCTCGGCGGAAAAGTTTTCGGACGAATTCGTGTGTTCCTGGATGCTGTTGTTCAACACGATGCCCGGCAGCGTGGAGGTATGGATGACGAAGTCGCCATCGCTTTCCTGCGACAGAAACGCCATCTTGAGCTGCGTCATCTTGGTGAACTGTTCCACCGCCGTGGTGTTGATGCGGTAACCCAGGAAGATGTTCATGATCGGCATGGGCGCGCTGATCGTGGACTTCACCCAGTTGTAGAGCACCGGCGTGTGTTCGCCCGCTGCGAGGGGGCCGACGCTGCGCCCGGTCTCGCTGATCTCGGTCACCAGGGCTTCCAGCGTGGCGTCCAGGTCTTCGTCGCGCTCGTTCAAGAGTTGCGTCGCCGAAGCGCGTGCCACGATCTTGTGGTTGAGGTCGGTCAGCACGATCACCTCGGCCCCGGTTCTGGCCAGCTGGCTGGACAGCGCCGACTCGATGGTGGCGCGGTTGCCGTTGGAGATGGTGTACTGCAGCCCGTAGTCCTTGGTCACCAGCAGCGAGGTCTGCTGCCGGTTGTCCTTGCGGGTGGCCGCCGTGTACAGAAACGTCTGCGCTCCGCCTTCCAGTGCGGAATCCACGCTTTCCAGGGCGATGTTGCGGTTGGCGAAATGCAGAAAGACGAAGGCCACCACCTGGACGATGATCAGCGCCGGGACCAGCAGCATCAGCAGCTTTCTGGTGGAAGCGTTTTCAAGCGTCTTCTTCATGGATGGACTTCCCCCCCTGAGACTGGTTGAACGGAAGACCGGGGGGCCATGCTCCCTCCCTCTGGCCTTGCTCATTGGTTGGCAATACCTCGACCGAGCGCTTTTGCTGTGGGGCAAGCATCGGCCCTTGTTGTTCTTGTGCCGGCAACTGCGCGATGCCGGCATGTTCCAGCCGGCGCCCGTGCACTGCAGAATGCTGCGGTGACATACCGGCGGCACGGGTAATGGGCTGCCAGCGTTTCCCTGGGCGGCCCGACGGTCTGCGCACCGCACCCGGCGGGGTTGACTTCTCGTGGGCAGTATAGGGTGATGCGTGCGGTCTGGGCACCCGGTAAAGCGCGGATAGTGCGCGGGGGGCGGCCACGGCGGTGGATCCGGTGCCAGGCCTTTCGCATAAAGTGGGCGCATGAGCGACCTCGATTCCAACCCTTCAGAGCCCTTCACCCGTTCGCTGAATCTGCGGGGGGCCACCAACTTCCGCGACCTCGGCGGCTATGTGGGCGACGCTGGCCGGCCCGTGCGGTGGCGGCGCCTGTTCCGCTCCGATCACCTGGCGGCGCTGACGCCCGAGGACGCGCAGGCCCTCGCAGCGCTCGGCCTGGCGCGGGCCGTGGATTTTCGGGGCGAGCATGAGCGTGCCACGCTGGCCTACGCATTGCCCGATGTGGCCTACCACGCCTTGTCCATCGAGCCCACGGTGGTGCAGCGGGCCAAGGAGATGGCGATCTCCGGCCACGTGCTCACGCCCGAGATCGCGATGGAACTGATGCGCGATACCTACCGCGCGTTCGTGGCCCACAACACGCGCGAGTTCGCCACGCTGTTCGAACACTTGCTGGACAACGATACGCCCCTGGTCTTTCACTGCACCGCGGGCAAGGACCGCACGGGCTTTGCGGCGGCGCTCATCCTGATGGCGCTCGGCGTGCCGCGCGATGTGGTGATGCAGGACTACCTTCTCACCAACGGCCTGTACCGCCGGCCGGCTCAATTGACCGGGGGCGCACCGGAGGCCGTGTTGAACGTGCTGTGGCGCGTGCAGGAGGATTTTCTCGAAGCCGCCTTGCACGCCGTCGATACCGACCATGGCGGCGTGCAGCGCTATCTGGAGCACCGGCTGGGCGTGGGGCCCAGTGAACGCAAGCGCCTGGCGCAGTGGTATTTGGAACCCTGATCGCGCGCAGCGAAACGTGTGAATGCACCGCGCGCGGGCATAAAAAAACCGGCACGCGGGTGCCGGTTTTTCAGGGGCTGGCAGTGCGTTGGCACTGCTGCTTAAGCTGCCAAAGCCTGCTTAGACCGTGGCGTCCTTGAGCTTCTTCAGCGCGCGGGTCTTGATCTTGACCGATGCGGGCTTGGCGGGGAACCAACGCTCGGCACCCGTGAACGGATCCTTGCCGAAGCGCTTCTTCTTGGCGGGCACTTGCTGCAGGCCGATCTTCATCAGGCCGGGCAGCGTGAATTCGCCGGAGCCCTTCTTGTGCACCGAAGCCAGGATGGCCGATTCCAGCGCTGCCATCACGGCCTTGGCGGCCTTGGGCTCGACGCCGGCTTGCTGTGCCAGATGGGCGATGAGCGAAGTCTTCGTGAACACGTCCTTCAGCGGCTTGAGCGCTGCAGGCGCTGCCTTGGCGGCGACAGGGGCCTTGGCTTTGGGTGCGGCGGCCTTCTTCGCGGGCGCAGCCTTCACGGGAGCGGCTTTCTTGGCGGGTGCGGCGGCCTTCTTGGCGACAGGTGCTGCAGCCTTCTTGGCGGCGGGAGCGGCCTTCTTGGCCGGTGCGGTGGTTTTCTTTGCAGTTGCCATGGTGTTGGTATTTCTCGGAAAAAGTGGTGAACATTCCAGCATGCTGGTCGCCGGATTCTAGGGGGTTTGCTTCGGCAGGCGCGGGCCGCACGCGGATTGCGCCCGCCAGGCGGCATGGATGCTGGGTTTCCGAAGCGCAAGGCGCATGCAGAAAGCGGTTCGGGCCGAATGGGGTGGCAAGCCATCGACAAGGCCGCAGCGTTGGCCTGGCGTGGCAATCGCGTTAAGCTGTCCCATCCCCCACCGGCGCCATGCAGCGCATTGCAGAGGAACAGCCATGAGCGACACATCTCCCTTCGGTTTCGGCAGGTTCGTGCCGGGCTTCGACTTTCTTCAGAACCTCGCCAAGGGCGCAACGGGCGGCGCGCCGCAGATGCCCAGCCTGTCCAGCTGGGTGGCGCCGACGCTGAGCGTGGAAGAGCTGGAAAAGCGCATCGACGAGTTGAAGGCCGTGCAGTTCTGGCTCGAACAGAACTCGCGCGCGCTGACCGCCACCGTGCAGGCGCTGGAAGTGCAGAAAATGACGCTGGCCACGCTCAAAGGCATGAACGTGGCGATGGGCGATCTGGCCGGTGCCTTTGCGCCCAAGGCCGCGCCGGCACCCGCACACACGCCTGCGGCTGCACCAGAGCCCGCCCGCGCCAGCCCCGCACCGCACCATGCGCCGCCCATTGATGACGCCGCCGCCCACGACGGTGCGGGCCGCAGCGACGGCGACGATGCAGCGGCTTCGCCCGCATCCTCCGCGCTGCCCGGCGTGGTGGACCCGATGCAATGGTGGGGAGCGCTGACCAGCCAGTTCCAGCAGATCGCGGCCAATGCGCTGGGCGATCCCTCGCAGCAAGCGGCAGTGGAGGCCACGCGCGGTGCCGCGACCGAGGCCTTCAAGACCGCGACCGACATGGCGACGCAAATGGCGGCCCAGGGGTTGCAGGGCGTGCAGGAGGCTGCGCGCATGGCCACCGCCGGAGTGCCGTCTCCCTCTGCGTCCAAGCCCGCCCGCAGCCCGAAAAGGCCCGCGGCGCCGGCCGCTGCCAGGAGCACGCGTGCAGCCGCTGCACCGGCCAAGGCCCCGGTGAAGAAGGCCGCAGCGCCCCGTCCCGCACCGGCGCGGCGCAATGCCAGCGCGCCCCCGGCCGCCAAGACCGCTGCACCCCGCAAACGCGCGGGCCAGTGACCGCGGTTTCCCTTGACATGGCCGCCCGCTCCGGCGGAAGGCCGCGAAGACCTTGAGCCCGAACATGAAACTCTTCCCCAACGGCCATGCCACGCATCCCCAATGGCGCATGGCGGCCGCGCTGGCGCTGGCGCAACTGCGTGCGCAGATGGCGTTGCCGCAATACGCCAGCGCCCCCACCCTGGGACTGCTGTACATCACCGACCACTACGCCGACGAAGCCCAGGCCGTGCTGGATTTCGTGTCGGCCGAGCTGCCCGAAGTGACCGACTGGAGCGGCACCGTGGGTGTGGGCGTGGCCGCCAACAACGCCGAGTATTTCGACGCGCCGGCGCTGTCCATCATGCTGCTGGACCTGTCGCCCGAGCACTATCGCGTCTTCTCCGGCGTGGCGCCGCTGGCGCGCAATGCGGCCAGCGGATTCGTCGCGCACACGGCCCTCGTGCATGCCGATGGGCGCACGCCCGACCTGGCCGAGCTGATCGATGAAATGGCCGACCGCACGGCCACCGGCTACCTGTTCGGCGGCCTGTCGGCCAGCCGCCACGCCAGCGTGCAGTTCGCCATCGGCGGCAACGGCAACATGGCCGGACAGGGCGGCGCGCGCGGCGTGTTCGACGGTGGCCTGTCTGGCGTGGCGTTCAGCGAAGGCGTGAGCCTGCTGTCGCGCGTCACGCAGGGCTGCCAGCCCGTGGGGCCGCTGGCCACGATCACCGAGGCGCAGGACAACGTGGTGCTGTCGCTGGACGGCCAGCCCGCGCTCGATGCGCTGCTCGATACGCTGCATGTTTCGCTGGACGGCGACCCGCAGCCCGCGCTGCGCGAAGTGCGGGCCACGCTCGCGGGCCTGATCGATGCCGGCGCGCAGCCGCTGGGCCGTGCCGGCCATTTCGGCACCGACACGCGGGTGCGGCACATCGTGGGGCTCGATGCCACCCGGCGTGGCATTGCCTTGGCCGACCATGTGGAAGAGGGCATGCGACTTGCCTTCTGCCAGCGCAACGTGACGGCGGCGCGCGCCGACCTGATGCGCATCTGCGCCGAGATCCGCGAAGAGCTCTCCCCCGAGGAAACCGAGATCCTGCCCGCGCCGGCCCCATCGGCCGACAGCGAGCGCCGCGCGCTGGCGCAGGCCCTGGGCGGCAGCGCCGACCTTTCGCCGCAGGCATCCACGCAGCGGCACATGGTGGGCGCGATCTACGTGAGCTGCTCCGGCCGCGGCGGTCCGCACTTCGGCGGGCCGAGCGCGGAGCTGCAGATCGTGCGCCATGCCTTGGGCGACGTGCCGCTGGTCGGCTTCTTCGCGGGCGGCGAGATCGCGCACCACCGGCTGTATGGCTACACCGGCGTGCTTACCGTGTTCACCAGCGAGCAGGCGCCGGCTTGAGTGCGCGAACGCGCGGCTGAACCCGCGCGGAGCGCCTGCAGGCCGTGAGCGCCCCGCCAGGCGCGGGCAGGGCGGGGTTTACAAGCCTTTCAAGCCTTTTGAGGCTCCCGCCCTAGGAAATCATGCGCTGATAGCTATAAAAATAATAGCAAACCGTCAAGTCGCCGGCATGAGCGCAGGCGACACTGCCCGCGGCATGCCGGTGAAGGCGAAGTCCACCTCCGGCGCCAGCCCGCTCACGATGCGGGCGATGGACTTGCCCGAGCCGCAGGCATGCGTCCACCCCAGCGTGCCGTGGCCCGTGTTCAGGAACAGGTTGCCGATCTTCGTCCTGCCGATCAGCGGCACGTTGCTGGGCGTCGCGGGGCGCAGCCCGGTCCAGAACTGCGCCTGGGACGTGTCGCCGGCCCCGGGGAAAAGCTGCTCCACGCGGCGCACGATGGCCTCGCAGCGCACGGGGTTCAGGTCGCGCTGGTAGCCGTTCAGTTCGGCCGTGCCGGCGATGCGCAGCCGGTCGCCGCGCTCGCTGGTGTAGCGGGAGAAGACGAGCTTGTATTCGTCGTCCGTCAGGCTCACCTGGTACGCGGCCGACGCATCGCGCACGGGCATCGTCACCGAATACCCCTTGGCCGGATAGATCGGCAAGCACACGCCCAGCGGTTCGGCCAGCAGCGGGCTGAACGAGCCCATGGCCAGCACGAAGGCATCGCCCCGCACGCGCTCGAAGCGCCCTTCGGCATTGGTGATTTCGACATGGTCGATGGCACCGCCCGTGGTGCGCAGCGCAGTGATGTGGCAGCCCGTGCGCAACTGCACGCCTGCGGCTTCGGCCAGCCGTGCCAGTTCGCGCGTGAAGGTGTTGGCGTCGCCCGACTCGTCCTCGGCCGTGTAGGTGGCGCCGGCCAGTTGCGGGCGGATGTGCGCGAGCGCAGGTTCCAGGCGCACGGCCTCGTCGGCGCCGACGACCTGGCGTTCGCAGCCCAGGGCGCGCATCTGCTCGGCCGGGGCCAGCGCGCCGTCGAACTCTTCGGCGCTGGTGTAGAAGTGCAGGATGCCCTGCGTGCGCTGGTCGTACTGGATGCCGGTGTCGCGGCGCAGCTGCTGCAGCGTGTCGCGGCTGTAGGTGCCCAGGCGCACGATCTGCTCGATGTTGTGCCGCGTGCGCGCCGGCGTGCATTCGCGCAGGAACTGCAAGCCCCACAGCCACTGGCGCATGTCGGCGCGCAGGCGAAACAGCAGCGGGGCGTCCTCGCGCCCGAGCCACTTCAGCACCTTGAGCGGAGCGCTCGGGTTGGCCCAGGGCTCGGCGTGGCTCACCGAGATCTGCCCGCCGTTGGCAAAACTGGTCTCGGCGCCGGGGGTGCCCTGGCGATCGATGACGGTCACTTCATGGCCGAGCTGCTGCAGGAAATAGGCGGAGGTGGTGCCGAGCAGGCCGGCACCGAGAACGATCACGCGCATGATTCACAAGCCTTTTTGAAGGTTTGCGCAAGCAGATCGCCGGAGTGTTGCTATTTAATTGATAGCGTGCAGCCGACGGCGATCTGCCGTGCTGCCGCTCCCCCTGTCCTTGGTACCTGAGAGATTCACCCTGCGCCAACGCGGCGAGGGGCTTGCTCCTTCGGTGCGCCATGGCATGCATGGCGGCTCTCCAGACGGCTTTGATGGTGGTGCAGTACGGGACCTGAGCGTGTATGGGAGTTTGCGCCTTCGGTGGAACGGCCCGTGGACCGTTCGCTCTCCTGCGGGTGGCATCGTAGCAGCGAAGGCGCGCGGCGCAAACCCCGCGTTCAATCGATGCTGATCTTGGCGTCCTTCACCACCTGGGCCCACTTCGCGCGGTCGGCATGGACGGTCTGGCGGAACTGCTCGGGTGTTTCGATGCGCACGGCGTTGCCCTGCGATTCGAACCGTTCGCGGATATCGGGCTGCTCCAGTACCTGGCGCAGGGCGGTGTTGAGCTTTTGCACCACGGCGGCGTCGGTCCCCTTGGGCGCGAAGACACCGAACCAGATCGAGCTGTCGAAGCCCCGGGTGCCCGGCAGGCCGCTCGATGCGATGGTGGGCACCTCCTTCACGGCGGCCACGGGCTTGGCGGTGGTCACGCCCAGCAGGCGCACCTTGGCGGCCTTGTGGTGGGGCAGCACGGTCTGCACCCGGTTCAGGATGCTGCAGGTCTCGCCCCGCACCACCGACGTGATGGCCTCGGGCCCGCCCTTGTAGGGCACGTGCACCATGTGCGGGATCGCCGCAGGCTGCACGGCGCCCCCGCGATCCTGCGGGGCATGGGATCAGTACCGGTTCGGGTTGTCCGGACGGCGGTCCTGGCGGTTGGGCACTCCGTCGCCATCGCGGTCCCAGCCGCCCCGGCGCATTTCCCAGCGGCCGTCGTGCTGCACCCAGGCCGGCTGGCGATAGGCATAGCCGGGGCGGGCGCGAACCCAATGGCCTGCCACCCAGACATGGCGGTGGCCGCGCCATTCCCAGTGACCGGTCTCCCAGACCATGCCGCGGCGTGGGGGCGGCACGACTTCCCGGCGAGGTGGGGGCGGTGCCTGGTACTGCACCATCACGGGCCCGGGCTGCTGGTACACCGGCCCGCCGGATTGCACGATCACCGTGGCACTGGTGGCGGCCTGCGCGACCGTGGTGATGGAGCCCAGCGAAGCCAGGGCGATGGACGCGGCAGTGAGTGCAATGGCCTTACGGGTCATGACGAACTCCTTTGGAAAAGCGCTGTGTCTTTGTCAGCACCTCCATAGTGATCGGCCAACGTCAAGCCGGTGTCGCCGCGGCGCGAAGTGTTGTGACCGGGTGTTTCCGGTCGGGATGGGCGGTGGCCTATGCCCTGGAGATCAAAAACTCAGTGGCTGGCAGACCATCGCGCCACCCATATCGGCTCACGCCTTTCCGTTCTGTGGGGCTGGGCTGTGCGGGTCTTGCAGTGTGGACCAACTCAGATCCAACTGGAGTCCGTCGCAGTGCGTATCGGGCAATGTCAGCACCGCGTTCTGCTCGAACTGCCAAAGGTCGGCATCGGTACCGCTCCCCGCCGGATCGGCAGGCTGCAGCTTGCGGATGTCGCCGTCGTACCGATGCCGGGCGGCCGTTGTCACTTTCCAGACCCACATCCGCAAAGTCGCTGCCGGATTGGTGGTCGAGACGCTCTTTTTCATCGTCGGCGCAACGACATGCGAGCAGTAAAGGCCTGGCTGATACCCTGCTGCGATGACTGCGGCGATCCAGTGGTTGATGTACGCCATGGCTTCGGCGCCAGGAGGGCTGCCATCTTCCCAGTCCAGATAAAGGGTGGACTGCGGCGCAAAGCCCGCGACGCCGGCCAAATGCGCTGACTGCGCCCCGTCGGTGCTGCCTTGGCTGCCAGTGGGGTTTTGAGCGCCCGGGCCGCATGTTTGCCGCCCCACGTAAATGGGCGCCAAACCCCATCCTTGCTTCGACAGCGCCTTCCTTTGATTCATCCAACTGGTGTTCTGGTGGCTGGGCGCTGGAGCAAGGTAGAACCCGCACCAAGTCAGTCCCGTGTTGGACTTCAGCCATTCCATGCACTTCATCCCCGGAAAATTTGCCGTGTCGAAACCCGTGTAGTTATCCATGGACTCTCCTGATTGGACGCATGCCGTGTTCGTCCCGGTCGCAGACATCATTTCACCTCCTTGATTAACCAATAAACCGCTTTGACCGTCTGCAGTGCGATGGTCTGGTTTTCTGCCAACACGTTTTCGAGTGGCAGGACATTCGAGACCGATACGCCTGGAACGATGGTGATGGGCACGCCGTTGGTGTCGGTGGACAGCGGCAAGGGCTCTGGTACCAGGATGAAACTGCGCCGCAACAACGACACGGCCATTCCCAACGCAAGCAATGCCACAACCGCGATCACGGCCACGATCACCTTGATCGGAGGGATCGGGATCTTCTTGATGAGACTGGCGATGAACGAAACGGCCATCAGGCAATCGATGGTCAGCGGTGAATTCAGCAACCTCACCATTTGCGTCTGCACCAGTTCACCGGGCTGTTGCACGAACTGCACTTCATAGCGCTTTCCACGCACAGACACAGCGACGAAAGCACTGCGTAGGGACAGGGTGTTGTCCATAGCGCGGTAGCCGATCTTGCTCGAACCTGCCGTCAGCGGCTCGGGTGGGGCCAGCCATAGCCAGTCCACGTCAGGCGCGTCCACATCGATGTGCTGAACCATGGCTTGGACGCAGAAGAAGCCACTTTCGCCGAGCGTAGATATTGGAGCCGGCGCACCTTGCAAATAGGCCTGCGGGAACGCCATCACGAGGATCTGCTCGGGCAGCGGGCGCCATTCCGATTCAACGCGCCGCATGCTGTTACTCGAGCCTTTGGGCATGGCCCACGGCAATGGTCGTTTCGTAGGCGACCAACCCCCGTGTGATGGCGCTGGCACTCAGCGCCATCGATTCGAAGATCAGCGGACTGGCATTGTTTTGCAGCACCTTGACCATCAATGCATACGAGGACTCTGCGCTGGGGAGCGAAATTCCGTTCAGCGCAGCCACGGCAGAAAGGGGCGCATCCACAATGGCGCCGCTGGCTCCCATGTCATCGCTCCGGCGCAGGCGGCAATTGGTACAGCTGGCGGATGCGGTCCAACACCTTGTTGTTTTCCTCCGTGATGATCCGCGTCTGCTCGTCGGCATTGCCTTCGACCCCGAGCATCGCGATGTTCGTGGCGACCTTCGTCATCGAGGTGGCGATGTCCTCGACGATCTGGCCCAGTTGTGCCATCGACGGTGAGGGGGGCGTGACTGTAGGTTGGGTCATTGTTCGGTGCCTTTGGTTTGCTTCGGGGTGGGCCGGGTCAGGATGGGGTCTGATTCCCAATCCTCTTTTTCCGCAGTCCGCATCACGACGGTGGAGTTGACATAGCCGATGCATTGGGAGAACGGATGCGGGCCGAAAGCCACGTCGTGGTCGTCGGTGATGGTGGTCGATGCAAGAACGGACAGCACGCCTGTCAGGCTGCTTCGGACCACGTAATAGTTGCCGCCCTGCAATGCCGCGTCGAATCCGCTTTTCAGCCGGCTCTGGATCTGCTCCATGAGCATGGCGTTGTGTTGCTCCATGGGTGTTGGTTCTTGGATTGCCTGGGTCATGGAGGATCCCTTCGCCCAGGTATTGCCGCTGCGTGGCGGCTGGAGAAAGCGCTGATCGCGCCTTTTAGACCGCCAAGAGACTCGGCCCCTTCGTTGCCAGTGAGCGCGGTCACTGCGGATCTGGTCGCCAATGGGCCCAGCCCTTGAATGCGTGCCACCGCCGAGGCCACGACCGAATGGCGCAAACGGTTCATGGCATCCTGGCGCGCGATCTGCGATTTGGCGCTCAGATCGTTGCTGGCGACCTGGTTGGCATAAGCCAGATTGGAGAGTGCCGAGGGCTGCTGTGCGCTGGCCAACCCTGACAGCGCGACGGCTGGCGCTGCCGTGCTCTGCAACCCGATGCCGCTTGCGCCTCTGATCTCGATAATTCCCATATTTTCTTCTCCGTTCGAAAGAGGTGAGGCGGCTTGTTGGCCACCTCACCTTTCATCGTTGAGCCACTGACCTGCTTACAAACCCCGGGCTTTCACGGTGAAGTAGTTGGGCTGAAGATCGACCAAGATGTCTTCCTTGGCGACTTTTCCCGGAAAGAACGCAGTGACACCTTCAGGGATGACCACGCGTCCAGAATCGTCCACCAACACTCCCCACTCCAGCAGTTTTCGGAGCATCGGCATCCATCCGGGCTTGGCTTTCCCGCCGGGGGGCGCTGCGAAGGCATTCACCGTGGCCTTGAGATCGGCAATGGTCTGGGCCAAGGCGTTGTTGGTCAGGACGTTCACTGCGGACCTGGCCTCCATCGGACCGATGGTGCCGATGGTGTTCGTGGCCTTTGCCACCAACGGAATTCCCAGTTCGCCGACGGCTTGCTGATTCGCCACCGCGTTCTGCTGTCCCAGATTGTTGGTGGTGACCACATTCGAGTACGCGAGGTTGGAAAGCATTGCCGGCTGTTCCGAAATTGCTTTCAGATTGCCGACCGCAACCGCGCTCGTGACTTGTGCATCAATCATGTTTTGTCCTCCGTATCAGTCCCGAGGGACCGCGATCAACGGCCGCTGAAAGCCTGCAGCGTGGCCTTCATGTCGGCGATGGTTTGCGCCAGCTCGTCGTTGGTCAGCACATCCACCGCAGAGCGAGCTTCCAGCGGGCCGATGTTGCTGACCGTGTTGGACGCCTTGGCAACAATGGAGATGCCCAGTTCGTTCATCGCCTGCTGGTTGGCAACCGCGTTCTGTTGAGAAAGATTGGTGTTGGCCACGGTGTTCGAATACGCCAGGTTGGACAGCATTGCTGGCTGTTCCGAGATGGCCTTCAGATTTCCGATTGCGACTGCGCTGACGACTTCTTCGGGCAGATTTGCCATGGTATTTCTCCTTGAAAGATTACAGGTGGATGGAAAAGCGGGTTACCTACCGCACCCCGGAATTGGGAGGATGATTCGTTGCCGTTTCAAATGGCAACGAATGGCATTCACTGAGGGTTTCAATTTTTCGGCGGCGAATTGGCCCTGATGGTTTTCATGAAATCTTCGATATCTTTGAGGATTTTCTCCATTGAAGGCTTGCTGTCGGTGCCATCGCTTTTTTCGATCATGGTGACGCATTTCGCGGCGGCGGCCATTTGCACCTGATTCATCGCTTGCTGCTGGCTCAATGCGATTTGCTGTTGCATGTTTTGATTGAATATTTGCTGCGCCAACGCAAGATTCGCCAGAATGGCTGGCTGCTCGCCAATGGACTTCGCATTGGATATTGCAATTGCCTGAATGACGTCGGCAGGGAGTGAGTCGGCCATTTATCTCTCCATAACTGGCGGTTGCATGCCACATTTGTTTGATCTGGATGAATCCTAAGTTTTTCAAACAAAAAATCTAAGTATCGATACAGTAACGCTCAGCATCGTTACCGTAACATTTTGATGGTTCAATAAAAAGGCCGGTCAGTTTTTTTAAGATCTATTCAGGCTTGAAGGTGGGAATATTGTTTATCTCCGGATGAAGTGTGGTAATAATAAATATCCTTCGCCTGAAGAAAGTGGTCAATATTTTTTTGGATTTTTAGGGCTTGAAGTGTCATAAACGAAGTTAACCATTAATGGATGAGGTGCTTGTGAGGGAGAAAATCAATGAAATCGAGAAAGATCAGGTCCGAGCGGCGTGTGATGCAATACTGGAAAGCGACGCCTTCACCAAAGCGCATCGGATGAGGCGGCTTTTTCGGTTTTTGGTGGAGCAGGCGATTGCCGGGGAAGATCGCAACACCAATGAGCAGACCATCGGGATCGAAGTGTTCGACCGCGATGCCTCGGCCTACATGCCAGGCGAAGACCCGATCGTCAGGGTGCAAGTGGGAAGGTTGCGCCAGCGGCTGGACGCTTATTACGCGGCCAACAAGTCGCCGGGGAACATCGAGATCAGCATTCCTGTGGGCAGTTACATGCCGGTGATCCAACGCGCATCACTGGCACGGCATGAAGAGCCGATGCTGCCCAGTCGGCTCATGGTCCAGCCAGTCCAATGCATTGCAGTGCGTGTCGATGGGCAAGCCTTCGCGCATGGCCTGTATGAAGAGTTGGTGAACCAGCTCTTCCGCGTTTTTGGCGACGTACTCATGGCGCCCGCTTCATTGCTTGGGCAAGGCGGAAACGACCTCGACCGGCATGGCAAAAGCGCCAGGTCCCACCATTTGATCGAAAGCAGCCTGCGAATCGACACCGATCGCATTCGTGCGTCGATACGGCTGGTGGATTCCTCGTTCAAGCGGATCGCCTGGGCTCGCCATTTCGACTGTTCGGTCCAATTCGGCATCCAGCAGCAGGAAGAACTGGCCACTTCCATCTGCAGCGCTTTGAAGCCTGTCTTTTCCGCTTTGAAATAACTTTCGACTTCAAGAATCCCTGCCCCGCCGCAGGAAGTGCGGCCTTTACCGCCGCATGCTCGTGAACACGTCGAACTCCCAACTGCGCAGCGCCAGCAGCACGGTGTAGCCCTCGCGTTCGCGCTCGGGCATGCGCTGGTCGGCCAGATGCTGCTGCGCAAAGTCGTTGGCGACCCGCTGCATGCGCTCCCAGAAGGCTGGCGCCAGGCTGCGGCTGATCGCGCCGTGCACCAGCAGCACGCCTTCGCCCGGGCCGTCGAAGCTGCCGGCGAAGTAGTCCAGCAGCGCGTGGTCCCGGAAGTAGTGCATCACCGGGCCGTGCGGGCGCCAGCGGAAGGTCTTTGCCAGCTTGAGGCGGTAACGGTTCAGCGGCCGCAATTCGATGATGCCGATGCGGTCGAGCTGTGCGAGGTCATGGCGGCGTGGCCGGTCATCGCGGCACTCACCCCGCGCCGCGCCGCGCTGCGACACCCGGCGCCTATTGGCCGATGTGCGTGCGGCGCATGCCCTGGCTGCGCCGGTCTGCCGCAGCGGGTCCGGCGCGGGGCACAATCGCCGCCAGCGCGGACCGGGGCGCCCAGCCCGGGCCTGCGGCGCGGAGCATCTGAAGAAAACCATTCCACAGGAGCACGGCATGAGCCAAGAACAGGCCCGCATGGCCGACCACCCCCGCGCGGCCGAGCCGGCGCACCCCAACCAGTTCACCCTGCTGCGCCAGCGACGCTTCGCCCCGTTTTTCTGGACGCAATTCGCCGGCGCGGCGAACGACAACCTGTTCAAGTTCGCCTTCACCGTCATGGTGACCTACCAGCTCAGTGTGTCGTGGATGCCGCCGTCCATGGCGGGGCTGGTGATCGGCGCGCTGTTCATCCTGCCGTTCCTGCTGTTCTCGGCCACATCGGGGCAGTTGACCGACAAGTTCGACAAGACCCGCATGATCCGCTTCGTGAAGAACCTGGAGATCGCCATCATGCTGATGGCGGCCTGGGGGTTTCTGGCCTCCAGCGCCGTCGTGCTGCTGGCGTGCACGTTTCTCATGGGGCTGCATTCCACGCTGTTCGGGCCGGTCAAGTTCGCCTACATGCCGCAGGTGTTGTCCGAGCGCGAGCTGACGGGCGGCAACGGCATGGTGGAGATGGGCACCTTCGTCGCCATCCTGCTGGGCCAGGTGGCGGGCGGGCTGCTGGTGGCGGTGCCGAATATCGGCCACGCCTGGGTGGCGGCGGCATGCGTGCTGCTGGCGCTGGCCGGGCGCGCGGTGGCGCAGTTCATTCCGAGCGTGCCGGCCACGGACCCGGGCCTGTCGATCAACTGGAATCCGGTCACCGAAACCTGGCGCAACCTGAAGCTCGCGCATGCGAGCCCCGTGGTGTTCCGCTCGCTGCTGGGGATCAGCTGGATGTGGTTTTTCGGTGCGGTGTTTCTCTCGCAGTTTCCGAGCTTCGCCAAGGAGGTTCTGCATGGCGATGCGCATGTGGCCTCGTTGCTGCTCGTGGTGTTTTCGGTGGGGATCGGCGTCGGCTCCTTGCTGTGCGAGGTCTTGAGCCGCCGGCATGTGGAGATCGGCCTGGTGCCGCTGGGCGCGATCGGCATGAGCGTGTTCGCCATCGACCTCTACTTCGCCTCCCGCTCTTTGCCGCCTGCGCCCGAGATGGGGCTGGGTGCCTTCATGGCGCAGGCCGCGCATTGGCGCGTGATGGTTGACCTGGCGCTGCTGAGCCTGTTCGCCGGCCTGTACAGCGTGCCCATGTATGCGCTGATCCAGATGCGCAGCCAGCCGACGCACCGGGCCCGAATCATCGCGGCCAACAACATCCTGAACGCGCTGTTCATGATCGGCAGTTCGCTGATCGCCGGAGCGTTGCTGGGCGCTGGCTTCTCGGTGCCGCAGATCTTTTTGTTCACGGGCATCGCCAATGCCATCGTGGCGTTCTACATCTTTCTGCTGGTGCCCGAGTACCTGCTGCGCTTCGTGGCGTGGGTGGCCTCGCGCTTCGTCTATCGCTTCCGGATCCGCAACGACGAACACCTGCCCACCCAGGGTGCGGCCATCCTGGTGTGCAACCACGTGAGCTTCGTGGATGCGGTGCTGCTGATGGCCGCCAGCCCGCGCCCGATCTATTTCGTGATGGACCACCGGATCTTTCGCGTGCCGGTGCTGGGCTGGCTGTTCCGGCTGGCCAAGGCCGTTCCGATCGCCCCGCAAAAGGACGACCCCGCGGTCTACGCCGCAGCGTTCGAACGCGCCGCACAGGTGCTTCGCGAGGGGGATCTGCTGGCGATCTTTCCCGAAGGCGGCATCACGCGCGACGGCCAGCTGCAGCCGTTCAAGGGCGGCATCATGAAGATCCTCGAGAGGGCCCGAGAAGAAGGGCTGGCGCCCCCGGTGATCCCGATGGCGTTGACCAACCTGTGGGGCTCGTACTTCAGCCGCATCGAGCAGGGCGGCGCCATGGTGCGGCCCTTGCGGCGCGGCATGTTCAATCGCGTGGGGCTCAACGTCGGCCCGGCAGTGCCTGCCGCAGCGGTCCAGCCCGAACTGCTGCGCGAGCGCGTGGCCGGGCTATTGGCCGCATGACGGGTCGGCCGCCGGGTCGGTTGATCCGGCGCCTCTTCATAAAGGGGCGTGGCCAGGCCCTGTCGCAGTCGCTCGTTATCCGCCGGAAGCGGTGGCTGGGTTGTCTTCGGAACGGGCGCGCAGGCTGGCCTGCACGATGGCCTCGGCATCGACCTCGAAGTGCGCACGCAGGGCCGCCCGCGAATCGCTGCGGCCAAAGCCATCGGTGCCCAGCGTCACATAGCGCCGGCCCGGTGGCACGAAGGCGCGCACCATCTCCGGCAGCGCCACCACGTAATCGCTGGCCGCGATGATGGGCCCGGAGGTCGGCGCCAACTGCTGCTCGAACCAGCTGCCGACGGCATCGCGCTCACCTTGGCGCCATTGGCGCTCGCAGGCCTGTCCCTCGCGCGCCAGCTCCACGTAGCTCGTCACGCTCCACACGTCGGCTGCCACGCCGTGCTGCTGCTCCAGCCGGTCCGCGGCCTTGAGCACTTCGCCCAGGATGGCGCCGCTGCCGAAGAGCTGCACGCGCTGCGCCATCGCCGGCGCGCCCTGCCGCAGGCGGTACATGCCGCGCACCACGCCGTCGTGCGCATCGGCCGGCAGGCTGGGGTTGGCCACGTTCTCGTTGGTGACGGTGATGTAGAAGAACTCGTCGATCTGCGACTCGACCATGCGCCGCATGCCGTGGTCCACGATCACGGCCAGCTCGCCCGCGAAGGCAGGGTCGTAGGCGCGGCAGTTCGGAATGGTGGAGGCCATCAGGTGGCTGCTGCCGTCCTGGTGCTGCAGTCCCTCGCCGCCCAGCGTGGTGCGGCCCGAGGTGGCGCCGACGAGAAAGCCGCGCGCCCGCTGGTCCGCAGCCGCCCAGATCAGGTCGCCCACGCGCTGAAAGCCGAACATGCTGTAGAAAATGTAGAACGGCAGCATCGACAGTCCGTGCGTCGAATAGCTCGTGGCCGCCGCCGTCCACGAGGCCAGCGCGCCAGCCTCGGTGATGCCTTCTTCCAGGATCTGGCCGGACTTTTCTTCGCGGTACACCAGCATCGAAGCGTTGTCCTCGGGCTGGTAGAGCTGGCCGAACGGCGCATAGATGCCGACCTGGCGGAACAGCCCGGCCATGCCGAAGGTGCGGGCCTCGTCGGCCACGATGGGCACCACGCGCGGCCCCAGCGCCTCGTCTTTCAGCAGGTTCCCCATCAGGCGCACGAAGGCCATGGTGGTGCTCATGGCCTTGCCGTCGGCTTCCAGTGCGAAGCCGCCCGTCAATGCGAGCGGGGGCACGGCCACTTCGGGCGCGCTGGCGCGCCTCACGGGCAGATAGCCGCCCAGCGCCTGGCGGCGATCGTGCAGGTAGCGCATCCACGCTGTCGTCAGCGGGCTTGCAAAACGCCGCCGTGCGGGCTTCTTCGTCGGTCAGCGGCAAGTGCAAGCGGTCGCGGTAGGCGAGCAGTTCGTCGGCGCCCAGCTTCTTGTGCTGGTGCGAGGTCATGCGGCCCTGGCCCACGCTGCCCATGCCGTAGCCCTTCATGGTCTTGGCCAGCACCACGGTGGGCTGGCCGGCGTGGCCCGCCGCACGCGCGAAAGCCGCGTGGATCTTGGCGGGGTCGTGCCCGCCGCGGCGCAGGCGGTCGATGTCGTCGTCCGACAGGTGGGCCACCAGGGCCTGCAGGTCGGGGCTCTTGCCGAAGAAGTGGCGGCGGTTGAAGGCGCCGTCGTTCGCGCTCAGGGTCTGGAACTCGCCGTCCAAGGTCTGCGAGAAAGCGCGGGCCAGGGCGTGGCCATGGTCGCGCGCCAGCAGCGCATCCCACTCGGAACCCCACAGGCACTTCACGACGTTCCAGCCGGCGCCGGTGAACAGCGATTCCAGCTCATCCACGATGCGGCCGTTGCCGCGCACCGGGCCGTCCAGCCGCTGCAGGTTGCAGTTGATCACGAAGATGCAGTTGTCCAGCCCCTCTCGCGCGGCGAGGGTGAGCGCGGCGATGGATTCGGGCTCGTCCATCTCGCCGTCGCCGAAGAAGCCCCAGACCTTGCGGCCGGCCGTGTCGCACAGGCCCCGGTCGGCCAGATAGCGCATGAAGCGCGCCTGGTAGATGGCCTTGATGGGGCCGATGCCCATCGAGCCGGTGGGAAACTGCCAGAAATCCGGCATGAGGTAAGGGTGTGGATAGGACGTCAGGCCCTGGATGCCCTTGGCCTTTGCGCCCAGTTCCTGGCGGTAGTGGCGCAGGGAGTCTTCGCTCAGCCGGCCTTCGAGGTATGCGCGGGCATAGACGCCTGGCGCCGAGTGCGGCTGGAAGTACACCAGGTCGCCGCCGTGCCGCTCGGTGCGTGCATGAAAGAAATGGTGGAAGCCCACCTCGAACAGGTCCGCTGCCGAGGCATAGCTGGCGATGTGGCCGCCCAGTTCGCCCTGCGCGGCGTTGGCCCGCACCACCATGGCCAGCGCGTTCCATCGCACGATGGCCGACAGCCGCTGCTCGATCTGAGGGTCGCCGGGGTAGGGGGGCTGCTCTTCCACCCGCACGGTGTTCAGGTACGAGGTGATGCCGGCAGGGCTCCATTGCAACCCGCGCTGGCGTGCATGCGCCAGCAGCGCATCGAGCAGCGCCGCGGCGCGCTCGCGGCCTTGTCGGGGCTCCCAGGCGGCCAGCAGGCCGTCGAGGGCATCGCACCATTCCTGGACTTCCCCGGGGTCGAGCGTGTCGGGCAAAGGGGTGGCTCCGGGCCAGCCGAGTCGTGTCATGGTGCTGCGTTCTCCTGGATGGGTCTATCAACCGTTGCGGAAAAGGAAGCTGTAGGCGTTCAGGGCAGGCACGCCGCCCAGATGCGCATACAGCACGCGCGATCCGGCGGGAAATTCGCCGTTGCGCACCATGTCGATCATGCCGTGCATCGACTTGCCTTCATAGACCGGGTCGGTCAGCATGCCTTCCTGGCGGGCGCACAGCCGTATCGCCTCCAGCGTGCCCTCGTTGGGCAGGCCGTATTCCGGGCCGCCGAAGCGCGTATCCAGCACGATGTCGGCTTCGGTGATGTCGCGGCCCAGTTCCACCAGCTTCGCGGTGTTCTGAGCGATGCGCAGGACTTGCGCGCGGGTCTGCTCCGGCTTGGCCGACGCATCGATGCCGATCACCTTGTCGGCGCGGCCGTCGGCGGCGAAGCCCACCACCATGCCGGCCTGCGTGCTGCCCGTGACCGAGCACACGACGATGTAGTCGAACTGAAAGCCCAGTTCCTTTTCCTGCTGGCGCACTTCTTCGGCGAAGCCGACGAAGCCCAGACCGCCCTTGGGGTGCTCAGAGCAGCCCGCCGGAATGGGAAAGGGCTTGCCGCCGGCCTTGCGCACGTCGTCCATGGCCTGCTCCCAGCTCGGCCGAATGCCGATGTCGAAGCCCGCGGCGTCCAGCCGCACATCGGCGCCCATGATGCGGCTCATCTCGATGTTGCCCACGCGGTCGTACACCGCGTCGGAGTAGTTCACCCAGTTTTCCTGCACCAGCACGCACTTCATGCCCAGATGCGCGGCCACTGCGGCGACCTGGCGCGTCTGGTTGGACTGGATGCCGCCGATGGACACCAGCGTGTCGTAGCCCCCTTCGATCGCCTCGGGGATGAGGTATTCGAGCTTGCGCGTCTTGTTCCCGCCGAAGGCCAGGCCCGAGTTGCAATCCTCGCGTTTGGCGTACAGCTCGACCTTGCCGCCCAGGTGGGCGGACAGGCGCGGCAGGGGCTGAATGGGGGTGGGGCCGAAGGTCAGCGAATGGCGGGGGAATTTCTGCAAGTTCATGGAAGGCATCCTGGCAAGGGGGAAGTCATGGGGACAGCGGTCCGGCGCCATGGCGGGCCGCCTCGCCTGCAGGGGCAGGGAAGCCGCCAAAGGCAATCCGTTACCTCCAATGGTAGGAAAATGTCGGCACAACAGGGTTGCGAAAAAAGTTCTTAAATCGGCTTGAAAGACAGCAGTAAATATTTTTTATTGGCCTTTATTGCAGGAAATTTAAAATGTGCGCAACAAAATTAACAAGACCTGTGGTGCCGGCCACTGCTGCCGATCTCACGGGCGAGCTGGACCGCACCGACAAAGCCATCCTGCGTGCGCTGCAGCGCGATGCCTCGGTGTCGAACGTCGCCCTGGCGGCCAAGGTCCACCTGAGCGCACCAGCCTGCCTGAGGCGCGTGGAACGCCTCAAGCGGCTGGGGCTGATCGATGGAATCGTGGCGCTGCTGAACCCGCGCGCCGTGGGCGCGGGCATGCTGGTGATGATCGGCGTGGTCCTGGACCGCTCCACGCCCGATTCCTTCGCCGAGTTCGAGAAGGCCGCCGCCAAAATCTCGGGCTGCATGGAGTGCCATGTGGTCACCGGCGAGTTCGACTACTTCATGCTGGTGCGCACCAAGGACAGCGAAAGCTTCAACCGGCTGCACGCCGAGCAGTTGCTCTACCTGCCGGGTGTGCGGCAGGTGCGCTCGTTCATGGTGATTCGCAACGTGCTGTCGACGACCGAGTTGCCCATGGCGATTTAGGCAACAGGGGACGGTCGGTCGGGCGGGCAGCGCTGGCGGCCTGTCAAGGGCGCTTCACGATGTGGGGATACAGCAGGCCGTAGTTGCCGATCAAGCCCGGTGCGGCGCCAGGGTTGACGAGCTTCATAAAAGAGGCGCCTATCACCGGCAACCCTGCAGGGCCATCGATCTTCAGTCCCGACCAACCCGTTGGCTGCGTTGAGGGGGGAGAAACCCCCGAAGGCGTGGGCAGCAGCGCAATGGAGGCCGCCAACATCGATGTGGTAGGAGGGTTGGCGAGTTGATTGATGGGCACGACGGTGACCGCGCCGCAAAAAATGATGCTAGCCGGCCGCACCGGAGAGTCTGTATATCCGTCGCGGGTATAGGAAAAGAACAGCGAGTAGAGCAAGCATGTCCTGTCGTCGCGTGCCTGGGTGTTGCGCGTATGAAAGTACTGCGGCCCCTCTCCGGCTGGTGGAACGGCTGAGAAGGTGCTCAGGCCGGTTGCATAGTCCATCGCTACGCTATAGCGCTTCGTCGGCAGGCCGAACACCCAATCGGTTCGTGCCGAGATAGACGGCTCAACAGAGAATTGGTTGGAGACTTCGCGTGCGGCAAGCGCTTGGGACGCCTCCGCAGCAGTGCGGGCTGCATTGGCTGGCGAGGCCGAGAGCCGGTAGGGCGTGGAGAGGTCGGGCAGATCGTGAGCCTGGGCCTGTACCACCGCAGCGGTCGTGGGCTGGGTCAATACGCCGTCGGTATTTATCTCTCGCCCGGCGAATCCTGCAGAAACCAGCAGCGGATCGGCCGTGTAGCGTTCCGGCGCATCGACCACCGTTTCGGTCGCAGGAAACAGCACGTAGTTGCCGCGCGCCGGCTGGTCGGCCGCGTTGACGGCTTCCAGTGCGGTCATGGCGGCGGAAAACGTGGTGGCTCCCGCCACATCGATGATGTACCAACTACCGCTGATGCCGCCGGAAGGCGTGGCGAAACCCAAACTGGCAGCGGTGGTCTCGTCCTTGATGTCCTGAAGCAGTGCCGTCTCCACAGCGGGGTCATTGCAGCGAGGACCACCAAAGCTTAAATCGATCGCTCGCACGAGTGGTGGGACGTCAACCCGCGGGGCGGTAACAATGTCGGCCGCGAGAATGGCCTCGACAGTGCCCTCGCGGGTGTGGTTGGCGCGTTCTTGCGGCGTGAGGGCTGGGTTGAGCCGGTCGGTCAGCAGGGGCTGCGCGATGCCGGAGGCGAGTTGGGGTGCCGTGCAGGATTTGTCCGTCGTCGTGATCTGCGCACGGCCATCAGGCCCTGCCGTGATGGCGCCGGTCCACGTGTCGCCAGGCAAAAGCAGCACGGTCATGGCCAGCAGGCTGTCGCCGTTGGCGGCGCCGCGCAGGCGCAGCTTGATGGCTTTCCCGTGGTCACGGTCCGTGTTGACAAGGTGCAGCACGGTCATCTGCCCTTTCTGCGCGGTGAAGTAGGGCGTGAGCAGCGCATGGCCGTTTTGGCCGGGGGCAAGCCGCATCGCCACGGCATCTGTGGCACCCAATTGCGTGAGCGACGGCGATGTGCCGGTGCCTGTGATCACCCCGGCCAAGGCGGAGGCCGAAAGGCCGAAAAGCAGCGCATTGGCGGTGGTTGCAATCGTCAATCTTCTCAGGGCGAGCAGTGCATTCACGGGCTAATTTCTCCGGCGTGTTTTGGGCGAAGCACGCAGGCTAATGCGAGGGACGACGCTGGGCGAAATTGTCCTCCAGCGGATTGGTCACCAAAGGTATCGCGGGCCAAGTGTGGGTTGAGCCGAGGCGCATGCTGTCAGGGCAACTGCCGGCTGGAGGACGGCAGGCGCCATGTCCTGCCGTTCCCGCGAACTTTTTCCTTACAACTTCCCGACTCAGTGGGGGGGCTGCAGCTATGGAAATGCCTGGAGGTTTGCTGGACGCCACCGCTGATGCGGTAGCTATTTGCCAAGACAAGCACACATCCGTCCTGAAGCGCCCCCAGGTTCGTTGGAGCGCAGGGCAGTGCCCGTGCTCCTGTCGGGCTGCGCGTCAGTGCGCTTTGATCACATGCGGAAAGGTCAGCCCATAGTTGGCCGCCACGCCGGGCGCGGCGCTTGGGTTGCTCAGCTTGGTGAACGCAGCGCCGATCAGGGGAATACCTCTTGCATCGGGCACTCGGAAAACCCTTAGAACGTGTTCACGATCTTTGTCTGATCACTGACAATGACGAGGTGCGAACCAAGAAATATCCCAGCGATACGAGCCGCGAGCAATTCGAGATCATCAAGCCGATGCTGGAGAGTGCGCGCAAG
>NZ_BQXQ01000057.1 GCF_030159055.1 Acidovorax sp. SUPP3334
GCAAGGAACGCACAGCATGGTTGCCTGCGTTCCTGAGCTACTACAACGCCAGGAGGCCCCACTCGGCCTTGGGCTACAGACCTCCAGCTTCCCGACTTGCCGGGTATAACCTATTGCAACTCGACAGGTTTGCAGGCTGCGCAGGAAGGGGAAGACCTGGTTGTTGAGCACGTCGAACATGTCGGCGGGGGCCATGTTCTTGAAGCGGGAGCAGCGCATGTCGTCGTGCGGGCGCTACTGGGTATCCAGGCCAGCGGGGATCAGGCGCACGGGCTGGGTCTTGAGGCGCAGCGCCTTGTTGTCTTCGCGGGTCTGGTTGCTGTCGAGCGCGCGCAGGAAGTGCAGGTAGGTGATCTGCTCGATGGCTTCGATGGGGTTGGCGATGCCGCCGGACCAGAACGCGTTCCAGACCTGATCGACCTTGTTTCTCAATTCACCGGTAAGCATGGGGACTGTGCGGGGGGCGCTGCAAGCAAAGCGGCAAGTCTGCCATGGGTGGTGTCGGTTGGTTCGGGCAGTTCGGCCTGTTTTTGCCCTCCGCGCATATCCACATTGCGCTGGCAGCTATAAAAAAATGAGCTAACTCCCTTCCGGGCCTGCCAGGTCGTCCAGGATCGGGCAGTCCGGCCGCTCATCCCCCTGGCAGCAGCCCACCAGCGATTGCAGCGTGCGCTGCATCGCCTGCATGGCGGCGATGCGCTGGGCCAGGTCGTCGATGTGGCCTTGGGCGATCTGCTTCACGTGGGCGCTGGCGCGGCGCTTGTCCTGCCACAGGCCGAGCAGGGTGGCGATCTCCTGCATCGAGAACCCCAGGTCGCGGCTGCGGCGGATGAAGCGCAGGGTGTGCACGTCGGCCTCGGTGTACTGGCGGTAGCCGCTGCCGGTGCGCGCCACGCCGGCCAGCAGGCCCAGCGCTTCGTAATGGCGGACCATGCGCGGCGAAACGCCGGCCCGTTCGGCGGCCGTGCCGATGGCGACGGGCCAGCCCTGTGGCGATGCGGACGCGGCCGACGCGCTCATGCGGCGACTGTGTAGCCCTCTTCGGTGATCGCGGCGGCCAGCGCGTCGCGGGCCTTGTCGCTCTCGACCACGACCTTGCCCTGGGCCAAATCGACCTGCACGGTGGCTTCGGGATCGACCTGGCGGACGGCATGGACGACGGCGCGTTCGCAGTGGCCGCAGGTCATGCCGTTGACTTGAAGATGGTGTTGCATGGGGTGCTTTCGTTCAGTGGGTTGAAAATTTTCCGGGTCCGCCGATGGTGAACCCTGACATGGTGGCAGAGTCAAGCGGCGAAATGGCTTTCAAGGTGCCTTGACCTTGCCATGGCGTCAAGGTTTAAGGTGCCGGGCATGAACACGACCCACACCGCCTCCACGCCTTCCGCCGCGCTCCCACTGCCATCCGGCGCTGCTGTTGCTGCTGCGCCGGTGGCGGCGCGCTCATGGCTCGACCTGGGCATCGCCGGCATGACGTGCGCGAGTTGCTCGGGCCGGGTGGAGCGGGCGCTGCGCAAGGTGCCGGGGGTGCAGGAGGCCGCGGTCAACCTGGCGACCGAGCGGGCCCATGTCGTCTATGCGGGCGATGCCGGCCCTGCCATGGAGGCGCAGCTGCGCCGGGCGGTGCGCAACGCGGGTTATGAGCCGCGGGCGCCCGAAGCGCAGGACGACGGCGCGGCGCGGGACCGCTCGCCCTGGGCGGGTTTCGGGCCGGTTGCGCTGGGGCTGGCGTTGTCGGCGCCGCTGGTGCTGCCCATGCTGCTGGGCGTGCTGCCGGAGCGCTGGAGCGCGCTGCTCGGCCCGCACGGCATGCTGCCGGCATGGCTGCAATGGCTGCTGGCCACGCCGGTGCAGTTCTTTCTGGGCGCGCGGTTCTACAGGGCCGGGTGGCACGCGCTCAAGGCGCGCACCGGCAACATGGACCTGCTGGTGGCGATCGGCACCAGCGCGGGCTACGGGTTGTCGCTCTGGCTGTGGCTGACCGCGCCGCCGGGCCATGCGCCGCACCTGTACTTCGAGGCCTCGGCGGTGGTGATCACGCTGGTGCTGCTGGGCAAGTGGCTGGAGGCGCGGGCCAAGCGCCAGACCACGGCGGCCATCCGTGCGCTGCATGCCCTGCGGCCCGAGGTGGCGCACCTGATCGGGGCCGACGGCGAGGTGGACGTGCCCGTGGCCGAGGTGATGGCGGGCGACCGGATCGTGGTGCGCCCAGGCGAGCGCGTTCCGGTCGATGGTACGGTGCTGGAGGGGCACACGCAGGTGGATGAATCGATGCTGACGGGCGAGCCGCTGCCGGTGCCGCGCACCCCGGGCGAGGCGCTCACGGGCGGCTCGGTCAACGGCGATGGCCGGGTGGTGGTGCAGGTGTCGGCCGTGGGGTCCGAGACGGTATTGGCCCGCATCATCCGGCTGGTGGAAGACGCGCAGGCCGGCAAGGCGCCGATCCAGCGGCTGGTGGACCAGGTGTCGGCGGTGTTCGTGCCGGTGGTGCTGGCCATCGCGCTGGCCACGCTGTTGGGCTGGCTGTGGGCGGGTGCCGGCGGCGAGGCCGCGGTGATCCACGCCGTGGCGGTGCTGGTCATCGCCTGCCCTTGCGCGCTGGGGCTTGCCACGCCGGCGGCCATCATGGCCGGCACCGGCGTGGCGGCCCGGCATGGCATTCTGATCAAGGACGCCGAAGCGCTGGAGCGCGCCCACCGGGTGACCACGGTGGCCTTCGACAAGACCGGCACGCTGACGGTGGGCCAGCCCCGGCTGACCGCCTTCGAGGTGGCGCCGGGCGAGGACGAAGCCGCGCTGCTGGCGGCCGTGGCAGGCGTGCAAAGCGGCAGCGAGCACCCGCTGGCCCGTGCGGTGGTGCAGGAAGCCCGCCATCGCGGCCTGGCCGTGCCGGCGCCGCAGTCCGTGAGCGCCGTGCCCGGGCTGGGCACGGAGGGCGAGGCGGCCGGGCGCCGCTTTCGGGTGGGCAGCCTGCGCTGGATGGATGCGCTGGGCGTGCCGCTGGGGGGCCTGGCCGCACCCGCCGCCGCGCTGCAGGCCGCTGGCGCCACCGTGTCGGCCGTGGCCGAACTCGTGGCCGGTGCGGGGCAGGGCGATGAGCCGGGCGATCGGCTGGACGATGGCTCCAAGGCGGAACGCTGGGCCCTGCGCGCCCTGCTGGCGTTCGGCGACGAGCCCAAACCCGGCGCCCGCGAGGCGCTGGCGGCGCTGCGCGGGCGCGGCATTCGCGTGGTAATGGTCTCGGGGGACCACCGGGGCGCGGCCGAGGCCATGGCGCTGCGCCTGGGGCTCGACCCCGAAGCGGGCGAAGTGATGGCCGAGGTGCTGCCCGGCGACAAGGCCGCCTGCGTGGCGCAATTGCGCAACAGCGCGCCGGCCGGGCAGGGCGCGGGGCCGGGCCTGGTGCATGACCATGGCCAGGGAGTCGTCGCCATGGTGGGCGATGGCGTGAACGACGCGCCGGCCCTGGCGGCGGCCGATGTGGGCATGGCCATGGGCAACGGCACGGACGTCGCCATGCAGGCCGCGGGTATCACCCTCATGCGCGGCGACCCCCGGCTGGTGGCCGCGGCGCTGGACATTTCGCACCGCACGGTGGCCAAGATCCGGCAGAACCTGTTCTGGGCGTTTGCCTACAACGTGGCCGGCATTCCGCTCGCCGCGCTGGGCTACCTGAGCCCGGTCGTGGCGGGCGCGGCGATGGCGCTGAGTTCGGTGAGTGTGATGGCGAACGCTTTGCTATTGAAGCGCTGGCGCGTTTGATAGTTACATTCGGTTAAAAACCCCATGGCTCTGGCACACTGCAACGTTTGGTTGCATATGGTGCGCATCTTTCCTTTGGGCACCGAAGAGATTAGAGGACGACAAACATGAATTTCTTTTCACTCATGCGGGGTTTTTCGATTCGTGTGCGCATGCTGGGCGCGATCGGCGTGGTGTTGGGCTTGCTGGGGTTGCTGGGGGGCGCGGGCATGCTGGGCATGTTCCGCATCCACGCGATGAGCGAGGATTTCATGATCAATTCCTTCTCCGAGGTGGGCTACATGGCCGACCTGCGGGGCGAGATGGGCGCCATCCGCCAGTTCGAGAAGGACATGATCATCCAGTACGAAAAGCCCGAGGGCGTGAAGCAGGCCCACACGGCCTGGCTGGCCAGCCTGGAGCGCGCCAAGAAGGTGTCGGCCAAGTTCCTGGAAGGCCCTGACGACCCCGACAACGCCATCGTGCGCGAGATCGTCAAGCGGCTGGACGTGTACCGCGAGCAGTTCGGGCACGTGGCCCGGCAGCTGGAGGCCGGCGGCTACGACACCGCCACCGTCGCCAACCGAATGAGCGGCAAGGCCGTGGCCGAGTTCGCCGAGGCCGACAAGCTCATGGCCCAGTTGGACACCAGCCTGCGCAACGAAGTGGCCGAGGTCGCCGCGCAGCAAAAGCGCGTGTCCAGCGAAACCCAGTGGCTCTTCGTGCTGGCGGTGCTCATCACCATCGTGGTGGTGGTGCCGCTCACCCTGCTCAACATGGTGTCCATCTGCCGTCCGTTGGCCGAGGCGCGCCGCATGGCGCAGGCCATTGCCGGCGGCGACCTGTCGCAGCACGTGAAGGTCGAGGGCCGTGACGAGGTGGCGGACCTGCAACGCGCACTGGACGACATGCAGCATGGCCTGGGCGCGCTGGTGTCGCAAGTGCGCGACGCGAGCTGCAGCATCGCCACCGCCAGCGCCGAGATCGCCACCGGCAACCAGGACCTTTCGGGCCGCACCGAACAGACCGCGAGCAACGCGCAGGAGGCCGTGGCTTCGCTCGCGGACCTGACCACCACGGTGCAGCAGACGGCATCGTCGTCCCAGGTGGCCAACCAATTGGCGTCGTCCGCATCGGGCATCGCCACGCGCGGCGGCAGCGTGGTGCAGCAGGCCGTGGCCAGCATGCACGAGATCTCCAGCTCCAGCCGCAAGATCGGCGACATCATCGGCGTGATCGACGGCATCGCCTTCCAGACCAACATCCTGGCGCTGAACGCCGCCGTGGAAGCCGCCCGCGCGGGCGAGCAGGGCCGGGGCTTCGCCGTGGTGGCGGGCGAGGTGCGCAGCCTGGCCCAGCGCTCGGCCGAAGCGGCCAAGGAAATCAAGGCGCTGATCAGCTCCAGCGTGTCGGCCGTGGAGGGCGGCGTGCGCCACGTGGAAGACGCTGGCGCGGCCATGAAGGAAATCGTGGACAGCGTGCAGCGCGTGTCGGACATCATCGGCGAGATCAATTCGGCCTCGGCCGAGCAGACCACCGGCATCGGCCAGGTCAACGGCTCGGTGGGCGAGATCGACCGCATGACGCAGCAGAACGCCGCGCTGGTGGAGCAGTCCGCCGCCGCCGCCGAATCGCTGCGCGAACAGGCCGCGCGCCTGTCGCAGGTGGTGCAGCAGTTCCATCTGGCCGATGAAGCCATGCGCGGCCGCAACCCGGCGCTGGGCCTGACCGGCTGACCCGCTACCGCGCAAGGCGATCGCCTTGCGCAAAAGGTGCCAGGCTGCCGCGGGTGCCGCCTGGCACCGGCTCACCGCCGGGGCGGCGCTGAACGCGGTGCATCCGCTTCGGTAGCCAGAGCAGCATGGCCATGGCCGCTGCCCTGCACGGTCAATGCGCCGCAGCCTCGCTCGGCGCCTTTTTCCCGAACCACGCCACATACAGTGCCGGCAGCACCACCAGCGTGAGCAGCGTGGCCGTCACCAGCCCGCCGATCACCACGATGGCCAGGGGCCGCTGCGTTTCCGAGCCGATCTCGTGCGACAGCGCCATGGGCAAGAGGCCCAGCATCGCCAGCAGGGCGGTCATGAGCACCGTGCGCAGGCGCTGCATGGAGCCCAGGCGCACGGCATCGACCACCGCCATGCCGCCGGCCTGCAATTGCTGGAACACGGACAGCATCACCACGCCGTTGAGCACCGACTGCCCCGAGAGCGCGATGAACCCGATGGCCGCCGAGACCGACAGCGGGATGCTGAACACCCACAGCGCGATGAACCCGCCGATGAGCGCCAGCGGCACGTTGATGAGGATCAGCGAGGCCATCTTGAACGACTTGAAGGCATCGAACAGCAGCACGAAGATCAGCAGCAGCGAGATGGGCACGACCACCGACAGGCGCTTCATGGCGCGCTCCTGGTTCTCGAACTCGCCCGACCAGTTGACCTGGTAGCCCACCGGCAGCTTCACGTTCTGATCCACGCGCGTCTGCATGTCCTTCACCACCGAGCCCATGTCGCGGTCCTTGATGAAGATGCCGATGGCCATGGTGCGCCGGCCGGCCTCGCGGGCGATGTTCATGGCGCCGCTGGTTTCGCGGATGCGCGCCACGCTGCCCAGCGTGGTGTAGCCGCCGTCCGGGGTGGCGATGGGCGTGTCCGGCAGGCGCGCGAGGGCGCGGCGGTCTTCCGGCATGCGCACGGCGACGGCGAACTTGCGCTCGCCCTCCCACAGGTTGGTGGTGGCCTTGCCCGCGAGCGCGGCTTCGATCACGTCCTGGATGTCGCCCACGTTCAGGCCGTAGCGCGCGGCGCGGTCGCGGTCGATGTCGATCACCAGTTGCGGCAGGTCGCCCAGGCGGTCGATCTCGGCGCGGTACACCCCGGGCACCTGGCGGATTTCGCTTTCGATGGACTGGGTCAGGCGCTTGAGCTCCGCCAGGTCGTCGCCCGCCACCTTGATGACGATCTGGCCGTCGATCTGCGAGATCGATTCGAGCACGTTGTCGCGGATGGGCTGGGAGAACGCGGGCTCCATGCCGGGAATGGCGGAGACGGCGCGGTCCATCTCCTCGATGAGCTGCGCGTGCGTGAGGCCCGGGCGCCACTGCTCGGCGGGCTTCACGTCCACGAAGATCTCGGCCATGGAGATGGTCTTGGGGTCGGTCCCGTCCTCGGGCTGGCCGGCCTTGGAGACGGTCGTGCGCACCTCGGGCACGGTGCGCAAGGCCTGCCGCACCTGGCGCAGCATGCGCGCCGCCTCGTCGTTGGACACGCTGGCCGGCAGGCGCACGTTGACCCAGATGGTGCCTTCGTCCAGTTCGGGCAGGAACTCCGAGCCCAGGCGCGATGCCGCCACCAGGGCCAGCCCGAACACGGCCAGCGCCACCACCACCACCGTGCGGCGGCGGCTCAAAGCCCAGTCCAGCACCGGGGCGTAGGCGCGTTTGGCGAAGGTGACCACGCGGTTGTCGCCGTGCGGCAGCTTCTTGCGCAGCATCCAGTAGGCCAGCAGCGGCACGAGGGTGAGCGAGAAGATCAGCGAGCCGATGAGCGCCGTGGTGACCGACAGCGCCATGGGCTGGAAGATGCGGCCTTCGTGGCGCTGCAGCGCGAAGATGGGAATGTGCGCGGCGATGATGATGAGCATCGAAAACAGCGTGGGCCGGCCCACTTCGCCCGCGGCTTCGATGATGGTGTCGCGCCGGTCGCGGTCGTCCATGTCCTCGCCGCGCTCGGCCAGGCGGTGCATGATGTTTTCGATCACGATGACCGCGCCGTCCACGATGATGCCGAAGTCCATCGCCCCCAGCGACAGCAGGTTGGCCGGCACGCCCATCACCTTGAGACCCATGAACGTGGCCAGCAGCGACAGGGGAATGACCACCACCACGGCCAGGCTGGCGCGCAGGTTGGACAGGAACAGGTACAGCACCAGCGACACCAGCAGCGCGCCTTCCACGAGGTTGCGGAACACGGTGGTGAGCGTCTTGTCCATGAGCCAGGTGCGGTCGTAGAACGGCACGATCTGCACGCCCGGCGGCAGGCTGCGCGCGTTCAGGTCGGCGATCTTGTCCTTGACGTTCTTGAGCACCACGCTCGCGTTCTCGCCCTTTCGCATGACCACGATGCCGGTCACCACGTCGTCGTCGTCGTCCTGCCCCACGGTGCCCAGGCGCGGGACCGCGCCCACCTTCACCTGGGCGACGTCGCGGATCAGCACGGGCGTGCCGCCGTGCGCGGCCACCACGATGCGGCCGATGTCCTCGCTGGACTGCAGCAGGCCGATGCCGCGGATGGCGTACTGCTGCGCCCCCTGCGCCACGTAGCTGCCCCCGGCGTTGGCGTTGCCCCGGCCCAGCGCATCCAGCAGGTTCTGGAAGGTGAGCTTGTACGCGCGCAGCTTGTCCAGGTCGGGCTGCACTTCGTACTGCTTGATCGAGCCGCCCATGGCCACCACGTCGGCGACGCCGGGCACCTGGCGCAGCGCGCGCTCCACGGTCCAGTCCTCGATGGTGCGCAGGTCGGTGGTGGAATGCCCGTCGCCCTTGACGCGGTAGCGCATGATTTCGCCCACCGGCGTCGCGTTGGGCGCGATGTCGGCCTCCACGCCCGGCGGCAGGTCCACGCCGCGCAGGCGCTCGCCGACCTGCTGGCGCACCAGGTTCACGTTGGCGTTGTCGTCATAGGTCACCACGGTGAACGACAGGCCGAACTGCGTGTGGGAAAACACGCGGATGGCGTTGGGCAGGCCCGACAGCGCCACCTCGATGGGCAGGGTGACCTGCTTTTCCACCTCTTCGGCGGCGCGGCCGGGGTACAGCGCGATGATGGTGACCTGCGTATCGGTCACATCGGGAAAGGCCTCCACCGACAGGTTCTTGAAGGCGATGACGCCCGCCATGGCGAACAGCAGCACGCCCAGCACGATGAAGAGCGGCTGGTGCAGCGCGTAGTGGATGAGCCGCTTCATGGGGCGGCTTTCTGCGGTGCGCCGTCCTGCTCGGCCAGCTGGAATTGCCGTGCCAGCAGCAGCACGTTCTGGGTGACGACCTTGTCGCCCGCCTGCAGGCCGGAGGTGACCACCACGTCCTTCGGCCCTTCATGACCCAGCGTGACGGTGCGCGGCTCGAACACGCCGGCGTCGCGCTGCACGTACACGGTGTGCACGGCGCCGCTGAGGGTCACGGCGGCGGCGGGGATGACGACGCCGCTGTCACGGCTTTCCTGCACATGCACGGTGGCCAGCATCTCGGCCTTCAGGCGGCGGTCGGCATTGGGCACGACGCCGCGGACCTTGAGCGTGCGCGTGCCGGGGTCGATGGCATCGGCCGTGGCGGTCACGCGGCCGGTGAAGGTGGCGTCGGGGTAGGCGGGCACCTGCAGCGTGAAGCTGTCGCCCGGGCGCAGCGAGGCGAGGTCGCCTTCGCGCGCATCGATCTGCACCCACAGCGAGGCCGGGTCGGTCAGCACGAACAGGGCCGGGTTGCCGGGGCCGGACTGGTCGGGCCGCACCTCCTGGCCGGGGTTGAGGTTGCGCTCCACCACCACGCCCGCCATGCCGGCGGTCAGGGCCAGTTGCTGGTTCACGGCGTTGCCGCCACCGTAGAGGCTGGTGCGCGCGGCGGCGCGGGCCACTTCGGCCTGGGCGCGGGCGGCGTCCGCCTCGGCCTGCTCCAGGTCCTTGCGGGCCACGATGCCGGCCTCGAACAGCTCGCGCTGGCGGCGCAGGCCCTGCTGGGCGAACGACTGGTCGGCACGGGCCTTGGCCGTGTCCGCCTGGGCCTGGCCGAAATCGGGCGAGGCCAGCAGGGCCAGCGGCGCGCCGGCTTTCACGGCCTGCCCCAGATCGGCACGGATGGCCGTGACGCGGCCGGCGAACGCCGGATAGACGCGCTGGGTGCGCTCTTCGTTCCACACCAGGCGTGCAGGCAGGTCCACGGCGATTTCCTTGCTGGCGCGCGCCGGCGCCACGGCCAGCAGCGCCAGTTGCGGGTGGCCCGGCGGAAAGCGCAGCTGCCCCGATTGGGCGATGGGCGGCGCGGGTTCCGGCGCCGCAGTGGCTTCGGCGGCCTTGCTGCAGCCTTGCAGCAACGCGCCGCCGCCCAGGGCGAGGGCGAGCAGGCCGCAGGTGGTCAGGCGCGGTAGGGAGAGGGCAGGGTGCACCATGGTGGACTTCGCTGTAGAGAGAGAAACAGAAACGTGAAACGGGAGGAGTGATCGGCCAGAGCGCGGGCGCTGCGTGCCGCTCAAGGCAGGCTGCCCAGCAGGGTCTGCGGCTGCGTGCGCAGCAGCCACGCGCCCTGCGCCTTGGCGTAGTCGGCACGGGCCGACAGCGCCTCCAGCGCCGTGGCGCGCAGGGTGCGCTGGGCATCCAGCAGATCGGTCAGCGGCATGGCGCCCTTGCGGTAGGCCAGCTCGGCGTTTTGCGCCACCTGGCGCGCCTGCGGCAGCACGCCCTCGTCGTAGCTGGCGGCACGCCGCGCGGCGCTGAATGCGGCCTGCTGCAGGTGCTGCAGGTCCAGCAGGGCCAGGCGGCGGGTGTTGTCCAGCGCGTCCTGCGCCTTGGTGAGCTCGGCCTGGGCGCGGCCGATCTCGCCCTGGAACTGGTAGCCCCACTGCAGCGGGATCTGCACGCGCAATTCGAGCTGGCGGGTGGAGGTGCCGGGGTAGTGGTCCACCGAGGCGCCCACCGTCCAGTCGGACTTGCGCAGGGCGCTCGCGTTGTCCAGCGCCGCCTGGGCCGCCTGCACGCGGGCGATGGCGGCGCGCACGTCGGCGCGGGCCTCCGCCCATGCGCCCAGATCGCCGCCGCCGTCCAGCGGGCCGCTGCCCGCCGCTGCGCCCGGCGCCGTTCCGGCTGACGCTGTGGGTGCCGGCGACGCGGTGCGCGGCAGTGCGGGCCAGTCGGTACCGGCGGCCTGCACGGCCAGGCTGCTGGCGGTGACCTGGGCCAGGGCCAGTGCCGCCTGGTCCTGCAGCTGCATCGCCGCCTGCGTGTCGGCCCGGGCGCGCTCGGCTTCGATGCGGGTGCGCGCGGCGTCTTGTGCGGACAGGTCACCGGCCTTCACCCGGCGGTCGGCCAGCCGGGCGAGATCGCCCACGCTGCGTTCGATCTCGGCGGTTTCGCGCACGCGGTCCTGCGCGGCCAGCAGGTCGTAGTAGGCGGCCAGGGCGGCCTGCAGCTGCTGGGTCTGCGTGTCTTCCACATCGGCCTGGGCCGCATCGGCCGCGCGCTGGGCGGCTTGCGTGCGCAGCTCGCGCTTGTTGCCCCGCTCCCAGGTCCAGTCGATGCCGACCGATTTGTCGATGCGCTTGCGCGTGAGCACGTTGCCCGGACCCAGGCCGTGTTGCAGGTCCATGGAGGCGGCCTTGGAGGTGAGCACGGGCGCGGGCGCATGGTCGGCGCTCAGCACGTCGGCGCGTGCGCCGGCCAGCGCCTGCCGCGCCTGCACCACGTCGCTGTTGTCGCGGGCCGCGGCCAGGGCCTGCGCCAGCGTCCATTGAGGCGCCACGGCGGCAGGGGCCGTGGCGGCCGGCGCCGCCGGGCTGTCGGAGGCGCGGGTCTGGCTCCAGCCCGGCAGCGCGCAGGCCAGCGCGCAAAGAAGGATGCAGGGGTGTCGTATGCTCATGCCACGTTTATCGGCGGGGGTGCCTGACCGCTACCTGACCTTGGAACGTGTTGGTGATCTTGCAGGGTCTGAATTGAAGCGCTATCGGAATGCGCAGATGCTCCGAATATGCCCTGCGACGACAGGCGACTGCGCCCTTCTTTGATCTTTAGAGCCAGCATGAAGAGGAGGCGGATTCAACACCGCCGGCAGATTTTCTAAAAAGGAGTAAATAGATGCCAACGTTTCCCAGCTTTGGGGCAATCACCCGACTATCAATGGAGATGCGCCATTACTTAACAAAGGAGTTTACGTTAATCAATGCGCCATCAATATGTCAGCCGCCCTTATAAGCTCTGGCGTGAACATGAAATCCTTTCGCGGTGCTTGGTCTTGGCAGAAAGATAAGCCGAGGTACGCTATTCGGGCAGAGGAGCTTGCCAATTGGCTTGCCAGCGGCGCAGCGCCCTTGCCGGCCAAGCTGACGAAATACAGCGGTGAAGAAGTAAAGAACGTTTTCGAGAAAATTGCAAACAAGCAGGGAATTATATTTTTCAAGGATTACTATGGTCCTGGCATGTCTGGCGATCATATCGACTTGTACAACGGTAGCAGGCTAACCGAGCGGACCTCCTGGCTTCGTATTCATACCGGTATTTCCATTAGTGGTTTTTGGAGCGACTTCACCAAATCTAAAGCCGTGTGGCTTTGGGAGTTGCCATGAAGCGTTTTATTTATGCACTCTGCGGGGCATTGGGTTCAGGCGTTTTTTCCTACTTCCTGGTGAATGCCTTTTCTTTTTGGTACGGCCCGCGTTATATAAGATCCGACTCAGACATTAATACCGTTTTTCTTTGGTCATTGATCTTCATGGCATTCTGCATGATTTTCGGCGCGGCACTTGGATATTACCGGGGCCGGAGCAGATCGAGATTACCGCAATAGATCCAAATCACCGGAGCGATCACCTTAATCAAGACAGTCGCCCAGAAGCCGCGATACCACAAGCATTGCACCGATGCCGGTTCCGAGGGCTAATCGGTTGAGCAACGCACCTGCATGTGTCGTTAGGTGATCTCGGGACTGCGAAAATACGTTCGCCCACTGCACCGCCTTGCCGCTCAACAACCCAGTCCCAACCCATGCGAATCCTGGTCGTGGAAGACGATGACGTGCTGCGCGGCGTGATGCTGCGCAGCCTGACCGATGCGGGCCACCGCGTCGATGCGGCCGCCAGCGTGGCCGAGGCGCACCACTTCTGGAGCGTGCAGCCCTTCGATGCCGTGCTGCTGGACCTGAACCTCCCGCAGGACGGATCACCGGGCAGTGCCCTCACCACCAGCGCAGCGGCGAGCGGCCTCACCGTGCTGCGCGCGGCGCGGGCCCGTGGCGACCGCACGCCGGTGCTGGTGCTCACCGCGCGCGACCGCACTGAGGAGCGCATCGCCGGCCTGGATGCCGGCGCCGACGACTACCTGGGCAAGCCCTTCGATCTGGCCGAGGTGGAAGCCCGCCTGCGCGCCCTGGCCCGGCGCACCCAGGGGGCGGACGACCGCGCCGCCGTCGGCGCCCTGGTGCTGGACCGGCGTGCGCGCCGCTTCACCCTGCATGGCGCGCCGGCCGAACTGCCTGCGCGCGAGTTCGAGGTGCTGTGGGAACTGATGACGCCACCCGGCCGCGTGGTGAGCAAACGCACCCTGTCCGACAAGCTCTCCGACTTCGATGAAGCGCTGGGCGACAACGCCCTGGAGGCCTTCATCTCGCGCCTGCGCAAGAAGCTGCAGGGCAGCGGCGCGGGCATTCGCACGCTGCGCGGACTGGGCTACATGGTGGAGGCCGAGGCGGGCACGCCCGAGGCACCATGAACGGTGCTGCCGCAACGCCGCCGCAGCCATCTTCGCCGCCGCCACGGGCTCCGCACTCGCTGCGCGCTCGCCTGCTGCGCCATGTGCTGGTGCCGCTGGGGCTGACCTGGCTGGTGGGCACGGCCGGCTCGGTGCTGCTGGCCAACGCGTTCACCCAGCGCGCCTTCGACCGGTCGCTGCTCGACGATGCCTATGCGGTGGCTGCGAACGTGCGGCTCAAGGGCGACGCGCTCGATTTTGTCCTCACCTCGCGCGAGGTGAAAGCCGTCCTGTTCGATCAGGTGGAAACGGTGTACTTCGCGGTATTGCGGCCCGACGGCTCCATGCTGGCGGGCAACGCGGGCGGCCTGCCCGTGCCCCCGCCGCGCGGCGACGAGGCGTACCGCTTTTCCGACATCCAGTTCCGTGGCCGTGCGCTGCGCGCGGTGCGGCTCGATGTGCGCGAGCCCCAGCCGTTCGAGGTCGTCACGGCGCAGACCGTGCACAGCCGCAGCGCCATGCTGCGCAGCGTGCTGCTGTATTCGGGCGTATCGCAAATGCTGCTGCTGGTGGCCCTGGCCGTATGGCTGCGCCGCGCCATCCAGCGCGACCTGCAGCCGCTGGCCGCTTTCCAGCAGGCGCTGGACCAGCGCGATGCGCGCGACCTGGCGCCCATCCCCGTGGAGGCATCCACCCGCGATGTGCAGCACCTGGGCGCAGCGGTGAACGACCTGCTGGCGCGCGTCGCCCAGGGCGTGCGGGCGCAGCGCGAATTCGCCGGCAACGTGGCGCACGAATTGCGGACCCCGCTGGCCGGCATCCGCGCCCTGGCGGGCTATGGCCTGGCCCACAAGGACCCGGCCGTGTGGCGCGAGCAGCTGGCCGGCATTGCCGACAGCGAGGCCCGCGCCAGCCACCTGGTGGACCAGTTGCTCGCGCTGGCCCTGGCCGACGAGGCCCGCGGCGCCATGCCCCGCCAGCCCGTGGCGCTGGACGAACTGGCGCGCGCCGCCGTGCTGCGCTTTCTGCCGCGCGCCGATGCGGCCGGCGTGGACCTGGGCGCCACGGGCCTGGAACAACCCGTGGTGGTGCAAGGCCAGCCGCTGCTCATCGAAGGCGTGCTGGGCAACCTCATCGACAACGCGCTGCGCTACGGCCGCCCGCAGGCCGGCACGCGGCCCCGCGTCACCGTGGAAGTCTCGCGCGAGGCCACGGCCGATGGCCGCGAAGCCACGGTGCTGGCCGTGGTGGACAACGGCCCGGGCCTGTCGTCCGCGCAGCGCACCAACCTGCTGCAGCGCTGGGCCCAGGGCCGCGAGGGCGAGCGCCTGGGGCAGGGCGCGGGCCTGGGCCTGGCCATCGTGGCGCGCTACGCCGAACTGCTGGGCGTGCGCCTGGCGCTGGAGCCTGGGCTGCAGGGCGAAGGCCTGTGCGTGCGCCTGGTGTTCACGAACTGAAGTGGCAGCCCTGGAGCCGCTGGGAGTCAGCCGCTTTGCGGCAACTCAGGGTCTGCCGGAGGCTAGGGCCGACTTCGCCAGCGCAGACATCAGGTTCTTGGCTTTCTTCGGATGCTTGACCTCATCGTTCCCGACGAGTTCGACCAGGCTGCGGCCGGGTGCCTGGATGGCTTTGGGCGCCAGCAACATGCCCGCCGCACCCGGCACCGCTGCCAGAATGGTGAGCGGGTCGTAGAGGTTCAGCTGGGTCACCTGCGGCCAGATCTCGTCAAAGTGCGTGTTGCTCCCGTGCTTGTCCGGGCTGCCGCCTTCCGCCGCGGGCTGTGGCTGGCCAACGAAGGTTTTGAAAAACCACCGTGTGTCCAGTCCGGGCAGCAGCCCCGCGCCGATGCCTTCCCACAATCCCTTCAAAGCATTTTTTTGTACGTCCTTCAGGTACTGGCCCACAGGGTGGCCACTCTTGGCGATGCCTTCGTAGAACGCGGGCGGCACTGCGGTTTTGTAGGCGGCTTCCTTGGTGACGATGCGCAGCGGGATGCCCAACTCCTGCGCGCCCCGGTACAGGCCGCGGGCGGCGTCCAGATCGGTGGCGTTGTTGTATGCCCGCGTGTCGGGGCGTATCAGTCCGCCGTCGTCCGTGGCGGGCTCGACGCCTCCCATGATGGTGATGGCTTCGACCCGCTCGCGCACCAGATCGGGATAGGCTGCGAGCAGCGCATGGGCGTCCGTCATGCCGGCTATCACGACCATGCTGAGCTTGTGCGGCGCCCGCTCCAGCCGCTCTCGCATCGCCTGCAGTCCATCGCTGTGGACCGCACCGGGCGGTGCGCGCAACGCGTGGCCTTCGGCGAGAAACTTGCCATGGTCCTTGGCTTGGTGGGCATCCATGTGGTAGTCCTGGCCACGGGAGACGCGCACTTGCGACAGCCCGAGGTGGTTGAAGATCCCTTTGGCCATTTCCGCGCGTTGCGAACGAACGTCGGCCTCGCCCAGCGTCACGACCACCTCCTTGAGGCTTAGGAAACCATCGGCCTGCAACTGCTTGCCCAGGGTGTAGGCCACCACATCGTCGGGGTCTTTGTTGGGGTCGGTGAAAAGCAGCGTGTCCAGGGGCTCTGGCGGCTGGTGAAAACGCAACTCCCGCAGTACTGCGGCCTCGGCAGGGCTCAGGTCGCCGCTGGCGCCCAACTCGGCGAGCATGCGGCGTTGCGCCTCGGTCAGGGGCTGTGGCGCACTGAGCGAGCGCCGAAGCACGGGCTTGCCCGCGCTAGCCGCTTTGCGCGGCTGCAGCGGACCGTCGGGGGCCGCGATGGTGCCATCCGAAAGCCCCGGCATTGACGCAGTTAGCGCCGCCCCGCCGGGCGAATGGGCAGGCAGCGCCTGCGTGGCCCCGGCGGATCGGGGGCGATGGCTGATCGATTGCACGTGATGTCCTCCCCCGCGCCTGTCCCTGATCGGTATTCAGGTCTCATGAACGCGGTAGCCGCCACTATCGCCACGCGCAGGCACCCAGGGCCTTTTGCGGACGAAGCCGGTGGCTCCGGCGCGAAAGTCGCCCGCCCCCGCCGGGACGCGTGGCCTTCATGGCTGCGGGTCAGAACTTGACCAATTTCAGATGCGACATCAGTTGCCTGAACAGCGCAGGCGACAGGCGCCCGGACACCATGTAGTAGCGCTCGGGATCGGGGGTGAAGATGTACAGCAGATCCCGGTCGGGCTCTATGTCCTCGATGCGGATGGCGGTGAAGGGGCCCTTGGAAAATTTCTCGTAGCGCACCGAATTCGCAACGCCCTCGGCCTTGCGGGCCAGGTCGATCACGGGATCGCCCAGGTTGGCCTGCCCCAGCAACTCGTAGAACGCCAGCGGTGTCTGGGTGCCATGCTTTTCCAGCACGCCGAGCTTTTGGTAGAGCTCCTGCAACTTGGCGTATTCCCTCAGGTGAATCACGGGGCCGTCCACGAGGCCGTTGGGCAAATTGTTTTCGGTGGGCGCGAGGATGACGAAGGGATCCCCCCCTGGCGGCACGAAGAACTTGCCCACCAGATGCCGGGGCACTTTCAATTCCAGCCAGCCGTACTGCAAGGCCACGCATCCGGAGCAACGCTGGTACGGCGGCCAGTCACGGTCTTCCAGCATGCCCTTCTCGCCAGCGAAGGCGGGGCTGGCCAGCGATGCGTGCAGCAGGGCGCAGAAAAGAAGCGGCTTCAGGCGCATGGCATGAACATCAGGGCCGCGATGCCCGTGGATGCCAGTTCGAAGTCGAGGCGGAAATTGCGAATGGCTGTCTTGGCGCAGGAAATGGTGAATTTGTTCTCGATGTCCCGGTAGCCCATGGTCGCCAACTGGGTGGCGAGCCAGAGGACGGAAGGCGGCCCGCCTGCGGGGCGGGGAACGAAAGACATCGCATTGGAACATTTGGCGGTTTCCAGCAGCATCTGGTGGAACACGAGGGCTACACCGTCGTTCACGGTGCCGTCCCACGGCACTTGGACATGTGCGAACCGGAAGAACGATTCGATCATCGCTCTGAGTTCATCCTGCGATTTTTCAGCAGCGTCGCCCTTGGCAACAGGATTGGACATGGAGAACCTCCGTTTGAATGCATCTGAATTCTGTCAAGCGGAATGAAATGTAAATGGATTCGGAGGCGCGCAGTCCTCAAATTTGCAAGATTACGTAACTAAATATCAAAATCCACGGCCCATCATTCGAACACCGGCTGGAAGAAGCTGCGCTCGTAGCTCAGGATGCAGCGCGTTTCCTGCGCGTAGCGGAAGGCGGCGAGGCATTCCGGGTCTTGCATCGACTGCTCGCGGTAGGTTTCGTACGCTGCCAGCGACGCAAAGGTGAACAGCGCCAGCGCGATGTTGTTCGCGCCTTCCGACGGCAGGAAATAGCCGTGGTGCTGGCCGCCGAATTTCTCCACCAGCGGAATCCAGAGCTTGCCGTAATGCTCGAATTCGGCGAGCTGTTGGGGGTCGATGACGTAGCGCAGATAGCAGGTGACCATGAGGAAGTTGCCGTAAAAGGTGAAGACGAAAAAAAGCCCGCCGGGCCTTCGGGGCCATAGCGGGCCATGACGGGCCGGGGCCAGGGGGCACTTTACGCTGCGGCAAGGGGCGGCGCCACGCAGCGCCGCCCCTTGCCGATGGCGCCCGTCAGGCAGCCTTTTCGGCCAGCATGGGGTAGTCGGTGTAGCCCTTCTCGCCGCCTCCGTAGAAGGTGCTTTGGTCCCACGCGTTGAGCGGTGCGTTCTGGCGCAGGCGCTCCACCAGGTCCGGGTTGGAGATGAAGGGCTTGCCGAAGGCGACGATGTCGGCATCGCCGCTGGCCACCGCCTGGCTGGCGAGGGCGCGGTCGTAGGCGTTGTTCACCATCCAGGCGCCCTTGCCGCCGGCTTCGCGGTAGGCGGCCTTGAGCGCGGCGTAGTCGAAGGGGCGGCCTTGCACTTCGCGCGGTCCTCCGGTGGCGCCTTCGATGACGTGGATGTAGGCCAGGCCCAGCGGAGCGAGCTGGCGGATCACGTGGTCGAACAGGGGCTGGGGATCGGCGTCGGCGATGTCGTTGGCGGGCGTCACGGGCGACAGGCGGATGCCGACCTTGCCGCCACCGATGGCATCGACCGCGGCACGCGTGGCCTCCAGCAGCAGGCGGGCGCGGTTTTCGATGCTGCCGCCGTAGTCGTCGGTGCGCTGGTTGGCGCCGGTCTTGAGGAACTGGTCCAGCAGATAGCCGTTGGCGCCGTGGATCTCCACGCCGTCGAAGCCGGCCGTCTCGACCGCGTTGCGCGCTGCGGCCGCGTAGTCGTGCACGATGCCGGGCAGTTCGGACGCGTCGAGCGCGCGGGGCTCCGACGTCGGCACGAACTGGCCCTTGCCGGTCGCCCGGTCCACCAGGTAGGTCTTGGACTTGGCGGTGATGGCCGAGGGCGCCACCGGCTTGCCGCCGTCCGGCTGCAGGTCGTTGTGCGAGATGCGGCCCACGTGCCACAGCTGGGTCACGATCTTGCCGCCGCGCGCATGCACGGCCTCGGTCACGCGCTTCCAGCCATCGAGCTGCTCGGTGCCGTACAGGCCCGGCACGTCGGAATAGCCTTGGCCCTGGTGGCTGATGGCCGTGGCCTCGGTGATCAGCAGGCCAGCGGTGGCGCGCTGCGCGTAGTAGGTGGCCGTGATGTCCTTCGGAATGGCGTCGGGCGAGCGATTGCGCGTGAGCGGCGCCATGGCAATGCGGTTGGCCAGGTGCAGATCGCCGGCCTGGACCGGGTCGAAGAGAGTCGTCATGGAAGGCTGCTTTCTTGGAAGGTAAGAACAACGGAGCCCATGGCCCCGGGATGCATCGGCCGGGCAATCGATCCCACCGGCCAGGAGCAGGAACTTACCGCCATTTCCGAAGTGCTGCAGTGCATTGGCGACCCCAGGGATTTGCCGCCTGTGCTAGCGGCAGTGCAGGCCGGGGCACCCGGGCGCCGCTCAGGCGTTTTCAGGATATCGATGCGCGAAACGGGCGCATGCGGCCCGCAGGGCCCTTCCTGGAATTTTGCAAAGGGGCTGCCGCGCGCCGCTGCGATGGCGCTGCCCCCGCTTTTTCTCTGAGAAAACCCCACATGCACACGCCATTTTTCGCCACCCGCCGGGCTGCTGCCCGCGGCCTTTTCGCCTTGCTCGGCACCGCGCTGCTGTCCACGTCAGCGGGCGCCCAGGCCAGGAAAGAGGTCGTCATCGGTGACCAGGACATGGTCGTGCCATGGCGCTATGCGCAGGAGACGAAGGAGGTCGAAAAGCGCACCGGCTACCAGGTCACCTACCGCAAGCTGGGCAGCGGGGCGGAGGTGGTGCGCGCTCTGGCCTCGGGCGCCATCCACATCGGCGAGGCGGGTTCGTCGCCCTTCGCTTCGGCGCTTGTCGCAGGGCGTGCCGATCGAGGTGTTCTGGGTACTCGACGACATCCACGAGGCCGAGGCGCTGGTGGCGCGCAACGGCTCGGGCGTCACACGGTTGGCGGATTTGAAAGGCAAGAAGATCGGCCTGCCATTCGTCTCGACCACCCACTTCCACGCGCTGGTGGCGCTGCAGGCGGCAGGGGTGGACCCGCAGACGGTGAAGATCGTGAACCTGCGCCCGCCCGAGATCCTGGCAGCGTGGGAGCGTGGCGACATCGATGCCACTTTCGTCTGGGACCCGGTGCTGGCCAAGGTCAAGCAAAGCGGCACGGTGATCGCCACCTCGGGCCAGATCGCCGCGCAGACCGGCAAGGCCACGTTCGACGCGCTGGCCGTTGCCAAGCCGTTCGCGCGCGAGCACGATGCCTTCCTCACCCAGTTCGTGCAAGTGCTGGCCGATGCCGACCGTGCCTATGCGGGCCAGAAGGCCGCCTGGACGGCCGATTCGCCCGCGGTGAAGGCGCTGGCCAAGTGGACTGGGGCCGAGGCTTCCACGGTACCCGCCAGCCTGGCGTTGTATGCCTTCGTGCCGCCAGCGGAGCAGGCATCGGCGAAGTGGCTGGGGGGCGGCAAGGATTCGGTGGCCGCACAGTCGCTGGCCGCCACGGCCGCCTTTCTCAAGGCGCAAGGGACCATTCAGGGCGTGCTGCCGGACTACTCGGTGGGTGTGAACCCGGCCTGGGTGCAGCGTGCGAAATAGCGTGCCCGCATCCGGCGAGAGCGTGGGCGGCGATCCCGGGGGATCGTTTCCGGGCTCGCCGGCCGCCGCCCCGGCTGCCCGCAGCGCTGGCGACCTGACCATTCGCGGCCTGAGCGTGCGCTACGCCAGCGCCCGGGGGGCCGAGCCGGTGCTGGCCCTTGCCGGGGTCGATCTGGACATCGCCGCTGGTGAATTCGTCGTCGCCCTGGGTGCCTCGGGCTGCGGCAAGACCACGCTGCTCAACTGCATTGCCGGTTTCACGCAGGCCTCGGCGGGGCACATCGCCTTGGGCGGGCGCGTGGTGCGCGGGCCGGGCGCGGAGCGTGGCGTGGTGTTCCAAAAGCATGCGCTGATGCCCTGGCTCAACGTGATCGACAACGTGGCGCTGGGTTTGCGGCTGCGTGGTGTTCCACGTGAAACCCGCCGTGCGGTAGCGACCGACACGCTGGCGTTGGTGGGATTGGAAGCGTTTGCGAATTCGCCCGTGTGGCAACTTTCGGGCGGCATGCAGCAGCGCGTGGGCATCGCCCGTGTGCTGGCGAGCGACCCGGATGTGTTGCTGATGGACGAGCCGCTGGGCGCGCTCGACGCCTTCACGCGCGAGTCCTTGCAGGGGCTGGTGTTGCGGCTGTGGCAGCGCACGGGCAAGACCGTTTTCTTCATCACCCACGACGTGGAAGAGGCGCTGTTCCTGGCCTCGCGGCTGGTCGTCATGTCGCCCCGCCCGGGCCGCATCGTGCGCGAGCAGCCCTTGGCGTTCAGCCGCGCCTACCTGAGCGGGCAGGCCGCGCGCGCGGTGAAGTCGGGCCCCGATTTCATCGCCTGGCGGGAACGCGTGCTGGGCTGGGTCGGGCCGGAGGAAGCGCGGCAAGCCCCCGAACGCCTCGAACTTCCTGCGCACCGACCTGGTGGTGATGGGCATTCTGGTGATGATCGGCCTGGTCGCCTGGTCGCCTGGTCGCCTGGTCGCCTGGTCGCCTGGTCGCCTGGTCGTTCGACCTGGCCGTGCGCTGGGCCGAGGCGCGCCTGGTGCCCTGGAAAGGGCGCGGCTGAAGGAGGATGGCGAACGACGCTCCGGGGGTGCGATCAGAGACGGCGTGCCCAGGGCGTGCGATGGTCCGTTCCAGGCCAAGCCGGGCGGTTCTGCCCGGCTTGGCTGGCCTGCTTACTTGAGCAGGCCTTCGGCCTTGAGCGCTGCCTGCACCGCAGGGCGGGCGCCCACGCGGGCGTGGTGGGCCGACAGATGGGCCAGGTGGGACGTGTCCAGGCCCACGATCTTGCCCCAGCCGACCACCGTGAACAGGTAGCCGTCGGCCACGGAGAAATGCTCGCCCATGAGCCATTCCTTGCGATCGAGCTGGCCGTCCACCCATTGCAGGCGCGACAGCAGCTTCTCGCGGGCCATCGCCTTGTATTCCTCGGGCGTGGCGGAGCCGAACAGGGGGCTGAAGCCCTTGTGCAGTTCGGTGCCGATGAAGGTCAGCCACTCCTGCAGGCGGTAGCGGGCGAGGGTGCCGTTGGCGGGCGCGAGATTCTTGAGCGGCGCCTGATCGGCGATGTATTGCACGATGGCCGGGCCTTCGCGCAGGCGCGTGCCGTCGTCCAGCTCCAGCAGGGGCACGTAGCCCAGCGGGTTGATCGTGTAGTAGTCGGTGCCATCCTTCAGCTTGTGGGTCTTGGTGCTGGCCAGCACCGGAGTGAAGGCGATCCCTGCTTCATGCAAGGCGATGTGGGGAGACAGGGAGCAGGCGCCGGGGCTGTAGTAGAGCTTCATGGATGACCCGAAGGTGTGGTGTTGGACAAGCCCCGGATGCTAGCCGGAAGCCGCGAAGCCCGCTGCAGGCGGTGGCGCCGGCCGGGTGGCAGCCTCCAGCTGACCCAGGTAGTGCAGCGCATGGACGCGGTCCGGTCCGCACATGGCCGGTTCGGGCTGCAGGGAGGCGCACACCGCCGGGCGGTCCGGGTGGCCGAAGATGCGGCAGCGCTGCGCATCGTCGAGCTGCACGCAGGGCTTGCCGGTCGCTACCTTAAGGGATGCAACGGCAGCACCCCGACCGCTCGACGGGCCTGAAAAGGCTAAACATTCGTGCGCTTACTGGGTAGTCCGTCCTGAACAACTCGCAAGTCGTTGATCTTGCTTGCAGTTCTTGGGGTTGATGGCCGCAGCCTTTGCAAGGTATGGTTTTGCCTATCTCTGTTTTCTTGCAAATTCCTCCGAGGAGTCCGATGGGTCCGAAGCCTTCGCAGCCGCAAACGGCCGAGCTGTTCCGTCCAAGGTTGGACGAGTTGATCAACATGCGTCACCCGCTGGTCAAGCTGGCCGCGCAGATCGGGCGCTACGCGCACGCCAAGCAATTCAAGCATCACCCGAACGCTCAAGGCCATGATCAAAATGCGCAGTGCCATCGAGCCCGCCATTGGGCACATGAAGATGGATGGGCGACTTGCCCGCAACCCGCTCAAGGGCGCGCTGGGCGATGCGCTGCATGCGGTGATGTGCGGTGCCGGGCACGACCTGCGC
>NZ_BQXQ01000058.1 GCF_030159055.1 Acidovorax sp. SUPP3334
CGTTCCTGAGCTACTACAACGCCAGGAGGCCCCACTCGGCCTTGGGCTACAGACCTCCAGCTTCCCGACTTGCCGGGTATAACCTATTGCAACTCGACATCTAGATCACTGGGATATGCGCACTGGCCGGAACTGGGCGTTGGACCGGCGCTCTTCCTCGGAGAGTCTAGATCACTGGGATATGCGCACTGGCCGGAACCCAGCGGCGCGCATGGGTTGAGGTGCCTCGAGTCTAGATCACTGGGATATGCGCACTGGCCGGAACTTGAGAGCGCGTTGGATCAGTTTGTAATCGAGTCTAGATCACTGGGATATGCGCACTGGCCGGAACTAGGCTCCTAAGAGAGAGGTTCTAAGGGGGAGTCTAGATCACTGGGATATGCGCACTGGCCGGAACGCATGTGATCGTTGACGGCCACCACGCTATAGTCTAGATCACTGGGATATGCGCACTGGCCGGAACGAGGCTGGGCTTGTTGCTGAGGGGATCCGTAGTCTAGATCACTGGGATATGCGCACTGGCCGGAACTGTCGGGCGCCGCGATGCCACCAGGCGCCAAGTCTAGATCACTGGGATATGCGCACTGGCCGGAACCCCGGCCCGCGAAGCGTGTATCCAGTCCCGAGTCTAGATCACTGGGATATGCGCACTGGCCGGAACTACCGAGGCTCGAAGGTCAGCTCCCGGATCAGTCTAGATCACTGGGATATGCGCACTGGCCGGAACCAAGGCCTTCCGGGCCCGCGCCCGGGCTTTAGTCTAGATCACTGGGATATGCGCACTGGCCGGAACTCAGCAAACATCGACGCAGCCTTGCGCGCGAGTCTAGATCACTGGGATATGCGCACTGGCCGGAACAGCACGCCCGCGTTGGAGTTTTCCAAGCTGAGTCTAGATCACTGGGATATGCGATCACTGGGATATGCGCACTGGCCGGAACTTTAGCTGCTCGCCGACCCATCTCGGCAGTAGTCTAGATCACTGGGATATGCGCACTGGCCGGAACCGCGGTGCTGCCCTGCCGCCCGAACTCCCGCGTGATGGTGATCTGCGCATTCACCTCTTCGCTCACCCGGTTCTTGTCGAAGATGGGCTTGATCCCCGTCTCCGCATCTCCCGTACGGGCCTCGGCGTTGCCCGCCACTCCAGAGATCCCCGCGCGGCTCGTGCTTTGCGCATTTCCCTTGTCGCTGCCCACCCCGGCCCCGCTGCTGCCCAACTGGCTGCCCACGCCCACCGTGACCTCGAACCCGCTGGCGTTGTAGCTGGCCCGGTTATCGAGGTCGCTCATGGTGAGCGTGCCTCCGGTCTGGAAGCTGTTCTTGCCGCCGTCGATGGCCGCCTGCGTGCTGGTGATGGCCCCGCCCTTCAAGTCCGTGTTGCCCCGCGCGTTGACGTCGAAGCCGCCATTGCCCGCTCGGATGCCGCTTTGCTCGCCCACGCTCTGGTAGTCGCTGTCGATCTGCGTTCGGCCCACGGTGATGCTGCCGCCCACACGCCCCGCTCCCACAATGGGCACGCTGATGCCAAAGCCGCTGCTGCGCCCGGTTTCGTTGTACCGGCTGGTGTCCTGCAGGCTTTCGATGGCAAGGTTGCCGCCCACGTCGGCACGCACCGTGTCGGCCACGATGGTGGCGCCTTTGAGCGTGGTGTCGCCCGCGCTTTGCACGCTGGCCGTTCCATTGGCGCGGATGTGCGTGTTGCTGTAGCTCACGCTTTCGCCGCTGCCCTGGCCCCGCGCACGGTTGGCATTGGCGTTCACGCTCACGCCGCTCGCCCCGATGCTGACACCGATGCTGCCCGAGCTGCTGCTGCGGCTGTTCTGTTCCGCAAAGCGGTTCTCGGCCGCTTCTAAAACGATGTTGCCCTTTTGCGCGATCAGGCCCACGTTCTTGCCTGCCTCGATGTCGCTGCCCCGCACGCGCAGGTCGCCATCGGTGGCGGTGATGTGTACGTTGCCGTCGGCACGCACGGTCGAGCCCGCTGCGCTGTCCACCTGGTAGGCGCTGGTGCTGCGGCTGGTGCTGCTGCCCAGGCTGATGCTGACGCTGGCTCCCGCCAGGGGGTCGCCGTTCAAGAGGGCTTGGCCTGCGTTGCCCAGGTCCTTGGCGTTGTTGTAGGCATTGAGGCCAATGGCCGCGACCCCCAGGGCCTGGGTGCGCGCGTCGCTGGTGCGCCCGATGGCCCGGCCCACGCGCCCTGCGGTCATGCCGAAGTCAACGAGGGGGCTGCCCACGCTCAACGTGAGCCCGCTTTGCTTGGCCCGCGTCTCGAACAGGTCCCGCTCCAGTTCCCGCGCCTCGCGGATGTCCACCGTTTTGCCCACGATGCTCACGTCGCCCTTGGCCAGCACCGCCGAGCCCTCCTGCTCGTAGCGGTTGCCCGCCACCAGCGCCACGTCGCCTCCCTGGCTTTGCACGCTGGACGCGGCCGCTCGCTGGCTTTCGTTGCGGTGGTCGGTGGTGGTGCTTTGCTTGCCCAGCGTGATGCCGAAGCCCCCGCCGCTGAACAGGCCCGACTTCTTGGTCTCGGTGTGCGTGGTGGCCGCCGCGCTGTCGGTGCCCGCCCGGATGCTGATGTCCCGCTTGGCCACCAGCCCCACGTCGGCCTGGCCCACCAGGTGCGAGCCTTGCAGCGCGATGTCCCGCCCGGCCTGCACGTAGATGGCGTTGCCGGTGACGACGCTGCCTTCGCTCAATGAGCTGGCCCCCTCCTGCACGGTGAGGGTGCTCTTTTTGCTGAAGGTGCCGCTTTTCTTGCTATAGGTTTCTTCATAGCGCCCATGCTCGGTCTGCTGGTCCTGCACCTGCACGTCACGGCTGGCGACGAGGCTCACGTCGCCCTTGGCGGTGACGGTGGCTCCGCGCAGGGTGATGTCGCCTTGGGCCTGTTCGGCTTTTCCGTTGGCAACGATGCTCAGATTGCGCCCGGCGCTGATCTCCCCGCCCGAGAGCGTTTCCTGGCTCTGGATGAGCGCGTGGTCGTAGCCGCTGCGGTGCTCTTCTTCGTGAATCAGGGCGCGGTCTTTGACGGCCTCCACCCGCACGTTCGACCCCTGGATGAGCACGTCCTGCTGCGCCTTGATCTGCGCACCAAGGGCCACGACATCACCCTGCGCACGCAAGGTGGTGCTGCCTTCCCCGCCGTCGATGACGGTGCCGGTGTGCACGGTGCTCGATTGGCGCGTGCGGCTTTCGCCGGTTTGCACGCGCGTTTCCTCGCGCGTTTCCATGTCGCCGTTGTAGGTGACGAAGGTTTCGTACTGGGCGCTGCGCTCGTCGCTGCTGGTCGTCTTGGCCGTCGTGCCCAGGCGGATGTCGCCGCCCGCGTACAGGCCCGCGCCGGTCTTGCCGGACACGCGGCCGGCATCCAGCACGATGTTCCCGCCCGCATCCAGCACCATCTTGCCGGCGTCGCTGGTGAACTGGCCGTCGGTGGCCGCAATGTTTCCGTCGGCCTGCAGGTAGCCGCCGCTCTGCGCCACGATGGTGCCCCGGCTGTTGGCAATGTCGCCCTGGATGCCGGTGAGCAGGCTGCCCGCTTCGATGCGGCCCTGCTCGTTGTTCAGGCCCCCGCCGGACAGCCGCATCAAGCCGCCCGCCTGGATGCCGGCGCCGAAGTTGTCGATGCCTCCCGCCGCCGCGATGATCAAGCTGTTGCCGACATCGAACTGGCCCCGGTTGATGAACTGCCCGCTCAGGTTGAGCGCCAGGTCGTTGGCGCTGATGCCGCCCGGCACGATGTGCAGTTGGCTCCAGTCGGGCAGCGAGACGCTCAAGCCCCCGCCCAGCAGCGCACCGATGCCGCCTTGCGGCGTGCTCACATCCACCCGCGGCAGGGCCAGCGGCTTGGTGTTGACGAACTCCGGGGGCACCTCGCCCGGCACCCCAGGCCCACCCGTGCCGGCGGTGACGTTGCCCGCCCCGGCGTTGCTGGCGCCGCTGCCCCCTCCGATGGGGCCAGGGAGCGTGTCGGGCCGCTGCACTCCGACGAAGGTCGGGCCCTTGATGTTGCCCTGCACGGCCTGGCCCTCGGGCGCCTGCGCGATGGCAGTGGTCTGCACGTTACGGTCGCGCGCCTGCTGCACCAGGGGCAGTCCGGTGGCCGGATCGATGCCCGGCTGGTGCACGATGGTGCCGCCGTTGATGGTGATGGCATCGCCCACGATGGTGCCGGTGTTCGGCCCGGTCAGGGTGATGGTGGCTGCGCCGCTGCCGGTGTTCAGCCGTGCGATGGCGCGCGAATCGCCTTCCACCTGCACCGTTTTGCCGTCCGCGTCCTTGCCTTCCCAGATCACTTTCTGGTCAATGAACCGCTGCTCGATGGTGCCGCCACCGACGGTGGCGTCCGAGGCTTCGTTGATGAGCGAGCCGTTGAAGCCGCCACCGATATACAGCTGCGCCCGGTTCGCCACATTGCTGTAGCTCACTACCTGCGCGTCCGTGAGGCCCGCAGGGGCGGTGGGGATTTCGTAAGTGCCGTCGAACACGTTGGGCATGCCGCCGGCCTGCACCTGGCCCGTGGCCTGGTTGTGGATGGCGCCGCTGGCGCTGCCGGCGATGGCGACGCTGCCTTGGTTCAGCAGGGTGCCGCCCCAGCGCACCTCCGCCGCGCCGACGCTCCAGCTCTCGCCCACGCCCACTTGAATGCCGTTCACCTGCAGGTCGAGCTTGCCCAACGCGATGAGCGCGTTGCTGGCGGAGTAGCTGCCCGGAGTGGTCAGCTTGGCATCGGCCAGGCTGCCCACCACGCCGCTGTTGGAATAGCTGCTCGCGCCGATGTCCAGCAGGCTGCCTGCGATGACGACGCCGCTGGCGGCATTGCTGAAACCGCCCGCCGTCTGAATGTCGATCTTGGCCGCAGGGCCGCCCTGGCCGTACAGGGTGCCGGCGTTGGAGAAGGACGCACCGGTGACGGTGATGTTGCGGCCCAGCACCTGGCTGTCGGCACCGCCGGTCACGCCTGCGGTGGCTTTGAGCGTGACGTCGCCCGACGCTGCCAGCGTGCCGTTGTTGTCGATGCCGCCGGAGGTCGCCGTCACGGCCAGATCGCCGTTGCGGGAGATCAGTTGGCCCTGGTTGGATACGCTGGCGGCATCGATGGTCACCTGGGTGCCGCTGACTTGCCCTGACACACCCTGCGCTGGCGCCGTGTTGGTGAAAGCGCCGCTGCTGCGGATGGTGACGGTGCCGTTGGCGTTGAGTTGGCCACCACTGTTGTGCACGGATGCGCCCGACACGGTGAGGCTGCCCGCCACCGAGATGATGCCGGTGCTGGCGCCGCCGCCAGACACGCCAGCGGAGGTCAGCGGGTCGTTGGCGCTGCGCACGTTGCTCAGGCTGCCGTTGATCTCCACATCGCCGCCCGAGCTCACCACCCCTTTGTTGCTCATGCTGGCAACCTGCACGGTGAGCTTGGCGCCCGCGTCCACGGTGCCGGGGCTTTGCACATAGCGCCAGTCCGAGGCCGGGCCGTTGGGCGCGCACCCGTTGGCGATGACGCAGGTACGGCTCTCGGCCAGGCCGTTGTCGAAACTGCCGCCCGAGATGGACATCAGGCCGTCCGCATGGATGCGCCCGCCGTTGCTCATGGCACCGGCGTTGAGCAAGACGGTACCGCCGTTGAGCGTGCCGGTGTTGACGACGGAACCGCCGTTGGCGGACAGCGTTCCCAGCGCGCTGACGCTGCCGCTGTTGTCCAGCCCGCCCGAAATGTCCACCACCGTGCCGGAAATACCGCCCGTGTTGGAGGTGCTGCCCACAGAAACGGCCGAGCCCGAGACCTGCCCGCCATTGGACAGCGCGCCCATGGCGACGATGTTGGCGGCGATCTGCCCGTTGTTGGTGGTGGCGCCTGCCACGTCCAGCCGCTGCTGGGCCAGGATGTCGCCCCCGTTGCTCAGCGCCGCGTTGACGCCGATGCTGTCGGCCACGATGCGGCCCGCATTGGACAACGTACCGCCGCCATAGGCGATGTTGCCGCCTGCCTGGAGGGTGCCGCTTGTTCCCAGGCCGCCAGCGGCCTGGATGTCGATGCCTTGCGCCGCGCTGAAGGTGCCCTGGGCTCCCAGCGCCATGCCGGCGGACGATTGCAAGGTGAGCTGGCCCGCGGTGACGATGCCGCCTGCGACCACACGGTTGCTGTCCAGGCCGCGCGCACGGATGGCGATGCTGCCTTGCGATTGCATGAGGCCGTCGTTGATCAGGTCGCCGGTGGTGTCGATGGCGACGGCCTGTGCAAACGTCATCTGGCCTTGGTTATGGATGTACCCGGCGTCAGCACGCAATTGGGTCTGCCCGAGCCATTGGCTGTTGCCGCCGAAGACGAGGTTCTGCGCGGCGTGCAGGTCGGCATTGCCGGCCACATCCAGCTTTCCGCCGAAGCCGATGCTGCCTGCGCGGCTTTCGGCCGTCAGCCCCGACTGGGCCACCAGCGGGCCGGTGATGGAGATATCGCTCTGCGCCTGCAGGGTCAGTGGCGCGCCGGCCTGCACGGACCCGCCGAAACGGATGCCTGCGGCCGTGCTGGCCACGTCGCCCCGGGCGAACTCGGCATTGCCCGCCACGCTGACCCCTTGCTGGCCGGTCAGGCGAAGGTCGCCCAGCGTTGCCAGCGGGCCGCCGATGTCGATGGCTCCGGCATTGGCCTGCAGGGCCACGCCCTGGTTCACGCGCAGTTCCTGCGCCACGGCGATGCCCTGGCCTGCCACGGCATCGAGCCGGCCAGCCACGCGAAGGGTTGCGCCATAGCCTTGGCCGGAGCCGCTCTGCACGCGAGCGTCCTGCAGCACCAGCGTGTCGCCCTGAATGGCGACCTGGCCACCGGCACGGGCGTCCAGGCTGCCGCCGAACGAAGCGCCGCCGCCGACGCGAATGTCACCACCGGACACCAGGCTGGCGGCGCCCTGCACGGTCAGCGACTGATCGATCCGGTGGTCGCCGCCGACCGAGGCGCTGTAGCGGCCGCCGGTCTGCAGGCTGCGCAGATGCACATCGCCGCCAGCCTGAACGGCCGTGGCCGCATTGCCGCTGGCATTGGCGGCAGCGCCGCCGATGACGTCGGTCGCGGTGATGTTGCGGCCAGCGGACAGGTTCAAGGCGCCGGAGGTGGCGATGTTGCCGCCCACGCCGATCTCGCCCGCGGTGGAGGTGGCGGCGATGCTGCCGGCAATGAAGTCGCCGGCGATGCGCAGGTCGTCCTGCGTCTGCACCACGGCACTGCCGGCGGCCTGCACGGACTGCAGGCGGGCGCTGGGCGCCACCACCCGGAGGTTGCCGCCGGTCCGCAGGTTCTGGGCCTGCAATTCCGAGCCGGTCTGGATCGCCAGGCCGCCCTGCGCCGTGAGGTCGCCGGTGACGTCGATCTTCTGGGCGCTGTCGAGTTCGAGCGTGCCGCCCGAAGCGACGGCTCCGCGCACGTTGATGCCGCCACCGGAAGCGATGCGGACATCACCGTTGGCAATCACGTCGGCCAGGCTGGACACGCCGCCAGCGGCGGCCTCCAGCCGCACCGCGCCCTGGGCCTGCACTCCGCGGGCCAGCGAGACGCCGAAGCCCGAAATCTGCACGCCACCGCCCGATTGCACTTCGCCCTTGAGCACGGCGAGGCCCTGCGCCGACAGCGACAGGTTGCGGCCGGAGGCCACCGGGCCTGCCAGCATGACGTCGCCCTGGCGCGATGCGATGTCGAGGTCGCCGCGCGCGCTGGCCTGCTGCAGATCGATGCTGCCCTGGCTGCGGATGGCGATGCTCTCGTTGGCCTGCACGGACGTGGCCGAGATGCCGCCCGCGCCCGCGTTGAGCTCAATGCTGCCGGCCGAGCGCACATCGCCGCCGAGTTGCATGCGGTCCCTGGCGGTGATGCCCACCGCGCCGCCGGCAATGCTGCCGGCGATGGTCACGTTGCCGGCGTCGATGGCGATGCCCCCGCCAGTCAGGCCCGAACCCGCGTTGAAGTCGCCGCCGGCCGACCATTGTTGTCCGGCGCACGAAACCGAGGCGCCCGACAGGCGGATGTCGCCCCCGGCCGTTGCGCCGATGCCCCCGCCCACGGTGATGTCCGAGGCGGCGGAAATGCCCTGGCCCGCCGTGATATGGGCGTTGCCCACCACGCCGACCGTCGATCCGAAGGCTACGCCTGCGCCGGAATGCAGGCTGAGGTTTCCGCCGATGCTGACGGTGTCGCCGAACCCGATGCCGCTGGCGCTCGCCAGCGTCGCGCTGCCGCCGACACGGACGGCGCCCTGGGTGGACACGGGACCGCGCACGTTCAGGTTGAGGTTGCCGGCGACGTCCAGGCCAGCGCCCGGCTGGCCCAGTTGCACGTCGCCGCCCGTCACGTTCATGGCACCGGCGTTGACGTCGCCGCGCAGGCCGATGCTGGCTGCGTCCATGTTCAGCACCTGGCCGACCTGGGTCGCGCCCGCCATTTCGATGGAGCGCCCGCCCGCGATCGTCAGGTTGCGGCTGATGGCTGTCTGTCCCGAAGCGCTCACGCTGTCTGCCGCGATGTCGGCGCTTTCGTTCACCTGCAGCCGTCCGGCGAGCGTCGCGGAATCGCGTGCCCGCAGGTCCAGGTGGTTGCCCACCAGCGTCGTGCCGTACAGGCCGGCGGACCGTGCGCCGTCGATCGTCAGATCACGCGCCACCGAAAGGCGCCCGTCTTGCCGGATGTCCTGTCCCTTGATGGTGGCGGTCCCGGCCACCTCGATCACGCTTTGCCCGCTGCCCAGCAGCAATGCCCCGGCCGAGCCGGCGTCCAGGTTGCCGCCCACCAGAAGTTTGTCGTTGACGGCCACGTCGCCCGCGCTGCTTTGCAGCTGAACATTGCCCTGCACGCGCACCGGGCCGTCGAACTGCGCCCCGGCAGCGCCGTTGGCCTGCAACTGGTGCGCGGTGACTTCGCCCGCAACGGTGATGCGCCCCGAGCTGTCCAGCTGGATATTGCGCGCGGCCGAAACACCCGCGGTCTGCAGATTGCCCGCGCTTCGCACGGCCACGTCTTCCTGGTAGGCGAGCACGGCGCCACGCAGATTCACACCCATCCCCGCATCCGTGGAGATGACGCGGATCTGCCCTGCGGTCATGGCGCCCAAAGCCGTCGCATCGATGGCGATGCCGCGCTGCCCCAGCGCAGTGGCCGAGGCGGCCAGTGCCGGGCCTGCATTCTTGCCGGCATCCGAATCGCTTTGCCGCCCGGCCGTGAGCTGGATGCTGGAGATGCCGCGGTTGAGGTAATGCGCGCGCAGCGGCCCGTCGATGAACAGCGTCTCGCCGATCAGATCCAGCTGGCCCACCGTGCCTTCGATGCCCGTTCCCAAAACATCGATCTGGCCGCCAGCCACGGAAAAGCGCGGCAGCGCTGCCTGCGCGAAGGCGCTGGGCGCACCGTTGGCGTCCCGCCACTGCACGGCGCCCGTGCTGAGCGTGAAATGCGGCGTGTTGACGACCCCGCACCCGTCGCAGGTGATGCCGTTGGGGTTGGCGATGATGACGCTGGCCGGATTGCCGAATACTTCCACCGTACCGCCGATGCGGCCCGCAGGGCCGGCCACGGTCACCTCATTGACGATGGTGTTGGCCGTGCGGCCCGCAGCAAGATTCGGGTTGGCCGCCGCCTGCCCACCCAGAAGCGGTGTGCCGCCCACCAGGCTGTTGTTGAGGACGACGCCCGACGAAGGCACATTGAACCGCTGGAACTGGTTCAGCGAAACACCCGCTGCGTTGGGGGTGGTGATGTTCACCAGCGCCGCGCCGCCTTGCAGCATCTGAACCCCCGGCTGAAAGGCCAGCGGGGCCCGCGGATCGGCGATGGGAACGGCGTTGAAGGCCCCGGCCGGCGGTACCTGTGCATGGGCCGGCGCAACGCCTATCGCCCACTGCCCGCCCGGCCCCACGCCGGCCTGCAGTTGCAAGGCGGTGAAGAGGGCAAGCACGCCACGGGCTGTGTGGCGGGCCCATCGGGGAGAGCGGTAGCGCGCTGCATCCGCCGCATCGCGCTGGGCACCCTGTGGTGCTGCCGCGCTCTTTGCGTTTTTCGTGTTTTTGCTCATGAATCCCCCCGACCTGCCCATCGATTTCAAAATTGGTAAGACGCGCTCACGTTGATGCGCCATCCGCTGTCCGCCACACCCTGGGGCCTGCGAAGCGGCTTGCCCAGAATGGCCTCGAAAAACCCGGTGCGATACGCCACGCGCACCCCGCCTCCCGCGCTGGCCAGTCCGTGCGACCGGCCATCGGAGACGGTTCGCACTTGGGCCATGTCGAAGAAGGTGTAGGGCTCGTACCGCACCTCGCCGCCGAACAGCGGCGGCGCTTTCTGCCAGGCCCATTCGTTGCGCCAGTAGGCGCCCCGGTCCCCGCCCTGCGCTGACTCTGCGAAACCGCGAACGCTGCCGACACCTCCGGCGAACAGTTGTTCGGACGAATACAGCGGATGCCGGCTCCATTGGCCAGCCCCGCGCGAACGCCAGACCCATGCGCCGGGCAATGGCCGCTCCAGCGATGCAGACAGTTCTGCCTTGGTGAATGCGTAGCGTGCGGCAGCCGGCGGCAGATCCGCCGGGTCGCGGTTGGCACCCCACCACGAAAGGCCGTGCGAGATGCCCGCATCGGCAGTCCATTGGCCGAGGCCGTACTCGGTTTCGAAGCGCTGCAGGCGATTGACCCCGGCTCGCAGGACCGTCTGGTCCTGGGGCGCCAGGCGCAGGTTGTTGATGGACCGTTCGGAGTCGCGGCGCGTCAGCGACACGTCGAAAGCGGTCTTGCTGGTCTGGTCACGGTCCAGCAAGTGGTTGATCGACATCGTGTAGCTTCTGGAACGCCCGTACACCAGGGCGGTGTCGCCCACCAGGTTCTGGTATTCCGAGATGGAGGCCATGCCCGCGAGCGTGGTGTAACCCAGCGGCACCGAGAACGTGCCGTACAGCGCGTTCGTGTCCGCGCTCGTGGTCAGGCCCGCATTGAGCGATTCCATCAGGCCCAGCACGTTGCCGTGATCCACTCCCAGCTGGATGCGCATCCGGCCCGTCGCGGCCGAACCCTGGTTGTCCACCGACACGTTGTACCTCGCCCCGTCACGGGGCTGGTTGACGAACTCCACGATGGAGCCGCCGGGCTGTGTGCCGGGGCGGATCTGCACCTGCACGTTGTTGCGCCGCAGGCGGTTCAGCTGATCGACGGCCTGTTCGATGTCGCGCAGGCGCAGTACATCGCCCTCGCGCATCGGCATCGCCATGGAGATGCCAGGGCCGTCGGCACGCCCGGCCTCGACCGCGGCGCCGTTGTAGAGCAGCTTCTCGATGGTGCCGGGCACGATGGTGATGGCGAGCACGCCTTCATGCAGGCTCTGGTTGCCCACGTAGGCGCGCGACGTGGTGTAGCCCGCAGCGACCAGTGCCCGGTTCATGCGCTCCAGCAACACGTTGATGTGCGCGACGCCGAGCGACTGCCCGACGAAAGGTGCCGCCACCTCCCGGAAAACGGCTTCGGGCAGCAGGGCGGCGCCCTCCTGGCGAATCGTATGAACCGGGAACGTGGGGCCCGTGGACGGAATGTCGGACAGCGCCCTGGCATCCGGAACCCGGCCGTCCTGGCCGGGCTGATCGAACCGGATGCTTGCAGGAGGCGCTTGCCGCAGCAAATCTTCGCGGAGCTTTTCCTGTTGTTCGCGAATGAGCTGATCGTTGGGATCACGGGGTGCGGGGGGCACTTGGGCCTGCCCCAACACAGGGGCGAGCACCAGCACGCAGAGCGTGCCGCTCAGGCGGGGACACTTCATGCGGCGCCCCTACCAGAAAAGACCGAGGTGGTTTTCCAGGCGCACCGGATCGCGGTGCGGCGGGCGGACCACTTCGATGGCGCCCTCCACCCCTTCCGATGCCGAGAACTGCCCGCCTTCTTGCCGCGCAGCGCCCTTGAGCACCATGCGCCCCTGCTGCACGGTGAAACTGCCGCCCTGGTCGGTGGCATACACCTGAGCCCAGGTATCGCCCAGCAGCGCCTTCAAGCCCCGGTCGCGCGAGATCACCGTATGCACCGGACGCGCGCGCGCCGTGATCACGGGCGCATCCAGAACCATTCCCCGCCCGCCGAACACCTGCCCGGCATCATTGAGAATCTGCCCGCCCGCACGAATGCCGAGCGTGTCAGCCGCCATGATCTGGCCACCCACGAGCGATTCGGAAGAAGAGGCCGTGCGCTTGCAGATGAAAAGAAAGCAGCTTTGCCGATATGCGAACTGCCCGATGCTGTGCGCCTGAATGGTGACGTCACCCGTGGCCGCGATGTCCACCTTGCCTGCGTTGGAGAACATGTAGCCGCCCAGGTTGGCGAAGCTGCTGCCCGACACGGACAGATCGCCCTGCGCTACCCAGTAAGCCTGGTTGGCGGTGTCTGCCAGCGTGCCCATGTCCACCTGATAGCCGCTGCGGCGTTTGAACAGGCTCTGGCTCGTCCAGTCGGTGCTGCCGGAGCCTGCCACATGGAGCGTTTCGTTGCGCACCGCGCCTGGCGTTCGCACGTCGAGCGCACCGTTGGACACGATGCGTGCATCCACCGCAATCACATCGGCACCGGCAAACAGGCCGACGGCGTCGTTGCGACCGAAGATGAGCGCCGTTTTGGCAGCGCCGACCGGGGTGCTGTGTTCGATGGCTCCGCCCGCCCGCAGCAGCACGGCATACCGGCCGTCACCGTCGTCTGACGAACGGTTCTGCCCGGAAATCTCGCCCCCGATATTGCGCAGCGAGCCCTTGGCCTCCAAAAGCGTATTGGTCCCTGCGGCGACCAGACTGGTCCGCTCTGAGGTGTTGCGCAATTCCATCTCGTCCGCCTGGATATGGATCTGGCCCTGCGCCTGGACCTGGCCCCCGATCTGCTCGAGCCGGCCCGTGCTCGTCAATTGGAAATCACCCGCAGACGCCACCAGCTGCCCGCCGTTGCGAACGCCGGCTCCCTGGTCCGTGACCAGGATTTCGATGCGGCCGGACGTCACCTTGGAATCGGCACTCAGATTCAATGCCAAAACCGATGAAGACGCCTTGCCCGGGGTGTAGTGCACCCAAGGCGTCAGGTTATCGACAGGGGAAGCCGCAGTATCGAACTGGGCCGCGGATTCGCCAGCCACGATACGAACCGTTGCCGTGGAGGACGAGAAACTGTTCGTCACCGCGCCCTGGATTCCCACTGTTTTGGCAATCATTTCCAACCGGATGAGATTGCCGGAAACCCCTTGCGAATCGATCAGCAACTCTCCCTGCGTGGTTTTCACGTCCACATAGCGCTGGGAATGGCCGGAGGGCTGTATCTCGTCGCGCAGAGTGACCGCACCGGTCGTCAGCGCAACGCTACCGAAATTGAAGAAACTGCCTCCGTTGACGCGAATGCCATTTTGGTTGGCGAGAATCAAATTTGCGCGCGGACCAGTGACATCCAGAGGGCCCTCGATATGCGACGGTGCCGCCGAAAGCACTTCGGCAACGATGGTGCGGGCGCGTACCGCATCGTTGGCGAAGGTCAACCCTGCAGCGCCCACATCGAAGCGGGAAAAGCCGTTGTAAGACACACCATCCTGGGCGGCACTGGGCGTGACGACCACGCGCCCTCCCGGTCCGGCCTGCACTTGAACAGGGGTGGAAGGATGGGCCACCACCAGTGCTTGCGCATTGGCCCCACACGGAACGGCTCCTGCGAGCAGGCACGCCAGTGCCGCTCCCTTTGAGCCAAGGGCTCTTTTCATTCTCATATTCCCAACGATTTCAAACCCGCCAGCATTTCCCTGCGGGACGCCGGACACCCTTTTTGAAACTCACACGGCCCGATAAAAGTCCGTGAATATATTTTCAAATTGATACAAGCGCCGCATCATATTCACAATATTGACGCGTGTCTTACAGTGTTGCGGCCTCAGCACAAAAGACCTACGGGCTTGCTGACTATCGCGCTTCATGGCTTAGAAATCAGCGTGTTTAACGGAATGCGCCGGGATCGCAGGCGAGCCAACGATGAAGGGCGCACCGCTTGACTCGAATACCGAGCGACCGAACCGGCAATGACGAACGCGTTAAACATAAACAGATCCTGTATCGCATTGGTCGATGGACCTGGCAATTCAGACCGGCTTTCCAATCTGCGCTCGGGGTAACGGGTGACCCCATTGGCATTCAGTCATAAAAAAGGAGCCATTTCGGCTCCTTTTGAAGAAAGTCATCAGGCCCATCACCCCCGTCGGGACGCCTGATACAGCCCCTGCACCCGCGGCACGTTCTGCTCCAGCTGGCGGATGCGCTCCGGCCCGCTGGGGTGGGTGGACAGGAAGGCGATGCCGCCCTGGCTGCCCGTGGCCTCGCCCATCTTGCGCCACAGGCTCACCGAGGCGTCGGGGTCGTAGCCGGCACGCGCGGCCAGTTCCAGGCCGACCAGATCGGCCTCGGTTTCGTCGCCCCGGCTGAACTTCAAGGTGATCAGCTGCGTGCCCAGGTTGGCCGCCGCATTGCCCAGGTCGCCCAGGCCCAGCAGCTGGGCGCCGAGCGACAGGCCCACGCTGGTGGCCTGGGTCTTGGCGAGCCGGGCGCGGGCGTGTTCGCGCAGTGCGTGGGCCATTTCGTGGCCCATGATCATGGCGGCTTCGTCGTCGGTCAGCTTGAGCTGGTCGAGGATGCCGGTGTAGAAGGCGATCTTGCCGCCGGGCATGCAGAAGGCGTTGATCTGCTTGCTGCCGATCAGGTTGACCTCCCACTGCCACTGGCGGGCGCGGTCGTTCCACTGGGCGGTGTAGGGGATCAGGCGCTGGGCGATGGCGCGCAGGCGCTGCAGTTGCGGATTGTCGGCGCCGGCCAGCGCGCGCTGCGCCTTGGCCTTGCCCATCATGTCGCTGTACTGCTGGTTGGCCGCGTTCTCCAGCGTCTCGGCCGGCACCAGCTTGCGCATGGTCGATGAAGAACCCACGTCCACCTGCGCGAGCACCGGCGCTGCGGCAGCGGCCCCGGCAGCGAGCAGAAAGCCGCGCCGGGCCTTCCACAGGCCGCTCTTGGCGGTGCAAAAGCGGCAGCAGCTGCCCGCGGCGTCCGCCGCGCGGGAATCGAAGGAGACGGAGGAGGAGGAAAAAGCGCTCACGGCGTTTGGCGCGCCGCGTGCAGCATCGAAGGGTTCGTTCGGCATGGTGCTGCGAAGTCTAGCCGGGCGGCAGCGGGCATGGTGTAGGTTGCGGCGCCTGAGCGTCAGCCGCCCCGCGCCGACACCGCCTGGGCGCGCAGTTCGGCCCAGATGACCAGCAGCAGCCCGCCCAGCACCCCCGCCAACCCCGCATAGGCCATGGCCGAAGGGGTCTCGCCCACGACGGCGACGGCCAGCGCGAACGCGGTCACCGGCTCGGCCAGTGCCAGCGTGACGGCAGTGGCGCCGCTGACATGCCGCAGCGCGTGGGTGAACAGCAGATACGCCACCCCCGTGGCGACCAGCCCCAGGTACGCCACCACGGCCCAGGTGCCGGGCGACGCGGCCACCGGCCCGGCCAGCCCCGCGGCCACCGGCAGCGACAGCACGGCCGCGCCGCCGAACACCGCCAGGTTGACGACCGCCGGTGCCGCGTGGGCCACCAGCCGCTGGTTGAGCAAGGCATAGGCGGCATAGGACAGCCCCGCGAGCAGGCACAGCGCGATGCCGGCCAAGGGCGCCTGTACCGCGGTGCGCCCATCCAGCGCCATGGCCGCGCCGCCCGCCACGCCCAGCAGCGTGCCCGCCCACCACACGGGCGCCGGCAGGCGGCGCTGCAGCACCGTCTGCAGCAGGCCCGCCCAGATGGGACCGCTGCCGATCGCAATGGCCGTGCCCAGCGCCACGCCGCTGGCCTTCACGCCCGCGAAGAAACTCAGGTTGTAAGCCGCGACGCAAAGGCCGGCCAGCAGCACGGGGCGCCAGGGCAGCGAGGGACGTGCCGCGCGCCGCAGCGGCCCCCATGCCAGCACCGCGAAGAAAGCGCTGGCGATCAGCAGCCGCAGGGCACCCACCCAGTACGGAGACAGGCCGGCGGGCGCCAGGCTTTGCGCGGTGCCGGTGGTGCCCCAGAGCAACGCGGCGAGCAGCACCATGGCGATGCCCCGGGTGGAATGCGAAACGAAGATCGTGGTCATGGCCCCATGGTGCCTTGGCGCAGACGCGGGAATGTCGAGAAACGCTTGCACTGCGGAGCCGCGGGCTTCGGGCAGAGCACAAGCCGAATTGGCCTCCACCGCAATCAAATCAACGGCATGTAGCTATTATTTTTATAGCAATTGACATCAACCCCGCAAAGCCCGGGCACCCGTACCCCGGTCGCGGCGCAGGGCGTAGGCCAGAGCGCTCGCGCTGGCATAGCCGGTGCGCAGGGCCACGGTGTCCAGCGGCACCCCGTTCGCGAGATCGCGCACCGCAGCGTCCAGCCGCAGGCCGCGCAGCCACGCCTGGGGCGTGCGGCCGGTGAGGGCCAGCCAGCGGGCATGAAAGCGCTGCGGGCTCAGGCAGCACAGGCCGGCCATGCGGGCCGTGGGCCAGTCTTCGTGCAGGGCGGCGCGAACGGCGCGCTCCAGCCGCTCCGGCGCGATGGCGCGGCGGGTCAGCACGCGCGGCGCCTGCAGCATCTGCGCGAGCCGCTGCGCCGGGTCGTCGCCCACGGTGAAGGCGCCGTGCCCGGGCGCGATGGCGAAGCGCCGCACGCGGTCCACGCCGGGCTGGTCGGGGGCGTCGATCACGAACATCCGCGCGCCGGGCGGGGCCAGGAAGGCGTGCGCCGTGCCGGCCGGAATGACCATGCCGCAAGCCGTGTCCACGAAGGCGGCGCGGCCCGCCACCTCCAGCTCCATGCGGCCCTGCAGCGCGTACAGGACCTGCGCATGGCCGTGCGCATGCGCGGCGTACTCGCCGCTGTAGCGGCGCACCGAGCAGGTGGGATGAAGGACGGTGGCGTGGTCCATGGCGCGCCATCGTAGCGGCCCGCGACGGCCAGATCGAAGCCGCGCGAGGGTGGCGTGCGGATAATCCACGCGAGCCCTTCACCCCTGCCCTCCCCCGCCCACCTCCGATGCCCCCTGACCACGCCCCCGCCACCGCCCCCCGCCGCAGCTGGCGCGACGCCTGGCTCGTCTATCTCGAACCGGCCAGCCTGCGCATGCTGGCGCTGGGGTTCTCTGCGGGGTTGCCGCTGCTGCTGGTGCTGGGCACGCTGTCGTTCTGGCTGCGCGAGGCGGGCCTGGACCGCACGACCATCGGCTATCTGAGCTGGGTGGGACTGGCGTATGCCTTCAAGTGGATGTGGGCACCGCTGGTGGACCGCATGCCGCTGCCGCTGCTGACCCGCTGGCTGGGGCGCCGGCGCGGCTGGCTGGTGCTGTCGCAGGCGATGGTGATGGCCGGACTGGCGGGCATGGCGTTCAACGACCCGCGCGTGGCGCTGGAGCCGCTGGTCTGGTGTGCGCTGGCCGTGGCGTTCGGCTCGGCCACGCAGGACATCGCGCTGGACGCCTTTCGCATCGAATCGGCCGATGCCGACCACCAGGCCGCGCTTGCCGCCACTTACCAGACGGGCTATCGCCTCGCGATGATCTGGGCCGGCGCAGGCGTGCTGTGGGTGGCCGCGCGCGCCGAAGTGCCCGGCCTGAGCGGCTACCAGCAGGGCGCCTGGCAGGCGGCCTATCTGACCATGGCGGTCTCGATGCTGGTGGGCACGGTGACGGTGCTGCTGTCGCGCGAGCCCGTGCCGCGCCCCTTGTCGCCCGCGCGCAACCCGGCCGAATGGCTGCGCGGCGCGCTGATCGACCCGTTCGCGGACTTCATCGGGCGCTACCGCTGGCAGGCCGCGCTGATCCTCGCGCTCATCGCCATCTACCGGATCAGCGACGTGGTGATGGGCATCATGGCCAACCCGTTCTACGTGGACATGGGCTACACCAAGGACGAAGTCGCCGCGGTGACCAAGGTGTTCGGCGTGGTCATGACGCTGGCCGGCGCCTTCGTGGGCGGCGTGCTGTCGATGCGCCTGGGCGTGATGCGCGTGCTGATGCTGGGCGCCGTGCTCAGCGCCTGCAGCAATCTGCTGTTCGCATGGCTGGGCCTGCGCGGGCACGACGTGACAGGGCTGGTGCTGGTGATATCGGCCGACAACCTGGCCGGCGGCATCGCATCGGCCGCGTTCATCGCCTACCTCTCCAGCCTGACCAACGTGCAGTATTCGGCCACGCAGTACGCCCTGTTCAGCTCCATGATGCTGCTGGCGCCCAAATGGATCGCGGGCTTTTCGGGGCGGTTCGTGGATGCCTTCGGCTACACCGAGTTCTTCGTCGGCACCGCGCTGCTGGGGCTGCCGGTGCTGGTGCTGGTGGCGCTGGCATCACGGATCGAAACGCCCTCGCGCCGCTGATTTCATTGCCAGGATAGCTATTATTTTCATAGCAAAAGAGCACCATGCGACCCGCCCTGTTCACCCGGCCCGCTGACCGCGAGGGCCTGCCCCGCTCCCCGTTGTTTACCTAACTTTACGGAGACTTCAACGCACCGACGCCCCCCGGCGCGACCATGGAGCCTCCCCAAGGACACCGCCATGAGCTCTCAATTGTTGATGATCGAAGACGACTTCCGCCTCGCCCAGATGGTGGGGGAATACCTCGGCCAGTCCGGCCTGGAAGTCACGCACATGGCCGATGGCAAGAGCGGCATGGCGCGCCTGCAGGGCGGCGACGCCGGCCCGCTGCCCGACCTGGTGATCCTCGACCTGATGCTGCCGGACATGGACGGGCTCGAAGTGTGCCGGCGCATCCGCTCGCTGCAGGGGCCCGCCGCCCAGGTGCCGGTGCTCATGCTGACCGCCAAGGGCGACCCGATGGACCGCATCATCGGCCTGGAACTGGGCGCCGACGATTACCTGCCCAAGCCGTTCGAGCCGCGCGAGCTGCTGGCCCGCATCCGCGCCATCCTGCGCCGGCGCACCGACGGCGGCACGCCGGCTGCGCAGGTGCTGCGCTTCGGCTCGCTGGAGATCGACCGCGACGCGCGCACCGTCACCGTGAGCGGGCAGGCGGCCGAACTCACCTCCTACCAGTTCGACCTGCTGGTGGCGCTGGCCGAGCGCGCAGGCCGCGTGCTCACGCGCGACCAGATCATGGAAGCCGTGCGCGGCCGCGAGTTGGAGGCGTTCGACCGCTCCATCGACGTGCACATGGGCCGCATCCGCGCCGCCATCGAGCAAGACGCCAAGAACCCGCGCCGCATCCTCACCGTGCGCGGCGTGGGCTACGTGTTCGCCAAACAGCAGGACTGAAGGACATGCGGGCCCCAACGCTCCAGCACCGACGGTCCTTGCGCGCTCACCGATGGGCGGTGCCCCATGGTGGCGCCCCGCACGCAGGAGGCCTCGATGTCTAACCCGTTTTCCCGGCGCCTTTACCTGCGCATCTGGCTCGCGGTGGTGGGCGGCGTAGCGGTGCTCACGCTCGCGGTGGGCTGGGCCTGGCGCATCGCTGCGGACCAGAACGCCCAGACGCCGCCCACGCCCCCGGCCCGCGAGATGGTGCTGATCAATCCGCAGGGCGAGCCCGTGCTGCGCGGGCTCGCCACGCGCATTCCGAACGGGCCGGCCGAGGGGCTGGAGTTTCGGGTGGAGGCCGAGAACGGCGACGTCTTCTCGCTGCAGATGGCGCCGCGCCCCCGGCCGCCAGGGGGCGACCGCCGCGGCGAAGTCGCTTTCTGGACGCGGCCGCCTTTCGGCTTTTTGTGGATGCTGGGGCTGGTGGGCGTGGCGGTGGCGGTCGGCGTGTTTCCCATCATCCGGCGCCTCTTGCAGCGGCTGGTGACCCTGCAGCGCGGCGTGCAGCGCTTCGGCGAGGGCGACCTGTCGGTGCGCGTGGCCGAGCACGGGCACGACGAGGTGGCCGACCTGGCGCGGCAGTTCAACGCCGCGGCCGCGCGCATCGAAACGCTCGTCAAATCCCACAAATCGCTGCTGGCCAATGCGTCGCACGAATTGCGTTCGCCGCTCACCCGCATCCGCATGGGGCTGGAGCTGATGCAGGGCTCGGCGCCCTCACCCGCCTTCCGCGACGAAATCCTGCGCAACATCGCCGAGCTGGACCAGCTGGTGGACGAGATCCTGCTGGCCAGCCGCCTGGACGCGCGCGAGGCGGACATGGGCACCGTGGAGCTCGTGGACCTTCTGGGCCTGGCGGCCGAGGAATGCGTGCGGGTGGATGCCGAGCTGGAAGCCGGTGCCGCCAGCGCGGACGGCCTGGAGGTTCACGGCGTGGCCAAGCTGCTGCGCCGCGCCCTGCGCAACCTGCTGGAGAACGCCCGCCGCTACAGCCAGGGCGACATCACGGTCGGCCTGCAGCGCACCGGCACCCACGCCGAAGTGCGGGTGTGCGACCAGGGTCCGGGCGTGCCCCTGGCGCAGCGGGAACGCATCTTCGAGCCCTTCTACCGGCTGCCCGGCGCCAGCGAGCGCGCCGGCGGCGTGGGGCTGGGGCTGGCGCTGGTGCGCTCCATCGCCGAACGCTCGGGCGGCACCGTGCGATGCGAGGACCGGCCGGATGGCGAAAACGGCGCGTGCTTCGTGCTGACGTTACCGCTGGCGCAGGGCTGAGCTTTCTGAAGAGGCCCTGGCGCATCGCCCCTCTGATCGGGGCCCCTCTGCCCCGGTGAGTCGCCCGGGCACCCCACGAAAAATCTATGCACGGACCGGGAATCCACGCAAGGCCTGAATGCGATTGTTTCGCATCGAAACATCTGTTTCGCAGGAACTGCGAATACCCAGGACAGGCCGGGTGGCCGGGCCGGAGCGTTTCCTTTAAGCTGCGTTCCGCTCGACGGAATCCTGTTGGGCATCCAAAAAGTGCGGGGGCTTCGGGCCGAACCGCATCGGGAGGTCTTTCAATGAACGCAGCACAACCCTTCGGACTCCGGCGAGCGCCCATCCACTCACCGGACAGCAGCAGCCCGGCCCATCCCTGCCCCACGGGATGAGGCTCGCACCGGCGAACGGCGCGTTCTGCGCCTGACAACGCCCCTCACGCGATGGCTCGATGAACCGGCCTGGGCTTGGCGTGCAAGGCGACGAGGGCGCCCACAGCACCCGCCGTTCACCTTGATCACCAACACCAGCGCTGCTCGGCGGCCGCAGCCCATCCACGGGTTCGGCTTCATCGCAACCCATTTCCCCGATCCACTGAATTTTTTACCATGGCAGTCAAAGACATTCGGGTCATCCACACCCTGGGCCCCGCCGGCACGAATTGCGAGGCTGCGGCCCACGAGTGGTTCCGGCGCAATGGCCGCAAGGGCACGGTGCACCTGCACCCCACCTTCGAGATCGCCGCCGAGGCACTCAACGACGATCCGGCCATCGCCGTGCTGGGCTGCGTGGCCTACCCGGACCTGCACAACCTCGTGTTTTCCAACCTCAACCGGTTCCAGATGGTGGACGTGTTCGTCATGCCCACCTTCAACATGATCCTGGCATCCCGCACGGGCGATCTGCCGAAAACCATCTCCACCCACCCCGCACCCCAACAGCTGGCCCCCCAGGGCGCACGGCTGTCGTTCGTGAACAGCAACGCGCAGGCGGCCGTGGACTGCCGGCACGGCCGAACGGAAGGCTGCATCACCACGGCCAAGGCCGCCCAATCGCTGGGGCTGAAGATGATTCAGGACTTCGGACCAGTGCCGATGGGCTTCACGATCCACGCGGCGGTGTGAAGCTGGCCAGCGACAACGCACAGATGCGGCCTGGCTTTTATGCGGCCCCCGATCACCGGTTGAAATACCGAGAGATGAGCTGTCTGCCGCCTAGCTGTGAAGTTTCAATAGGTTGTATCCCGTGTTCATCCGGATTGGGTTTGAGAGACTGGAAGTCGCCAAACACCCAATCCGCTCAGGACACCCAACCAGATGAACAGCCATAAGCATGCCCGACTCACCTTCACCCGTCGAATCGAGATGGTCAA
>NZ_BQXQ01000059.1 GCF_030159055.1 Acidovorax sp. SUPP3334
GAACAGGACAGTGAAACGACTTTGCGCCGATGATAGTGCGGATTCCCGTGTGAAAGTAGGTCATCGTCAGGCTCTTACAGCCGAAAACGCCCCTCCATCTTTCGATGGCGGGGCGTTTTGCTTTGCGTGTCAACATGCCCCCCAGCGCCTCACTTCAGTAAGCGACTGGAGTTGATGCTTCTGAGACTGACAAAAGCTGAGATTTGATGGCCGAATTGAAGCTTGGCCGTTCAATGAAGTGAGTTGATGGGGTTGCGTGATGTAGTTGAGGTTTGCCGCGATAGGTTTAGGTTGCCTGAGTTCGATGCAGCGGAGTACACCTGCTGGCATATTTCTACTGAAGTAGTCGATTTCTAGGGGAAGAACTGCTATAATCATGGATTGATCGGAGGGGTGCCCGAGTGGCTAAAGGGGGCAGACTGTAAATCTGTTGGCTTACGCCTACACTGGTTCGAATCCAGTCCCCTCCACCAATTGTGAGATCGCGCTGGGCGCGGCGCAAAGTCTGCAAAAATGATGCGGGAGTAGTTCAATGGTAGAACCCTAGCCTTCCAAGCTAATGACGCGGGTTCGATTCCCGTCTCCCGCTCCAGTTTGTAGTTGGTTATCAAGAAGTTCTAGAGTTTATGCCTCGGAATTGCCCATGTGGCTCAGTGGTAGAGCACTCCCTTGGTAAGGGAGAGGTCGCGGGTTCGATTCCCGCCATGGGCACCAATCTAAGGCGCTTGCAATGAATCTGCAGGCGTCACTGTGATGTCTTGTAGTTTTTTCCGGAGTCGAAAAAATGGCAAAAGGTAAGTTCGAACGTACCAAGCCCCACGTGAACGTGGGCACGATCGGTCACGTGGACCATGGCAAGACGACGCTGACGGCAGCCATCGCCACGGTGCTGTCCGCCAAGTTCGGCGGCGAAGCCAAGAAGTACGACGAAATCGACGCGGCTCCTGAAGAAAAGGCCCGCGGCATCACCATCAACACCGCTCACGTGGAATACGAAACGGCTGCCCGCCATTACGCCCACGTGGACTGCCCCGGCCACGCTGACTATGTGAAGAACATGATCACCGGTGCCGCCCAGATGGACGGTGCCATCCTGGTGTGCTCGGCCGCTGACGGCCCGATGCCCCAGACGCGCGAGCACATCCTGCTGGCCCGCCAGGTGGGCGTGCCTTACATCATCGTGTTCCTGAACAAGTGCGACATGGTGGACGACGAAGAGCTGCTGGAACTCGTCGAAATGGAAGTGCGCGAACTCCTGGACAAGTACGACTTCCCAGGCGACGACACCCCCATCGTGCGCGGCTCCGCGAAACTCGCCCTGGAAGGCGACAAGGGCAAGCTGGGCGAAGAAGCCATCATGAAGCTAGCTGATGCCCTGGACACCTACATCCCAACGCCAGAGCGCGCTGTGGACGGCGCATTCCTGATGCCTGTGGAAGACGTGTTCTCCATCTCCGGCCGCGGTACCGTGGTGACCGGTCGTATCGAGCGCGGCATCATCAAGGTCGGCGAAGAAATCGAAATCGTCGGTATCCGCGACACGCAAAAGACCACCTGCACCGGCGTGGAAATGTTCCGCAAGCTGCTGGACCAAGGCCAAGCTGGCGACAACGTCGGCCTGCTGCTGCGCGGCACCAAGCGTGAAGACGTCGAGCGCGGCCAAGTGCTGTGCAAGCCCGGCTCCATCAAGCCGCACACGCACTTCACCGCCGAGGTGTATGTGCTGTCCAAGGACGAAGGTGGCCGCCACACGCCTTTCTTCAACAACTACCGTCCTCAGTTCTACTTCCGCACGACCGACGTGACCGGTGCCATCGAGCTGCCGGCCGACAAGGAAATGGTCATGCCAGGCGACAACGTGTCGATCACCGTCAAGCTGATCAACCCCATCGCCATGGAAGAAGGCCTGCGCTTCGCCATCCGTGAAGGCGGTCGTACCGTCGGCGCCGGCGTCGTGGCAAAGATCATCGCTTAAGCATGAAAATAGGGGTATAGCTCAATTGGCAGAGCGTCGGTCTCCAAAACCGAAGGTTGTAGGTTCGATTCCTACTGCCCCTGCCACTTGATAGTGGTAGCTCCAAGCCCGCCATGTCCTGGCGGGCTTCGGTGTCTTTTAGATGCCAAATTCCCAGTAAAAAAATAGGCAACTATGGCAACGTCTCAAGTTGAAACCGTTAGCACTGGAGTTGATAAAGCCAAATTGGCCGCAGTAGGCGCTTTGGTTTTCGCTTCAATTGCCGGCTTTTATTTGCTTAATAAGCAAGGGCCGATAATTCAATGGGCTGCTTTGCTCGTTGGCTTGACCATTGCTATGGCTGTCTTTTTGGTTTCTGAGCCTGGCCGCCAGTTTGTAGGGTTTGCGCGTGATGCTTGGCGTGAGGTAAAAAAGGTTGTTTGGCCGACACGCAAAGAAACTCTTCAGATGACGGCTTACGTTTTTGCGTTTGTCGTCATCATGGCGCTTTTTCTCTGGTTCACTGACAAGACTTTGGAATGGGTTTTGTACGATCTGATTCTGGGCTGGAGAAAATAATGACAGATGATCTTGAAGTTGTAAGCGGAGACGCATCGAGCCCCGTGACGCCTGTCAATCCTGATCTGCGTTGGTATATCGTCCACGCATACTCAGGGATGGAAAAGGCGGTTGAGCGCAATATTATTGAGCGCATCGGTCGTGCGGGCATGCAGCAAAATTTTGGGCGCATCCTCGTACCTACTGAAGAGGTCGTTGAGATGAAGAACGGCCAGCGTAAAACCACCGAACGTCGGTTGTTTCCTGGATATGTTTTTGTGGAAATGGTGATGGACGACGACACTTGGCATTTGGTCAAGCACACCAATAAAGTAACTGGCTTTGTTGGGGGCGCTAAGAATCGTCCTGCCCCCATTTCTGAAGAAGAAGTGCAAAAGATCGTCAGCCAGATGCAAGAGGGGACTGATAAGCCCCGGCACAAAATTGAATTCATGGTTGGTGAGTTGGTGCGCGTCAAAGAAGGGCCGTTCACGGATTTCAACGGTTCCGTAGAAGAGGTTAATTACGAGAAAAGCCGAGTGCGCGTTTCTGTCATGATTTTTGGCCGCTCTACGCCAGTGGAATTGGAATTCGGGCAGGTCGAAAAGACTTGATTGTTGGGTTCGCATTTTTCGACTCGGTGCGAACAATTTGATGAGTCGTAAACCCCGGGGAGCTGAGGCTGTGGCCAAAGCGATAACACCCGTAAGGAGTAAACATGGCGAAAAAAATCGTCGGTTTTGTCAAGCTGCAAGTGCCAGCTGGTAAAGCCAATCCATCCCCACCTATTGGCCCTGCATTGGGCCAACGTGGCCTCAACATCATGGAGTTCTGCAAGGCATTCAATGCCCAGACCCAAGGTGTCGAACCAGGTTTGCCTTTGCCCGTGGTCATCACGGCTTTCGCAGACAAGAGCTTCACCTTCATCATCAAGACGCCGCCTGCGACGACTTTGATCAAGAAGGCGATCAAGCTGGAAAAGGGTTCTGCTAACGCTTTGAGCACCAAGGTGGGCAAGATCACGCGTGCACAGCTCGAAGAGATCGCCAAGACCAAGATGAAAGACATGAATGCCGCCAACGTTGACGCAGCTGTGCGCACGCTGGCCGGCTCTGCTCGCTCGATGGGCGTGACGGTGGAGGGTTTGTAAGATGGCCAAGCTGACCAAGAAGCAAAAAGCCTTGCAAGGCAAAGTAGACAGCAACAAGCTGTATGCATTCGCTGATGCAGTGGTGATCGTCAAGGACGCTGCAACGGCCAAATTCGACGAATCCATCGACGTGGCCGTTCAACTCGGCATCGATGCCAAGAAGTCTGACCAAGTGGTTCGGGGCGCCGTTGTGCTGCCTAACGGCACTGGCAAGACGACTCGTGTGGCTGTTTTCGCTCAGGGTGCAAAAGCTGAAGAAGCCAAGGCCGCTGGTGCGGACATCGTCGGTATGGACGACCTCGCCGCCATGGTGAAGGCTGGCGACATGCCATTCGATGTGGTCATCGCCGCCCCTGATGCAATGCGCGTCGTTGGTACGCTGGGCCAGATTCTGGGCCCGCGCGGTCTCATGCCAAACCCCAAGGTCGGCACCGTGACGCCTGATGTTGCTACAGCTGTGAAGAACGCCAAGGCAGGTCAAGTGCAGTTCCGCGTTGACAAGGCCGGTATCGTGCATAGCACCATTGGTCGTCGTTCTTTCGACAACGACAAGCTGCAAGGCAATTTGGCTGCATTGATTGATGCGCTGACGAAGGCCAAGCCTGCAACCAGCAAGGGTGTGTACCTGCGCAAAGTGGCTGTTTCCTCCACGATGGGCTTGGGTGTCCGCGTGGATACGCAATCCATCGCAGCGTAATTGCAAGAAATCTTCGGACTAATCTTCGGATTGGTTCGATGTGGTGGGCTGTGGCTCTTTAAGAGTTACAGGCCATCCAAGACCGTTGGTGTGCGAAGTGGTCGCACTTAAATCGATAGTGATGCCAACGCAGATGGCGATCCCGCTGCAGATGGAATTTTTCCTGAACAGTTGGTCGCTGCAACAAGAGCGCGTATGAGGCTTTTGCCGGATACGCATTTTAAGGAGTAGACCTTGAGTCTTAATCGCAGTGAGAAAGAAGCGGTCATCAGTGAAGTGACCAGCCTCGCCGCTAAAGCTCAAACGCTTGTGATCGCGGAATACCGTGGCATCACGGTCGCCGACATGACCAAACTGCGTGTTGATGCTCGCAGCAAGGGCGTAACCCTGAGTGTTCTGAAGAACACTCTGGCTCGCCGTGCTGTAGCCGGCAGCGCTTTTGACGTGGTGGCAGATCAGATGACCGGTCCGCTGATCTATGGTTTCTCCGAAGACGCTGTGGCTGCCGCTAAGGTGGTGGCCGATTTCGCGAAGACCAACGACAAGTTGGTAATTCGTGGTGGCGCTTTCGGTGGCAAAGCCCTGGATGTCAACGGCGTTAAGCAACTGGCCAACATTCCTTCCAAGGAAGTGTTGTTGGCTCAGATTTGTGGCTTGCTTATGTCCCCCATTTCGCGTACGGCCGTTGTGCTGGGTGCTTTGGCGGCCAAAAAAGGCGAAGGCGCTGCCGAGACGGCCGCCGAACCTGTCGCGGCTTGATTGGCCCGACAGACAACCAACAAATTGTTAGGAAATAAAATGGCATTCGATAAAGACGCATTTTTGACCGCTCTGGACAGCATGACGGTTCTGGAACTCAATGACCTGGTGAAGGCCATTGAAGAAAAGTTTGGCGTGAGCGCAGCCGCTATGGCAGCTCCTGCCGCTGGCGGCGGCGGCGGTGGTGCTGCAGTTGCTGAAGAGCAAACGGAATTCAACGTGGTTCTGCTCGAAGCCGGCGCCAACAAGGTGTCCGTGATTAAGGCTGTGCGCGAAATCACGGGCCTGGGCCTCAAGGAAGCCAAGGACCTGGTGGACGGTGCTCCTAAGAACGTCAAGGAAGGCATTGCCAAGGCTGACGCTGAAGCTGCCGTGAAGAAGCTGGTGGAAGCCGGCGCCAAGGCTGAACTCAAGTAATTCGCCTGGATTCCAGGGCTGGGGGCTCCGCAAAGGGCTCCCAGCCTTTGGTGCTTATGGGGTTTACGCCCAGAGCGCACCAGAAAGCAGTGCCCATGGCGCTGTTTTCTAGTGTCTTCTGACCATCCCGACAGCAGAAGATACCTTGGTTCGGGTGATGTGCAACGCATCGCCGTCCGCCATGGTTGGTAGTGGCCAACCGCCAAGCCTGTGAGGAAGCGCCCTTGCAGGTCAGTCGTCGAAGACCCAGGACTCATGTCTTTGCCCGGAGATCTCATGGCCTATTCCTATACCGAACGCAAGCGAATTCGCAAAAGTTTCGGCAGCCGCGATAGCGTGCTGGAAGTTCCTTATCTGCTGCAGATGCAGAAGGACGCATATACCGCGTTCCTGCAAGCCGACAAAGCACCCCAAAAAAGAACCGTAGAAGGCTTGCAGGCTGCGTTCGACGCCGCTTTCCCGATCGTCTCGCACAATGGTTTTGTCGAGATGAAGTTCATCGAGTACAACCTTGCCAAGCCTGCATTCGACGTGCGTGAGTGCCAGACACGCGGGTTGACTTTCGCCTCGGCCGTGCGTGCCAAGGTGCAGTTGATCATTTATGACCGCGAGTCCTCCACGTCGCAGTCCAAAGTGGTCAAGGAAGTGAAAGAGCAAGAGGTCTACATGGGCGAAGTGCCCCTGATGACCGACAAGGGCTCGTTCATCATCAATGGCACCGAGCGCGTGATCGTGTCTCAGCTGCACCGGTCGCCAGGCGTGTTTTTCGAGCATGACAAGGGCAAGACCCACAGCTCCGGAAAGCTGCTGTTCTCGGCACGGATCATTCCCTACCGCGGTTCGTGGTTGGACTTCGAGTTCGATCCCAAGGACATTCTGTATTTCCGTGTCGACCGTCGTCGCAAGATGCCGGTCACGATCCTGCTGAAGGCCATCGGCCTGAATCCCGAATCGATCCTGGCGAACTTCTTCGTCAACGACAACTTCCGCCTGATGGACAGCGGCGCGCAAATGGAGTTCGTCTCCGACCGCCTGCGTGGCGAAGTGGCGCGTTTCGACATCACGGACAAGTCCGGCAAGGTGGTCGTGGCCAAGGACAAGCGCGTCACGGCCCGCCACACCCGCGAACTGGAGCAGTCCGGCACCACGCACATCAGCGTGCCAGAGGACTTCCTGATCGGCCGTGTCGTTGCCCGCAACATCGTTGACGGCGATACCGGCGAAATCATTGCCAAGGCCAATGAGGAGTTGACCGAAGCGCTGCTGAAGAAGCTGCGTTCTTCCGGCGTGCAGGACCTGCAGGTCATCTACACGAACGAACTCGACCAGGGCGCCTACATCTCGCAAACGTTGCGCATCGATGAAACGGTGGATGAATTCGCTGCGCGCGTGGCGATCTACCGCATGATGCGCCCCGGCGAGCCACCAACGGAAGACGCGGTTCAGGCCCTGTTCCAGCGCTTGTTCTACAATCCGGACACGTACGATCTGTCGCGCGTCGGGCGCATGAAGTTCAACGCCAAGATCGGCCGTGACGAATCCACCGGCCCGATGGTGCTCTCCAACGAAGACATCCTGGCCGTGGTCAAGATCCTCGTGGACCTGCGCAACGGCAACGGCGAAGTCGATGACATCGATCACCTGGGCAATCGCCGTGTGCGTTGCGTGGGCGAATTGGCCGAGAACCAGTACCGCACCGGTCTGGCACGTATCGAAAAGGCCGTCAAGGAACGTCTGGGCCAGGCTGAGCAAGAGCCGCTCATGCCGCACGACCTGATCAACTCCAAGCCGATTTCCGCGGCACTCAAGGAGTTCTTCGGTGCGTCGCAGCTGTCGCAGTTCATGGACCAGACCAACCCGCTGGCCGAAATCACCCACAAGCGCCGCGTGTCGGCCCTTGGCCCGGGTGGTCTGACCCGCGAGCGTGCCGGCTTCGAAGTGCGCGACGTGCACGTGACCCACTACGGCCGCGTCTGCCCGATCGAAACGCCTGAAGGTCCGAACATCGGCCTGATCAACTCGCTGGCTCTGTATGCCCGCTTGAACGAGTACGGCTTCATCGAAACCCCGTACCGCCGCGTGGTGGATGGCAAGGTGACCGACCAGATCGATTACCTGTCGGCCATCGAAGAAGGCAAGTACGTTATCGCGCAGGCCAATGCCACGCTGGACAAGGAAGGCCGCCTGACGGGCGACTTGGTATCGGCTCGTGAGAAGGGCGAATCGACGCTGCTGAGCGCCGAGCGCGTGCAGTACATGGACGTGTCGCCTGCGCAGATCGTGTCGGTGGCCGCTTCGCTCGTGCCGTTCCTCGAGCATGACGATGCGAACCGCGCACTGATGGGTGCCAACATGTCCCGCCAGGCCGTGCCTGTGCTGCGTCCTGAAAAGCCCATGGTGGGCACCGGCATCGAGCGCGTGGCCGCTGTGGATTCCGGCACCGTGGTGACTGCCAACCGCGGCGGTGTGGTGGACTACGTGGATGCCACCCGCATCGTGGTTCGCGTGAACGACGCAGAGGCGGTGGCCGGCGAAGTGGGCGTGGACATCTACAACCTCATCAAGTACCAGCGTTCCAACCAGAACACGAACATCCACCAGCGCCCCATCGTCCAAAAGGGCGATGTGCTGGCCAAGGGTGACGTGATCGCCGACGGCGCATCGACGGACTTCGGCGAAATCGCCATCGGCCAGAACATGCTGATCGCGTTCATGCCCTGGAACGGCTACAACTTCGAAGATTCGATTCTGATCAGCGAACGCGTCGTGGCAGAAGACCGGTACACCTCGATCCACATCGAGGAACTGGTGGTCATGGCCCGTGACACGAAGCTGGGCGCGGAAGAAATCACGCGCGACATTCCGAATCTGTCGGAGCAGCAACTGAATCGCCTGGACGAGTCCGGCATCATCTACGTGGGTGCGGAAGTGCAGCCCGGCGATACGCTGGTGGGCAAGGTCACGCCGAAGGGCGAAACCACCCTGACGCCAGAAGAAAAGCTGCTGCGCGCCATCTTCGGCGAGAAGGCATCCGACGTGAAGGACACCTCGCTGCGCGTGGATCAGGGCTCGCAAGGCACCGTGATCGACGTGCAGGTGTTCACCCGCGAAGGCATTCAACGCGACAAGCGTGCCCAGCAGATCATCGACGACGAACTCAAGCGTTTCCGCCTGGACTTGAACGATCAGCTGCGCATCGTGGAAGCCGACGCTTTCGACCGGATCGAAAAGCTGCTGAATGGCCGCGTCGCCAACGGCGGCCCGCAAAAGCTGGCCAAGGGCACGAAGATCGACAAGGCTTACTTGGCTTCCGTCGAGAAATTCCACTGGTTCGACATCCGTCCAGCCGAAGACGAGGTGGCCACGCAGCTCGAGTCGATCAAGAACTCGCTCGAGCAGACGCGCCACAGCTTTGATCTGGCTTTCGAAGAAAAGCGCAAGAAGCTCACGCAAGGCGACGAACTGCCCGCGGGCGTGCTGAAGATGGTCAAGGTGTACCTTGCCGTCAAGCGCCGACTGCAGCCCGGCGACAAGATGGCCGGCCGCCACGGCAACAAGGGCGTGGTGTCCAAGATCGTTCCGGTCGAAGACATGCCCTACATGGCCGACGGCACCCCTGCCGACATCGTGCTGAACCCGCTGGGCGTGCCATCGCGCATGAACATCGGCCAGGTGCTCGAAGTGCACTTGGGCTGGGCGGGCAAAGGCATCGGCCAGCGCATCGGCAACATGCTGCAGGAGCAGGCCAAGGCGGCCGACATGCGCAAGTTCCTCGAAGAGGTCTACAACTCGCGTGGCCGCAAGGAAGACCTGTCGCAGTTCAATGACGATGAGCTGATGGCGATGGCGGGTCACCTGACCAACGGTGTGCCGTATGCGACGCCCGTGTTCGATGGTGCTTCGGAAGAAGAGATCAAGGACATGCTGAAGATCGCCTATCCGGACGACATCGCCGAACGCAAGGGCCTGACTTCCGCACGGACGCAGGCGTATCTGTTCGACGGTCGTACCGGCGAGCGCTTCGAGCGCCCGACCACCATCGGCTACATGCATTACCTGAAGCTTCACCATTTGGTGGACGACAAGATGCATGCCCGCTCCACGGGTCCTTACTCGCTCGTCACGCAGCAGCCTCTGGGCGGCAAGGCCCAGTTCGGTGGCCAGCGTTTCGGGGAGATGGAAGTGTGGGCGCTGGAAGCCTATGGCGCCGCCTACGTGCTGCAGGAAATGCTGACCGTGAAGTCCGACGACGTGGTGGGCCGTACCAAGGTGTACGAATCCATCGTCAAGGGCGAACACGCCATCGAAGCCGGCATGCCGGAATCGTTCAATGTGCTGGTCAAGGAAATCCGTTCCCTGGGCCTGGACATCGAACTGGAACGTTCTTAAGAAATTGAAGGGAAAGAGTCCATGAAATCGTTACTCGACCTGTTCAAGCAATTCACGCCGGACGAGCATTTCGATGCCATCCGCATCGGCATGGCTTCGCCCGAAAAGATCCGCTCGTGGTCTTTCGGCGAGGTGAAGAAGCCCGAAACCATCAACTACCGGACGTTCAAGCCTGAGCGCGACGGCCTGTTCTGCGCCAAGATCTTCGGGCCCATCAAGGACTACGAATGCCTGTGCGGCAAGTACAAGCGCCTGAAGCACCGCGGGGTCATCTGCGAGAAGTGCGGCGTTGAAGTCACGCAGACCAAGGTGCGCCGCGAGCGCATGGGCCACATCGATCTGGCCGCGCCTTGCGCCCACATCTGGTTCCTGAAGTCGCTGCCGTCGCGTCTGGGCCTGGTGCTGGACATGACGCTGCGCGACATCGAGCGCGTGCTGTATTTCGAGGCCTATGTGGTGACCGACCCTGGCATGACCCCGCTGAAGAAGTTCAGCATCATGTCCGAGGACGACTACGACGCCAAGCGCAAGGAATACGGTGACGAGTTCATCGCCAAGATGGGCGCGGAAGGCATCAAGGATCTGCTCGAAGCCATCGATATCGACCTCGAAATCGAAAGGCTGCGTGGCGACCTGACCGGTTCCGAAGTCAAGGTCAAGAAGAATGCCAAGCGCCTGAAGGTGCTGGAAGCGTTCAAGAAGTCCGGCATCAAGCCGGGCTGGATGGTGCTCGACGTGCTGCCCGTGCTGCCACCGGACCTGCGTCCGCTGGTGCCACTGGACGGTGGCCGCTTTGCCACGTCCGACCTGAACGACCTGTATCGCCGGGTCATCAACCGCAATTCGCGCCTGCGCCGCCTGCTGGAGCTGAAGGCTCCGGAAATCATCGCGCGCAACGAAAAGCGGATGCTGCAGGAGGCTGTCGACTCGCTGCTGGACAACGGCCGCCGCGGCAAGGCCATGACGGGCGCCAACAAGCGTGCCCTGAAGTCCCTGGCCGACATGATCAAGGGCAAGTCGGGCCGTTTCCGCCAGAACTTGCTGGGCAAGCGCGTGGACTACTCCGGTCGTTCCGTGATTACCGTGGGTCCGACGCTCAAGCTGCACCAGTGCGGTCTGCCCAAGCTGATGGCGCTGGAACTGTTCAAGCCTTTCATCTTCTCGCGCCTCGAAGCCATGGGCATCGCGACGACGATCAAGGCCGCCAAGAAGGAAGTCGAATCCGGCACGCCCGTGGTCTGGGACATTCTGGAAGAGGTCATCAAAGAGCACCCGGTCATGCTGAACCGTGCTCCCACGCTGCACCGTCTGGGCATCCAGGCCTTCGAGCCGATCCTGATCGAAGGCAAGGCCATTCAACTGCACCCTCTGGTCTGCGCTGCGTTCAACGCCGACTTCGACGGTGACCAGATGGCCGTTCACGTGCCGCTGTCCGTGGAAGCGCAGATGGAAGCCCGCACGCTGATGCTGGCCTCCAACAACGTGCTGTTCCCGGCCTCGGGCGAGCCCTCCATCGTTCCGTCGCAAGACGTGGTGCTGGGCCTGTACTACGCCACCCGCGATCGCATCAACGGCAAGGGCGAGGGCCTGGTGTTCGCTGACACCGGCGAAGTTCAGCGTGCCCTCGACGCGGGCGAAGTCGAACTGGCTGCCCGAATCACCGTGCGCCTGACCGAGTGGACCAAGAACAAGGACACGCGCGAGTTCGTGCCTTCCACGTCGCTGGTGGAAACCACCGCCGGCCGTGCGCTGCTGTCCGAAATCCTGCCCAAGGGCCTGCCTTTCAGCAACATCAACAAGGCGCTGAAGAAGAAGGAAATCTCCAAGCTCATCAACGTGAGCTTCCGCAAGTGCGGTTTGAAGGAGACGGTGGTCTTCGCCGACAAGCTGCTGCAGAACGGTTTCCGCCTCGCCACGCGCGCCGGTATTTCCATCTGCGTGGACGACATGCTGGTGCCGCCGCAAAAGGCCGGGATCATCGAGCGTTCCGAGAAGGAAGTGAAAGAGATCGAGCAGCAGTACGTCTCCGGTCTGGTGACCGCCGGCGAGCGCTACAACAAGGTGGTGGACATCTGGGGCAAGGCCGGCGACGAAGTGTCGAAGGTCATGATGGCCCAGCTGGCCAAGCAAAAGACCATCGACCGCCACGGCAACGAAGTGGACCAGGAGTCGTTCAACTCCATTTACATGATGGCCGACTCCGGCGCCCGCGGTTCCGCAGCGCAGATTCGCCAGCTGGCCGGCATGCGCGGTCTGATGGCCAAGCCTGACGGCTCCATCATCGAGACCCCCATCACGGCGAACTTCCGTGAAGGCCTGAATGTGCTGCAGTACTTCATCTCCACCCACGGTGCCCGTAAGGGCTTGGCGGATACGGCGCTGAAGACGGCGAACTCGGGTTACCTCACGCGCCGTCTGGTGGACGTGACGCAGGATCTGGTGGTCACCGAAGAAGACTGCGGCACCTCCAATGGTTCGTTGATGCGCGCCATCGTCGAGGGCGGTGAAGTCATCGAATCGCTGCGCGACCGCATCCTGGGCCGGACCACGGCCGACGAAGTGCTCCATCCCGAAACGCGCTCGGTGCTGGCTCCTGCCGGCCAGATGCTCGACGAGGACCTCATCGAGGAACTCGAAAACGTGGGTGTGGACGAGGTGAAGGTGCGCACGGCACTGACCTGCGAAACGCGCTATGGCCTGTGCGCCAAGTGCTACGGACGCGACTTGGGCCGCGGCGGCCTGATCAACCTCGGCGAAGCCGTGGGCGTGATCGCTGCCCAGTCCATCGGCGAACCCGGCACGCAGCTGACCATGCGCACGTTCCACATCGGTGGTGCCGCTTCGCGCGCTGCCATCGCCTCGAGCGTGGAAGCCAAGTCCAATGGCGTGATCGGCTTCAACGCCACGATGCGCTACGTGAGCAACACCAAGGGCGAACTGGTGGTGATTGCCCGTTCCGGCGAGATCGTCATCCATGACGAACACGGCCGCGAGCGTGAGCGCCACAAGGTGCCTTACGGTGCGACGCTGGCCGTCAATGCGGATCAGACGGTCAAGGCCGGCACGATCCTCGCCAACTGGGACCCGCTGACCCGCCCGATCATCACGGAATTCGCCGGCCAGGTGCGTTTCGAGAACGTCGAGGAAGGCCTCACCGTCGCCAAGCAGGTGGACGATGTGACCGGTCTGTCCACCCTCGTCGTGATCGATCCGAAGCGCCGCGGCTCCGCCAAGGTGGTGCGTCCGCAGGTCAAGCTGATCGACGCGCAAGGCCAGGAAGTGAAGATCCCGGGCACCGACCACTCGGTGACCATCGGCTTCCAGATCGGCTCGCTGATCCAGGTGCGCGATGGCCAGGATGTGGGCCCCGGCGAAGTGCTGGCGCGGATTCCGGTCGAAGGCCAGAAGACCCGCGACATTACCGGCGGTCTGCCCCGCGTGGCCGAGCTGTTCGAGGCCCGTTCCCCCAAGGACAAGGGCATGCTGGCCGAAATCACCGGCACGGTCTCGTTCGGCAAGGAAACCAAGGGCAAGGTGCGCTTGCAGATCACCGATCCGGACGGCAAGGTCTGGGATGAACTGATCCCCAAGGAAAAGAACATCCTGGTGCACGAAGGCCAGGTCGTGAACAAGGGCGAGTCCGTGGTGGACGGCCCGGCCGATCCGCAGGACATCCTGCGCCTGCTGGGCATCGAAGAGCTGTCGCGCTACATCGTCGATGAAGTGCAGGACGTGTACCGCTTGCAGGGCGTGAAGATCAACGACAAGCACATCGAGGTGATCGTTCGCCAGATGCTGCGCCGCGTCGTGGTCGAGGCCCCGGGCGAGTCCAACTACATCGCCGGCGAGCAGGTCGAGCGCTCCGAGATCCTCAACACCAACGAGGCATTGCAGGCCGCAGGCAAGATCCCTTCGACGTACAGCAACGTGCTGCTGGGGATCACCAAGGCTTCTCTGTCGACCGACTCCTTCATCTCGGCCGCTTCCTTCCAGGAAACGACCCGCGTGCTGACCGAGGCTGCCATCATGGGCAAGCGCGACGAGCTGCGCGGCTTGAAGGAAAACGTCATCGTGGGTCGCCTGATCCCTGCTGGTACCGGTCTGGCGTATCACCAGGCACGCAAGGCCAAGGAAGCCATGGACGACGCCGAGCGCCGCGCCATCGCCGATGCCGAAGCCGCTGAGATGGCTGCTACGACGGAGGACTCGTCCGACGCCGAAAGCACCGCCAGCCTGGGTGACGCCACCGCCCAATAAGCCACGGCGCGCTCCCTGAAACGCTCCCGCTCTGCGCTATGGCAGGCCGGGAGCGTTTTTCTTATCCGTTTCCTTTTTATGCGCCGATCCTGCGTACCCAAGCGGGATCGGTGGCCGCAATGCTGTCCTCCTGGATTTTTCTTGCCCTGCTGCTGTTCTGGGCCGTGGGCGCCTACAACCGGATCGTGCGATTGCGCTCGGCCGCCATCCAGGCGTTCGGCGGGCTGGATGCCCACCTCATGCGCATGATGGCCATGCTCGGCGAATACGAAGCCGCCCAGGGGCCCGCGCCCACCGCCCAGGCAGACGCCCGGGCTGCGCTGTGGGCCGCCACCACGCAATTCGGCGCTTCGCTGGCCGTCGCGCGTGCGCGCCCGCTGGATGCGGGCGCGGCTGCGGCGCTGTTGACCGGGCGCGAAGTGCTCGAGGCCGCCTGGCTGGCCATGGTGCGCGCCTCGGAAGTGCCGCAGGCGCCGGGCGACGGCGCGGCGCTGCCTCTGTGGGCGCAGCGGTGGCAGGAGTTGGTGGCCCAGAATGCGCTTGCCACCCGCCAGTTCAACGATGCGGCGCTGCAATACAACCATGCCATCGGCCAGTTTCCAGCGCGCTTGCTGGCCTGGCTGTTCGGGTTCAAGGCGGCGCGAACGCTGTAGGCTGCCTTCCGAGCCGTTTCATCCCGCGACGGATGGGATGGCTGACCCGATAACGATAGACCGACCGACCAACTGATCCCGGTTTGGCCAGGAAGCGATCGCCCAGAGCGCTCGCACCCCGGCCTTTCCTTTTTAACGACAGGCTCCCGACCATGACCGCCCCGCAGCCGCGCCCTCCCTCTCGTTTCTTTCCGCCCCCTGCGGAGAGCGACCGCCGCATGGAGCCGGCGCTGTGGCGGCAGCTGGACGCGGTGGTGACTGCCTTGCAGGCCGTTCGCGGCGGGCAATCCGGTACGGCGGCGATGGCCGCGGTCGAGCCAGGCTTGCGGCCCGGCGTGCAGGCGCTGCTGTTCCAGGTGCTGCGCAATCTCGGCCGTGCCCAGGCGCTGCGCAAGCAGCTGGCGCCCCGCAATCCGCCGCTGCGGGCCGATGCTCTGCTGTGTACAGCACTTGCGCTGGCGTGGTCACCCGAAGAGGCTCCCTACGAAACCTTCACCCTGGTGAATCAGGCGGTGGAGGCGGCCAAGCGCAACCCGGCCACCCAGGCGCAATCGGCCTTCCTGAATGCCTGCCTGCGCCGTTTTCTGCGCGAGCGTGATGCGCTCGTGGCCGCGACCGACGATGACCCCGTCGCCCGCTGGAACCACCCCGAATGGTGGATCACCCGGCTGCGCAAGGACCATCCGCAGCATTGGCAGCAGATCCTGCATGCCAACAACACGCACGCACCGATGGCGCTGCGGGTCAATGTGCAAAAAACGACTCCAGCACAATATCTACTAGGGTTTGATGCTATTAATTTTGTAGCATCTGCCGTGGGCGAGTACGGCGTGGTCCTGGAGCGTCCTGTGGCGGTGCAGCAGTTGCCCGGCTTCGCGCAGGGCCATGCTTCGGTACAGGACGCCGCCGCGCAACTGGCCGCGCCGCTGCTGCTGCAGGGGCTTGACCTGTCCAAGCCATTGCGGGTGCTGGATGCTTGCGCGGCGCCCGGTGGAAAGACCGCCCATTTGCTGGAGTACGCCGGCCCGGCCTCGCCGCTGAAAGTCGTGGCCCTCGAGATCGATGCCGCCCGTACCGCCCGCATCCATGAAACGCTCGAGCGGGTGGGCGTGCAAGCCCAGGCCCAGGTGCTCGTCGCCGATGCAGGGCGGCCGCAGGACGGCTGGCTCGAAGCCAGCGGGGGAGGGCTGTTCGATGCCATCTTGCTCGATGCGCCGTGCACGGCCTCGGGCATCGTGCGTCGCCATCCCGATGTGCGCTGGCTGCGCCGTGAATCCGATATCGAGCAACTGGCGCGGCAGCAGCATCGCCTGCTCGACACCCTCTGGCCGCTGCTCCGACCGGGCGGGCGGCTGCTGTATTGCACCTGCTCCGTGTTCCGGGCCGAAGGCGAAGTGCAGGCGCAAGCGTTTCTTGCGCGCAACACCGACGCCCGTTTGCTGCAATCGCCCGGTCATTTAATACCCGGTAAAACGGACGAAGGCGGCATCGTCTCCGAGAATCCAACGGGTGACCATGACGGATTCTTTTACGCCCTGTTGCAAAAGCATGCCGACTGACCTGCGCGCCGCGTGGCCTGGTCGGTGGCTGCCGCTGGTGTTGGCCGCGTTGCTGTGCATGTGCCTTGCGCTGTGGTCGCCCGCCGCGCTGGCCCAGCCCGATGCCACCGACCTGCGCGTCGAGGCCAGCGAAGAGGGCCTGTACCTCTCCACCACCCTGCAGTTCGAATTGCCCGAACTGGCGGAGGACGCGCTCTACAAGGGCATCTCCATGTACTTCGTGGCCGAAGCCGACGTCGTTCGCGAACGCTGGTACTGGTATGACAAGCCGGTCGCCCACTCAGTGCGCTACCTGCGGCTGAGCTACCAGCCGCTCACGCGCCGATGGCGCCTCAACCAGTCTTCCGCGCCGTTCGCCAACACCGGGCTGGGCGTGGCGCTGGGGCAGAATTTCGACGACCTGGGCGATGCCCTCTCCGCCATGCAGCGCATCAGCCGATGGAAGATCGCCGATGCGGAGGAGGTCTCCGGCGGGCCGTACACCGTGCACTTCCAGTTTCGCCTGGACATGTCCCAGTTGCCCCGCCCTTTCCAGATCGGGGCCGTGGGACGCTCGGGCTGGGACCTGATGCTGTCGCGCAGCGTGCGCGCCGTGGCCGAGCGCGCGCCATGACGAACGATCACAGCGTTCCGCGCACGCCCCAGCAGACCAAGGCAGCACGCTGGGCGCTGGGCGTGGGCGTCGCGATCATGTGTGCGATCGGCCTGGTACTGCTGTTTTTGCTCACGGTCGCGACCAACAACCGCGCGCTGTACGAGCGCAACTATGGCTGGCTGTTCGGCCTCAACGTGCTGGTGGCGGTGTTGCTGCTCGCGGTGCTCGTCTGGGTCGTCGTGCGCCTGGCGGTCCGCCTGCGGCGCGGGAGATTCGGCAGCCGCCTTCTGGTCAAGCTGGCGGGCATTTTTGCGGTGGTGGGGCTGCTGCCCGGCTTGCTGATCTACGTGGTGTCCTACCAGTTCGTCTCCCGTTCCATCGAAAGCTGGTTCGACGTGAAGGTCGAGGGCGCCCTGTCCGCCGGCGTGAGCCTGGCCCGCGTCACGCTGGACACGATCGCCGGCGACATGGCCACGCAGACCCGCACGGCCAGCAGCCAGCTCGCCCAGGTGCCGGATGCCGGTGCCGGCGTCGTGCTCGAACGCATCCGCGACCAGTTGGGGGCCAGCGACGTAGTGCTGTTCAACACGGCGGGCCAGCCCGTCGCCAGCGTGGGGCAATCCCGTTTCGACCTCAGCCCCGAGCGGCCCAGCGCCCAACTGCTGCGCAACGCGCGCCAGCAGCGCGCCACCTTCCAGATCGAGGGGCTGGACGACATCGCCGACCCCACCGCCGTGCAGAACGCACGGGTCAAGACGCTGGTGGCCGTGGGCAATGCCAGCGTGGGGCTGCTGGTCGAGCCCCGCTACCTGCAGGCCACGCTGCGGCTGCCGCAGGTGCTGGTGTCCAACGCCATCGCGGTACAGGAGGCCAATCGCGAATACCAAGAGCGCGCCCTGGCCCGCGAGGGGCTGCGGCGCATGTACATCGGCACTCTCACGCTCAGCCTGTTCCTGGCGGTTTTCGGGGCGGTGCTGCTCGCCGTTCTATTGGGCCGCCAACTCGCGCGTCCCTTGCTGGTGCTGGCCGAAGGCGTGCGCGAGGTCGCCTCCGGCAACCTGGGCCCCAAAGCCGTGCTGCAGGGCAACGACGAGCTGGGCGGGCTGACGCGCTCGTTCGCCGTCATGACCCAGCAACTGGCCGACGCCCGCAACGCCGTCGAGCACAGCATGGGCGAGGTCGATGCGGCGCGCGCCCATTTGCAGACCATTCTGGACAACCTCACCGCTGGCGTGATCGTGCTGGATGCCGAGGGCCGGATCCGCTCCACCAATCCAGGCGCCACCCGCATCCTGCGCGCGCCCATGGCGGCGTTCGAAGGCCGTCCCCTGGCCGACTTGCCGGGGCTGGCCGAATTCGCCAGCGCCATCCAGAGCCACTTCGAAGCCTTCCTGGGCGATCGCGAGCAGCACGGCCTGGACCATTGGCAACACTCCTTCGATCTGTATGGCTCTCCGGCTTCGGGCGTGGCCAACAACGGCACCAGCCTGGTCGCGCGCGGGGCGGAACTACCCAACGCCTTGCGCCTGCTCGTGTTCGACGACATTTCCGAAATCGTCTCGGCGCAGCGGGTCCAGGCCTGGGGCGAAGTCGCCCGCCGCCTGGCCCACGAAATCAAGAACCCGCTCACGCCCATCCAGCTGTCTGCCGAGCGTCTGGAAATGAAGCTGTCCGGCAAGCTGCCCGATGCCGAGCAGGCCGTGCTGACCAAGTCCGTGCGCACCATCGTGGATCAGGTCGATGCCATGAAGCGGCTGGTCAACGAGTTCCGCGACTACGCCCGCCTGCCGGCGGCCGAACTGCACGCGCTGGATTTGAATGCGCTCGTCACCGACGTACTGCAGCTTTACGGCGCCGAGAACGCGACCGTCCCGGTGGAGGCTGAACTCGACTCCCGCTGCCCCGAGATCGCCGGCGACTCACAGCAACTGCGCCAGGTGATCCACAACCTGCTGCAGAACGCGCAGGACGCCAGCACCGAGAAAGCCCGCAGTGCCCCCGACAGTGCGCCGAATGCGCCCGTGCGCATCGTCACGCGCTGGAGCCAGTCGTCCCGCCGGGTGCGCCTGACCGTCACCGACAGCGGATCGGGCTTTCCTGCCCACATCCTGCAGCGTGCTTTCGAGCCTTACGTCACCACCAAACCCCGGGGCACTGGCCTGGGACTTGCTGTGGTGAAAAAGATCGCCGACGAGCATGGGGCTCGTGTCGATCTTGTCAATCGGGTGGAAGAGGGGGTGGTGCGTGGGGCGCAAGTGTCGCTATCATTCGCCCCTGGCCACGTGGTGGCACATTAACAACACCTGGAAACGCATCGCGAGGCTGATCAAAACCCATGGCAAACATTCTGGTGGTCGACGACGAACTGGGCATTCGTGACCTGTTGTCGGAAATTCTGAACGATGAAGGGCACAGCGTGGATCTGGCAGAGAACGCCACGCAGGCCCGCGCCGCCCGTGCCGCCAGTGCGTACGACCTCGTGCTGCTGGACATCTGGATGCCCGATACCGACGGCGTCTCCCTCTTGAAGGAGTGGGCCACGGCAGGCACGCTGACCATGCCGGTGATCATGATGAGCGGCCACGCCACCATCGACACCGCGGTCGAAGCCACCCGCATCGGCGCCTTTTCCTTCCTGGAAAAGCCCATCACCATGCAAAAGCTGCTCAAGGCCGTGGAGCAAGGCCTGGCCCGCAGCGCTGGGCAGCCAGCGGCTGCCGCAGCCACGGCGGCAGCCGCCAATCCACCGCCTGCGGCAGTAGCACCCGCTGCGCCTGAAGCGGCTGGCGCCCCCGTCGCGCCCCTGCCCGTCGTCACCAAAGACCCAGGCCCGCACGCCCACCAAGGATTCGATCTGGACCGCCCCCTGCGCGAGGCGCGCGACGGTTTCGAGAAAGCCTATTTCGAATTCCACCTGGCTCGCGAAGGCGGCTCCATGACCCGTGTGGCCGAAAAAACAGGCCTGGAGCGCACGCACCTGTACCGCAAGCTGCGCCAGCTCGGCGTTGACCTCGGGCGTGGCAAACGGAATTAAGCAGACGAATTTTTCGGAATGCGTCTTTTTTCTGGTTATAATTTGAGGCTTAGGCCCGGTAGCTCAGTCGGTAGAGCAGAGGATTGAAAATCCTTGTGTCGGTGGTTCGATTCCGCCCCAGGCCACCAATCACCTATATGCAGACGTCCACAGACGTCCAGCAGAAGACAAAATCCCTAAGCAAATCAACCGCTTAGGGATTTTTTTCCGTGCGCGTCCACGGCTGTCCATGCCAAGCCAGCCCATCGTGGGGGCAACTTTGGGGGCAACTGCTAGATTCGGGTCAGCTGCCCCCAAAAGTTGCCCCCAATGCCTCTGACAGACACCGCAATTCGCCGCGCTATTCCCGGCCCCAAAACCCAGAAATTGACCGATGGCCAGGGCATGTACCTGGAAGTTGCCCCCAGCGGTGGGAAGTGGTGGCGGCTGAAATACCGGATTGCAGGCGTGGAGAAGCGGCTGTCGCTGGGCACCTACCCCGACATCTCTCTGAAAGTGGCGCGCGAGCGTCGGGATGACGCCCGTGCGTTGATCTTGCAGGGCATCGACCCGAGCGACGTGCGCAAAGCGTCCAAGGTGCAGGCGCAGACCGATGAGGCCGACGCAGCACGCGAGGCAGCCGGCCTGCCACAGCCCAACAGCTTTGAGCACATCGCCCGCGAGTGGTACCAAACCCGCCGCGACGATTGGTCGCCCACCTATGGGCAAAAGATCATGCGGCGGCTCGAGGTGGACGTGTTCCCGTGGCTGGGCGCCAAGCCCGTCAACGCCATCACGCCGCCGATGGTGTTGGCCGTGCTGCGGCGGGTGGAAGGGCGGGGCGTCGTTGAGACCGCGCACCGTGCGCTTGAGAACTGCGGCCAGGTCTTTCGGTACGCGGTGGCTACGGGCCAGATCGACAGCAACCCGGCCCGGGATCTGAAAGACGCGCTGCGCCGGCCGATGGTGAAGCACTTTGCGGCGATCACGTCGCCCGAGCGCCTGGGCATCCTGCTGCGCGCCATCCACTCCTACCGTGGCACACCAGTGGTAAACGCTGCGCTCAAGTTGCTACCCATGCTGCTGCTTCGCCCAGGTGAGCTGCGGCAAGGGGGTGGTCAGAGATCGACCTGGCCGCCGGCATGTGGTCAGTCCCGGCCTCACGGATGAAGCGCGAGAAGGTGGGCAAGCTGTATGGCAAACCTCACCTGGTGCCGTTGGCCCGCCAGGCCGTCGCCATTTTTGAAGAGCTGCAGCCAGTCACCGGCCGCGGCGTGATGGTGTTCCGGGGAGAGCGTACCCACGCGCGCCCTATGAGCGATGCGGCAATCAACGCAGCCCTGCGCGCCATGGGCTTCAGTGCCGAAGAGGTGACGGGCCACGGCTTCAGGGCCACCGCCCGCACGATGCTGGTGGAGCGCCTGGGCATGTCCGAGTCTGCGGTCGAGGCCCAACTGGCGCACTCAGTGAAAGACAGCCTGGGGCGTGCGTACAACCGCACAGAGTTCATGGCAGAGCGCCTAGCGATGATGCAGCGCTGGGCAGACTACCTCGACGAGCTGCGGTCTGCCGTGCCGGCCTAGTGTCCCGTCCCGTTATTTTCTGGCATTAATCGTGCATGCCATTGAGGTATGTTGGAACCGGAGATACCGCGATGAGAATGGGCAGACCGAAGGTCGAGTTGGCGCTCTCTGACGAGGAGCGAT
>NZ_BQXQ01000060.1 GCF_030159055.1 Acidovorax sp. SUPP3334
ACGCTCACGCTCACGCTCACGCTCACGCTCACGCTCACGCTCACGCTCACGCTCACGCTCACGCTCACGCTCACGCTCACGCTCACGCTCACGCTCACGCTCACGCTCACGCTCACGCTCACGCTCACGCTCAGAACGTGTTCACGATCTTTGTCTGATCACTGACAATGACGAGGTGCGAACCAAGAAATATCCCAGCGATACGAGCCGCGAGCAATTCGAGATCATCAAGCCGATGCTGGAGAGTGCGCGCAAGAAAACCAAACCACGCACCGTTGACTTGTACGAGGTGTGGTGCGCGGTGCTGTATCTGCTGCGCACAGGGTGCCAATGCAGGGCACTGCCCAGCGATCTTCCCAAGTGGCGCACCGTGCATTCGTACTTCGCCAAGTGGAGCCTGCCCGATGATCAGGGCGTTAGCCTGCTTGAGCAGGCTTTAAAAAAATCAGGTTGGCGCGGCCCGTGGGAGACTGGGGCGAAACGCCTCAAGCGCGTTCTTGATCATCGACGCGCAGAGTGTGAAGAACACTGACACGGCGGCCTTGAAGGGCTATGACGCAGGCAAGAAGGTCTCGGGCATCGAGCGCCACATCGCGGTGGATACGCAAGGGCTGCCGCACGCGGTGGCGGTGACGACGGCCGAGGTGACGGATCGCAAGGGAGCACTGCTGGCGCTCACGCGCTGCAAACCCACACTGAGCCGGGTGCAAAGCCTGCTCGCCGATAGCGGCTATGTTGGCCAGCCCTTCGCGCAAGGTGTGCAGGAAATCCTGGGTGGGCATGTGACAGTGCAGATCGCCAAGCGCAGCGAACTGCACACGTTCAAAGTCATGCCCAAGCGCTGGATCGTCGAGCGCAGCTTTGCCTGGCTGGAGAAGAACAGGCGGCTGTGGAAGAACTGCGAGCGGCTGCTCAATACCAGCCTGCAGTTCGTACATCTGGCTTTCCTCGCTCTGCTGCTCAGGAGATCGTGAACACGTTCTTAACCACGCACCGCATGCGCGCGGCACGGTCGGCGTGCTGGAGGTGTTTCCCAGCTCGCGCAACGTGATCCCCGGCAGCGTGCGCATGACGGTGGCCGAACTGGCTGCTGCCGGCGTGGGCGCGCGCCTCACGGTGCGGCTGGGCAACAAGGTGCCGCTCACGCAGCTCAATGTGGCCAAGACGCCTGTGGCGCTGGAAGGTGCGGTGCTGGCCGTCAGCGATGGCGAATACACCGTCACCGGCCCCATCTACACCGGCCAGCGCTGCGCCATGGGCCGCACCGTGCTGTTCGACATCGGCCATGCCCAAATCGTGGTGACCGAGAAGACGCACGAGCCCTGGGACCTGGGCGTGTTCTCCTGCGTGGGGCTCGACCCGACGGAGCACCGCTTCGTGCTGCTCAAGTCGCGCATGTACTGCCGTCCTGTGTTCGTACCGTTGTCGCAGGCACTGGTGGAATGCGACAGTCCGACCGGTGTCACGAGTTCCAATTACGCGCTGTTTCCCTTCAAGAACGTGCGGCGGCCGGTGTTTCCGCTCGATCCGATCTGACTGGCGCTGTCTGTGTCGCCGGCCTGGTGATTCCATAACGCACCGGTGCAGCCGGGCTTTCGTGCCGTGATGGGGTAACGAAGCATGGCGCGGTGGTGCCCGTCGGCTGAGCCGGTGCCGGGCGGTCGCAGAGGGTGCGACGTTGTTTGCGATCAACTGCTGCAGTCGTTCGCGAATCTGCGCCGCCTTCCTTTCGATGACACCTTCTTCTTCGGACTCCCGCCCTGCCGGCGCGCACTGGCTGGTGCGGATGAACCGCCGCAATCGGACGTTTTTCTACGGACTGCTGTTTCTGGCGTTCGCGGCCCATCTGCGAGCCATCGAAGCCGGCATGGGGGCCTGGGCGCTGCTGGCCCTGCAGTTTCTGGTCTATCCCCAGTGCGTGTACTGGCGTGCCCGGCGGGCCCCCAACCAGCGCCAGGCCGAGATGCAGAACCTGCTGGTGGATGCCATCCTCGGCGGCCTGTGGGCCGCAGGGCTCGGGTTGCCGATCTGGATCACCTTCACGCTCTTCAGCAGCAATTGCATCAACCTGGTCGTGTTCTATGGCTACGGAGGGTTGTTGCGGCTGCTGTGCGCCATGGGCAGCGGGGTGGCCGCCGGCCTTGCGCTGGGCATGCCGCTGCATCCCGAGACCGATCTGCTCACGACCTGGCTGTGCATCGTGGTGCTGACTTTCTATTTCGTCGCGTTTGCGCACGATGGCTATGCCCGCGCGATGGAGCAGCACCGCAACCATGGCCGGCTTCGCGAGCAGTTCGATGAAATCCGCACGCTGCAGGGCCAGTTGAAGGAGCAGGCCGTGCGCGACCCGCTGACGGGCCTTTTCAACCACCGCCACCTCGACGCCGTGCTCGGCCCCTGCCTGCAGCGCTGCCGCGAAACCGGCCAGCCCTTGTCGCTGCTGATGATCGACATCGACCACTTCAAGCACGTCAACGACGCCCATGGCCATGCGGCGGGCGATGCCGTCCTGCAGACGCTGGCCCAGCTTCTGCTGCGCCATGTGCGTGCGCAGGATGTCGCCTGCCGGCATGGCGGCGAAGAGTTCTTGCTCGTGTTGCCCGAGGCGCCCGCCACGGTCGCGCTGGAGCGTGCAGAGGCCTTGCGCGCGGCGTTCGAAGTCCTCCAGGTGCGCAGCGGCGGCCGGTTGATCTCCGCCACGTTGTCGTGCGGCGCCGCGGTGTTCCCCGAAGATGCCGGCGCCGGGATGTCTCTGCTCGAATGCGCCGATCAGGCCTTGTACGCGGCCAAAATGCAGGGCCGCAACCGGGCTGTGGCGTTCTCTTGCATTCGGCGGTAATGTGCTCTGAGTCGAGGGCCGTTTCCTTGCGGCTTTCAGGCCTCTTTCTGTCACGGGTGTTTCGCCCGCATTAAGCACAATTGCGTACCAGGGTTTATACGGCGGGCTGACTACAATCGCACACCCCTAAGAACCTAGAACCGCCCCGAAGCGCCCTGGTGGCGCGGCCTGGCACTTTTCCCCAGAGCTGGAGACCTTGATGTCCGAGACCCCACCGGTGAACCCGACGCCCGACAAACGTGCCTTGCTGCGGCGTGCCGCCCTCGAATACCACGAGTTTCCCAAGCCCGGCAAGATCGCGATCGCGGCCACCAAGCAGATGGTCAACCAGCATGACCTGGCCCTGGCCTACTCGCCCGGTGTCGCTGCACCCTGCGAGGAAATCGTCAAAGACCCCAACGCTGCGTTCAAGTACACCAGCCGCGGCAATCTCGTGGGCGTGGTCACCAACGGCACCGCCGTGCTGGGCTTGGGCGATATCGGCCCGCTGGCCGGCAAGCCGGTCATGGAAGGCAAGGCCGTTCTGTTCAAGAAGTTCTCGGGCATCGATGTGTTCGACATCGAAATCAACGAGAAGGACCCTGAGAAGCTGGTCGAGATCATCGCCTCGCTGGAGCCCACCTTCGGCGGCATCAACCTGGAAGACATCAAGGCTCCCGACTGCTTCTACGTCGAGCGCAAGCTGCGCGAGCGCATGAACATTCCGGTCTTCCATGACGACCAGCACGGCACGGCCATCGTCGTCGGGGCCGCCATCCTCAACGGCATCAAGGTAGTGGGCAAGGACCTGCAGAAGATCAAGCTCGTCACCTCCGGTGCCGGCGCTGCCGCCCTGGCCTGCCTGGGCCTGCTGGTCAAGCTCGGCATTCCGCGCGAGAACATCTGGGTGACCGACCTCGCCGGCGTGGTCTACGAAGGCCGTACCGAGCTGATGGACGAGGACAAGTCCCAGTTCGCCCAACCCACCGCGCATCGCACCCTGTCCGAAGCGATCCAGGATGCCGACGTGTTCCTGGGCCTGTCGGTCGGCGGCGTGCTCAAGCAGGACATGGTTCGCAAGATGGCGGCCAAGCCGCTGATCCTGGCCCTGGCCAATCCCAACCCCGAAATTTCGCCGGAAGACGTGAAGGCCGTGCGCGACGACGCGATCATCGCCACCGGCCGCACGGACTATCCGAACCAGGTCAACAACGTCCTGTGCTTCCCCTACATCTTCCGCGGTGCGCTGGACAGCGGCGCGACCACGATCACGCTGGAGATGGAGATCGCCGCCGTCCACGCCATCGCCGAACTGGCCCAGGCCGAGCAGAGCGAAGTGGTAGCGGCCGCCTACGTGGGCGAGCAGCTTGCGTTCGGACCCGAGTACCTCATTCCGAAGCCGTTCGATCCGCGGCTGATGATGAAGATCGCACCCGCAGTCGCCCAGGCAGCCGCCGACAGCGGCGTGGCCCTGCGCCCGATCACCGACATGGACGCCTACCGCGACCATCTGCAGACCTTCGTGTATGCCTCCGGCACGACCATGAAGCCCATCTTCACGGCGGCCAAGGCGGCTGCGAAGAAGCGCGTGGCCTATGCCGAAGGCGAAGAAGAGCGCGTGCTGCGGGCCACGCAGATCGTGGTGGACGAGAAGATCGCACGGCCCACGCTCATCGGGCGCCCGTCCATCATTGCGCAGCGCATCGAGAAATTCGGCCTGCGCCTGAAGGAAGGCGTGGATTACGACGTGGTGAACGTCGAGAACGATCACCGCTACCGCGATTTCTGGCAGACCTACCACCGCATGACCGAGCGCAAGGGCATCACGGTGCCGATCGCGAAGATCGAAATGCGCCGCCGGCTGGCGCTCATCGGCGCCATGCTGCTGCACAAGGGCGAGGTCGATGGCCTGATCGTCGGGACCTGGGGCCACACGGCCCTGCACCTGAACTACATCGACCAGGTGATCGGCAAGCGCGCGGGCGTCAATACCTACGCCTGCATGAACGGCCTGCTGTTGCCCGACCGCCAGGTGTTCCTGGTGGACACGCACGTCAACTACGACCCGACGGCCGAGCAGCTGGCCGAGATCACGGTCATGGCGGCCGAAGAGATGATGCGCTTCGGCATCAAGCCGAAGGCCGCCCTGCTGTCGCATTCCAACTTCGGCAGCAGCAACCAGCCGAGCGCGGTCAAGATGCGCCAGACCCTCGATCTGCTGCGCATCCAGGCGCCATGGCTCGAAGTGGACGGCGAAATGCATGGCGACGTGGCGCTGGACGCGGCCCAGCGTGCGGCGGTCATGCCCCACAGCACGCTGGCTGGCAGCGCCAATCTGCTGGTGCTGCCCAACATCGACGCCGCCAATATCTCGTACAACCTGCTCAAGACGGCTGCCGGCGGGGGCATCGCCATCGGTCCCGTGCTGCTGGGCGCAGCGGAACCGGTGCACATCCTGACAGCCAGCGCCACCGTGCGCCGCATCGTCAATATGACCGCTTTGACCGTTGCCGATGCAAATGCCTCACGCTAGAGCTTTCGTACCATAGCGAGCGCTAACTTTTAGACGCGTTTGACCTTGCCAGCGCCTGCCCATTTATTGGGCAGGCGCTTGCTTTTTGGGGGCGATTAAGTCAAACTAACGGCTCGAAATTTCGGGTAAACCCGTAGTTTCTGAAAGGTGTAGTTAATGCTGAAGGCTATCGCCATCCAGGCGTACAAGACAGGTCTTGCGTGCGTTTTGGGTGCCGCGTTCGTTCTGGTCCCGACCACGGGACAGGCCCGAAAACCCCCGTCTTTCGACGGAGTGACCACCATCGCATTGGCCGAGTTGCCCCCGCAAGGGCGGGCGACTTACGGACTCATCCGCGAAGGTGGTCCCTTTCCTTACGACAAGGATGGTTCGGTGTTCGGTAATCGCGAGCGGATTCTGCCCCTTGAAAAACGGGGTTATTACCGTGAGTACACCGTCAGAACTCCGGGTGCGAAGAACCGTGGTGCCCGGCGCATCGTGTGCGGCGGAGTGCCCCGCGTGCCAGATGCCTGCTACTACACCGGCGACCACTACGCGAGCTTTCGAAAAATTGTTGAATGACGCCGGACGCCAAAAGCGCTCGCCGGCATTGCCGCGATCGGTTGCCCGCCTGTCGGCCCTTTGCCTTTGTGGCAGGCCGCTGGACCGAACTTCCGGATATTCCTCATTGGTGACTACATAAAGAAAGAGCAGCGGAGATGGAAATGCCACTTCGTAACGATCAGGAAAACCCATTGCGTGGCGTGCGCCCCAACATCGTGCAGTCTATTCGCGCTTTTCGCGTGCAAGACCTGCAAGAGTCGGCCAAGGCGCTCGGCCAACACTTCCTGTACGCCAACCTTGCACACGCACAAACCAAGCAGGACGTGCTGGACCTGATCGCAGGCCAGTTCATGTTCCCGGCGCACTTCGGAAAGAATTTCGATGCGCTGTACGACTGCATGACGGACCCATTGCATAAATCGGGCCCGCAACCGGGCTTCATCGTCGTGCTGGAGCAAATTCCGACCACGGTGAAGTTCGACAAGGAAGCACGCGAGCAACTGCTCGACATCTTCCGGGAAGCGGCAGACTACTGGAGCGATCGAAAGATACCGTTCCGGTGTTTCTATTCTTTTCTGTAGCCCGTTCTGCATCCACCAGCCAGGCAGAACGGGCGAAAGAGGCTAAAGAAACCGCCGCCGCGCAGCCCATCGAAATCGCCGTGGACCCTTCCGCGGAGAAAATGCCGACCGACAAGCTCGTTGACGTATCGCCCCTGGCGCTGCGCATGAGCAGCCCCTTCAACGCGGGGTATTGGCTCGCAGCCGCCTGATCTCAGGCGACTGCACGTTGCATCGTGGGCCAGTGGCCCGCGTGCAACGCATGAATTCCTTTGAGGGCATGGCATCGCCCATGGCCTCTGCGGGGTTGCCACGCTTGGTGGCCCCGCGCGACCCAGCAGGCCGCAGCCTTCTTGCCGCTCCGCCTGCGCTCAGGCAGGCTGCAGCGACTGTGCCAGGGCCACGTATTCGTGCACAGGCACTTCCTCGGCCCGGCGCTGGGTGTCGAAGGCACCTGCAAAGGCACGTTCTTCCAGCCAACGGCCCAGCGTGTGCCGCAACAGCTTGCGGCGCTGGCTGAAGGCCACCTGCACCAGTTCCGACAGCAGTGCCGGCGACAGCTGTGGCGGGGCTGCATGGGGCACCATGCGCACGACGGCGCTGTCCACGCGCGGTGGCGGGTCGAAACTCTCCGGCGGCACGAACAGCACGTCCTCCATCGCGTAGCGCCACTGCAGCATCACCGACAGCCGGCCGTAGTCACCCGTGGAGGGGCTCGCCACCATGCGGTCGATCACTTCCTTTTGCAGCATGAAGTGCTGGTCTTCGATGACATGCACCTGCTCCAGAAGGTGAAACAGGATGGGCGTGGAGATGTTGTAGGGCAGGTTGCCGACCACCCGAACCTTGGGCACGCCCAGCGACTGGGCGACCTGGGCGAAGTCCACCTTCAGCACATCGGATTCGATCACGTCCAGCTGGCCGTGCAGGCGAAGGCGGGCTGCAAGATCGCGGTCCAGCTCGATCACGGTGAGGCGCCCCAGGCGCTCGACCAGCGGCTGCGTCAGCGCTGCCAGGCCTGGCCCGATCTCGACCATCGGCTGGCCGGGTTCGGGGCCGATGGCCTGAACGATGGCATCGATGATTCCGTGGTCCGACAGGAAATGCTGGCCGAAGCGTTTGCGCGGAATGTGCTTCATGGCGCTGCGAGGCGAAGGCCGGCGGGAAAGCGATTCGTCATTGCGGAGGATCGCGGTATTCCACGTAGGCACGCGCCCGTGCTTCCTGCGCCCAGGTGGTGTAGGCCTCGTCCAGCTTCTTTTCGCGCACCACGTCGCGCACCATGTCGCGTTGCTCGCGCTGGGTGAGCTTGGCTTCGCGGCGCTCCAGCAGCTGGATCAGGTGCACGCCGAAGCGCGACACCACGGGCTCGCTGATCTCGCCGGGCTTGAGCGCATTGAGCGCTTCCTCGAACTCGGGCACGTAGCGACCTGGGCTGGCCCAGCCCAGGTCGCCGCCCTGCTTGGAGCTGCCGTCCTGCGAACTCTCTTTTGCCAGCGTGGCGAAGTCGGCCTGGCCCGCCAGGATGCGGCGGCGGTAGTCGGCCAGCCGTGCCGCTGCGGCGGTTTCGGACAGTTGGGGGGTGGCGCGCAGCAGAATGTGGCGCGCATGGGTCTGCACTGCCACGGTGGGCGCTGCGGCATTGGTTTTCTCCACCACCTTCAGCACGTGGAAACCGGCGGGCGAGCGCAAGGGGCCGACGATGCCGCCCACGGGCGTCTGCTGGGTCGAACGCACGAACAGTTCGGGGTAGCGGTCGGCCGGACGCAGGCCCAGCAATCCGCCGGTGGCGGCTTCGGCGGCGTCGGAGAAGTCGCGCGCCACCTGCCCGAAATCGTCGCCGGCACGGACCTTGTCCGCGGCCTGCTGCGCGCGAAGGCGGCGCTGCTCCACGACGTCCGGGCTGGCGTTTTCGGGCACCAGCACCAGGATGTGGCCGAGGTTCAGTTCCACCTTCGACGCGTCGGCGGTGGATTTCTGCTCCTGCAGGTATTGGTCCACTTCGAGGTCGCTCACGCGCACACGGGCTTCGACGTCCCGTTCGCGCAGCCGCTGCACCAGCAGCTGGTTGCGCAGTTCGTCGCGAAAGCGTTCCTTGCTGATGCCGTCGATGGCGAGCCGGCGTTGCATTTCCTCCAGGCTCACGTTGTTCTGGCGGGCGACGGACTGCTCGGCCTGGGAGACGGCGATGTCGTCCACCTTGATGCCACTCTCGTTGGCCATCTGCACCTGGATCTTTTCGTTGATCACGCGCTCGAGCACTTCGCGCGCCACCACGTCGCGGGGCGGACGCTCGCCGCCTTGTGTGGCCAACTGCTGCTCGATGCGGGCCACGCGGGCCTGAACCTCGTTGTTGGTGATGGGCGCGGTGTTGACCACGGCCACGATGTAGTCGGCCTGGCGAATGCCGCTGCGTTCACCGCCGGTGCGGGGTTCGGGCACGGTGACGGGCGAGATCGCGCGCGAGGACAGGCCGGTGCCGCTGGCGGCGCCCGAAGCGCGCAGTCCTTGCGCGCAGGCGCCTGCGGGCGCGAGAGAGGCCAGGGTGGCCAGGCACACCAGGCCCAGGGTGAAAGCGCGATGGTTCATGTGATGGCAGGTGTCGGGTTAGTCGTAATTGGTGAAGCGGCTGGGCGTGCTGGTCTGCTCGCGCAAGTACTGATAGCGCGGAATGTTCTGCTTCAGGCTGGTGAGGGGGTTGGAGCCGAGCGACAGACGGGAAAAGCCCACGAACTCGATCTGAAACAGCAGGCGCGTGTTGGCCGTGGTCACGCTGCTTTGCAGGCGCTCCAGCACCACGCGGCCGATCCAGCAGCAACTGTCGTACTCGAAGCCCACCACGGTATCGACCAGCTTGCGGTCCTGCATGCTGTAGTTCAGGCGGCCCACGGTGTACCAGCGGCCACCGCCCTGCCCGCGGCCGGGGCCCAGGTCCTGGCCCTTGTCGCCCCACAGGTCGTTGATGGGCCATTGCCAGCCGACGTCGATCTGCTCGCTGGTGCCGCGCTGCAGGCGGTAGGCGGCGCTGATGACGCGGTAGCTGCTGGGGTTGTAGCGCGCGCCCACGGTGGAGCGGATGGAGCGGCCGGTCTTGGGGTTGTATTGCACGGTGGAGTCGAAGCCCCACTGCTGCGTCCAGTTCAGTCCGGCGCCCAAGAGAACGTCCGACAGCCGCTCGCTGACGGTGGATTCCCCCGGCAGCACGACCTTCTGGTCGGAAAACCGCACCCGCTGCGCGATGCCGAAGCGCGCGGCCTCGGCGCCGTTGTCCGGGTCCAGCAGCCGCGTCGTCACGCCCAGCGTGAGCAGGTTGTTGTCGGCCAGCCGGTCGTTGCCGCCGTAGCCGTTTTCGGTGTAGATGGTGGCGAAGTTGAAGTCGTTGGCCGCGGTGTCGTACACCGGCAGCAGGCTCTGGTCGCGGTAGGGCGTGTAGGTGTAGAAGGCGCGCGGCTCCAGCGTCTGCAGGAAGTTGCGGCCGAAGTAGCGCGCGTCGCGCTCGAACACCAGGCCGCTGTCCAGGCTGAAGGTGGGCAACGTGCGCTGCGCGCTGCGCTGGCCGTTGGCCAGCGGGCTGTCGAACTGGTATTGCGTCGCGTGCAACTGCACGCGGGGCGTGATGAAGCCGGCCGGTGCCAGGAACGGCCGGCTGATCTGCGCTATGGCATAGCTGCGTTTGGCGTTGGGCTGGCCGGTGAGGGTCCGGTCGGCGTGAAAGCTCGTGTAATCGGCCTCGACGCTGGCGTCGAACCCGTTGGGCAGCGTGGTGGGGTTGTAGCCCCAGCGCAGTTGCGGCATGCGGTCGTAGGGCGGCACGATGGGTGCGTTCACGTCCTGCAGCGTCTGCCATTTGAGGGTGCGCAGGCTGAGCGACATGTCGTCTCTGCCCCACGAGAGCGTGGCGTCGCCGGGCAGCAGCCGCTGGGTGAGCTGGTTGATGCCGGTGACGTTGCGCGTGAAGTCGCGCCAGTAGTTGTCGTCGCTGACCCGGCTCACGTCCAGGTTGAGGTTCAGGCCGCCCACCGGGGTGTCGAGCGTGCCGCTGTGCTTGAGGCCGTAGCCCCAGCGGTCGCGGTCGCGCAGCTTGTCGCCGGGCATGTAGTCGCCGCGCAGCTCGCCGCGGTACGTGGGCTCCAGGTAACGGAATTCGCCGCCCAGGTTCACGCCGCGCTTGGACATGACGGTGGGCGTGATGGTCGCATCGCGGTTGGGCGCGATGTTCCAGTAGTAGGGCTGCGCGTATTCCACGCCGCTCACGTTGTCGATGGCCACCGTGGGCGGCAGCAGGCCCGACTTGCGGCGGTCGGACAGCGGAAAGGTGATGTGCGGGATCGGCAGGATCGGCAGGCCCTTGAACTCCAGCACCGCGCCGTCGGCCGTTCCCACCTGCTCTTCGTTGTCGATGCGGATCGACTTGGCGCGCAGCACCCAGTCCGGCTGCCATGTGGTTTCGTCGTTCTTCTGGCAGGTGGTGTAGGTGGCGTCGTGCACCACCGAGCGGTCGCGGTCGATGAAGTCCACGCGGCTGGCCACGCCATGGGCGCCGTTCATCAGGAAGCGGTAGTTGGCCGCATCGAAGTAGCCCGAGAACGCATCGATCCGCAGCTCCAGTTCCGAGCCTTCGTACACATTGCCGGCGCGGTTGATGCGCACCTGGCCGCGCGCCTTGGCGAGGTCGTCGGGCACGCCGTATTCGAGGCGGTCGGCATGGATGATGGTGTCGCCGCGCCGCAGTTCGGCATTGCCTTCGACGATGGCGTTGATGTCCGGCTGGCCGCTGACGCTGTCGCCCTTCACGAAGATGGGCAACTGCGGGCGCACGGCCTCGGGGATTTTCTCCTGCAGGAGCGGGCTCGCGCGCAGCGCGGGGGCCGCCTCGGGCACGGTGGGGGCGCCGGGCTCGGCCTCGGACTGGGCGAGCGCTGCCAGCGGTGCCCCGCAGAGCATCCAGGCGATGAGCCGGGCCACCGCGCGGCGCTCGAAAGCCGGGGCCGAAAGACGGCCGGCCGCAGCGCGGCGACGGGCGGGCAGAAGGGGGGGCGTCGGTCGGAACGGATCGGGCAAGGAAGGGATGTCCATGGAATCAGCCGGTCGGCGGCGCGGAGCAGGCACCGCAGGCCACCCGGTCCGGGCAGGCCGGGTTTGTAAAATCGGATTATCCATGAGCCACCCTCCTTCCCCCATCCCGGGCTTTCCGGCCCCGGCCGGCCCTGCCGCTGCCGCCTTTTCCGCCGTCGCCTGGCCAGACGCCTCCCGCCGCACCGCTTTCGAGGCGTGGCTGGCCCCGCTGGCACCCGCGCACGGGCTGCTGCCCGCCAGCCTGCGCCCCGCCTCGGCGGACGCGAGCTTTCGCCGCTACCTGCGCATTGACGACGCCGACGGCACGAGCCGCATCGTGATGGACGCCCCGCCGGACAAGGAAGACTGCCGCCCGTTCGTGCACGTGCAGCAACTGATGGCCCAAGCCGGGCTGAACGTGCCCGACGTGCTCGCCTGGGATGAATCCCACGGCTTCATCCTGCTGTCCGATCTGGGCACGCAGACCGCCATCGAGCGGCTCGACCCCGCAGCGCCCCAGGCGGCGCACGCCTGGTATGCCGAGGCCACCGACGTGCTGCTGCAGTGGCAGCAGGCCTCGCGCCCCGGCGTGCTGCCGGCCTACGACGAGCCCCTGCTGCGGCGCGAGCTGGCGCTTTTCCCCGACTGGTACCTGGCCCGCCACCGCGGCGCGGCGCTGACCGAGGCGCAGCAGGACACGCTCGCCAAGGCGTTCGATGTGCTGGTGGCCCACAACCTGCAAGCCCCCAGCGTGTTCGTGCACCGCGACTTCATGATGCGCAACCTGATGGCCCCTGCAGCGGGCGGGCCGCTGGGGGTGCTGGATTTTCAGGACGCCGTGTACGGGCCCGTCACCTACGACATAGCCAGCCTGCTGCGCGATGCGTTCATCAGCTGGGATGAGGATTTCGTCATCGACATTACCGTGCGTTACTGGGAAAAAGCGCGAAAGTCGGGATTGGTCGGCGCGGCGAGTGCCAGCGGCTGGGGCGCGGACTTCGGCGAGTTCTACCGCGCGGTCGAATGGATGGGCCTGCAGCGGCATCTGAAGGTGGCCGGCATCTTCGCGCGGATCACGCTGCGCGACGGCAAGCCCAAGTACCTGGCGGACACGCCGCGTTTCATCGGCTACATCCGTGCGACCGCGGGCCGCTACCGTGAACTGACGCCGCTGCTGCGGCTGGTGGACGAGATCGAAGGGATCCAGGAAACCACCGGGTACGCCTTCGGTAGAGTCTGATTAAAAACCGCTTCCGCCGCATTATTTACTAGGGCGGATAGCTATAAAAATAGTAGCAAATGCCCCGTTTTCATTGCCCCTTGCCGCTGGCGGGCGGCGCCACGCTGGCGCTGCCGCCTTCGGCTGCGCGCCACGTGCAGGTGCTGCGCCTGCAGCCCGGCGACGCGATCACGCTCTTTGACGGGCGCGGGGGCGAGTACGCCGCCACCATCACCCGCATGGGCCGCTCCGATGTGGATGTGGAGGTCGGCGCGCACGACCCCGTGGAGCGCGAGGCCGCGCGTGCCGTGCACCTGGTGGTGGGCATGCCGGCCAACGAGCGCATGGACTGGCTCGTGGAAAAGGCCGCCGAACTGGGCGCGGCCAGCATCCAGCCGGTGGCGACCGCGCGCAGCGTGCTGAAGCTGTCGGGCGAGCGCGCGCAAAAGCGCCAGGCCCACTGGCAGGCGATCGCCGTCGCCGCCTGCGAGCAGTGCGGTCGCAACCGCGTGCCCGAGGTGCATGCCCCGCTGGCCCTGGCCGACTGGCTGCGCGCGCAGGCGGCCGAGGCCCACACTGCGGACGGCAGCCTGGCGCGCCTCGTGCTGTCGCTGCAGGGTGGCGCCCGCCCGCTGCGCGGGGCGGCTGGCAGCGCGGGCCGCGTGCAGGTGCTGCACGGCCCCGAAGGCGGCCTCACCGCCCAGGAGGAAGACCTGGCGCTGGCCCATGGCTTCGCGCCGGCCAGCCTGGGCGCGCGCGTGCTGCGGGCCGAGACGGCCTCGGTCGCCGCGCTGGCGCAACTGGCCTTCGAATGACGACGGAACACTGAACAGGACGGCATGGAGAGCACTGTGTTGGCGGCCGAGGCGCCGTGGCCCCAGGGGGCGGAGAACGAGGGTGGGCTGTTCGACTTTTTCCGGGATGCCGATGCGGCCGGCGATTCGGCCCTGCTGTGGCGCATCGCGCGCGAGCAGGCCGTCACCCAGGCGCTGAGCGGGCTGTTCCACGGCCCCGCGGCGCTGGTGCAGCTGCGGCTGTGGGCCTTTTTGCAGTTGGCGCGCCAGGGCGAGGCCACGCTGTCGCGCGAGCGCATCGACGAGATCTTCCATGCCCTGCGCCCCGAGGCGCTGGACACCGTGCTCAAGCGTTTTCGCGACGTGGGCCTGCTGGCCTGGGACGACAGCGCCCGCACCTATGCGCTGCCGCCGCTCGCGCAGCGCGTGGCCGGCCTGCTGGCACCCCTGGCCAGCGACGGCGGCGGGGACGGCGGCGAACTGGCCGCGCTGCTCGGCCAGGTGGTGGGCGCCAACCAGCTCGGCGCGCTCGATGCGGGCCAGGTGCAGCTGCTGCAGGCGCAGCTCACGCGGCTGCACGGCGAATTCGCCGATGCCATCGCCAGCGGGTCGGAGTTTCGCCTCAGGGCCGCGCGCCAGCGCTACGACCGCGCGGCGGTGCTGATCGACCGTGCCTCCGAGGCCATCACCGCCATCATCGGCCACGCGCACGGCCACATCGCCCTGGAGCGCGCCGCGCGCGGCCTGGGGCAGGCCCAGTCGCGGCTGCTGGCCATGGCCAGCCAGTTCAACCGCGCGCTGCAGCAGGTGGACCGCCAGCGCGTGACCCTGGGCACCACCGGCATCACCAGCACCGACGTGAAGCGCTGGCTGCGGACCGTGCGCGCGCCCCATGCGCTGCTGGACGGTGCCCTGGGCACCCCGGCCGGCCTGTCGGCCCTGGCGCCGCACGAACTGCTGGACGTGACCGAGGCCGAGTTCGAACGCGACCGCCCCGTGGCCGGCCCGGCCGAAGACCTGCCCGGCGCGCAGCCGGCGCCTGCCGGCAACCTGACCGCCGTGGCCCTGCCGCACGAGCTGGGCGACCTGTCGGCCCTGCTGCAGGCCTGGTCGCTGGAGCCCGGTGACGCCGTGCCGCACGGCGTGGCCGCGGCGCTGCTGGGCGCCACGCCCGCCGATGCGCGCTATGCCCAGGTGGCGTACAAGGCGCAGTTGCTGCCCCTGCTGGGCGACCCACAGGCCGGCGTGCTGCCCGGCGCCACGGGCGCGCTGGCCCGCCTGCCGTGGCGCGTGCAGTGGGAGGCCGCCACCGAGGCCATCGACCACCCGCAGGTGGAGCTGCTGAGCCAGGGCCGGATGGTGCCTGCCGACGCCATTGCCTCTATTGCCGACGCCGCCGCTGCCGTGCCTGCCGATGCCGCCCCCGCCGGCACGAATCCCTCGCTGGCCCCCGGCCCCGACACCTTTTGAAGACCCCCATGGACGATGCCGCCCTGCTGATTGCCGAACTCCTCACGCGCCGCTGGCTGCCGCGCAGCCACCCGCGCGTCAAGCGCGCGCTGGTCGATGCCGAACTCTTCGCCCTGGTCGAGCAGCGCCTGGCCCAGGTGGGCCTGCGCTTCATGGACAGCATCTACGCCGACCACGTGAGCGTGGCCCTGCTGCCGCCCGCGCAGACCGCCGTGCTGGGGGAGGCCGGCGTCAACGCCAACAACAACCTCGACCTGCCGCGCGACGCTCAGGCGCTGCTGGTGGTGCTGTGGGCGCTGATCGTGCTGCCCAAACGCGAGCGCCAGACCAGCCGCGTGGAACAGGCCGACGAGGGCCAGAACGACATGTTCCCCGGCGCCAAGCCGCTGCCGTCCGCCCGGCTGGTGAGCCCCGTGCTGTCGTACAAGACCCTGCTGGAGGACTACGGCAACCAGCTGGGCAAGAAGATGCGGCTCGATGCCAATCTCAAGCTGCTGGAGCGCCACGGCTTCATCCTGCGCCGCCAGGACGAGATCGCCGAAGGCCCGCTGCTGGATGTGCTGCTCGACTACGACGTGATGGCCCCGCGCATCCTGGACGGCGCCCTGGCCGATGTGCTGGCGCGCGAGCGCAGCGAGGCTGCCGCCGCCACGCCGGGCGCTGCAACGCCCGCCACCGACCCCTCCCCGGCGCCCGCCGCCTGACCGACGACGAACCCCGCGCCCCCATGTTCCATCTGCAAACCCTCGAACTCGTCCATTGGGACTACTGCCAGCGCGTGTCCCTGCCGCTCGATGCGTCCATCATCACCATCGCCGGGCCCAACGGCTCGGGAAAGACCACGCTGCTCGATGCCATGCGCACGCTGCTGGGCCTGCGCTGCTCGGCCCCGCGCGACTACCGCACCTACGCGCGCCACGCGGGCGCCCAGACCGCCTGGCTGCGCGCCGTGGTGGACAACCGGGCCCAGGGGCGCCAGACCTCCAGCCGCCCGTTCGCCCGGCGCCTGCTCTACAGCGACCAGGTCACGCTGGCCTGCCGCATCGACCGCAACGGCGGCGACTGGCAGCGCCGCTACTGCCTGCTCGACGGCGACGTGGGCATCGAGCAACTGCGCGACACGCCCGAGAAAGACCTCGGGTTCATGGGCGTGGAGGCCTGGGGCCGCGTGCTGGGCGCGGCGGGCCTGTCGCCCGCCATCGCCCGGGTGCTCTCGCTGGAGCAGGGCCAGACCGACCGCCTGTGCGAATTCAGCCCGCGCGAACTGCTGCGCCTGGTGTTCGACGTGTTCGGCGACCAGCAGGTGCTCGATGCCTACGACCAGGCCCGCGAGCACCAGCAGCAGCTCGTGCGCGAAATGGCCCAGGCCGAGCGCGAACTGGACCACGGCCGCGCGCAGCTGGCCGAGCTGCACAACCGCGTGGCCAGCTACCAGAGCTGGCAGTTCAAGGTGGCCGAGCGCGAGCGCCTGGCCACCGAGGTGCTGCCCGTGCTGGCCTGGCACGGCGAGCGCGAAGGACTCACCAGGCAGGCGCGCGAACTGCGCCGCCAAAAGACCCAGCACCGCAGCGCCCTGGCCGACCAGGCCGTGCAGAACAAGCGCCTGCTCACCCTGATCGAGGAAAGCGCCCGCGCCCAGTCCGACGCCACCCGGCTGCTGGCCGAGCGCGACGAGGCCCGCACCGCGCTGGACGATGCCACGCGCCACGAATCGCCGCTGGAGCAGCTCGCCAGGCGCGAGCAGGAACTGCTGGCGCTGGTGGACAAGGGCAGCAACGCCGACGAGCTGCAGGCCCACCTGGCCCGGCTGCAGGCCGAAGAGGCCGAGGCGCAGGACGAGCGCTCGGCCCTGCAGCAGCGGCGCAAGCTCGCCCAGGAAGCGCTCAAGGCCCTGGAAGGCCAGCACCTGCCGCCGCTGCCGCACGAGGTGCAGCAGTTCCGAAAGCGCCTGGTGGCCCAGGGCATCGGCCACCAGTTCGTGGCCGAAGTGGTCGAGGTGGCCGACGAGGAATGGCGTGCCGCCATCGAAGGCGTGCTGCGCGGCCACCGGTGGGTGGTGCTGCTGGACAAGGAGGCCGACCTGGCCGAGGCCTACGAAATCGGCGAGCGCGAGCGCTATCGCCACTACCTCGTCGGGCCGGGCGAGAAGGCCCTCAAGGGCGACCCCGGCACGCTGCTGTCACACGTGCGCTTCACCGCGCCCGTGCCGCGCTGGCTGGTGCAGCAGATGCAGCAGCTGCGCTGCGTGGCCGACCCGCGCGAGGGCAAGCGCCTGGGCGGCACCTGGATCACGCCGCAGGCCTACATGCACGACGGGCGCGGCGCCCGCTCCATGTGGGTGGAGCCGCGCGAGCACCAGTTCGGCGCCGCCGCCGTGCATGCGCGCCGCAACGCCGCCGAGCGCGACGCGGCCCAGATCGACGCGCAGCTCGCGCCCGTGCTGGACCGCGTGCTGGCCTTGAAGCGCCAGATCACCGACACCCGCCGCGCGCTCGAAGGCCACAGCGCCGCCGAAGAACTGGCACGCCGCAGCGACGAGTTCGCCCAGGCCCGCGAGGTGCTGCCCGCCGCCAGGCAGGCGCGCATCGCCGCCGCCCAGCGCTGGCAGCGCCTGGACACCGAGGCCACCCGCGCCCACGACCGCCACCGCGCGTTCGCCGACGAGCACCAGCGGCTGGAGCAGCAGCTCAAGCGGGCCCGCGGCGACAGCGACCGCGCCGCCCAGGAATGGACCGCGCGCCGCCGCAGCCATGTGGCCGCCGCCGCGCAGAGCCAGCGCCAGCGCCACGGCTTTCCGCCGCGCTGGATCGCCCCGCACACGCTGGAGTCTCTGGTGGACGAATACGTCAACGACACCCAGGCGCGCCTGCGGCTGCAGTCCGTGGAGCAGGAACTGGAGCACAACACCTGGGAGCAGGACGCCACGGTGGAAGAGCGCCACCGCCGCATGGAGACCACCGTGCGCGAGCAGACCCTGAGCCTGTCGGACCACCAGGCCAAGAATGCCCAGGCCGGCACCGCCGTGCACAACGCGCGCGAAAGCTACATCGAGGTGCTGCGCAGCACCGTGCGCCGCTACCGCAAGAACATCCAGGAGCTGGGCGCCCTGGCCGGCGTGGAAGTGGCCGCCGACCTGCCGCTGCTGGAGAACGACGACACCGTGCTCGCGCAGGCGGGCCTGAAGGTGCACTTCGCGTTCGACGGCAAGGGCAGCATCGGCATGAACGACGGCGAGGCCTCGGGCGGCCAGCAGGTCATCAAGTCGCTCATCCTGCTGGTGGGCCTGCTCAAGGACGAGGAAAGCGGCTCGGGCGGCTTCGTGTTCATCGACGAGCCCTTCGCCCACCTGGACGTGCGCAACATCCAGCTGGTCGGCCATTTCCTGCGTTCTACCCAGGCGCAATACGTGCTGACCACGCCCATCACCCACAACCTGGAAGTCTTCGAGCCCGCCGAGATCACCCTGGTGACCAGCAAGAAGCCCCAGGGTTCGCGCTGGGCCCCGCCGATCGCGGTGGCCAAGCGGCGCGGCGTGCCGGTGCTGGAGCCGGTGCCAGCGTAAGCGGGATGGGTGTTACTCATAAGTCAGTAACTTATGGGACACTCTCTTGCGCAGTGCGGCGATCGGTGCTTTCATTGACGGCATGAAACGAGACGGACGCACCCTGGCCCACAATGTGTTGGAAGAAATGCGCATGCTGGCCGTACAGCGCATGCGCGAAGGGGAGTCGCCAGCAGCGGTGGCGGCTTCCTTGGGCATGCACAGGGGCTGGGCCTACAAGTGCAAAGCCGCTGCCAGCGGGCGCGGCTCCGGAATGAACTGCCCCAGATTGCTGAACACCAGCCGGTCTGGGGGCTCCACGAGATTGATCTTGCCCCCGAGAACATAGTCCTGGTGGGCGACGCAGTTGCGCAGTGCCTCGCGCAGTATTCGACCGCTCATCCCTTCGTCCTTTCTTCACTGCATGACCTTGAACGCTCCTCGTAAAGCGCTGCCTGCGATCGATCCTGCCCGTTGCACGGGTTGCGGCTGGTGCGTGGCGGTCTGCCCGCCGCATGTGCTGTCGCTGCAGGTGCAGGGCACGCAGCCGTGGGGGCCCAAACGTTCGACGCTGGACGATGCGCCGGGGTGCACCGGATGCGCGCTCTGTGCCGTGCGGTGCCCGTTCGATGCCATCGCCATGGTGCGAATCTCCGCCAACGCGCCGGCCCTGTAGGACAAACCGCGTCAGGCAACGGCGCGATGGGCCCACCTGCCGGTTTGCTCAAGCGTGCTCTGATGGCGCCTTGTTTTTCCAACGCAAGGAGTACCGCATGTCCGAAAAATCCGCATCCGTCCATTGGGAAGGCGCTGGCAAGACAGGCCAGGGCCAGGTCAGCACCGAAACCGGAGCGCTGAACAAGCACCCCTACGGCTTCGGCAGCCGGTTCGGCGATGACCGCAAGGGCACCAATCCGGAGGAAATCGTGGGCGCGGCGCACGCGGCCTGCTTCACGATGGCATTTGCCTTCGCCTGCGAGAAGGCCGGCATTGCGACGGAAAGCATCGACACCACCGCCAAGGTGCGCCTGGCGAAAGAGGGCGAGGGCTTCAAGATCGACCGCATCGCGCTCACGCTGACGGCCAAGGTGCCGGGCCTGGACGAGGCGCAGTTCCAGAAGATCGCGGCCGACGCCAAGGCCAACTGCCCACTGTCCAAGGCGCTGGCCAGCGTGCCGGAAATCACGCTGGCGACCACGCTGCAGTCCTGAGTCGGCAGCGATCCGTCCGCCGGATCAAAAGGGCTGGCGGTGCGGCTAGTGTCCCGTCCCGTTATTTTCTGGCATTAATCGTGCATACCATTGAGGTATGTTGGAACCGGAGATACCGCGATGAGAATGGGCAGACCGAAGGTCGAGTTGGCGCTCTCTGACGAGGAGCGATCGCAGCTTCAATCCCTTGCCCGCAGCCGCTCGCTGCCTGCTGCGCTGAGCAATCG
>NZ_BQXQ01000061.1 GCF_030159055.1 Acidovorax sp. SUPP3334
GGCTTGCGGCGAAGTGAAGGCATCATGTGACGCCAGTCGATGCGCTTTGGGTGCTTGTTCTGGACGCTGGCGCGCAGCCTCTCGCACTCGAACACCTTCACACCACCGAGCCAGGCCTGAAGGTGCGAGCAGCGCACGGCCGACTTCTACCTGGCTGCCGGCCTGCTGCGGCAGCGGCTGGACGTGCAGAAAACCTTCGACACCGGCTTCAACGTGGGCAAGGGTTGAAAAGGCGCGGGGCCAGCTGCTGCAAGACCTGCGGCGGACTCATGGTCAAAAACGGCTCCAGCGCAATCAACACCAGGGGGTATAGCTATAAAAATAATAGCGAACGAAAACCTGCCCATTGTTGCCGGTCTGGTTCAGCCGCTGAAAGGGCCTTCAGCGCTGGCCTGTCAAAGGAATTTAGCTATGAAAAACAGAGCGGTTCCAACGGTTTTCGCAGCGGCTGCATAACCGGAATGTCTTAGCACCCAATTTCAGGGTCGTTGGCGTTTGGGTGGCAACCCCGTACATTCCCGCATCCGCATTTTTCCTTTTCAGCGCCGCCGTGGCCCACGGGCACCGGTGGCGCCATGACATTTTCATGATCGATTTACGGGGTATCACCCAGATTTACCAGGGCGCGCAAGGGCCCGTGGAGGCATTGCGCGGCATCGACCTTCACATCACGCCGGGCGAAGTGTTCGGCATCATCGGGCGCAGCGGGGCGGGCAAAAGCTCGCTGGTGCGCGTCATCAACCTGCTGAACCGGCCCACGCGCGGCGAAGTGATCGTCGCGGGGCGCGACCTCACCCAACTCAACGACGCGCAACTGCGCGAGGCACGGCGCGACATCGGCATGGTGTTCCAGCACTTCAACCTGCTGTCGTCGCGCACGGTGTTCGACAACGCCGCGCTGCCGCTGGAGCTGGCCGGCATGGACAAGGCGGCCATTCGCGGCCGGGTCGATCCGCTGCTCGAACTGGTGGGCCTGTCGTCCCTGCGCGACCGCTACCCGGCGCAGATCAGCGGCGGGCAAAAGCAGCGCGTGGGCATCGCCCGGGCACTGGCCAGCCGGCCCAAGGTGCTGCTGTCGGACGAGGCCACGTCGGCGCTTGATCCGGAAACCACCCGTTCCATCCTCGCGCTGCTGCGCCAGGTGAACCAGGAACTGGGCCTGACGGTGGTGCTCATCACCCACCAGATGCAGGTCATCAAGCAGGTGGCCGACCGCGTGGCCGTGATCGACGCAGGCCGCATCGTGGAGCAGGGCCCCGTGCTGGACGTGTTCACCCGGCCGCAGCAGGCCATCACCAAGAGCCTGATCGACGAGATCGTGCCGCAGGAACTGCCGGCCAGCGTGATGGACCATGTGCGCCATCTGTCGTCGCAGCTGATCGCGGCGGGGCAGGGCAACGTGGGCCAGCTGCTGCGCCTGTCGTACGCCGGCGAGCGCGCCTACCAGCCCATCCTCTCGCGCCTGATCCGAGAGCACGGGCTCGATCTGTCGATCCTGCACGGGCAGATCGACGAGATCCAGGGCCAGACGTTCGGCTCGCTGGCGGTGTATGCCAGCGGCGACGGCGCCCGCCTGGCCGCGGCGATCGCGCAGCTGCGGGCCGAGGGCGTCGTGGTGCAGGAAGTGCAAGCCAATCAAGAGAGCGGGGTCTGAGCGATGTTCGAGAATTTTTCGGAAATGATGCTGGAGCTGTTCGCCACTTCGCTGTGGGAGACGATCATCATGGTGGGCATCTCGGGCATCGTCGGTGCGCTGCTGGGCATTCCGCTGGGCGTGTTCCTGCGGCTGACCGACCGCGGCGGCGTGCTGGAGAACGGCCCCATGAACAAGACCGTGGGCTGGATCGTGAACGCCGTGCGCTCCACGCCGTTCATCATTTTGCTGGTGGCGATCATCCCGTTCACCCGGTTCATCACCGGCTCGTCCATCGGCACGGCGGCGGCGGTGGTGCCGCTCACGCTGGCAGCGGCACCGTTCGTGGCGCGCCTGGTGGAAGCCTCGCTGCGCGAGGTGGACAACGGCCTCATCGAGGCGGCCCAGGCCATGGGCGCCACCACGGGGCAGATCGTCTGGAAGGTGCTGCTGCCCGAGGCGCTGCCCGGCATCGTCGCCGGCCTCACCATCACCTTCGTCAGCTTGACGGGTTACTCCGCCATGGCCGGCGCGATCGGCGGCGGCGGCCTGGGCGACCTGGGCATCCGCTACGGCTACCAGCGCTTCCTGCCCGACGTCATGCTGGCCGTGGTGGTCGTGCTGATCTTTTTCGTGCAGGCCGTGCAAAGCCTGGGTGACTGGGCGGTGCGGCGGCTGAGCCACCGCTGATCCGGCCGGCGCGCACGGGGCCGCATCAGCCCTGCGCCGGCACCCGGTAGTGGTAGCGGTAGGCGTCGGTGAACCCCAGCGCGGCGTAGAGCCCGCGGGCCACGGCATTGCCTTCGCGCACCTGCAGATACGCCGTTTCCGCGCCGCCAGCGCGGCCCCATTCCATGAGGCCCCGCACCAGCGCGCGGCCATGTCCCCGGCCCCGGTGGGCCGGCGCCACCACGATGTCGAACAGGCCGACCGCGCCACGCTCCCGCACGGCCAGACCGAAGCCCACGGCTTGGCCGCCCTGGTGCAAGGTGGCAAAAGCGCAGGGCAGGGCGATCGACTGCACCATGGCGTGGTGAATGGCGTGGTTCGCCGCTGCCACGCCGTTGGCGGCGGCAAATCCGTCCAGCCATTCGGCGCTCGGGGTGGTTGCCAGGTCCACGCAAGGCTGCGGCAGCGCGCCTTTGCTCGGCAACGCCGCCTGCATGACCCAGGTGGGCTCGAAGACGGTGTAGCCGGCCTCGGCCAATGCCGCCTCGGCATCGGCACCTGCCAGCGGCGAGATCCGGAACACGGGCCGCAGGTCGTGGCGGGCGTACAGCGCTTCGGCGGCTTCGCGCACGCCTGTGAACGGCGCACAGGCCTCCAGCGCATTCACTGAATTGGCGCGCTTGGTGAACCCTCCAGCCAGGCGAAACACCCAGCCCTGGTGCAACACGGTCTGGCGCGCGGGCCAGGCATTGAAGGCGCGTTCTTCCAGCGCACGGACAGCAGACAAGTCGCAGGGGTTCGACAGACAGGACATGCAGGATTTATAGCAGCCCGGCCCGTCGCCGCCTTTATGTGCGCATGTTGTAAGGAAATGAAAACGTATTCTTATGGGTTTGATAAGGCAAACCCTAAGATGCGCCATCTCTTTTCAAAGGTGTTTCCGTGAACAAGCGCTTCCTGCTGCAATCGACCCTCGCCCTGGCCCTTGCCGCTGGCCTCCAGACCGGCGCCATGGCGCAGGACAAACCGCTCAAGATCGGCGTGACCGCCGGCCCGCACGCGCAAATTTTCGAGCAGGTCAAGAAAGTGGCCGAGAAAGACGGCCTGAAGCTCCAGATCGTCGAGTTCAGCGACTACGTGCAGCCCAACGCCGCGCTGGCCTCTGGCGACCTGGACGCCAACAGCTATCAGCACAAGCCCTACCTCGACGCCCAGGTGAAGGACCGTGGCTACAAGCTCGTGTCGGTGGGCTACACCGTCAACTTCCCGATCGGCCTGTATTCCAAGAAGGTCAAGAAGCTCGAAGACCTGAAGGAAGGCGCCAAGTTCGGCATTCCCAACGACCCCACCAACGGCGGCCGCGTGCTGCTGGTGCTGCAGGACAAGGGACTCATCAAGCTCAAGGAAGGCGCGGGTCTCAAGGCCACGCCGCTCGACGTGGGCTCCAATCCCAAGAAGCTGAAGTTCGTCGAACTCGACGCTGCGCAGCTCGCCCGTTCGCTGGACGATCTGGACGCCGCCGCCATCAACACCAACTTCGCCCTGTCCGCGGGCCTGAGCCCTGCCAAGGACGCCATCGCCCAAGAAAACGCCAAGAGCCCCTACGTCAACCTGATCGCGGTGCGCGAGGCAGACAAGGACAAGCCCTGGGTCGCCAAGCTGGTGAAGGCCTACCAATCCGAAGAGATCCGCCAGTTCATCCAGACGGAGTTCAAGGGCGCGGTGCTGCCGGGCTTCTGAATCTTTCCCGGCACGCCAATACAAGCTGCCCGCGCCGGCCTCCGGTGCCGGCAGCTTTTTTCATGGCCCGGCGTTCGGAATGCCGAGACAGCGCTGGCTTAGATGTTTTCCGACATAGGAACGGATTTTTTATTCGTTGAATAGGCAGGGCGCCGGTTCTACATTGGATTGGACGGCCACGCCCCGCAAGACGGGCGGCTGCAGCCACCACACCACCAGGAAGGCCCCATGTCCCACCCCGTGCAAGACACCGAATTACCGCCCGCGCTGCAATCCGCCCATGAGCAGGCGCAAGCCGCGGGCCTGGCCTACGCCGGCGGCGTGCCGCCCACCGTGGCGTGGAGCCTCTTTTCGTCGGGACAAGCATTGCTGGTGGATGTGCGCTCGGGCGAAGAGCGAAAGTTCGTCGGCCACGTGCCGGGCAGCCTGCATGTGGCCTGGGCCACCGGAACGGCGCTCAACCGCAATCCGCGGTTCGCCCGTGAGCTGGAGGCCGCCATCACCAAAGCCTCCACGCGCGATGCGCCGGTGCTGTTGCTGTGCCGCAGCGGCAAGCGTTCGGTGCTGGCGGCCGAAGCGGCGGCCAAGGCCGGTTTGCAGAACGTCTTCAACGTGACCGAAGGCTTCGAAGGCGAAATCGACGCGGCCCAGCAGCGCGGCGCATCCGACGGCTGGCGCTTTCATGGCCTGCCCTGGGTGCAGGACTGACCCGCTCACCCGCCGCCCGCGCCGCCCACGCCGCCCACGCCGCAGGCGGCCCAACGTATTCCCCATGCAGGAGGCCTTGATGGCTGTCTTCGAGATCGATCACATCGTGCAGTCGCTGCACGCCGTGCGCCGCGAGTGGCGCGATTCGCAAAACCGGTCTCAGGAGCCCGGCGGGCGCGAGTTTCCGTCGCGCGATGCGCTGGCGCAGATGCTGGATCAACTGAAGGGCGCGCTGTTTCCGATGCGCCTGGGCCCCCATGACCTGCGGCAGGAAAGCGAAGACTGGTACGTGGGCCACACGCTCGATCTGGCGCTGCACACGCTGCTCGGGCAGGCCCGGCTGGAGATGCGCTACGGCGCGCGCCAGCACGGCGGTGCCGACAGCGAGGCGATCGAGCCGCAGGCCCTGGTGGCCGCGCAGGCCTTTGCCGCGTCGCTGCCGGACATCCGCCGGCTGCTGGACAGCGACGTGCTCGCCGCCTATCAGGGCGACCCCGCCGCGCGCAGCGTGGACGAGGTGCTGCTGTGCTACCCCGGCGTGCTGGCCATGATCCACCACCGCATCGCGCACCGCCTGTACACGCTGGGCCTGCCGCTGCTGGCGCGCATCGTGGCGGAACTGGCGCACGGCCAGACCGGCATCGACATCCACCCCGGCGCGCAGATCGGTGCGGGCTTTTTCATCGACCACGGCACGGGTGTCGTGATCGGTGAGACGGCCGTGATCGGCGAGCGCGTTCGCCTGTACCAGGCGGTCACGCTGGGCGCCAAGCGCTTTCCCACCGATGCCGAAGGGCACCTGCAAAAGGGCCTGCCGCGCCACCCGGTGGTGGAGGACGACGTGGTCATCTACGCCGGTGCCACGGTGCTGGGCCGCGTCACGCTGGGCCGCGGTGCGGTGATCGGCGGCAACGTGTGGGTCACGCACGATGTCCCGGCGGGCGGCAACGTGACGCAGGCGATTTCGCGCGAAGGGTAGGCCTGCGCGCGTGCCGCCAGGCAGCGGCGGGCGGCACGGTGCGAAAGGGATGACGGGAACTAAAACAAGGGAAGAACCATGTCGGTATTGATCAGGAATTTCGGGGTGGCGGTGCGCCAGTCGCGCGAGGCGAACGGCTGGTCGCAAGAGCGGCTGGCCGAGCATTCGGACCTGAATCGCTCCTATGTGGGCGAGATCGAGCGGGGGGCGGCGATCGCCTCGCTGCTCACGGTCGAAAAACTGGCCGGTGCCCTGGGCGTGCGGCCCTCGGCGCTGGTCACGCGGGGCGAAGCGATCGGCCACGCGAATCTGGTGCGGGGACTGCAATTGACGGCTATAGCCTGTTGAGTGCTGCGTTGGAAGCTTTGACACTGCCCAGGCTTTCTTCAACAACGCACGGAGTTCTTCAATGTCTGCAACTGTGGGCGGCACGACCGCCTTGGGTGACAACGCCGCACGGCAATTGGCCAATGCCACCAAGACGGTCCCCCAACTCGAAACGATCAGCCCGCGCTGGCTCACGCACCTGCTGCAATGGGTGCCCGTGGAAGCAGGCATCTACCGTCTGAACAAGGTCAAGAACCCCGAATCCATCCGCGTCACCTGCACGGCCAAGGAAGAAGAAAACCAGCTGCCGCGCACCTTCGTCGATTACGAAGAAAACCCGCGCGAATTCTTCCTGAACGCCGTGAGCACGGTGCTGGACGTGCACACCCGCGTGTCCGACCTGTACAGCAGCCCGCACGACCAGATCAAGGAGCAGCTGCGCCTCACGATCGAGACGATCAAGGAGAACCAGGAAAGCGAGCTGATCAACAACCCCGACTACGGCCTGCTGGCCCAGGTGACCGATGCGCAGCGCATCTTCCCGCTGACCGGCGCCCCCACGCCGGACGACCTGGACGAACTGCTCACCAAGGTGTGGAAGGAGCCCGCTTTCTTCCTCACCCATCCGCTCGCCATCGCCGCGTTCGGGCGCGAAGCCACGCGCCGCGGCACGCCGCCGCCCACCGTGAGCCTGTTCGGCTCGCAGTTCATCACCTGGCGCGGCATTCCGCTCATCCCGTCCGACAAGGTGCCGGTGGCCGATGGCAAAAGCAAGATATTGCTGCTGCGCGTGGGCGACAAGCGCCAGGGCGTGGTGGGGTTGTTCCAGCCGGGGCTGGCGGGCGAGCAGGGCCCGGGCCTGTCGGTGCGCTTCATGGGCATCAACAACCACGCCATCGCCTCGTACCTGATCTCGCAGTACTGCTCGCTGGCGGTGCTCACCAGCGATGCGCTGGCCGTGCTGGACGATGTCGAGGTGAACAAGTACCACGACTATCCGGACACCTACAAGTGAAGCGCAAGGAGCGGCCATGACCCTCGCTTCCTTCTCGCCGGGCGCGGACGCGTCCGGTGGCGCCCCCATCGATCCCGCACTGATCGCCCGCATGGCGAATGCCTTGTTCTCGGCGTTGCCGGGCGAGGCGGCAGCGCCGGCCGGCGTGCACTCCGCCGGCGGTTTTCCGTCAACGCCGCCGTCGTCCGTGCCCGGCCTGGGCGCCGTGCCGCCGGGCATGCAAGCGCCGGGCAACATCGCGCCGCCCGGATCGCCGCTGGCCAGCCCGGCCGGCTTCGGCCCGAGCGTGCCGGGCACGCCGATTCCGCAGGGCCAGATTCCGGGCGCCAACGTGCTGCCGGCATCGCCCACGCAGGTGCTGTCGCTCGGCCACCGCGCGCCCGCGCTGTTGCCGCATGCCACGGCGGCCAATGGCTTGCCCGACACGGTGGTGAGCGCCTTGCCGGCGTACGAGCCACGCCTGGGCAGCGGCGTGTTGGGCGTGCCCGAGGCGTCGGGCGCTGTCGCCGGGCCAGCGGCGCAGGCGGCGCCTGCCGCGCATTCGCCGTATTACTTCGTGGGCGAGCGCCAATCGCCTGCTTTGCCCGCTTCGGGCGGAGCACAGGGTGCTTCGGTGCCGGCAGGCCGGCGCACTGACCCCCTCGATGCACTTGCGCGGTTGTCGCTGGCGCCGCCCGCCGCACCCCAGGCGTCGGCCCCGGCGCTGGGCAGCCGCCTGCCGCAGGCCACGGCCCCGGACGGGCCGGCGTTCTACTTCGTCGATACGGTGCAACTGCCGAGTGGCCATGTGACCCCGGCCCAGCCCCATCCGCATGCGGACCGAGGTAGCGCGGCGCCTTCGGCAGGGCAGGGGCGCCACCCGCCGTTCGATGTGCATGCGATCCGGCGCGACTTTCCCATCCTGTCCGAGCGGGTGAACGGCCGCCAGCTCGTGTGGTTCGACAACGCGGCCACCACGCACAAGCCGAAAGCGGTGATCGACCGCATCAGCCACTTCTACGCGCACGAAAACTCCAACATCCACCGCGCCGCGCATGAACTCGCCGCCCGCGCGACGGACGCCTACGAAGGCGCCCGCCAGCGGGTGAAGGCGTTCATCAATGCGCCGGACGTGAACGAAGTGATCTTCGTGCGCGGCACCACCGAAGCCATCAACCTGGTGGCCAAGAGCTGGGGCAGCCAGCACGTGGGCGAGGGCGACGAAATCATCGTGAGCCACCTGGAGCACCACGCCAACATCGTGCCCTGGCAGCAGCTGGCGGCGGCCAAGGGCGCCAGGCTGCGCGTGATTCCGGTGGACGACTCGGGCCAGGTGCTGCTGGGCGAGTACCAGAAGCTGCTGAACGACCGCACCAGGATCGTCGCCGTCACGCAGGTGTCCAACGCGCTGGGCACCGTGGTGCCGGTGAAGGAAATCGTGGCGATGGCGCACCGCGCCGGCGCCAAGGCGCTGGTGGACGGCGCCCAGTCGGTGTCGCACATGCGGGTGGACGTGCAGGCGCTGGGCGCCGACTTCTTCGTGTTCTCGGGCCACAAGGTGTTCGGGCCCACGGGCATCGGCGTGGTGTGGGGCAAGCGCGAGGTGCTGGAAGACATGCCGCCGTGGCAGGGCGGCGGCAACATGATCGCCGACGTCACGTTCGAGAAAACCGTGTTCCAGCCGATCCCCAACAAGTTCGAGGCCGGCACGGGCAACATCGCCGACGCGGTGGGCCTGGGTGCGGCGATCGACTATGTGAACCGGGTGGGTATCGAGAACATCGCCCGCTACGAGCACGACTTGCTGGTGTACGGCATGCAGCATCTGGGCGCCATCGCGGGTGTGCGGCTGATCGGCACGGCCGACGACAAGGCCAGCGTGATGTCGTTCGTGCTGGATGGGCAATCGACCGAGTCCGTGGGCAAGGCGCTGAACGGGGAAGGCATCGCGGTGCGCACGGGCCACCACTGTGCGCAGCCGATCCTGCGGCGCTTCGGCGTGGAAACCACGGTGCGGCCGTCGCTGGCGTTCTACAACACGTTCGATGAAATCGACCGGCTCGTGCAGGTCGTGCAGCGGCTCGCCAGCCAGCGGCGGGCCGGGTAGGACAAGCGCGCGTTCGGGGCGCACGCCCCTGCGGGCCTCGATCCCGTGGCACCCGGAGAGGGGTTGGAGTCTTTCATGCCTCCAGCGCAATATCCACTAGGGGATATTGCTATTAAATAAATAGCAAAAGATTGCGGAACTCCTGCGCCGCCAAGCACCTCGGGTGCGTCGCGCAAGCCTCTGAAACCGCACGGGCCGTGACTATCATGGCCCGCTGCGGCTGCAAGCGGCCGTGCCTTTTCTGGCTGTCTTTTCACAAGGAGTGCTCATGGACCAATACCAGATCGCCGTCATCGTCGGCAGTCTCCGCAAGGATTCGTTCAACCGCAAGCTGGCCACCGCGCTGGCCCGGCTCGCGCCACCGGACTTTCACTTCACGCAACTGCGCATCGACGATCTGCCCCTGTACAACCAGGACGACGACAACCATCCGTCGCCGGCCGTGCTGCGCCTGAAGACCGAAATCGCCCAATCCCAGGGCCTGCTGTTCGTCACCCCCGAATACAACCGCTCGGTCCCCGGCGTGCTCAAGAATGCGCTGGACCACGCCTCCCGTCCTTACGGCCAGAGCGCCTGGGGCGGCAAGCCTGCGGGCGTGATCGGCGTATCGATCGGTGCCATCGGCACGGCCATGGCGCAGCAGCATCTGCGCAACATCCTCGCCTACCTCGACGTTCCCACGCTGGGCCAGCCCGAAGCCTTCATCCAGGCCAAGGACGGCCTGTTCGACGACGACGGCAACATCGGTGAAGCGAGCCGCCAGTTCCTGCAGGGCTGGGTCGAGAAATACGCGGCCTGGGTCAAACAGCACGCCAAGCTCTGATGCATTAGCCCCTGTTCGGTCACCTTCTCCGGGACCGGCCGCCCTGCCAGTGCGGCCGGTCTTTTTCGTTTGCCATCCCGCCATTTGGTTGATAAAGTCAACAAATTGTTTGATGGGGGTGAATCAATATGGCGTCCGATGTCGCAGTCTTTCCGGTTCCCGCTGCGGCGGTCAAGGCGCTTCGGCAGTTCAGCCGGTTCTTCACGCGCCGCATCGGCGTTCTCGATGCCTATCTGGGCAGCGATCTGTCCCTGACCGATGTGCGGGTGCTGTATGAACTGGCCCACCGCAGCGCGCCGGTCGCCAGCGACATCGCCAAGGACCTGGGGCTGGACGCCGGCTATCTGAGCCGAATCCTGAGCCGGTTCGAGAAAGCCGGCTGGCTGGAGCGACGGCCCGGCGAGCACGACGCGCGGCAGAGCCTGCTGCTTTTGACCGATGCGGGGCATGCGGCCTTCGCCCCGCTGCAGCAGCGCTCGCGCGATGAAGCGTCAGCGCTGCTGGCACGTTTGTCACCCGATCAGCAGACCGATGCGCTGGCTGCCATGCGGCGCCTGGAGGCGCTGCTGTCCCCCGAGTCCGCCAGCCGCCCACGGCTCGTGGTGCTGCGCGATCCGGTGCCGGGCGACATGGGCTGGGTGGTGCAGCTGCATGGCGAGACCTACTGGCGCGAATACGGTTGGAACCAGGAGTTCGAGGCGCTGGTGGCCGAGATCGCCGCGCGATTCGTGCGTGAATTCCGGCCCGGGTTCGACAAGTGCTGGATTGCCGAGATCGATGGCGCGCGCATGGGGGCCGCTTTCGTGGTCCGCGAGTCCGACACCACCGCGCGGCTGCGGATGCTGATCCTCGCGCAAGAGGCGCGGGGCATGGGGCTGGGCGGCCGGCTGGTGGACGAGTGCATCGCCTTCGCCCGGGCCAAGGGCTACACCGAAATGACGCTGTGGACCAATAGCTGCCTGACTGCGGCGCGACATCTCTACGCGCAGCGCGGCTTCACGCTCGTGGCCTCGGAACCGTACATCGCCTACGGCCAGTCGCTGGTGGGCGAGACCTGGACGCGTGCGCTGTAGGCCCCTGTGGCGCTCATGAAAAAGCCGGCGCGGGGCCGGCTTCTCGATGGTGCGCCGTCGGGTGGTGAATCAGGCGGCTTCGGCCACGGCTTGGCGGGATTGCGCCACATGCGCCTGGATGTCCGAATCCGCGCTGTCCAGGGCCCTGGATTTGGCGTCCGGGCCCATGGCCACACCCTCGGCGCGCACGAAGCGCACGTCGCTGATGCCGAAGAAGGCGAACACGGTCTGCAGGTAGCTTTCCTGGTGCTCTATGGCACGGCCGGCATCGCTGGTCGAGTAAACGCCGCCGCGCGTCGAGGCGACGATCACCGTCTTGCCCTTGGCCAGGCCTTGGGGGCCGGTAGCGGTGTAGGTGAACGTGCGGCCGGGCTGGGCGATGCGGTCGATCCAGGCCTTGAGTTGCGTTGGGATGCCGAAGTTGTAGAAGGGCGCGCCCACCACGATCACATCGGCCGCCAGGAACTGGCTCACCAGCTGCTCGGATACGGCGTTCTCGCGGCGCTGCGCTTCGGTGAGGCCTTCGGTCTGGCCCGTGCGCGGTGCCATCGCATCCATGGTGAAGTGGTTGGGCGCCTGCGCCACCAGGTCCAGGTGCTGAACTTGCGTGCCTGGATGGGTGGCGACCCATGCCGCCACGGTTCGGGCGGTGAGTTGGCGCGAAACGGACTGGTCGCCGGTGATGGCGGAATCGATGTGGAGCAATTGCATGGAAGTTTTCCTTGGAACAGTGCCTGACACGGTGTGCGGCGTTGGATAGATTGTGCAGATGGTCACATTGATTGATAAGCCCGGTAATTTGCGATAGATTGTTCTGCTCATAGAACAATCGAGGCGTGCCATGCAGGATCTCAACGACATGCTGTACTTCGCCGAGGTGGTCGAGCGAGGGGGCTTTGCTGCGGCCGGCCGGGCGCTCGGCATTCCCAAATCCCGCCTCTCGCGGCGCGTATCGGACCTGGAGGCCCAGTTGGGCGTTCGGCTTTTGCAGCGCACCACCCGCAAGCTGTCGCTCACCGAAGTCGGCAAAGCGTATTTGCGCCATTGCCAGGCCATGCGCGAATCGGCGCAGGCGGCGGCCGACACCGTGGCAGAGGTCCAGACCGAGCCGCGCGGCACCATCCGCGTGGCCTGCCCGGTCACCATCGCCCAGACTCTGCTGGGCCACATGATGCCGGTGTTCCTCGCGCGGTATCCACTGGTACGGGTCGAACTGCAGGTGCACAACCGTGTGGTGAATCTGGTGGAGGAGGGGATCGACGTCGCGCTGCGGGTGCGGCCCACGCTGGACGACAGCGGCAGCATGGTGGTGAAGCGGCTGGACGACGGCGCCTCTTTGCTGGTGGCCAGCCCAGACCAGCTGGCTCGGCAAGGCACTCCCACCACGGTGCAAGACCTGGCGCTGCTGGACAGCATGTCCATGTCGGCCATCGATGGCCGTGACTCGCGCTTGTTGCTCGGGCCGGATGGGCAAGAGGTGCTGTGGCAGCACAGCCCGCGCTACGTGGCCGATGACCTGCTCACCTTGAAGTTCGCTGCCGTGGCCGGTGTCGGCATGTGCTGGCTGCCCGACTACCTGTGTGAGGACGAGTTGCGCAACGGCCGTCTGGTGCGATTGCTGCCGCAGTGGTCGCCACCGCGCGGCTTGATGCACGCCGTGTTTCCATCGCGCCGGGGCCTGTCGCCCGCAGTGCGCCAATTTCTGGATTTTCTGGGGGAAGCGATGCAGGGGACGACGGCGCAATTTGCTCGCGAAGGCCCTGGCGCTGTGAGCAAAGGGGTCGTCTCGGAGACTCCGCCGACCGCCGCGCCTGCCCATTCTTAAGATCAATTAGCGATTAATTCAAAAGAATATATTCGTTTGGGTTTTAAAGGCCCAATCGCAGAATGGGCCTGATCCACCGTTGAGGAGTCCATTTCCATGGCCCATGCAATGTTTCTTCGGACCTCCCGTCGGGTCCGACCCCCTTTCTGCACACACCTTCCGGCCGCAGCGCCGCTGCACCCATGAGCAGCGTGCCGAGGCCCATCGCCAGCCGCGAACGCTCGGCGGCGGGGGCTGATCCGATCCTGCGGCCGGATGCAATGGCCGCTGCCTCGGCCCTCGGTGCGACTGTGGCACCGGCGGCAGGGCCGGTGTCGGTCATCATCGTTCCGGGCTGGCGCGATTCCGGTCCGGGGCACTGGCAGAGCCTCTGGGCAGAGCGGGTGCCGGGCGCGCAGCGCGTCGTGCAGGACGATTGGGTCACGCCTTCGCGGCTCGCCTGGGTGAGCGTGCTCGAACGCCTGGTGCTGGATGCGCCGCACCCTGTCGTGCTGGTGGCCCACAGCCTGGGCTGTATCACCGCGACCCACATGGGTACGCAGGCGGCGGCCCGGGTGCAGGGCGCCTTGCTGGTCGCCCCGGCCGACCCCGAACGCCGCGCGGTGCTGAGCGATTTCGCCCCCGTGCCGTATGCCCCGCTGCCCTATCGGAACATTCTGGTGGCGAGCAGCAACGATCCGTATTGCCCGATCCGCCTGGCGGGCGCCTATGCGCGGGCCTGGGGGAGCGAGTTCGTGCGGCTGCCGCAGGCAGGGCATGTAAACGTCGAGTCCGGCCATGGCGAGTGGCCGCTGGGCTGGGCGCTGCTTCACTCGTTGGTGGACGGCGCAGAATGGGGGATGGGCCAGTGCAGTTCCGACACCCGCTCTGCCGCCTGATTGGATTGCTATTATTTATGTAGCAATATGCCCTAGTGGTTATTGCGCTGGAGGCGTTTTTGACTGAGATCGGTTCAGCCGCGCAGGATGAATTTTCAGCGCTTCTATATTCTCGAAATTGGATTAATTAACAAGAATATATTCTTTTGAGTTTTAAGTCGTGCCGCCCACAATCGGTTTCACTTTTAGAAACGTGGGTGACGCACACATGATTTCCCGGACAAAACTCAAGACCTTCCTGGCGGCGCTGGCACTGGCTGCCGGTGGCATGGCTTCGGCGCAAACGTCAACGCTGCTCAACGCCTCTTATGACGTGGCCCGCGAGTTCTACAAGGATTACAACCCCGCCTTCGCCGCCCACTACAAGAAGACCACCGGCAAGGACGTGAAGATCGACCAGGCGCATGGCGGCTCCAGCGCCCAGGCCCGCGCGGTGAACGACGGCCTCGACGCCGATGTGGTCACCATGAACACCACGACGGACATCGACTTTCTGGCGGGCAGCGGCGTGGTCGCCAAGGACTGGGCCAAGCGCTTTCCCAACGACGCCTCGCCCACCACCTCGACCATGCTGTTCCTGGTGCGCAAAGGCAATCCCAAGAACATCAAGGACTGGGACGACCTCGCCAAGCCCGGCGTGCAGGTCGTGGTCGTGAACCCCAAGACCGGCGGCAACGGCCGCTACGCCTACCTGGCTGCATGGGGCAGCGTCCGCGAAAAGGGCGGGACGGACGCGCAGGCCGAAGAGTTCGTGGGCAAGCTGTTCAAGAACGTGCCCGTGCTGGGCAAGGGCGGCCGCGACGCCACCAGCATCTTCCTGCAGCGCAACACGGGCGACGTGCTCATCACGTTCGAATCCGAAGTGCTGTCGATCGAGCGCGAGTTCGGCAAGGGCAAGGTCGATGCCGTGTACCCCTCCAGCAGCGTGCTGGCGGAAAACCCCGTCGCGGTGGTCGAGCGCACCGTGGCCAAGAAGGGCACCGGCGAGCTGGCCAAGGCCTACCTGGACTACCTGTATTCCGACGAGGCCCAGGAAATCGCGGCCCGGCATGCGCTGCGCCCGCGCTCCGAAGCGGTGCTGAAGAAGCACGCCGACCTGTTCAAGCCCGTCAAGCTGTTCACCGTCTCCAAGTACTTCGGCTCGCTGGGTGAAGCGCAGAAGGTGCATTTCGACGACGGCGGCCAGTTCGACAAGCTCTACACGCCCGGCGCCAAGTAAGACATGGCCGCCGCGACCTCTGCCTTGGCCGGCGACGCCGTGGCGTCCGCGGGCGGGGCCCGGCGCAGTCCGAAGCGGGTGTTGCCCGGCTTCGGGCTCACGCTGGGCTACACCATCTTCTATCTGAGCATCATCGTGCTCATCCCGCTGTCGGCGCTGGTTTTCAAGACCTTCACGCTGACCTGGGACCAGTTCTGGGCCGCCATCAGCGCCCCGCGCGTGCTGGCTTCGTACCGGCTCACTTTCGGAGCCTCGTTGATCGCGGCGCTGGTCAACCTGGTGTTCGGCCTGCTGATCGCGTGGGTGCTGGTGCGTTACCGGTTTCCCGGCAAGAAGATCGTCGATGCGCTGGTGGATCTGCCGTTTGCGCTGCCCACGGCCGTGGCGGGCATCTCGCTCACCGCGCTGCTCGCCGGCAACGGCTGGGTGGGCCAATACCTGGAGCCGCTGGGCATCCAGCTGGCTTTCAAGCCGGCAGGCGTGGTGATCGCGCTGATCTTCATCGGATTGCCCTTCGTGGTGCGGACGGTGCAGCCCGTGCTGGAAGACGCCGAGAAAGAGCTGGAGGAGGCCGCCACCAGCCTCGGCGCCACGCGTTGGCAGATCTTCACCCGCGTCATCCTGCCGTCGATCACGCCAGCACTGCTGACCGGCTTTGCCATGGCATTCGCCCGGGCGGTGGGTGAGTACGGCTCGGTCATCTTCATCGCGGGCAACATGCCCATGATTTCCGAGATCACGCCCCTCATCATCATCGGCAAGCTGGAGCAGTACGACTATGCGGGCGCCACGGCGGTCGCCGTGGTGATGCTGGTCATCTCCTTCCTGCTGCTGCTCGTCATCAATGCACTGCAAGCCTGGCAGCGCCGCCATGCGGGAGCCCCGGCATGAGTTCGACCTCCACCAACGCATCCAGCGCCTCGAACGCGAATCCCCGTGCGCCCGTGCGGCGTGCCCAGGCCGGCACCACCGAGGCCGCCTGGGTCCGCTGGACGCTCATCGGCATCGCGCTGGCCTTTCTGCTGCTGTTCCTGGTGCTGCCTCTGGCGGCCGTGTTCACCGAAGCGCTGCGCAAGGGTTTCGGCGCCTATCTGGCGGGGCTGAAGGAGCCCGACGCTTGGTCGGCCATTCGCCTCACGCTGATCACGGCGGCCATCGCCGTGCCGCTGAACCTCGTGTTCGGTGTTGCGGCGGCCTGGGCCATCGCCAAGTACGAGTTCCGCGGCAAGGCCTTCCTGACCACGCTGGTGGACCTGCCGTTTTCCGTCTCGCCCGTGGTGGCGGGGTTGGTGTATGTGCTGATGTTCGGCGCGAACGGCTGGATCGGCCCGTGGCTGGCGGCGAACGACATCAAGATCATCTTCGCCGTGCCGGGCATCGTGCTGGCGACGATCTTCGTGACCTTTCCCTTCATCGCCCGCGAACTGATCCCGCTCATGCAGGCCCAGGGCAGCGACGAAGAACAGGCGGCCATCGTGCTGGGTGCGAGCGGCTGGCAGACCTTCTGGCACGTGACCCTGCCCAACATCAAATGGGGGCTGCTCTACGGCGTGATCCTCTGCAACGCGCGTGCCATGGGCGAGTTCGGCGCGGTGTCGGTGGTGTCGGGCCACATCCGAGGGCAGACCAACACCATACCGCTGCACGTCGAAATTCTCTACAACGAATACCAGTCCGTGGCGGCCTTCGCTGCCGCCTCGCTGCTGGCCCTGCTGGCACTGGTCACGCTGGTCATCAAGTCGATTGCCGAATGGCGCAACGAGCAAGAGCGCAAGGCGGCTGCCGCGTTGCCGCCCGAGCGCCCCGCACCCGCCGCCGCGGGCGCGCGCTGAACGAAAGCACACCATGAGCATTGAAATCCGCAACATCAGCAAGCAGTTCGGCAGCTTCCAGGCGCTGCGCGACGTGAGCCTGGACATCCAGTCGGGCGAACTCATCGCGCTGCTCGGCCCCTCGGGCTGCGGCAAGACCACGCTGCTGCGCATCATCGCGGGGCTGGAAACGCCCGACGTGGGCACCATCCATTTCTCGGGCGAAGACACCACCGACGTGCACGTGCGCGACCGTGGGGTGGGCTTCGTCTTCCAGCATTACGCGCTCTTTCGGCACATGACGGTGTTCGAGAACGTGGCGTTCGGCCTGCGCGTGAAGCCGCGTGGCGAGCGCCCGAGCGATGCGCAGATCAAGCAGAAGGTGACCGATCTGCTCAAGCTGGTGCAGCTCGACTGGCTGGCCGACCGCTACCCCTCGCAGCTGTCCGGCGGCCAGCGCCAGCGCATTGCGCTGGCCCGGGCGCTGGCGGTGGAACCCAAGGTGCTGTTGCTGGACGAGCCTTTCGGCGCGCTCGATGCCAAGGTGCGCAAGGAGCTGCGCCGCTGGCTGCGCCGCCTGCACGATGAGCTGCACGTGACCAGCATCTTCGTGACGCACGACCAGGAAGAAGCGCTCGAAGTGGCCGACCGCGTCGTGGTCATCAACCAGGGCCGGATCGAGCAAAGCGGCTCGCCCCAGGAGGTGTGGGACCAGCCGGCCAGCCCGTTCGTCTATGGTTTTCTGGGCGACGTGAACCTGTTTCGTGGCCGGGCCCACGAAGGGCTGGTGCATGTGGAAGGCATGGCCATCGATTCGCCCGAGCATGCGAGCGCGCAGAACGCCAGCGCCTTTGCCTATGTGCGCCCGCACGACCTGGACGTGCAGCGCTACTCGCCCGGCGAGGGCGTGGACGCCGACGGGCGCCCGCGCGGCATCGTCGCGCAGCTCAGCCGTGCCATCGTCGTGGGCCCGATCGCGCGGCTGGAACTTATTCCCGATGCCGATCACAAACCAGCGGACAATGCGAGCCCAGACTCGGTGATCGAAGCGCAGATTCCTGCGCAGCAGTACCGGGAGATGGGTTTCAGGGAGGGTGAAACGCTGGTGGTCACACCGCGCCGCGCCCGCGTTTTTCTGGACCACGCCGCCGGTATCTGATGCAGCCTTCGAGGGCTGCCGACCGCTGCGGCCTTCAAGGACAAGAACAATGGTGTTGAACTGGTTGGATGCCGCGCCCCGCCGCGTGCTGGGACTGATTGCCGCAGCGTGCGTGGCCATGCTGGCTTTCGGCATGTACCTGCAGCATGTCGTGGGGCTGGAGCCTTGCCCGATGTGCATCGTTCAACGCTACGCTCTCATTGGTGTAGCAGTGTTCGCAGCACTGGCAAGCGCCAGAGGCACAAAAGGCTGGTGGATGTCGTGGGGCTTCCTGGCCTTGCTGTCGTCGGGCTTCGGTGCCTTCGTGGCCGCCCGGCAAAGCTGGCTGCAGTGGTACCCGCCCGAGATCGCAACCTGCGGGCGCGACTTCTACGGAATGATCGAGCACTTCCCCATCGGCCGCGCGATTCCCATGATCTTCAAGGGCTCCGGCGACTGCGCCGCGGTGGACTGGACCTTCCTCGGCGGCTCCATCGCCAACTGGTCGTTCATCTGCTTTGCGATCATGGCCATCGTGATCGTCGTACTCCTCGCTCGCGGTGGCCGTGGCACTGCAAGCCGCCGTCCGCTGGCCGCTGCCTGACTGACACCGGTTCGGCCGCGCAAACTGCCGAAGGCGCCCCGACCGGGCAATGCCGCTCAGTTAAGGCTGAGCGGCATTTTTCTTGACGGGATACTGTGTCTTGGTCATTCGAACCTCACGCGGATACCGCCTGTGGGATCTTCGAGGCGGCAGCACGAAGCGGCGGATGTTCTT
>NZ_BQXQ01000062.1 GCF_030159055.1 Acidovorax sp. SUPP3334
CCCAGCGCCGCCGTGAACAAGGTCTCTACACCAACGCTCATCTTCTTGCCTCCGCTTCAGCCCAGCACTATCGCATTACCCCGCATGTTCCCTGAGGTCAAGTTCCACTCGAAACGGCATAGAGCCCTTTCGTCGGACTGGTCGATGGATTGGTGCGCCGCGATATCCGGCGCTTCGGCGCAGGCCGGGAATCCGGTTTCGTCTATCACCGGGCGAAGGCTGCGGTGATGCCGCTCGCCGTATGGCCATGGGTGGTCTATCTGGCCTTGCCCGTGAGCGTCAGCCCGCTGCTGATCCTGCTGCCCAGTGCGATGCTGTTGGGGTTGGCGGTAAACATCGCAGTGGGCAGCTTCAAGAAATATCTATAGAACCTGCTGGCGGCGCAACGACATCGATTTTTTCGGTGGCAGCTTACGACACGCCAATCAAACGTTCGCCAAAAAGTTCTTATAAGGACTGGTATCAACGGACAAATTCGACGCAGCAGCCACCACTTCCCTGTGATCAATTTTGGCGCGACGCCGATCATATATCTGCGAATTTTTGTCGATTTCTTTCAGAAGCGCTGTCATTCTGGTTGCATCAACCTTGCCAAGCATTGGCGCGACGAAACGCCCGAACCGTTTGTCAGCGTCGTCATAGCTGAGGCAAGCGCCATAGTTTTTGATGGCTATTTGGCATGCAGATTGCAGTAAACCTTCGCTTTCCGATTCATCCAGAAGCAGCGCCCAGCTTTCTTCGCTCACATCATCGAATGCGTCAGCCGTTTCGGAATCCAATGCGGCAAGATGTGCCGCAAAGCTCTGGTGCTGAAACCACGATTTGAGCTTAAGGTTGATGTCTCCTGCTGCGCACCCTTGCAGGAGAATATGGGCTGCAGGGTTGAGTGATCCGTAGAGCGCCTGATGCTCGGCCAGGAAATGGATCAGTGTTTCGAGCAGTTGGGGATCTGGTCCAATATCGCTGAAATAAGTCCGATCACCGTCCATCGCCGTGCGGAACATGGCGGGGTTACGCTCGTAAATCACGCCCAGCGCCACAATATTGATATCACGGTGTGCGTCAGTCTCAACATTCCTGAGCTTGAAGCAGAATTTCCAGAGTGACCGAAACAATTCCAACTCCACTGCATCGGGCATGTTCGGGAAGTAACGGGCCTCCAAATAGGACTTAAGCTTGCCGGTTGAAATCAGCAGCGCCTTGTTGGTGGCAATATCTGCCACCAAAGCAGGTACTATTTTCTTAGAAAACAACGGCGGCTTGAGAAGCACTGCTTCCAACGCGGTTCGAATGTTGGCACGCGCTGTCTCCTTGCTCGGCTGAAACAAAAGGTCGCTTCCAGTGAGAACAGGATGCGCCGACAGGTGACGGAGTTTCTGCAGTCCTTGCAACTGAATATGCTCGGCCGCCTCCAGCAACTTGGTACGCGAAACGACCTCATTCAGGAGATAGAGCTCCCACTCCGGATTGGAAGGATTATCAAGCTGCTTTTTTTCAACGTCCTTCAGCAGCTTGTCCGCTTGCACATCACCATGCATGTCACGCAAGTTTTGCAATTTATAGACGAGATCGCACACGACTACGGTCCAAAGCATCACGATGCTGCTGCGATAGCAGCCTGTGGCAAAGCATCGGACAACTTCCTCGAAATTTTTCTGAGATCTTTTTTCGACGATACGTTCTGCGGCTAAATCAATCGAGAAACTTGGCATTGGCAATCCATATCAAAGGTACAAATTACATGGGATCGTTCAGCGCTTCTTCGAAGAAACCGGCCGTCCCTGGCTTGGGCTAAAGCATGAGTGCATCGAAAATCTGTGCCGCCTCGTCGCCACATCTATAAGCCGCGTGGTTGGCGGATGGTGACCTGCTTTACATCGATGATGTTTTTACATCTACCCAAAGCGAGAAATTACTTTACGCGGGCCAGGGATAAAATTCGGTCAACGATCAGCATTTCGGAGAATAGCGATCTGTGGCTTATATTTTCAATATTATTTACCGCCAAGACTCATAATTCCTGATCGCTTTTCCCAACGATCCATTAAGATTTGACAACTCCCCTGCCGCTGGACGAGGCGGGCTTTACCAAGGAAAGTCAGCTACTAGCTTAGTGGCCAGCAGAAACATGGACACCGCGACAACTGCATCAAGGGCTCGCCATACCTGTTTGTTTTTAAATAGCGGTGCGGCGAGTCTGGAGCCGACTGTGAGAAATGCAAACCAAAAAAATGACGCGGACATTGCGCCACTTGCAAAGGCAACTTTGACCATGCCTTCCTTTGTCGCACTAACGGTGCCAATGACGAAAACAGTATCCAGCCAAGCATACGGGGTAAGCAGCGAGTGAAAAAGGGCGCCTTTGACTACCGCAGAGCGTGCGACATTGGAATGAGGCAGTTCCGCAATCATTTCGGTTCCCTTGATCGCTCCCGCCAAGGCTTGGCAGCCGAAGAATACCAAATACGCGATGCTGCCTGCCATCGTGACTGCTAGAAGTACCGGGCTTTCCGTTATCAGCGCGCCAAGGCCCCAAACACCCAGAAATATCAACAGTACATCAGATATGGAACATATCAGGACGAGCGCGATGGCGTTCCCGGCACGGACGCTGTGTTTTATAACATACGTATCTTTGGGACCAAGAGCCACAAGTAATCCCAACGCCAGGCCTAGTCCCTCTACGAATGGAAAATTCAAAACGGTTTTCTCTTTGTGTACCGAGGGGCGTTGCACCCCTCGAATTTAAAACTAGACCAAGGACGTGTTACCGAAAGCCCGATGACTTTCGTCTGCAAGTGAAGCGAGGTTTACAGCACTCTTTGCAAGCAAAGAAGTGTAGGACTTCGTGAGATCGGGAATTGCAAAATAGACCAGTGACTTCCTGGACACCTGCATCATCGGATTCTCTACGGCGTGGTACATCGGCGGAATCTGCCCATCAGAGAGGTGCGTAAGCAATGATCCAGTGATCACGATGATTTCATCGTCCGCAAGACGAACCTTGGTCTTCACGTCATTCGGAAAAATGACCAAGCCGTCACGGGTAGGCTTTATCAATGTAATGAGGTGCCCGTCCTCGTGCCGATCTTGCAGATACTCGCGATCATTCTCTTGTTGAGAATTTCCATAAACGTTTAACTGGACGTAGGAGTGATCCCGAATTTTAATATGCTCTGGATGTTGAAAGAATGACCAGATGCCAGAAATCAGATCACTGGCAAGAGTGGAGAGAACGTCCTCACACTCAGCGATATTCTGGTAAAAATCGCTTTGCGCAAAGTCGATGTTTTCGTGGGTGCTTCGGTACTTATTCCAGAAACAAAAGCGATCACACAGATCGATGTAATCGGTGTACTTTGCGTGTTCTCCACCGATCGGAAGAAATCCATCGGTGCGGTCGGGAAAACTGAATTCAACTCTTTGTTCTGCACTGACTTCGTCAATGCTATCAAGCGTGGCCCACAACAGGGCTTGAGTATTTCTCTCAACACGAAGAATGGCGTACCCTTGGGTAATCAAAGAAGTTAATGCGCGACGTCGAGCTTGCTCCCTGTCGCCGATGGCGCTGGGTTGAACGGATAGCGTTGTACTGGATGCGATTTGATTCACTTTTTTGTACTCCCGGACGTGGCGGATTGCCACACCAAATTCTAGAGTGATTTTTTCACTTTCTATCCTGCGGAATAAATTTCAGGCGATGCTCAGAATTGCCCACGCCGCTTGCGGCCAGAACTGATCCAGCATCAACGTCTGTAAAAACGAGCCTCAACCCGAACGGGAACAGGCGGCAGCGCATAAGGCATCGGCAGAAACGTGTCTCTGTCATCGCTCAAGAAAGTGGTAAGGGCACATTCCCGATAGATCGCGGACTTTTCGCCCATCACGCCGCAGCATCCAGCCATTCGCATCAAACGGGATGGCACGATGGATCGAACCCACAGATCGACGCTGGCATGGCGACCCGCTTTGGCGGCGGTCCTGTTCGCCAGCCTGCTGCCGATGGGACATCCAGCCGCTGCAGCCGATGACGCGGAAATCGAGCGCGAGCGCCTCACTGCCATCGTTCGCCAGCTCGATCTGATTGATCGCCTCGTCGGGCAATCATCAGCTGCCGCGCCTGACGCCCCCGCCCGATACCACTTTGACTACCCGCGCCTGAACGCCGATCTGCAGCGTGTGCGCGCCGGCATTCGCGACTACCTCACCCCGCAACGCGCCCAGCCGCGCGAACCGGCCGCCCTCTCTGGCGAATACCGCCAGGACACGGGACAGGAGGGCGAACGATGAATGCCCAGCAACTGTCCGCATTCCAGGCCAATGGCGGCTTCGACGCCTCCGCATCCCTCGGCCTCCTGGTCGGGGCCGTGTTCGCCATCCTGCTGCTGTGGGGCGTGTGGGCATTGCGCACGGCCTATGTCGGCTGGTCGGAACAACGGATCTCCCAGCGTCAGTTCCTCGGTGTCGCGATGCGTTTCGTCGCGATGTACCTCGTACTGACTTTCTTCCTTCTATCTTGACGCAAAGGCAGGACACCATGAATCCGGTCCGCTCCCACATCCCCCGCCCCGTGCATCTCGCGGCACTGGCCTGCGTGCCCACGCTGCTGCTCACTTCACTTGCCCAAGCCCAGGGGTTGCCTACCTTGGAAGACCCCACCCGCGGCGCAGGCAGCGGCATCATGGAAACGCTGCGCAACTACGCCTACGACATCGTGATGCTGGTGGCGCTGCTCGTCGTCGCCTCCATGTTCATCGGCGTCTGCTACCACGCCTACGGCACCTATGCCGAGATCCACAACGGGCGCAAGACATGGGGTCAGTTCGGATTGAGCGTGGCGGTCGGTGCAGTCCTTTTGGTCGTCGGCATCTGGCTGCTCACCAAGGCCACCGGGATTCTGTGAGGACATGGGCATGGCCGCGCACGATATCCGGCACGATGGCACGGTCGCGTTTCTACCGCACCGGCTCAACCGCCACCCCGTGGTGGTCCGAGGTCTCACGGCAGACGAACTGTGGGTCTGCTGCGGACTGTCGGGTGCAGCGGGATTTGCGACGGGGGTGCCGTTGGCAATCCTCGCCGCCTCGATCGCAGTCGTGCCCACCGCGATCGTGTTGGCCATCGCAGTCGGCGTGTTCGTTGGCGGCGGTGTCCTGCGGCGCCACAAGCGCGGTCGGCCCGATACCTGGCTGTACCGACAGATGCAGTGGTGGCTCGCACGCCATCATCCAGCACTTGCCTGGCTGTTCGGGGGCGACGGTCTGGTGATCCGGTCGGGCTGGTGGTGCACTCGGAGGACCACGAAGTGAGCCGATTCAAGAACGAAATCACGCAGTTGCGCGCGCACATCCAGACCCTGCGCCTGGGCGCTGGTGCGCTGCTGCTCATCGCCCTGGTGATGGGCGCGGGCTGGTGGAGCTCGCCGCGCAACCTGACCATCCATGTGCCACCGGACCTCCGATCTGGCAGCACCCGAAAATGGTGGGAGGTTCCCCCGGAGAGTGTGTACTCGTTCACGTTCTACATCTGGCAGCAACTCCAGCGCTGGCCCACCAACGGTGACGAGGACTATGCGCGCAACATCCGTGCGCTGTCGCCCTACCTCACCCCCTCTTGCCAAGAGTTTCTTTTGCACGACTACGAACTGCGCCGCGCGGCGGGCGAGTTGCGCCAGCGCGTGCGCGGCATCTACGAGATTCCGGGGCGCGGCTACGGCAGCGATCCCGCGCTGCGCGTCAAAACCGTGTCCGAACGGGACTGGCTCGTCACGCTGGATGTGACCGCCGACGAGTATTTCGGGGCGGAACAGGTCAAGCGCGCGCTGGTGCGCTATCCGCTCAAGGTCGCGCGCTCGGACATTGATCCCGAGCGCAACCCGTTCGGGCTCGCACTGGACTGCTACAGCACCCCACCACAACGCATCGCCATCCCCGAGCCTGCACCAGCCTCTGGCCGGCCCTCGGGAGTGCTCGGTAGCACCTTGGGAGAAACACCATGAGACACGTCCGTTTCTCCATCAGCCTGCTGCTGTCTGCGGCCTATCTGACCGCCCCGGCACAGGCGCTGGAAATCCTGCGCTGGGAGCGGCTGCCCCTGGCGGTGCCGCTGCATGTCGATCAGGAGCGTGTCGTTTTCATCGACCGCAATATCCGGGTGGGCGTGCCGGCATCGCTGGAAGGACGGTTGCGGGTGCAAAGCGCAGGCGGCGCGATCTACCTGCGCGCCAGCGAACCGATCGAACCCACCCGGCTGCAATTGCAGGACGCCGATACCGGCGCACTCATCCTGCTGGATGTCGCCGCCGACGCGGCCGGGGTTGGCCAGCCTGCATTGGAGCCGGTCCGCATCGTCGAGGCCGATGCCGCTACCGCGCGCTACGGCGGTGATGCAAAATCCGCAGGGACCGTCGAGGATGCCGTCGAAGAGCCCGGATCATCGCCCCGTACGCCGCGCGAGACGCCGATCCCGGTCGTACTGACCCGGTTCGCGGCACAGAACCTCTACGCCCCCTTGCGCACCGTCGAACCCTTGAGCGGCATCACGCGCGTGAACCTCCCGCGCCACCTGGCGCTGGAGACCCTCCTGCCGACAGTCCCGGTGCGGGCGCGGGCCCTGTCTGCGTGGCGGCTCGACGGCTTTTGGGTCACGGCCGTGCAACTGAGCAACGCCTCTCAACGCACGTTCAGCCTGGACCCACGGGACTTGGTGGGCGACTTCGTGACGGCCACCTTTCAGCACGGGACACTGGGGCCCGCCGGCCAGCCGGACGACACCTCGGTCGTCTATCTGGTGACGAAGGGGCACGGCCTCGCGCAATCGCTGCTGCCCGCCATCGGCCGGATCGACGCCGCCGCCAACCTCCCGAAGCTGGGCATTCGCCAGGACGGAGCCTCTCATGAAAAGTAATGGCCTGCTCAAGTGGCTGATGGTTCCGCTGGCGTTGTTGCTGGTCATCGCTGGCATCAAGCTGTTCTCCGGCGGAAGCGCGTCGTCGCCCCGCACACCCGGAACGCGGCTGACCGCCGAGGAGGCGAAGACCCTGGGCATCGATGCCGACACGCCACGCGACACCGTGGCGACCCTGGTTGGTCAGGTCAAGCAATTGCGCACCGAACTCCAGGGTGCTCTGGCGGACAACAAGACCCAGCAGGCCGAGAACGAACGGCTGCGCCAGCGCGAGGGCGCGATCGACCGGCGCATCCAGAGCGCGCTGGACGCCGAGCGCAACCAGTTGCGCACCGACCGCGATCGGGTCGCAGGCGAGCGCCAGCAGGCGCAGGGTCTGCTGCAGGAGGTGCAGCGCCAGATCGAGGGGCTGGCCGGCAAGAGCGGTGATGCCGACCTGCCGGTCGGGCTAGGGCTGGAGCCAGGGACAAAGGGAACTACCGGCGCAGAAGGCATCCGCTGGATCGAACCCGAAGACGCGCGTCGTGAAAAAAAGAGCGGCGTGTCCGATGAAAATTTTAGTTTTCCCACCCCGTTCGGGATGGACAAGGCCGCGGGCACCTCCTCCGATAACATCACGGACCCTGGCAAGCGGACGCCAGAAGTATCCACCGCCAAGCCCGTCTATACCGTGCCGACCAACGCCACCCTGATGGGCTCCATCGCGATGACCGCGCTGATCGGGCGGGTACCAGTCGATGGCACCGTCAACGACCCCTATCCGTTCAAAGTCCTGATCGGGCCGGACAACCTGACGGCCAACGGCATCGACATTCCCGACGTCGCAGGCGCCGTGGTCAGCGGCACGGCCTCGGGCGATTGGACCCTTTCATGCGTGCGGGGCCAGATCCGCTCGGTCACCTTTGTCTTCGCAGATGGCACTATCCGCACCGTGCCGGAGGATCGCGGGCGCAGGTCTGGCAATGGACAGCAGAACGGAACGGGCGAAGGGACTGGCAATGCCGACAGTAATGGGACGCGGGAGGGCCTGGGCTGGATCAGCGATCCCTACGGCATCCCCTGTGTGAGCGGCGAGAGGCGCAGTAACGCCCAGCAGTATCTCGGGACGCAATCGCTCATCACCGCAGCAGGGGCCGGTGTCGCCTCACTCATCCAATCCGACAAAGGCGGTGTCGCGGTCGTTGCCAACAACAATGGTTCGGTCGGCACAGTGGGCATCTCGGGCAACGAGGCGATGGGACGCATCCTCGCCGGCGGCGTGCAGGACATGTCGCAGTGGGTGAACAAGCTCTACGGCCAGGCTTTCGCCGCCGTCTATGTCCGACCCGGCGCGAAGGTGGCCGTGCATCTCGAACAACCCGTCACCATCGACTACGACCCGAAGGGCCGCAAGGTCGATCATCGCCTCGAAGGAGCCTTGCATGCGCAGGACCTGGATTAACGGCATGGCGGCCCTGCTCGCCATCATCACGCTGGTGGGCTGCTCGACCAGCAAGGAAAAACTTCTTCCCCGCGATGACCAGACCATGCTCGACGTCTGGAACGCGGAGACCGGCGGCAGCGCGGGCGCAGGCCGACAGGCCGGGCAGTTGCTTGACGCCCGGCAATCGCTACGCCGCCCGCTCACCGAGGCGGACGTAAAGGCAGCGCCCGCGGGCCGTGCGAGCTACACGCGCACGGCCCGCAACGAGATCGACCGGCAGTTCCAACGTCTGCCCAATCCCGACCTGGCGATGTACGTGTTTCCCCATCTGGCGGGCACCGATCCCGTGCCGATTCCAGGCTACACCACCGTGTTCCCGTTGTACCAGCGAGTGCAGTACGCGATGCCCGGAGAACGGACGGAGGACTACTGATGCGGTGGCCCTTCCGGCGCAATCGCAACGTCGCGCCCAACGCCGACACGCCGCCGCCCGATGCCTGGGAGCGCCATGTCGCTGCGTTGGCGGCGCAAGGCATCGCCGAGCCGGGCAGGCCGCATGGCCGGGCAACGCGCCCTGCGACGGTCGCCGACGAGCAGGCGCTCTACGACGTGACCCCATCGTTTGCCGACATGCTGCCCTGGGTCGAATACCTGCCCGGCTCGAAATGCATGTTGCTGGAGGATGGCACCTCTGTGGCTGCGTTCTTCGAGTTGCAGCCGATCGGCACGGAAGGCCGCGAGGCCGACTGGCTGATGCAGGCACGCGATGCCGTGGAAAACGCGCTCCAGGACAGTTTCGATGAACTCGACGAATCGCCGTGGGTGGTGCAGTTCTACGTGCAGGACGAGGCGGACTGGAACCACTACCTGCAGACTCTGGAGAACTACGTGCAGCCGCGTGCGCAAGGGACTGCCTTCAGCGCGTTCTACCTGCGGTTTCTGACCCATCATCTGCGGGCGGTCGCCAAGCCGGGCGGCTTGTTCGAGGACCACACCGTCACCCGCCTGCCCTGGCGCGGCCAGACCCGCCGCGTGCGCCTCGTCGCTTATCGGCGTGTCCACCAGACCGCAGCGAGGCGAGGCCAGTCGCCCGAGCAAGCGCTGAACGTCATCTGCGAGCGACTGGTCGGTGGCCTGGCCAATGCCGGCGTGCAATCACGCCGTCTGGCAGCTGCGGACATCCACGCATGGCTGCTTGCGTGGTTCAACCCCCGTCCACCCCTGCTGGGGCCGAACCCCGAGGACCGCGAGCGCTTCTATCGGTTGGCGACCTATCCCGAGGCAACCGATCCAGGAGAGATCGAGATGGCCAGCGGAACGGATTTCTCGCAACGCCTCTTCTTCGGCCAGCCCCGGTCGGATACCGACGACGGCCTTTGGTATTTCGACGGAATGCCGCACCGGACCATCGTGCTGGACCGGCTGCGCCTGCCGCCCGCCATGGGCCACGTCACGGGAGAGACCCGCAAGGGCGGCGATGCCATCAACGCGCTGATGGACCAGATGCCCGAGGACACTGTGATGTGCCTGACGCTGGTCGTGACGCCGCAGGACATTCTGGAATCCCATCTCAACCAGATCGCCCGCAAGGCGGTCGGCGAGACGCTGGCGTCGGAGCAGACCCTCAAGGACGTGCGGCAGGCGCGCGGCCTGATCGGCAGCTCGCACAAGCTCTACCGAGCCTCCATGGCGTTTTACTTGAGAGGATGCGATGTGGCCGAACTCGACGCGCGCGGCGTTCATCTGGGCAACGTCCTGCTCAATGCGGGCCTGCAGCCCGTGCGCGAAGAAGACGAGGTAGCACCGCTCAACAGCTATCTGCGCTGGCTGCCGTGCGTTTACGACCCGGCCAAGGACCAGCGCCAGTGGTACACGCAACTGATGTTCGCCCAACACGCAGCGAACCTGGCACCCGTGTGGGGCCGCAGCCAAGGGACTGGCCACCCCGGCATCACCTTCTTCAATCGCGGTGGCGGGACAGTGACGTTCGACCCGTTGAACCGCCTCGATCGGCAGATGAATGCGCATCTGTTCCTGTTCGGCCCGACCGGCTCTGGCAAGAGCGCCACACTGAACAACATCCTCAATCAGGTCACCGCGATCTACCGGCCACGGCTTTTCATCGTGGAAGCGGGCAACAGCTTCGGTCTGTTCGGCGACTTCGCCAAGCGGCTCGGGTTGACGGTGCATCGCGTCAAGCTATCTCCAGGCTCGGGCGTGAGCCTGGCTCCATTTGCCGATGCCTGGCGACTGGTCGATACACCCAGCCAGGTGCAGACCCTTGACGCAGATGCACTCGACGAAGACAGGGAGGAATTGGGCCATGCCCCCGATCACGACGAACAACGCGACGTGTTGGGCGAACTGGAGATCACCGCCCGCCTGATGATCACGGGAGGCGAGGAAAAGGAGGAGGCACGCATGACGCGCGCCGACCGCAGCCTGATTCGCCAATGCATTTTGGATGCGGCGCAGCGCTGTGCCAGTGAGAAGCGCAACGTGTTGACGCGCAACGTGCGCGATGCGCTGCGAGAACGCAGCGGTGACAGCACCTTGCCAGAAAGCCGCCGCTCTCGATTGCTGGAGATGGCCGATGCCATGGACATGTTCTGCCAGGGCGTGGATGGCGAAATGTTCGACCGGCCAGGCACGCCGTGGCCCGAGGCCGATATCACCATCGTGGACCTCGCCACCTTCGCCCGCGAAGGCTATAACGCGCAGTTGTCGATCGCCTACATCTCGCTCATCAACGCCGTCAACAACATTGCCGAGCGCGACCAATTCCTGGGCAGGCCGATCATCAACGTGACCGACGAGGGACACGTCATCACCAAGAACCCGCTGCTGGCACCCTATGTGGTGAAGATCACGAAGATGTGGCGCAAGCTCGGTGCCTGGTACTGGCTCGCGACGCAAAACCTGGACGATCTGCCCAAGGCGGCAGAACCGATGCTCAACATGATCGAGTGGTGGATCTGCCTGTCCATGCCACCCGACGAGGTGGAGAAAATTGCACGGTTCCGCGAGTTGAACGCCTCCCAGAAGGCACTGATGCTGTCGGCGCGCAAGGAGGCGGGCAAGTTCACCGAGGGCGTGATCCTGTCAAAGTCCATGGAGATCCTGTTCCGGGCCGTGCCGCCCAGCCTGTACCTCGCCTTGGCGATGACCGAACCGGAGGAAAAAGCCGAACGCTTTCAATTGATGCAGCAGTTTGGCATTAGCGAACTGGAAGCTGCCTTCAAGGTGGCAGAGAAGATCGACCGGGCGCGAGGGATCGAGCCCTTGGCGTTCGATGCCTTGGACTGAATTGGCGGAGCGCTGCACTTGACTGCGCGGCCGATCGACCGCTGACGTCCGCTCAATTGTGACAATTCATATCCAAATGGCGGAATAGTTACATCTGGACGCATTTAGACAGGACTGACGCAAGGGGGAAATGGCTCGATATTCCATCTGTCGGGATATGATCGCGGCCATTTCAATGTAACGGTCCGATACACGGGCCTGCCAAACATGACCCGCCGCGTCACGATCCAAACGCCTCTGGGAGAGCAGCTGCAGTTCCGGCAGTTGCAGGGCAGGGAAGCCATCAGCCAACTCTTCTGCCTCGACCTGGACCTGCTGAGCGACAGCAAGAGCATCGACCCCAAGGCGTTGCTGGGCAAGAACGCCACCGTGGTGGTGGAAACGCAGGGGGGCGGCCGGCGCTACCTGGATGGCATCGTCACCCGCTTCGGCATGCAGGGCGAGGACCACCGCTCCTACTCCTACCGGCTGCGCCTGCAGCCCTGGCTGTGGCTGGCCACCCGCAAAACCGATTTCAAGATATTCCAGAACAAGACCGTTCCGGAGATCGTCGAGGAGGTCCTGGGCAAATACGGCTACGCCCTGCAAAAGAAGCTCACCCGCAGCTACCGCATCTGGGACTACTGCGTGCAGTACGGCGAGAGCGATTGCGACTTCGTCTCGCGCCTGCTGGAACACGAAGGGGCGTACTACTACTTCGAGCACGCGGCCGGCCAGCACACCTTGATCCTGGCCGACGACATCGTAGCCTCGCACAGCCCGCTGCCGGGCGCGGCGGTCATCCCGTTCTACCCGCCCGAGAAAGCCGCCGTCGCCGACAAAGAGAACATCCACGCCTGGGAACTGCACCAGAGCATCCACTCCGGGCGGCGATACAACGACGACTACGACTTCCAGAAACCGCGCGCCGACCTGTCCAACATGCGCCAGACCCCACCGGGGCACGCGCACGACGCCCACGAGATCTACGAATGGCCGGGCGGCTACACCCAGTTCGGCGACGGCGAAGCCTACGCGCGGGTGCGGCTGCAGGAAAGCCTCACCGGCCACAGCACCGTGCAGGGCCAATCACGCCACCGGGCACTCGCGCCGGGCTACACCTTCACGCTGGAGAATTATCCGCGGGAAGACCAGAACCAGCAGTACCTGATCACCGGCATCGAATACCACTTCAAGGAAAACCCCCAGGTCAGCGCGGCCGCGCCCGGCGCCAAGGGCACGCCGCAGGAAGAAGGCTCGTTCCAGAAGTTCACCCTGCAGGCCCAGCCCACCAGCGTGCCCTACACGCCCGCGCGCACCACGCCCAAGCCCAAGACCACCGGCCCGCAGACCGCCGTGGTCGTCGGCCCGCCCGGCGAGGAAATCTGGCCCGACCAGTACGGGCGGGTGAAGGTGCAGTTCCACTGGGACCGCATCGGTGCCATGAACGAGAACTCCAGTTGCTGGGTGCGGGTATCCAGCAGCTGGGCCGGCTCGGGCTTCGGTGCCATGTTCATCCCGCGCATCGGCCACGAGGTCATCGTGGATTTTTTGAACGGTGATCCGGACTACCCGATCATCACCGGCTGCGTTTACAACGCCGACAACATGCCGCCGTGGGCCTTGCCGGGCAACGCCACGCAGTCGGGCATCAAGACCAAGTCGAGCAAGGGCGGGGCGTTCGGCGCTGGCATGAAAGATGGGGCAGGCGATGCCAACGCCATCCGCTTCGAGGACAAGGCCGGGGCCGAGCAGCTGTGGCTGCACGCGCAGAAGGATCAGTTGGTGGAGGTCGAGAACGATGAGACGCATTGGGTCGGTCGGGATCGGCAAAAAACCATCGACCGGGACGAGACCAACGTGATCCACCGCGACCGGACGGAAACGGTGGACCGGAATGAGGACATCACGGTCCACAACAACCGCACGGAGCGGGTGGACCATGACGAGCGGATCAGCATCGGGGACAACCGCCGCGAGGACGTCGGCATCGACGAGACGGTGAGCATCGGCAAGAACCGCACCAAGACCATCGGAAAGAACGAGAAGGACAAGATCGGCAGCAACTGGTCGATCAAGGTCGGCAAATTCAAGACCGAAACCATCGGCATCGCCTACATGCAGAACGTGGGCGTGGGCCGCATGGAAAACGTGGGCGTGGTCTATAACCTGAACGTCGGCGCGATCATGGCCACCATCGTGGGCAAGAACCAAAGCACCACGGTGGGCAGCGACCAAGACGTCAAGGTAGGCACCAATCAGACCACGGTGGTCGGCACCAAATACAGCCTCAATGTGGGCAGTGGTGGAGGCGGTGCCGGCGGAGATGCGGGCGGCGGAGGGGGTGGGGGCGCAGGTCTCACCAAGAATGTCACCGCGTCTTCCCCCTCGGGTGGCGAAGGTGGCGGAGGGGGTGGCGGCTCCAGCATCACCATGGACGCAGAGACGATCACGCTGAAAGTCGGTGGCAGTTCGATCATTCTCCAGGCCGACGGCACCATCACCGCCAACGGCAACAGCATCCGCCTCATCGGCTCCAGCGATGTGACCACCCTTTCCGGGGGCATCCATGAAAACTGATCCGCGCATGCTCAGAAGCGCTTCATCCATGGCCAGTTCGCTCCCTGGTTCCGCATGGTCCTTCCTGCCAGCACAGGTAATCCGCCAGGAGGCGGATGGCACCGTGACCCTGCAGTGCCAAGGGCAGGAGCATCGCGCGGCACTGGCATCCCAGATGCCAGGGGTGATCGAAGGCCAGTTCGTGCTCGCGGCCCTGCCTGCGGACCTTCAATCGACGGAGCCGCAGGACGCCCCCTTGCCAGCGCTGATCGTCGCGGCCTGGCCCTGCCCTGGCGCGCCCACCGCTGCGCCCTGGCAATTCGACCGAGTGACAGGAGCGCTGTCGCTGGAAGTGACCCATCTCGAATTGAGCGCGGTCAGCAGCGTCCTGCTGCACTGCGCCGATGCGCGCATGCAGTTCTTGCAGGATGGATCGGTCGAAATCAGGGGCCACCAGATCACATCGGCAGCGGTCGAAACCCATCGCGTCGAAGGCGGCTCCATCGAGTTGAACTGACCTTTCTGCGCCGCGTCGTGGCCGCCACTGCGTTCGCGGCGCGATGCAGACCGACATCGCGCGGCAGTACCGCAATCGCCTTCCCTTTCCGGCCCATGATTTCTCGCCTTCGACCTTCCACACCGCCACCATTGCCCGGCATGCTGACCCGGCAGATGGGGATCGCCGTCCGTGCCTACGGCAGGCGCTCGGGCATCTTGCGCGGAGGGCATACGTTGCGCGCCCTGAAAGCCGTCGATCAGCGCCTGGACGCGCTCATCGCAGTCAGCCGCTACTACAGGACCGCCTGCCTGGACGAGGCGGCGATTCTTGACGGAAAAGCCCAGCCCGAGGAAATCGCAGGCGCTGCGTTCGTGGGCGTTGCGATGGCAGAGCAGCACCAAACCGATGTTGCGACGCGCCTGGACCTCATCGCCCGCCAGCATGCAGCGCAACCCGTCTCCGTTCGGGATGCCCTGTGGTTCTATGCCGCACCGGACACCTGCGGCCACCTTCTGGCGTCGGACGACGCGCAACTGCTGGCATGCGGCGTGGAGCTTGCGGGGCGGCTCGCATTGCCCGAGCACATCGCCGCGGTTCATGCGGCAGCGGTGCGCGGAGCGGACCAGGACGCCTGCCTTCTGGCCTGCGCGCGCATGGGGCAGGTGCCTCTCCGAGCCGAAGAGCGCTGGAAAGCCGTGCTGCAGGGCCAGGACCTCGCCCGGCAGATCACCACGCTACAGACGTTGGGTGTGATGGGTGGGCACCGGCTGCAGCCGGAACTGGGACGCTACATCGACCGTCTCACCGCCGCAGACGGGCCCACCCCGCAATCGCACCCCATCGGCTGGGCCGCCGCGGCCGATGCCGCGCTTGCGCTTTGGGCTGCGCGCGAACCCGAAGCGGCCCTGGGCGCACTCCTACAGGGCCTGCGGGTGCCAAACGACACCGCGCTGCGGGTCGCGGCCCTCGCGGGGCGAATCGAAGGGCTGCTGCCGGTGCTCGATTTCATCGAGCGGCAAGACCGGCCCGTGGAGCCGGGCGAGCGCGACGTGCTGCGACTGGTGTTCGGCCACGTACCGGGCGAGCTGGTGAACACCCAGGGCACCTCCGACGAGCGCAAGCGTGCGTTGCGGGCACTCGCCTGCAAAGTGTTCGCGGCAAACGGCTGTACCGGGCTGGAGCCGGACCAAATCACCCACTGGACAGATCCTGCACTCAAGGACCGCCTCTGGGCGCTCGATGCCATCCGCATCCGTTCAGGCCAACCGATCACGCAGACCCATCGGCTCGCGCAGGCCTTCGATGTTGGCCACGCGCTGCGAAGCTGGCTCTACGTGGAGCATGCGGCGGTCACCCACCGTCCGTTTCCGCTGTCCCACGAAGACCTCGCCGCCCGCCAGATGGCTGCGGTGGAAACCGTTCAATTGGTGGCCAGCCTGCAAGCCGATCCACCACCATGACATGCCCGGTCCTCAACCACACGCCGTTTCGCACGCAGGTCTTTGCGCACCGGGACACCGAACGGCGCAACGCTCTGGTCCTGATCGTAAAGGGGACCTGGCAGCTTTGTGACGCGGCGGGAATGCTCCCTCGACTGGCCCCGGCGGAAGAACAGGCTGCCATCTATCGCGACGGCGTGCGGCAAACGCTGGGCAGTCTGCCGCTGGAAACGCCCCAGGCTGCTGTCATAGCGGCGCGCCAGCACGAAGTGTGGACCTGCCTGGAAGCCGAACATGTGCCGCCCAAGCCCTGCTTCGACCTGATCGTGAATGGCTGGGCCGTTGCGTCGGACGGCTGCCCGAGGCCATGGATCAATGCCGCAGTGGACTACCTGGGCACCAGTGGATCGCGACGCCTGATCGAACTGCGCGCGTTCGCTCCGCGCATCTGGCTGCCCGAACTTGGATTGATCGGCAGGCTGCGGGCCTCGGACGAGGCCACGGCATCGCGCATCCCACTCCTGCGCCCATTTGCGTTCGGCGGGCAGGAGACAGACCCGCAAACAGGCCAGGTGCATGCCTTCGAGCCCAACCCGGAGGGCATGGGCTACTACCGCAGCGCCGCAGCGGCCAAAGGCGCACCGCTGCCGTGGATAGAACCGCTGAACCGTGCCATCACCGCCTGGGACGACACCCTCGAACCCCTCGCCCTTGGCCATGTGCCGCCGCACCACGTCCCTCGCCGCGACTTGCAGGGCAGCTTCGGCGACACCTGGCAAGCGAGCCGCGCCCCCGAACTGCCCGAGGACTTCGACCCGCGCCACCACAACGCTGCGCCCGATGCCCTGCAATTGCGCCAGGCGCCGCGACCGGGCCACACCCTGGCCCTGCACGGCATGTCGGAAGAGGGCCCGTTGTATTTCACCTGGCCTCAAATCACGTTGACGGCTCAAGCAGAGACCGCAGGCGGCACGCTGCTGCCTGCGCAGGAACTGCGGTGGGACACCCTGCTGGTGGACACCGAAGCCCGGCGCGCCTCGCTGCTGTGGCGTGCCGTGATCGTGCCGCCCGCACTGGAGCGGATCGGCCTGGCGCACGTCGCGGCACATGCCCGCGCCCCCAGCAACCCCTCCCCCTTGTCCTGAACCATCGACATGCCGCCTCCTTCGACCGCACCCATCGCACCCGGCCTGTGGCACATCGCACACGCTGGCGCCGTCACCTCGGCCGGCACCAGCGCCTGGCAGTCCGCCGCGTCCTGGGTGGGCCTGCAAAAACGGTTCCAGAAAGCAGTACATCCCGGCGTCGGCCCGCATGCCATCACGACCGCACCGTGCCCGGAGATCACATCGGGCGCAGTGGGTGTTTCCCGCCTCGCCCGGCTGCTCGGTGCCGCCTTGGCCGAGGTGGTGTCTTCGATGGCACGGCCGGGACACGATGCGGAGTGGGCCGCTCCCGCCCGCATGGCGCTGGCCCTGCCTGATCGCCTGAGCGAGGGCGAGGACACGCAGGTCTGGCACGAAGCCTTGATCGAACTGGGCCGTTGGGCCGGCCCCGCTGCCAGCACCAAGCTCCGGGCCCTGCCCTGCCGCTTCCTGCGCGGCGGGCACGCGGCAGGTTTTGCCGCACTGCAGGCGCTAGGGTCGTGCGACGCCACGGGCGGCCCAGCGCTGCTGATGGCCGTGGACAGCCGGCTCGATACCGCGACCCTCCAAGCGGCCTATGCCCGCAGTGCGCTGCTCACCGAGCGCAACGCGGAAGGCTGCATTCCCAGCGAAGCCGCCGCCGCACTGTGGCTGCAGCCCGCACCGGACACGCGGGACAACACCGGGCGCGGGCTGGTGCTGCACCCGCCGGCGCTGGCAACGAATGCCACCGCGCATCGACTTCCCCAGCAGGCCCCGGAGCCCGAGGCGCTGCAGCAGGCCCTGCGCTCTGCGCTGGACCACGCTCGCTGGCAACCAGACAATGTGGGCTACACCGTCTCGGATTTCGATGGGTCCACCTGGCGGGCGTTGGCACAGATTCCTGCCCAGGCCCGGATGGGGCCAGGGTGGGACCCCATCGACTGGGAACCCGCCGCCGTGATCGGCCAGGTCGGTGCCGCCACGGGCCCGGTGCATTGGGCGCTGGCGGCACAGCGTGTGCGCCACGATGCGCGCGCGCCCAACTCCATCCTGTCGTGGACGCTGGACGAGGGCACCGCAGCAGCGGCCATCGCACTGGAACGCACTATCGGCACCGAGGCGCCCCCACGCCGTCGTACCCCGGCGCACGGCCATGACACGGGCGCGCAGGCGATGACCTATTCCGCGCGCTTTCTCCACAACGAAAAAAACGGCTGACGGCCAAGGGAGGGAAACACCATGGGCACGCACATCTTCAGCGGGGGCGAGGGCGCGATCACGCAGGTGGCGGACGGCTGGACGTTCGATCCGGCCACGCCCGTCAAGCTCAAGAAGAGCGGCCGGCAGGGCACGGCCTGGCACAGCAACAGCAGCACCTATATCCGCGTTC
>NZ_BQXQ01000063.1 GCF_030159055.1 Acidovorax sp. SUPP3334
TTGCGAAAGGGAGACAAGCTCAAGGAGCGTGTGGATGCGCAGTTGCAGTCGGTGGCTGAAGATCCTGCACTCATCAGGTCATTCTTCAGACACCCATCTGTCGCCTATATTTCTGACTTTTGAGTAAGTGCTTGAAACCAGCACATAGGCCGTATTCCTACCGCCACCCTCTACCCGTGCCAGAACCCCTTTGACCGCCAGATCATTGATATCCCGCAACGCCGTATCCGACGAGCACTTGGCAATGGCAGCCCATTTGGCATTCGTCAGCTTCCCCTCCATCCCATCCAGCGCCCGGTTCAACACCAGCGCCTGCCGCGCATTCATCGGCGTTCCCGCCCAGCGCTGCCAGAACTGGGCTTTGCCCAGCACGCCTGCCAGCAACCCATCAGCCCCTTGCACCGAGCGCAGCAGGCAACCCAGAAACCATTCCAGCCAGGGCGTGACGTCGAGCGGCCCGCGTTGGGTGGTTTCCAGTTGGTCGTAATACGCCTTGCGCTCCCGCTGGACCTGGGCGCTCAAACTGTAAAAGCGCTGGGCGCTCCCTTCGGCCCGCGCCAGGGCCATGTCGCCCACGGCGCGGCTGATGCGGCCGTTGCCGCCGTCGAAGGGGTGCAGCGTCACCAGCCACAGATGCGCCAGCCCCGCGTGGATCAGGGCGTCGCCCGTTGGCGCGGTGTTGAACCATTGCAGGAAGGCGGTCGTTTCCACGGGCAACATGGACGCGGGTGGCGCCTCGTAGTGCACCTTTTCTCGGCCCACGGGGCCGGAAACGACCTGCATGGGGCCGGCGCTGTCGTTTCGCCACGCGCCCACCTGAATGCGCACCCGGCCGCTGTAGCCGGTTGGAAACAGCGCGGCATGCCAGCCGAACAGGCGGTCGGGCGTCAACGGTTGGTCGAAATGCTGGGTGGCGTCCAGCACCATGTCCACCACGCCATCCACATGGCGGTCCGATGGGGCCAACGCCCCGATGTCCACGCCCAACCGGCGGGCGATGGATGAACGCACGGCGTCCTGGTCGAGTGCTTCGCCTTCAATGGCGCTGGTGGTGATGACCTCCTGCGTCAGTGCCTGCAGAGTGGCCTGGTCCCGCTGGGCCAGGCCTACGTCGGCCATGCGGCCGGCCAGATGCCCTTGGGCGCGATGCACTTGTGCCAACGGCGCGGCCAAGGCGACTGCGTCGAATCGCCACTCAGGCCATTCAGGGCGTTGCCAGAGATAGGTGCGGCGGCGGGGGGCTTTGTCTGACCACATGCGGTGATTATTGCCTTTATTCGCCGCAGAATGTGCGGCGAATAAAGGCCGCATTCACCGCAGTCTCCCGCAGTACACCGGCGCCTTCCCTTCGCTCACACCCGCACCGACGCCCCCGTCGCATAAAACTGCCCCCTCGCCACGTAATGCAGCGTGCGCAATTCCTCCGGCGCTTCGTCGAAGTGCCAATGACCGTCGCGGAACACGCGGTCATCCGCCCAGGCGGCCACCACCTCGGCAATGAACAGGTCGTACGCCTGCTGGTTGTGCGGCTCGGGCACCACGCGGCACATCAGCCAGGCGGCGCAGCCGTGTACCAGGGGCGTGGCGTCGTGGCCGGGAGCATGGAACAGGTCCACGCCGTAGTGCTGCAGCTTGTCCGTCCGCGCCTTGGCGCTGTCGGTGCCCACGCCCACGGTGAGCGCTGCCATGGCCTGCGTGGGCAACTGCAGGGCGAACTGGCCGCTGGCTTCCACCAGTTCGCGCGTGCGCGTCGCCTTGTCGATCACCACGGTCACCTTGGGCGGGCTGAAGTCCAGCGCGCAGGCCCAGGCGGCGGCCATCACGTTGTCGGTGCCGGCGTGGTGGGCGGAGACGAGCACGGTCGGGCCGTGATTGAGCAGGCGGTACGCTTTTTCGAGGGGGACTGGGGTGAAGTGGGTGGGCAGTGGCATGGTGGCGGGTTGTTGTTTAGTGGATGAAGGGAAGGGCAGGAGCGCGTGGGGCGGCTTCGGCCGGCCGCAAAGTGCGACTTGCGACTTGCGACTTGCGACTTGCGAATGGCGAATGGCGAATGGCTGAGGACGGCAGCGCTGCGCGTTGGCCATTGCGAGTGTTTTGCTCTGTTATTGATAGCGATATGCCGGCGGATTGATTGCGCTGGAGGCCATTTTGGCTTGGATCGCACCAGAGGGACTTTCGGTGGGCAGCGGCATTCTGGCGGCGCGCAGGGGTGTCGCCAAGGTGCCGCGCCGGCTTGTCGCATGGCCGTGCGGCAGGCGCCCGGCCGGTACGATCTTCCGTTCCCTTTTCTTGCCCGGCGACGGGCGCCACGGAGACGAAAGCCATGTTCAGTCATGTGATGTTGGGTGTGAGCGATCTGGAAGTGTCCAGGCGGTTCTACGACGCGCTGCTCGGCACGCTGGGCATTGCGCCCGGTGCCGCCCACAAGAACCGCTATTTCTACCGCAGCCCGACGGGCACGTTCGCGATCTCCACGCCCATCAATGGCGAGCCGGCCTGCCACGGCAACGGCAGCACCATCGGCTTCACCGTGCAGTCGCCCGAGCAGGCGCAGGCGTTTCACGACGCGGGCGTGGCCCATGGCGGCACGACCTGCGAAGACCCGCCGGGCTTTCGCGAGGGCCCGAGCGGCGCGCTGTACCTGGCGTACCTGCGTGATCCGGACGGCAACAAGCTCTGCGCGCTGCACCGGCCGCCCAAGAAGTGAGTCGGTTGCTTCTGTTTTGATAGCTTTCAGCGCTTTCTGAATAAGCGCTGGAGCCCGATTCGGCTAAATCCCTTGGGCGCCGGGTGCATGGGCGCCAGCCGCATGCGCAGCCGGCAGCGCTGCCAGAAACTGCGCAATGCGGGCCGCCACCGCGGCGGGCTTTTCACGGTGCGGCACATGCCCCGCGCCGGGCAGGATCTGCACCTGTGCCGGGCCGACCGCCCAGCGGGCGATGCGCTCGGGCTGCTCGGTGGAGCCGTATTCGTCGCGGTCGCCGTGCAGGGCCAGCACGGGACAGGTGACGCGCGCCATGGCATCGGCCAGCGACCAGTCGGCAAAGTCCGGGTGCAGCCAGGTGTCCACCCACGCGCCCAGCACCCACGGCGCCTTGTCGCTGCCGTGGTAGCGGGCCAGGCGCTCCATGGCGCCGGGAATGCGGAACTGGTCCCGTGCCTCGCGAATGCCTTGCAGCGTGCGCTCTTCCACGCAGGCCTGGGCGGCGATGGTGATGAGGGCGGCGCAATCGTCGGCCGCATGGCGCGCTGCATCGCCAGCCGCATCGCCGCCTTGCGTGCGGTTGCGCGCTGCCGCGCAATGGGCCGCCATGCCGCCGCCCACGCTGTGGCCCAGCGCCACGAAGCGCTGCACGCCGAAGTGCGCGCGCAGGGCGGGCAGGCTGCTGCGCGCTTCATCCGCCACGAAATCCAGCGGCAGCAGGCCTGTTCGCGCGTCGGAGCGGCCAAAGCCCAGGCGGTCGTAAGCGACCACGTCGCGGCCGGTGGCCTGGCACAGCGCAGCGGGAAAGGCGCGCCACAGTTCCACGCAGCCGAGCGAGTCGTGAAAGAGCACGATCGGCGGCGGCAGCAGCGCCGTGAGCGTGCCTTCATGGGCGCCAGGCGAGGGCGGTGAAACCGCGCTCCAGCGCCGCGCGAACAGGCGGCCTTGCGCGGTGGCGATCCAGTGGTCGGCGGCCTCGGGGGGCGAGGAGGGTGCGAAAGACAGGGGTGCGCTCATGCCGGGCCATTGTGTCGCCGACTTTCGAGCGTGCCGGTCACCGATGCGGCTGCGCGGGGCCCATACGGGATACTCGCGGCCATTGTTTTGCGTCTTCGCCCTTTTTTGTTCTGCTTCTTCTTCTCTACAAATTTTTTTCTCGATCCACTCCAACCAAGGACCGCCGCATTGAAATCAGCCAGCGCCAACACCTTCGACGAAGCCTATTACCAGCGCTTTTACTTCGACAAGAAGACCAGCGTGGTGGACCCGCAGCACATGGAGCGCCTGGGCACCTTCGTGTGCAGCTACCTCAAGTACCTGCGCGTGCCGGTGCAGCGCGTGCTGGACGTGGGCTGTGGCACCGGGCTGTGGAAGGACATCGTGGCGCAGCACTTTCCTGCGGCCAGTTACCAGGGCGTGGAGTTCAGCCCCTACCTGTGCGAGCGCTACGGGTGGCAGCAGGGCTCGGTGGTGGACTACCAGGCCAGCGGCGAGCCGTTCGATCTGGTCATCTGCCAGGGCGTGCTGCCCTACCTCGGCCCGCCCGATTTGAAAGCCGCCCTGCGCAACCTGGGCCAGCTGAGCCGCGGCGCGCTGTATGTCGAGGCGGTGTCCCGCGAAGACTACGAGCGCGACATCATCGATGAAGACCTGACGGACGCGCGCATCTTCAGGCACTCCGCCACGCTGTACCGGCGCGGGCTGCAAGAGGGCGCGCTGGAACTGGGCGGCGGTCTGTGGCTGAGCCGCAAGGCGGAGGTGCCGCTGTTCGAGTTGGAGCATGTGGGCGGTTAACCGGCGCTTGTGAGCAGAGCGGACTGGTGCGGCAGACCACTGCGGCCAACCACGGGCACTCAAGAGATTCCAATAAAAAACGGAGGAAGCGGCGATGGAAAACGCAGGGATCGGGGAGTTGTCCAAGAGCATCGTGGCGTGGCTGCCGCTGGCATTGCCGCTCATCTTGCTCGTGATGTTTGTCTGGGTGATCTTGCGCAGCGAGTCATGGCACTTGCTGCGGCGGCGTACTTGGCAACTGGTGCATGGCAAAGGTGGGATTACCGATCCGGCCTTGCAAGGCTATGTCGAAGAACAGACCAACCTGGCGGCATTCCGTGTTTTCGTAGGGGTGCCCGTGACCACGATGGCCGATGCGCACACGTTGATGGAATGGTGCCGGGTGTACAGCGTGAGTTTGGAGACGCTGCGCCTTTGCCGCCAGTATTTCGATGTGGAAACGCGTTCGATCAAAGCCAAAAAGCGGTACCTCACCATCAAGGGCAATCTGTGGGGCATTTGTGCAATGGCGTCGTTAGTTGTGGCTGCACTGTCTTTTCAGTTGATCACCCTGCCTTATGCGGGACTGATCTTGAAAGATAGCGGACAGCACTTTCTAGCCTCGGACTCACAGATCAGAGCGGTTTGGCCCCCGTTTGGGGCGCCCACCTTAACAGCGAAAGATTGCGTCAAAGAGCAGGACGCAGCCGCACTTCGGTTGGGTTTTTCTCCGGGCGATGTGGCGCTGATTTGCAAAATGCTCTCCGGTGAGGAGTTCCGTCACTATGCCCGCAAAGCACTGTTTGAGCAGCGGATCGGACTCTTCCTATGGGGCGTGTTCATGTTGGCTCTCATGTATTTCCTGGCGACGGCCGCACGGAGCTGTATGTGTGCTAGCAAGCTGCTCCAGCGGCAAATCCCATCCTGGTTGCCCGCTGGGCAAATGACACTGAACTTCGATGCCCGCTGAACCCTCTTTGCAGGCCCCCCACGCCGTTTCCCGCCTGCGCACCGCGCGCCTGGCGCGCAGCTCCAAACCCTTCCTCGCCCGTGGCGGTCCGCGCGGCGAGCGTTGCCCCGGCTGCCGGCTGGTCCCCAGCCATTGCCTCTGCGCCGTGCGACCGCAGGTCATCACGCAGGCCGGCATGTGCCTTTTGATGGCGGACATCGAACCGCTCAAGCCCAGCAACACGGGCTGGCTCATCGCCGATGTGGTGCCCGACACGTTCGCCTTCGGCTGGGCGCGCACGGAGGTGGACCCGGTTTTGCTGGCGCTGCTGCGCGATCCGCAGTGGCAGCCGTATGTGGTCTTTCCCGGCGAATTCGCGGAGGCTTCGCGCGTGGTGACGCAGGTGGAGGCCGGGCCCTCGCCAAGCCGGCGCCCGCTCTTCGTGCTGCTGGATGCCACCTGGACCGAGGCGCGCAAGATGTTCCGCAAGAGCCCGTATCTGGACGGCCTGCCGGTGCTGAGCCTGCACCCCGAGCAGCTATCGCGCTACCGGCTGCGCCGGTCGCAGCGCGACGACCATTTCTGCACCTCGGAGGTGGCGGCTCTGTGCCTGGACCTGGCGGGCGAGCCGCATGCCGCGCAAACGCTGGAGGCTTATCTGGACGTGTTCACCCACCATTATCTGCAGGCCAAGCACCAGCTGCCGGTGGACGCCGATGGCGAGGCGCACGGCCGGCTGCGGGCGTTGCGCCACGGGCTTTCGCCAAGCCCCGTGGCAGAAAAGCCCGATCTTTAAAGCGGGCTCAAGGCGGGCGATGGACACGCGCAGCCGCCAAACCCGGCTCACCGCTTGCAGGCCTCGCAGTAGTAGAAGTAAACGTCTTCTTCCTTGCCCTTGATCACTGGCGACAGATACCCCACGCCACTGTCCGCCGCGAACGACAGGCGCACTTGCCGCCCATCGGTGAATTGAACGTCCACGTTATCGCTCGTGCATTCCCCGAACGAGCCGTAGTCGTTCATCACCGCCACTTGCGAGACCGGGAAAGCCTGCCGCAAGAAGTTGCGCACGTACCGCTCGGTGATGCGCGCCGGCGCAGGTTGCGTGGCGCACGGCTTTCCGTCTGCGTCGAAAAATCTGGGGCTCGATAGCGCAATGCGGCGTACCTTGCCGAGGGGATAGGCGCGTGGGTCCATGCGGCGCTGGTCTTCCTGCAGTTTTGTGGCCGGGGGCGCAGGCGCAGCGCCTGCAGGTTCTGGATGGGCCGCATGGGCCTGAGTTGCAGCCACCGCCCCTGGAATGCAAAGCAGCGTCACGCAGCGAAGAAGAAGCAGTCTCATGGCCATGTTGTCGCTGTGCTCGCTTTCAAAGTTTTCAACCTGCTCTTTGCTGTGAGTGTGGGGGGTAAAAAAGCACGGTGCGCCAATTCAGCCCTGGCCCCGCAGTTTGTCGCCGAACGGCCGGCTCAAGAACCGCGAGCCTTTCTCTCCGAACCGCCAGGGCACGTCCACCGCTTTGGAGATGCCGATGCGCGGCGGCCCGAACATGGCCGCGTTGCGGGGCGTGGGGCCGCCTAAGGTGTGCGAGGCGGCGTCGAGCTGGTCGTAGGCCTCGGTTTCCACGATGCGCCCGCCCACGCCGTCGATCAGCAGCGTGACGCCGATGAGCCGCTGCGCCACCTCGTGCGCAGGGGCGGTGAAGTCGATGTCGGCAAGGATCCGTGGCGGCTCGTGGGGCATGGGCGCGATGCTAAAACAGCCACGGTGCGGGGCATTGCTCGCGGTGGCGAGCGCGGGGCGCCGTCGGGGCGATACTGCCAAGCTGCCAGCCCGGCCGCGCCCCTTGGTGCGCGCACACGTGCATTGGTCTGACCGACGACGAACCGACTTGAAAGCCTTGCCCATGAACCGCTCGCCCCACCGATGGATTCGCACCTGCTGTGCCCTGCTTCTTTCCTGCCTGCTGGCGGCAACGCCCTGGGCGGCCGAGCTGAGCGCCAAGCGGCAGGCGGTGCTGATGTCGATGTTCAAGCCGGATGCGGTGCTGACCGAGCAGATGCATCGTGATTTCTGGGCGGGTGTGGATGTCAGCGACGCCTCCGCCACCGAGGCCGCTCAGGATCGGCTGGTTGCAGCCATGCGCAATTCGCTGGAGTTCGAGCGCGCGACGGCGCTGAGTTTCCAGGCCAGCATGAAGCAGCGCAAACCGGTCGTGAATCCCCGCTACGAGTCGGCTTTGAAGGACCGGCTGGCCATGCTGAAAGCCCGCAATCTGTCGCCGGACGACGTTCTGGCCAAGGACAAGGCGTTCCGCGCCTCGCTGGTGCCCATCTCGCGCGGCAAGCCGTTCGAGGCCGATGGCAAGTCGATGGTGATGCCCCCTGCGCTCGCCGAGGCGGCGCTGAAGCAGGTCGAGGCCTCGCATGAGCGGCTGGAGCGGCTGCTCGATCCGGTGTGGAGCAAGCCCGGGGGCTGAAGGGCCGGCCTGGCCGCCAACGCGGCCAACGACGTGTTACTTGGCGGAAGGAAAGCCGAAGTCGGCCGCCATGAAGCCCTCGCACGATTCGCAGTAGAGGTAGTACGCGGTCTTTCCGATCTGCAGCACGCCCCAGCCGGTCGCGTTATCGAGGGACAGCCGGCCCCTTTGTCGGTTCTTGAGCTGAATGCGGACTTCGGCCAGGCAATCGCCCTGGTCCAGGCTCTGGCGGTAGTTGTGCGGGTCGCTTCGAACCGCGTGCTGCCAAAAGTACTCCACGCGCCGCGTATCGAGGGACAGGTCTTCGCAATTCGCATCGCCACCTTCCACGCTTTTGGCCGTGCCGTTCGCGGTGTGCACGACAGCGAGTTCGCCGATGGCTTTGGGCGCATGGGCAGGCGGCGGAATGACGGCGCTGCCCCAGGCCGCGCAGGCGCCGGTCAAGGTCCACGCCAGCACGCACGCGGCTCTCGCCACCGCAGTGGCCGTTCCGTGTGCAGGCCGCCGGTGCGCGGCGAAAAGTGTGGCGCCCGAGGCGGAGGGAATGGGTGGAGGAAAGGTCATTCGCTGGCGGGTCGCCTCGTCGGTGTGGTCGGCCCGGGAGAATAGACGCGATCTCCCAAGGCGCAAAATGTCCGGATGAAAGCTCCCCCCAGACTCCAGTCCCTCATCGAGGAAGGCCTGATCGATACCGTGGTGCGCCAGCTCATGAGCGGCAAGGAAGCCATGGTGTACGTCGTTCGCTGCGGCGATGAAACGCGCTGCGCCAAGATCTACAAAGAGGCCACGCACCGCAGCTTTCGGCAGGCGGTGGATTACACCGAGAACCGCAAGGTCAAGAATTCGCGCTCTGCCCGGGCCATGGCCAAGGGCAGCAAGTTCGGGCGGCAGGAGCAGGAGGCCGCCTGGCAGAGCGCCGAGGTCGATGCGCTCTATCGGCTGGCCGCTGCAGGCGTGCGGGTGCCGCAGCCGTTCAATTTCCATGAAGGCGTGCTGCTGATGGAACTGGTGACCGATGCGCACGGCGACGCCGCGCCGCGCCTGAACGATGTGGCCTTCACGCCCGAGCAGGCGCGCACGCACCATGCCACGCTGATTGGCGAGGTGGTGCGCATGCTGTGCGCGGGCGTCGTGCATGGGGATTTGTCCGAATTCAACATCCTGCTGGCGCACACCCCGGGCGCGGGCGAAGGCGAGGACGAGGGCGCCGAGGGCCCGGTGATCATCGACCTGCCGCAGGCCGTGGACGCCGCCGGCAACAACCATGCGCCGCGCATGCTGCTGCGCGATGTGGCCAACCTGCGCGATTTCTTCGGCCAGTTCGCGCCCGAGCTGCGCGCCACCGAGTACGGCCCCGAAATCTGGAGCCTGTACCAGCGCGGTGCGCTCACGAACGAGACCGTGCTCACCGGCCGCTATGAGCGCCAGCACACCGACGTGGACCTGCACGCGGTGATGCGCGAAATCGACGATGCTCGGGCGGAGGACGCAGCGCGGCGGCTGCGCATGGCTGGGTAGCGGCCTGGCGCAGTGGCCGGTGGTGGGGACGGACGGGTCGTACTCGTACTGTTACGCCCTGCTTCCAGCCTTAGGGAACTGGGCGGCGTGGCAAGGGTCAGTCACCGCCATGGCCGGTGATCCTTCAGCCGCTGCCGGTCCTTTCTTTGTCGCACACGAGGGTGTCCACCACATGGTTGCTGTTCGATCGCTTTCACACCCCCTGCATTTCCGTCGCTTTTTCCATGCCCTGCACCGCCGCGCTTTCGCCGCGGTCTGCGCCGTGCTGGCGCTGGGCCTGTTCGCCGTGGCGCAGCGCGCCGGCGCGCAGCCCAGCTACACGATCTCGGCCGAGCAGATGCAGGGGGCCGTGGCCGAGAAGTTTCCGCGCCGCTATGCGCTGGGCGGGTTGATGACGCTGGATGTTCAGGCGCCCCGGCTGCGGCTGCTGCCGCAGCAGAACCGGCTGAACGCCGACATGGACGTGACGGCCTCCGGCCCGCTGCTGCAGCGCCATTACAGCGGTGCGTTCGATGTGGATTTCGCGCTGCGCTACGAGCCCTCGGACCGCACGATCCGCGCGCAACAGCTGCATGTGAATTCGCTGCGCCTGGAAGGCCTGCAGCCGCAGGCGGCCGACATGCTCGATGTGTACGGCCCGCAACTGGCCGAGCAGACGTTGCGCGAAGTGGTGCTGCACCAGTTGCGCCCGCAGGACCTGGCCCTGCCGGACGGCCTGGGCATGCAGCCCAGCAGCATCACGGTGACGGACAAGGGGCTGCTCGTGCGGTTCTCACCCAAGGCCGTACCCTGAAGGGTGCGGTGATGCGCTAACGGCTTTGTTGCACAAATGAATTTTCTTGCCAAAGATCACAGAATTTGTACGAATTCTTGCTTTCATACGTGCGCAAGAATCTTGCGCAAAGAGCGCCGATCTGGAAGAAGATTGTTTTATGCAACAAAGCCGTCCAGACGACAAAAGAGCCGCCCTAAAGCTGCACGCTCGCGGTGCCGATGCCTTCGAACGCCACCTCGACCGCATCGCCCAGCCGGGCGAGCAGCAGCCCGGCCCAGGTGCCGGTGGTGACCACCGTGCCAGCCGGCAGCGTGCCGAAGTGCTGCGTGGCATGGCGCAGCCACGCGGCCAGCAGCCACGCCGGATCGCCCAGCGAATGGGTGCCCTGCCGGGCCACTTCGTCCTGGCCGGTGATGCGCACCGTGCAGCGCTGGTGCGCCCAGTCGGGCGGCGCGCCGGCATCGAACGGCACCCAGTCGCCCAGCACCAGCGCGCCATGCGACTGCTGGTCGGCCAGCTTGAGCAGCGCGGACGGCTTGCTGCCCGGGGCCCAGCGGGTTTCCACGATCTCGATGGACACGGCCATGGCGTCGATGAGGTGCGCGCCTTTGCCATCGGCCAGTTGCGCGGCGGTGGCCGCGTCCACGGCCTGGCCCAGCCGCAGGGCGATCTCGGCCTCGATGCCGCGCAGCGACAGCGGCCAGGCGCCCGCATGGGCCGGGTGCGTCCATGCGCCGGCCTCGGGCAGCGGCGCATGGGTGAGCACGGCGGCGCGGTCCGGCCCGCCGGATTTCCAGTACCGGGGCGCGCCGGTGGACCACCAGCCCAGCGCGTGCGCCACGGCGTTCTGCACGGCGTAGGCGGCCTGGGCGTCGGGCAGCGCCGAGGCCAGCGGCTCGGGGTCGGCCGGGACGGCGCTGGCGCGGGCCGCCAGCAGGGCCTGCGCCACCGCATCGACGGCGGCATCGCCAGCGTTGGCCGGGCCGGCCGGGCCGGCCGGGGAAGGGGTATCAGTATCGGAAGGACTCACGGCGCGGTCATCGGGCATGTCGGGGGCTTTCTCGGTGAAGGCAAGGCACGGGGCAAAGGCACGGGCGACGATTGTGCGGCGCGGATTCGCTGCACGGTCCGGGCCGGCCCGCGCGACACTAGGGCCTTCCCCACCCGACCAGGACACGCCCATGGCAATCCGCGCTCCCGCCTCCCTCACGCCCCAAGAGATCGCCCAGCGCCTGGCGCAATGGCAACCGCCTGCGGCCTCCGGCAAAGGCAAGGCCGCCAAGGCCGGTGCCAAGGCCAGTGCGAAGACCGGCGACCACGGCGGTGGCTCCGCCGCGATCGATCTGGCCCGGTTCGACCCCTCGGCCAAGCCGTTCTCGCAGGGCGACAAGGCGAGCGACAAGGCCCGGGTCGAAGCACTGGCGGTCGAGCTCGATGCGCTGCAGGACCTGCTGTATGCCGACAAGCGCTACAAGCTGCTGGTCATCCTGCAGGGCACCGACACCTCGGGCAAGGACGGCACGGTGCGCGGCGTGTTCGGCCGCATGAGCGCTCTGGGCGTGCACGCCGTGGGCTGGAAGGCGCCCACCGACACCGAGCGCGCCCACGACTACCTCTGGCGCATCCACCAGCAGGTGCCCGGCGCGGGCGAGCTGACGGTGTTCAACCGCAGCCACTACGAGGACGTGCTGGTGCCCGTGGTGAACGGCTGGATCACGCCCGAGCAGCACCGCCAGCGGCTGGCGCACATCAACGACTTCGAGCGCCTTCTGACCGAGACCGGCACCGTGGTGGTGAAGTTCATGCTTCACATCAGCCGCGACGAGCAGCGCCAGCGCCTGCAGGAGCGCCTGGACGACCCGGCCAAGCACTGGAAGTTCGACATGGGCGATATCGCCGCGCGCAAGCAGTGGGACGACTACCAGCGCGCCTACGGCACCCTGCTGGGCGCCACGCACACGCCCTGGGCGCCCTGGACCATCGTGCCCGCCGATTCCAAGACCCACCGCAACCTGATGATCGCCACCGTGCTGCGCGAAGTGCTGGGCCGGCTCGACCTGCGCTACCCCGATGGCGACCCGGCGCTGTCGGGGTTCAAGGTGGAGTGAGGCCCTACCGCCATACAGCGCCCTACCGCCCGTCGGCCCGCCCTTGAAAAACGGCGCCGAGACCCGTCTGCCGAGTTATGCATTTGGCGCATAAACCTGTAACACTCCGGCCTTGGACAGCGGCCAGGGGCAGGCATAAGCTCCGTCGTCTGAACTGATCTCCTTCAAGGAAACACCCCCATGTCGAACACCAACGACACCCGCATCCAGCACCAGCTGCCCTCCTACCTCCAGGCCGACGACCTCGGCCCGTGGGGCAACTACCTGCAGCAGGTGGATCGCGTCACCCCTTACCTGGGCAGCCTGGCGCGCTGGGTGGAAACGCTCAAGCGTCCCAAGCGCATCCTGATCGTGGACGTGCCGATCGAAATGGACAACGGCACCATCGCCCACTTCGAGGGCTACCGCGTTCAGCACAACCTGAGCCGCGGCCCCGGCAAGGGCGGCGTGCGGTTCCACCAGGACGTCACCCTGTCCGAAGTGATGGCCCTGTCGGCCTGGATGTCGGTGAAGAACGCCGCCGTCAACGTGCCCTACGGCGGTGCCAAGGGCGGCATCCGCGTCGATCCCAAGACGCTGTCGCGCGGCGAGCTGGAGCGCCTGACCCGCCGCTACACCAGCGAAATCGGCCTGCTCATCGGCCCCTCCAAGGACATCCCCGCTCCCGACGTGAACACCAACGGCCAGGTCATGGCCTGGATGATGGACACGTACTCCATGAACACCGGCGCCACCGCCACCGGCGTCGTCACCGGCAAGCCCGTGGACCTGGGCGGCTCGCTCGGCCGCGTCGAGGCCACCGGCCGCGGCGTGTACACCGTGGGCGTGGAAGCCGCCAAGCTGACCGGCCTGCCGCTGGAAGGCGCACGCGTTGCCGTGCAGGGCTTCGGCAACGTGGGCGGCATCGCCGGCAAGCTGTTCGCCGAAGCGGGCGCCAAGGTCGTGGCCGTGCAGGACCACACCGGCACCATCTTCCACCAGACCGGCCTGGACGTGCCGGCACTGCTGGAGCATGTCAAGAAGACGGGCGGCGTGGGCGGTTTCACCGGTGCCGAAGCCATGGCCAAGGAAGACTTCTGGGGCGTGGACTGCGAAATCCTCATCCCCGCCGCGCTGGAAGGCCAGATCACCAAGCACAACGCCGGCCAGATCAAGGCCAAGCTCGTGATCGAGGGCGCCAACGGCCCCACGACCACCGAGGCCGACGACATCCTGCACGACAAGGGCGTGCTGGTGCTGCCCGACGTGATCGCCAACGCCGGCGGCGTGACGGTGAGCTACTTCGAATGGGTGCAGGATTTCTCCAGCTTCTTCTGGAGCGAGGACGAGATCAACGCCCGCCTGGTGCGCATCATGCAAGAGGCCTTCACGGGCATCTGGCACGTGGCCCAGGAACACAAGGTGAGCCTGCGCACGGCCACCTTCATCGTGGCGTGCCAGCGCATCCTGCACGCCCGCGAAATGCGCGGCCTGTATCCCTGATCGATCGACCGACCGATCGACCGTGCCCCGCCTGCCGCCTCATCGGATCGGCAGGCCAGGCCGGACCGGCCAGAAACCGCCAGCGCCCGCCCAAGGCCCTGGCGGTTTTTTTATTCATTCATTCAGTCAGTCAGTCAGGGCGCACCGGACCGGAGCCGCTGCCCGGCGCATCGCCCACCGGCCGCACCGGGCCCGCCTCGAACACGCGCAGCGCCACGCAAAAGGGCTGCACGCACGGCGCGCGGCCAACGTAGGGGCAACCGGCCGTGTCGCACGGCTCGCCACGCCCATTGCGCGCGGCCTCGTCGTCCTCGGGCCGCCAGCCGCTGGCCTGCAGCGCCGCCATCTGCAGCCAGGGGTCGGAGCGCTGCAAAGCCAGCATGTCCCGCCCATACACCACAGCCGCCGCCTGGGCGAGCGGTGCGAAATCCAGCGCCAGAAACGCACTGGTGCGGCTGGCCGCAGCGCCTTCGCCCGATTGCAGCACCAGCGCGAACAGCCCCGACTGCAGCGCCTGCGGCCGGCCCGCGAACACCACCGGCGCAGCCGCATCGGCCGCGCCGGTGGCCGCACCGCCATCGGTGCCGGCCCCGGCAGGCACGGCGGCAGAGGATGCCGACGGCGCGGAAGGCGGCTGCGGTGCCTGAAGCCAGCTGGCCGGCACCCGCAGCGTGAGCGCGAAGCCCCGGGGGCCATCGGCCGTCTCCACCGTGCCCTGCCGCGCCATCCAGGTCTGCAGGGGCGGCAGATCGTCCGCCGCGCCCTGCGCCAGCGCCGCCGGCCAGGGTTGCGCCGCGACGAGTTGCTGGGGCCGGCCGGTGGGCGCCGTGAGCTGATGCAGCAATGCGCCCAGCATCTGGCGCAGTGGCGCCCCGACGCCGCCCGTAGGCCAGGGCAGGCCCTGCACACCGTTCGCGCCCGTGGGCGAGGCCAGTGCCGGCGCCCCCGTGAGCCCCGCTGCGGGTGCGGCCGCAGGCGCAGCGCCCGGTGCCGCAACCGTCCCGCGCCCGGCCGCCGCCGTGCCGGCAGGCCCGGGCGCTGCGCCGTCCAGGCTCTGGAGCGCCTGGGGCGAAAGGCTCACGCGGTCGGCCGGTGCCGGCACGGGCAGCGGCGGGCGCTGCGCGGCCGGGGGAATCTGGCCCGGCAGCGCGCCCGGTGCCGCGGGGGCGCCGTCCGGCCCTGCCGCGCCCGGCACGCCCGAGGCATCGACACCGAGCAGCATGTTCTGCCGCTGCAGCGCCGCTTCGGCCAGCACACGCGCCACGGGGGCCAGCGGAATGCGGGGCGGGTCGATGGAAGCGGTCATGGCGTGAGGATGGAGTGGGCGGCGCGGCGGCGCAAGGGTGCTTTGCGGACTTTGCCCGCATTTCTTCGGTTCGCCAACCCGTACCGGCGCCCTGCGCCTGCGCCGGGCAGCGGACCGGGACAAGGCAGCGGCCCCATCCGATTCGCCTCGTGTCAGGTCGGCAGGCAGGCAGGCAGGCGGTGCAGAGCGGCCCCGTTCACCCTCCCGCCGGGTCGGCCCGCAGCCTGGCCTTGCCGGGCTTTCGTGCCCGCTTTCCCGCTGGCGAAGAGGCCCCTGCCAGTTCCTGATCGCTCAGGCCGAACACGGGGTTGTTCGCCAGCATCTCCACCGCCAGGTCGATGAATGCGCGCACGCGCGCCGGTTGCGCTGCACGGCTGCCGTAATACACGTACAGGCCCAGGTGCTGCGCGATGTAATCGGTCAATACGGGCACCAGTTGCCCGCTGCGCACCAGCGGCGCGGCCGTTACGCCCACGAGCTGGCCGATGGCATGGCCGCCCAGCACGGCACGGGCCTCCAGTTCGATGTCGTTGACGCAGAAGGCGGGCGCAATGGCGTGGGCCACGATGTCTTCGCCCACACGGAACTCCCACGGCATGGGCTTGCCCGTGGCGGGGTGGCGGAATCCGCTGCAGCGGTGCCGGGCCAGGTCTTCGATGCGCAGGGGCGTTCCATGGCGCGCCAGGTAGTCCGGCGTGGCGCACACCACCAATTGCAGCGCGATCAGCCGCCGCGCGACGACGCCGCCCTCGGGCGGGTGCCCCGAGCGAAAACCCACGTCCACGCGGTCTTCCACCCAGTTGCCGATGCGGTCGTCCAGTTGCACGTCGGGATCGACCTGCGGATAACGGCGGCAGAACGCATCGACCACGGGCCAGATCACCTCCAGCATCATCGAGCGCGGCGCGACGATGCGCAGCGGACCGGCGATCTCCTCACGCCCGCGCTGCGCTCCGTGCACGGCACGCTGCAGGGCCGCGAGACCGGGCTGCGCGGCGTCGAGGAACTGGCGGCCCTCCTCCGTCAGGCTGAGGCTTCGCGTGGTGCGATGGAACAGGCGCACGCCCAGATGCGCCTCCAGTTGGGCCAGCGCCAGGCTCGCCGCCTGCGGCGTAACGCCCTGCGCCGCAGCGGCCTGGCGCAGGCTGCCCAGTTCGACGGCTTTCGCGAAGGCCGCGCTGGCCCAGGGCGATGCCGTGGTGGCCACCTCGCGCAGTGCGCAATCGATCACCGAGCGGCTGGGCACGCACGACGCGCTGCTGGCCGTCGCCCTCGACGTGACCGACGAGGCGCAGGCCCACCATGCCGTGGGCGCCGCGCTGGAGCGCTTCGGCCGCATCGACGTGCTGGTCAACAACGCGGGCTACGGCCTGCTGGGTGCGGTGGAAGAAGCCAGCGCCGAAGAGGTGCGCAGCCTCTACGACACCAACGTGTTCGGGCTGCTGAACGTGACGCGTGCGGTCCTGCCCTCCCTGCGGGCGCGCCGCGCCGGCCACGTGATCAACATCTCATCGCTGGGCGGGGTCAGATCGAGCGCGGGCTTCGGCGCCTATTGCTCGACCAAGTTCGCGGTCGAGGGCCTGACCGAAGCCCTGCACGCCGAACTCGCGCCGCTGGGCATCCAAGCCACGGTGGTGGAGCCGGGCTACTTCCGCACCGAGTTTCTCGACACGGCGTCGCTGGCGGTCTCGCCCCGGGTCATCGACGACTATGCGGCCAGCGCCGGGGCCGTTCGCGAAGCGGCCCGCCGGATCAATCTGAACCAGCCCGGCGACCCCGTGCGCCTGGCCCAGGCGGTGATGCAACTGGCGAGCAGCCCCACCCCGCCGCTGCGCCTGCCGCTGGGAACGGACACGCTGCAGGCCATCGCAGACAAGCATGCGTTCGTGGAAGGCGAAACCGCGCAGTGGCGCACGCTGGCGGCCTCCACGGACTTTCCAATGACCGCGGCAGGGTGACACCTTGGCGGCGCGACCACGGTGGGCCTTGGCGCGGCGCCCTCGCGGAGTCGCGCCACCGTCGCGCTGCGCCTTGGTTCGATACGCAGGACCAACCGCTTTCCGACGCAGGCACGAGCATACAAAGCAGACCCGGAAAGCAGACACAGCCAATTGCTATTTATTTAATAGCAGAATGCCCTAGTGGAATCTGCGCTGGAGGCCGATTGGAGGCCTAAACCTCTACGACTCGCCCACCAATCCGTTCACGGGCTTTGCACCACGGCCGCCGCCGTCGTTGGCTCTGTTTATCAGCGCACTATCAAGATTTATTAAGGTCAGTGGTATCGAATAATAATTCATAAAAAATGCAAATAATTTAAATGATTAAAATTTATGTATCAATAGATAAGTTATTTTTATTTTATTGATGTTTCCCTTATTACCTTTTCAGACACGAATTTGATGTCAATATTGCTCTGCCGCAATTTCGCGGCGTTTTCACTTTAAGGACCTTCATATGAAGAAAATTCAGATTGAATCGCCATTGAAATGCCAATCCAATGACGCATACAGAGACCACGCAGTCAGAAAATAATTGACTCAGCAATGGGTGAACTCGTGTTCGCCCATTGTCATAAATTTTCCGGAAATAATATTTATGAAGTGGCTGCAGTCTTCTCATTTTCTAAAAATAGATGCGGGAAAATTGATTTTTTGGGACTATGCAAAGCATCAACAATTCGAAATAACAGCTGAGCATTTAAATCGTTTGGTTGAATTTTCAACGGGTGCCTCTATCAAAAAAACGCAGATTGACGAAGATATTTTTAATGCAGAGGTGCTGATTGATGCTCCTCGGGAGCAAAAATGGTCATGGGATTGGCTGTCTCATATTTTTCACCATGGAACACAGCATCCTCTAGCGCCAGAATCAATGCAGTCATCCATAAACCCCCAAGAATATGCAGCTTCATACTTGGATTTTTGTGCCTCCATTCGTCATGCCATGCCACCGGTCGAAATCATTAAAGGAGGCACCCGTTATGCGCTACCCAACTTCGAATCAAAAGAACTGAATAATGCGAATCTATGGGAATCCTTGCTCAAAAGGCGGACTTGCAGGGATTTCGATGGCCAACCCGTAGCTCTCAGAAAGATTTCCACGTTACTCTACTGTGCCTTTGGCGATATCAAGGCAGATGAAAACACGGAAAATCTATCTGTCTATGGATACAAACGAACTTCGCCAGCTGCTGGGGGATTGCAATGTACTGAACCCTATCGAGTCGGCCCTGCAAAATTCGCCACCCGCTTCAAGCCAATCTGAGTAAGCCAGGCTTTCCTTCTCGCGGCCTCGCGGCAAGCGCCATGGGCGGCTCGGCCAGCAGCGCGAGCAGACGCAAATAAAGGC
>NZ_BQXQ01000064.1 GCF_030159055.1 Acidovorax sp. SUPP3334
TCTTGTGCTGGCGCGAAGCCTGCGCGAACAGGTCGAACTTCAGGGCGCTACGGGGTGTGATCATGGCAAGGAATGGGTTAGCTGGTCTTGGTCAACAAGTGACCGGCTGGGTTTTGAGAGGTTCCCTTTGGCCTCGCTCCTCCAGCAACAATCCGGTTTGCGCCGCGTCCGTATTGATGGACTTAAAAATGGACTTAAAAGTCCTGGATGCAGGCGGATTTCAATGGACGTCACTGGAATGAAAAAAGGGGCAAAAGCCCCTGTTTTCAACGACTTACAGACGTCAATGGAAGTCTGTAGATCATAAATTGGAGCGGGTGAAGGGAACAAAATTTCTGGACCCTACTACCTCAGTCAAATCAACAACTTAGCTCAAACATTGCCTAATTTTTAGGCGGAAATGTGTGGGTTAGATGTGTGAGTTGTATGGTAGCGCATCCACTGGTAGAGTGTCCGAATGAATTCTCTTAAAGATCAAATATTTGAATATGTCAAAAAATATCGCTCTGTTACCTATGCCGAACTAAATCAAAATATCGTCGGATTTCGTGGTAATCGCATGTCGTTGGTTCCTGAGATTCCCTCAATAGTTTATTGGTCGGGTCTTTCCGATGAAGCTTATGAGGCCATAGCGGAATTATTAAATGAAAAGAGAGTTTTCCATAATGCATCAACTCCTCAGCAATATTTGAGAGCTGGTGGCGGTTTAACCATTCCAATCGTGAAATCTAATAAAATTACGAAAGAATTGCGTTGGCTTCCAGTGGTGTTATCAGTGCAGAAGGAATGAAATGATTAAATTATTTGATTATGAACTTGCAGTTCGGGTGTTGTCAAAGTTAGGTTATCTAGAGTGCATAGAGAAGTTGATGAGCTTGTTCTTGCTAATTAAGGACGTTGCTGAAGAGTTGGGAGTGAAAGCCGGTGAGCTAACTCCGGATCAATTAAAGCAAATCGAAAATCTGAGTAAAAAGGGATATAACGATGCGAAAAAAATCGCGGAAATAATGAACCCACCAAAAATAAAGCCTTAGAATTTATTCTACTGGGAAAACTTTTTGTAAAATAGCCAACCATTTTTCCACCAAATATTTAGCCTCCTCCGGGCTTAATTCTTTAATATGAATTTCTGGAATTTTTTGATCATTGTCGTTGGTGTTCATTAATTAATTACACAGCAATCTATTCAAAAGTCAAGTTTTGAGTTTGTTCGGTGAGAATTTTTCTTTGAGTGCGTTCGTTTCGCTAATTGCATTAGATAGCTGCCTCTGCAAATCCTTATTATCTAATTGCAGTTGTTGCAGATTCTGAATGGCTTTAGCCTGGCTGTTGAGCTTTTCCTGCAATGCTTCTTTTTCACTCTCCAGCTTATATTTTAATTTTTCGGCATCAGCTTCTGCACGCTTCCACTCACGCAGAATCTTTTTAGCTTGCTGAATAATTTTGTTTTCATAGACTGTTGATGCAAACAGTCTGGCGACCTTTGCATATATTTTTGCTTCCTGTTCTTTCAAATAGACGTCAGGATTCAAAATATTTTTTAAGGCAGGAGCTTCCAGCTTCACTGCCTTTTGCAAATTCTCATTGTTCACTTTTGTGGGTTGCTTGATCTGCTCATAGAACTTCTGCACTTGCTGGTGTGTGGCTCTGGAGCCCTTCAAACCACGCTGGAGGCCAAAATTTTTATTGTGGGTGGCATACCTGGTCTGTAGATCTCTGAGCTTCGCCTGGCCCCCAAGAAAGCTCTTGCAGTTGAGCTTTCCTTTTGCATCTATCGGCACAACATAGGCTTCTATGTGCGGAGTCTTTTCATCCAGGTGCAGATACATGCAGAGAATATTTTTCTCTCCGTGCTCTTTTTTCACGAACTCAATTTGAGCTTCGCACCAGTTTTTTAATCTGGCGTCCCGCTCATTTTTTGAACCTGCGTCAAAAAATTCGGGACTTGCAGTTAGCAAATACTCAATTGCCAGCACTGCATCTTTTCTAATTTTATTTCCAGCAGCTTCATAATTTTGCAGAAAATTATCAGCTACGGCTGAGTAATTTTCCTGTCCAAATACCAATTTGTTTTTTTGTTGTTTTGCAGGATCTGCATTTGGCGTAGGGTTTATTCTGTATGTGTGTTTCTCCCTGAATTTCAACCCAGCTATTGACTTATGCTTTTTTGTTCTTATTATGCTGTGCATGGACGTTTTGCCTTCTCTTTTTTATTATCTTAGCTGTTATTTTGCGGTTGTAAATACCACACCCTTCAGGTGTAACTCACTACACCTTTTGCACGTTGTTTAAAAGGTCAACACTACGTGTTGGCTCGCCCCTTCGGGGGAATAAAAAATACCAAACATCCAACAGCCTTCCGCACATAAAAAAAGCCGCCTACTGGCGACTTTATTTTAAGTGCGGTGCTCTTTAAAAACCCTGCTTTTCACCTTCCGGTGCTCTGGCTTCGCGGTGTTACTTTTTCATTTCATGTGTGGTGAGTAACACTTCAAATTTTGACTTGGCTCTTCATTATTTCTGTGATGAGTTGGTGTTACTTTTATGGGGTGTTTATTCAACAACCCCTGTACTCAGAGAAATAAATATAGGCAACAATCTAAAATTTTTTGCTTAGCCCCAGCTAAATCCTGATGCCTGTTTAATTTCTGCTGCAATGGTTTCCGCAAGTTCCAATGGCATATATTTAGTGATTTTCACTTTCCTACCGCCTGCGCTGGCGTACACATATGCATTTCCTTTTCCATTCCTGCTGGTTGTTTCGTTCAGTGTAGCAATGGTTTGAATATCTGAAAATGGCAACTGCTTGCCCTCAAAGATGATCCCAACCTTGGGCCTAATCGTCAGTGAGGATTTTTGAAAATTGAATTTTCGCACAACAAAAATCCACAGTGCAACGGCCAAAATATTCCAGAAAATTACCAGACCAACTGGAAATTCATTCCTAACGGAGTGCGAATCATAAAACGGAATCATTGCAGGACTGGTCACTGCGCATGAGACGGGATAAAGCGCCAGCATCAAAATACCCGCAAATCCTGCCCCACTGTGTGCACCAATCCTTTCAGTCTTGAAGCTCAATTCAATTGAGCCATCAGAACTAATACTTTTTTCGTAGCCTTTTTTAAAACTGCTTTCCATAACACTCTCTCTGTGAAGTAGTCATCTTTGACGCAATGGCTCCAGCCAGTCAACTGGATGGGTCGCTTTCTACCATATCTGTTCTTCCTGTCAACCCTGGTTGCTATCAACCTATGGGGTTGACAAAGAGGGCGTACATATGAAAGATGACTTTGACAAAAAGATTGCTATGGATGTAGGAGCGTGCATTCGAGCCAGAAGGCTGGATGCAGGCATGTCACAGGATCAGCTTGCTGAGAGGCTGGAGGTAGGCCCAGAGGCTGTATCACGGATGGAAAGAGGTGTTGTGATGCCTACCATCCCGAGGCTGGTGGAGCTAGCCAATGTGCTCAACTGTCCAGTAGAAGCCTTCATTCCTACTGCAAGTGGCTCCACTCAGTCAGGAGCCAACGAGATAGCTCAACTACTGCAACCATTGGATAAAAATAATATGAAATTTGTGGTTGAGATTGTGCAAAAATTAACTAGTCATTTAAAAAGGGAGCATTAGTTAAATTTATGTCAGGCTTAAAAATATCTTCACCTGTCGGGAGGACTACAGGTAACAAACCCCATGAGGTCATGGCTGTTCAGAAGGCATTGAACTACCATCTGAAATCGAAGATAGGATATGTGGCAGTTAAAGAAAATGGATTAATTTCACAGGAAACTCTGGAGGCAATTTATATCTTCCAGGCTATGAGTGGAATTTGCCCGGCAGATTCGGTAATTTTCCCAAATAGCATCACTCACCGCAATTTAAATAAAAATGCTGTTCGTGTAGCTAATCCTTTGGCTGCTCGCATGTCCACAGATCGGAGTGACGTAAGGCAAGCAATTATTAACAGGTTAGGAGTAATTGAGCGCAAGCAATGGAATGCCATCAATCCTGCTAAATTGCCGGGAAATGACTGGGATTACAAAGCTATTGCCATTCACCATGCGGGCAATTCTTTCACTTGTGGAGCTGCTGGAATCGATTCACTTAGACAGGTTGAAAAAATCGATATGAGCAAGTTCGGTCAGGTGAGCTATCATTATGCAATAGATTGCGCAGGCACTATTTATGAAGCTCTTGATATCAGAGACAAGGGAGCTCATGTGGCGAAATCTAACACTGGAATAATTGGTTTAGTTTTCCTTGCTGATTTTAGTGCAAGAGGCGAAGCTGGAAAATATGGTCCAGGAATTTTCAATGTGGCAAAAAAAGAGGGGCTGAAATCTGCCGGTTCTGAATTCTTAAGTGTCCAAAAGGATAGGCTTGATGTCAGTCGTGATGAGCCTCCAGAAGTGCAATTGACTAGCGCGGAAAAGTTGGTAAGGACATTAGCCGAGTTTTTTCCCATAAAGAAATTAGGTGGTCATCGTGAATTTGCTGTAGCTATTGGAACTAGTCGCGCCTGCCCGGGAATTTATGGAATGATCATTGCAGAGCAGCTTAGAAACAAGTTTGGATTTGAAAGGCCATAATGAGAATTCGCGTCCGCTACCTTTTTTTAATTTGCATGCCGCTGTTTTTTTTATCCTGGATTTTTATTGGTTTGGATGATTACGTTGGAGACCATGAGGTGGGTTCACATTGGAACCCTTTTATCAAGTCAAAACCAACGTTTCAGATTATTTTTAAGAATCCTATTGTTGACATTCTAGATATCAGGCCGATTGAAGAAATCGACGAGAAAACAAAAATCGATTTTTTGGAATATTGTTCAATACGCTGGGGAATCAATGATTTCAAAAAGTGTTATGAGCGAACGGTGTCTTACATAATTTGATTTTGCGCACGTTTTCCTTTTTTATTCACTTTCGTTCATCTACTTGCGTAGTTCTATTTTGATATCCAGAATCTTATTATTCTCTGGAATCTAGATCTTTATTTTAGCCTTCGTCATAGATCTTTACTCTACTTTGATATCTAGATTATTGCTCTATGACTTTGCCTGTCCCGTGTTATCACACGGTCCCGGCAAAGTCTTACCCTAACCCAAAAAATTTGAGTTTCGGACTTTGCCGGTAAATTACTCCGTGCGATAAATATCACATAACCCCGGATGGAAAATAATCAACCATTTCCATTTAACAAGTTCGTACTGTTGATAGTACATCTGGGGGGTCTTGCCTTGTCTTCCCTGTCGCTTTCCAGATTCGCCTTTCAAGTTCTAACGTACTTTCACCATCGGTTAAAATGGTGCTCGCTACCTGCTAAGGGGGTTTTACAGTTATGGGAGCCTACCCCAATATTTTTAACCTGCCTTTATATTAGCCATTCGCGTTAGCAGTTTTTCGACCGAGGAACTTAATCGACGCATAAAAAAACTGCCCTACTGTTTGCAAGTGGGCAGTTTGATATTTTGTCTTGACTTTTGTTTAAAGTTTGCTAATATATTTTTGCCCGCCTGAGAACGGTCTTATTGTTATATTAGATATTCGGAGAATGTCAATAGCAGTAGAAAATAAAAAGCCAGTCACTGACTGGCTTTTTTTATTTTCAATCAAATACAGTGAATGCTTGCAGATAGTCAAACCCACTAAAACTAATCTTCTCGTGCCAGTCCAGCTTCTCAATAGCCTCTTTGAGAGTCTTCATGGGCAGTTCATGCAGATAGTTGTAGTGAGTTGATTTGTCACTGACGTGACCCGATAGGGTGTAGATGGTTGAATTATTGACGTTGCGTGCAACAAGCCGAGTAATAACAGTGTGCCTCAGAGAGTAGAAGCAATTGTCATCTTGTTTCACTTCAACATCTTCAAGATACAGGGAAAAACTCCTGGACATATTTTTCTTGGTCCCATTGTGACCATTTTTCAAGTACCAGAACAGTTTTTCTTTTTCCTTAATTTTATCAACATACTCCAATAGTCCCATTTTAATCAATTGGGAATGAATGGGAATGGGGCGAACTCCCGCAGGTGTTTTGGCATCTTTTACCTGAAAGAAGTAAATTCCATCATCCTGCCTAATATTTTTAACCTCAAGAGTGGTGATCTCTTCTGGCCGCATGCCTGTATAGAGACAAATCAGAGGCCCCCAGAAGTAATCTGGTTTTTTGGCATAGGTTTTATAGTTTGTCCACTCAAAAATAGCTTGCAAGTCATCTTCGTAGAACTGATCTCGGGATTTCAACTGCTTTTTGCTATTTTTAATATACATGCCTTCTACGGGATTGGTCTGCTCTGACCTCAATCCATTCTTAATCGCATAGTCAAACAACCCACGAAGGCAACCCAAGAATCCATTGATGGTATGAGGCACCTTCTTCTCTGCCAGCATCTTATTTTTGAAGGTCTTAATATCTTCCTTTGAGTAGGAGTTGATATCTACGCTTGAAAAATAATTACGGAAAAACTCAAAGGATTTTTTGTATTTGTAGACCGTAGTGCTTTTGAGGGTGGGGGTAAGCTCAGACAGGAAACCAGCCACCGCTTCATCGTAAGTAGTGATAGTGATTTTGATATTATTAACTGGTGCTGCTTGCAGTGAAGAACCAGCAGCGTGGGCTTTGCCCATCGCCTCCAGGATTTTCAATCCGCGCTCCTGCTCTTCAGCGGTATCAGCCTGAAAAATACCATTTTTCAGATCAATATTAATAAGCTCCCGGATATTGTCAAAATCAATATATGGCTTGGTCATTTCAACTCGCAGATTGAGGACAGCAGCTTTTGCCCTTGCTACCTTATTTTCACGAGTTTTGAGGGAGAAATACAGGCACTTCTGTTGTGCGCCAGCTACTGCACGTGGCAGCACTAGCCTGAAGAAGTAGACACCTGACTTTTTGTCCCGGATGAGCCGGGGCATGGGGATCGGCACGTTGGAGGCTCCAACTGCCTAAATTTCTAGCAACTGTGTGAGTTCTAGGTGTGAGTTGCATTCTTCATCTCTTGGATAAAATCGTTATGAATCAACGACTTACAAGAGATGGAGCGGGTGAAGGGAATCGAACCCTCGTATGAAGCTTGGGAAGCTGCCGTTCTACCATTGAACTACACCCGCAGCGGTGCGGATTATAGGCACGGCGCAGCGGTCATTCCAACGGGCTCAACGCCCGAGTGCTTTCGAAACGCCGGGCTGCCCCGGTGACCGGATCATCGAACGCCAGCGACCGCGCCAGCAACTGCAGCGGCCGCGAGAAGTCGCCTTCGGGCAGATCGTTCACCTCGGGGTAGTAAGCGTCGCCGCGCAGCGGCAGACCCAGGGCGGCCATGTGCACACGCAACTGGTGGCGCTTGCCCGTCACGGGCGAAAGGCGGTAGCGGGCCCAGCCGCCCGCCACCTGCAGCACCTCGATGCGAGTGAGGGTGTTGGGCTCGCCCGGCACTTCCCGCATGCGAAAGAACTGCGGGCTTTCTTCGATGCGGCTGGCGTGCTCGCGCGGAAACGCCAGGTCTTCGCGCCACGGGGCGACGGCTTCGTAGGTCTTGGCGATGCGGCGGTCGCGGAACAGCGCCTGATAAGCGCCCCGCGTTTCGCGCTGCACCGAAAACAGCACCAGCCCGGCCGTGTCGCGGTCGATGCGGTGCACGGGGGTGAGATCGGGCAGGCCCAGCCGGCGCTTGAGCCGCACCAGCAGCGTGTGCTGCAGGTAGCGGCCCGTGGGCACTACGGGCAGAAAGTGCGGCTTGTCGGCGACGAGGATGTGGTCATCCTGGTAGAGCACCGTTTCCTCGAAGGGAATGGCGATTTCCTGCTCCAGCGCCCGGTAGTAATACAGGCGTATGCCGGGCAGGAAGGGCCGATCGGGCGTTGCCGCGACGCCGAATTCATCGACCACTTCGCCAGCCGCCATGCGCTGCGACCACGCCTCGCGGCCGACGGCGGGAAGCCGCTCCACCAGAAAGTCCAGCAGGCTGCCGTGCCCCGACGATGGCAGCGCCACGCAACTGGGGCTCACCCCATCGCGCATGGGCAGGACACGGGGATCGTGGCGGTTGTGCATGGGGCGCAGATTGTAGTGAGCGGCGCGAAACGGGCCTGCCAACCCACCGGCCGGCCAGCCAGTCAACGCGGCATCCGTGACGGCGGCGGCATTTTTCGCGGCAGGACCGCTGGGTTTGCAGCCGGACGGAGAGGCATGCTGCATCATCGCGCCCCATGAATCGACACTATCTCTCAGCCATCGCAGCGGTGTTGGTCGCGCTTTTGCTGCGCTACCTGCTGAACCCGGTGCTGGGAAATCAGGGGCCGTATCTGGTCCTGACCCTGCCGATCGTGGTGGCGGCGATGTACGGCGGACTGGGCCCCGCGTTGCTGGCCACGGCCCTCGGAACCCTGATCGGCACCTACTTGTTCATCGCGCGTGGTGCCGGCCTGCACGATGTGCTGCAGCCTGAGAACGTCGCTCGCATCCTGCTTTTCGTGGCCATCGGCGTGGCCATTGGCCTGATGGGGGCGCAGCTGCGGCGCTCGCGCAAGGCGCTGGCTGAAAAAGTCCAGCAACTGCATGCGAGCAATCGCGCAAAAGACAACGCCATGGCGGTTTTGAGCCACGAGATCCGCAATCCGCTGTCGGCCATTCATTCCGCGCACTTGGTGTTGCACCGTGCCCCGGATGACGAGAAACGGGTGGTCTGGGCCAACGAGATCATCGGCCGCCAGGTGGCGCAGTTGAAGCGCATGGCCGATGACCTGCTGGACCTTTCCGGGCTGATGCGGGGTAACGCCACAGCCAACCTGCCGGTGGATTTGCGGCAGGTCCTTCAGCAAGCGCTGGAGCAGAGCGCGCCGCTCTGCGTGAAGAAAGGGCATCGGCTGGAGACCGAACTCGGCACCGTGGCTGCCGTCGTGATCGGGGATGCGCAGCGGCTGGTGCAGGTGTTCGCCAACTTGCTGACCAACGCGGCCAAGTACACGGACCCCGGCGGCAAGATCGCACTGACCGTGGGGCTGCGCGCAGCCGACCATGTGGAGGTGTCGATCGAAGACGATGGCGTCGGCCTTCTGCCGGGCACCGTGGACGACTTGTTCGAGCCTTTCGTGCAGGCCCCCGGCGCCGCATCCAACGCAGAAGGCGGCCTGGGGCTGGGGCTGGCGATCGTGCGCAAGATCGTGCAGGCCCACGGCGGTGAAGTGACGGCCGAGAGCCCGGGGCCGGGCCAGGGAAGCCGCTTCACCGTCCGCCTGCCTTTGGCGCCGGACGGTATTTAGCTTCGGGTGCTTTCAGCCCACTACCGCACTATTCATGGCGTTTTCGCTATATTTTTAATAGCAAAATCAAACCACGGTGAACCCGTGCGTGCCATCGCGCGCCAGTTGCTCCACCAGCCCGAACTCCCAGTCCAGATAGCCCTGCATGGCTTCGCGCGGGGCGTCGGTGCCCTCATAGGGGCGGCGGTAGCGGTCGATGCGCGCAGAGGCCAGGCGCGTCTCTCCCGTTTCCAGGGGCAGGCCTTCGTCGATCCACGCCTGGGTGCCGCCTTGCAGCACCGCGGTGGGGGCGCCTGTCAGCCGGGCGACGGCTTCGGCGGCGTAGCGCGCCAGCGCACTGGTGCCGCAGGTGAGCACATAGCGGCTGGCGGGCGGCACGGTGCGCAGGGCGGTCTCCAACTGCGAGCGCAGCACGAACCAGGCGCCGGGTATGTGGCGCCGCACGTATTGGGCGCTGGCTGTGAAGTCGAGCACCGCCGTGTGCCCCTCGGGCTCATCCTGCAGCCAGCGTGCGAGTTGCCGGGGCGCCACCCAGGTCAGGGGCGCCTGCGGTTCGGGCGCGAGCGGCGCGGGCTGGCCGGTTTCCAGGGCGGCATCATCGCCACCGGTGCCGTCCAGCACCCACACGTCCCAGCCCATCTGGGCGAGCCACGACGCCGTCATGTTCGCGCGGGCGCCGTCGTCATCAGCGAGCACGATGCGGGCGCCGCGCACTGGCGCTGCGTGGTCGGTTTCCTGCACGAGCTGGCCCCCGGGCGCGCTGCGAAAGCCGGGCAGGTGCCCCGTCTCGTATTCCTCGGGGGTGCGAACGTCGAATCGGTAGGTGGTGCGACCTACCTCGACGGCGAAACGGGCCAGGTCCGCAGCGCTGGCGCGGCGCACGCCCGCACGGTCCGCCACGGCGCGGGCGCGGGCCGCCGCACTGGCGCGCTGTTCGGGCGCCACGGGTGCGAAGCGGCGGTCCGCGCCGTGCTCCAGGGTATGGCCCGCGAGCAACCAGCCGATGGTGCCGTTGCGCAGCGCGGCTACGGGATTGGGCAGGCCCGCATTCACCAGCGACTGCGTGCCGATGATGCTGCGCGTGCGGCCGGCGCAGTTCACGATGATGCGGGTGGCCGGGTCGGGCGCCAGCGCCTGGGCGCGCAGCACCAGCTCGGCGCCGGGCACGCTGATGCCGCCCGGAATGTTCATGGTCTGGTATTCGTCGAAGCGGCGGGCGTCCAGCACCACCACGTCGGCCTTGGCATCCAGCAGCGCCTGCACCTCCTCGGCCGCGAGCGACGGAGTGTGGCGCTCGCTTTCCACGAGTTCGCCGAAGGCCTTGCTGGGCACGTTCACGTCGATGAAGAGTTCGCCCCCCGCGTCCTTCCAGCCCTGCAGGCCGCCTGTCAGCAGAGAGACGTCGGTGTAGCCCAGCGCGCGCAAGGTGCGCGCCGCAGGTTCGGCCAGGCCTTCGCCGTCGTCGTCGTCGTACACCACGATGGGCGTGGCCCGGCGGGGAACGCGCGCCCAGGCATCGAGTTCGATGCGCCCTGCCGGCAGGTTGGCGGCGAAGAGCGGGTGGCCCTGCGCGAACGGGGCTTCTTCGCGCACGTCCAGCAGCGCGATCTCCTGCCGGTCCAGAAGGGCCTGGCGGACTTTTCGGGTCGTGGTGGTTGCCATCCCGACGTCGGCGTCGGCGGGGCGGGCGGTAGCGGAAGAGAAGATGGCGGTCATGGCGCGAAATCGGTGGTGGTGGCGTTGGCGTGGGGCGCGCTGGCGAGCGGCTGGTTACAGATGTTGGGCAGCGTCGCGTTGCTGTAGCCCGAGACGAAAGGTCGCACGGAGCCGTCCTCGCGGTACACCGACCGCTGCACGGCGCCGATGTTGGCGCCGTACACGTGGATGCTGATCGAGGTGGCATCAGCCAGCAGGTTGCTCACGCGGTGCACATCGCCCAGGGTCGGGGAAACGGCTTCGGTGTCGCCCGGCTGCAGCCGGTGGGGCGTGCCGCGGGGCTGCCACTGGCCGTTGTCGTCCTGCCCATAGGCCTGCGATTGCTCGGCGCCGCGCAGCATGCCGACCAACCCCCACACGGTGTGGTCATGGATCGGCGTGGACTGGCCCGGCCCCCAGACGAAGCTCACCACCGAAAAGCGGCCCAGCGCTCAAGCCGCTGCAGACGCCTTATGTTCCGATCTACTTCGGCGGTGCCTCCGCGCCCGCATTACAGGTGGCCGGCAAGCATGCCGACGTGTATGCGCTCTGGGGCGAATCGCTGGCCCAGGCGGGTGACCTGGTGCGCCGCGTGCGGGCCGAGGGCGCGCAGCATGGCCGCCACATCGAATTCAGCATTTCGTTCCGCCCGATCCTGGGCCGCACCGAAGACGAAGCCTGGGCGCGCGCCGAGCGCATCCTGCAGGACACCCGCCGCCTGGGCGTGCCGCAAGGCTACGCGCGCGGCACCGGCCCGCAGCAGAGCGAGGGCGCGCAGCGCCTGCTGGCCGATGCGGCCAAGGGCGACCGCGTGGACGAACGCCTGTGGACTGCGATTGCGCGCGAGACCGGGGGGCGTTCCAATTCGACCTCGCTCGTCGGCACGCCCGAACAGGTGGCGGATGCGCTGCTCAAGTACTACGACCTTGGGATCACCACCTTCCTGATCCGCGGCTTCGATCCGCTGGTGGACACCATCGAATACGGCCGCGAACTGCTGCCGCTCGTGCGCGCAAAGGTGGCCGAGCGCGATCGGTTGAATGCCAACCGGGCTGCGTTGAAGGTGGCTTGAGGCGCCGCTGTTCAGCGCGAGGCTAGCGGCTGCCCTCGCGCCCCTGGTTGCCCGGCGCCCGCATGCCGGTCAACGTCGGCAGCGTGGCACGCATCGCATCCAGAAACCGGCGCAGCCGCGCCGGGTAGAACCTGGCATGCGGATAGACCAGCGACACCGGCAGCGGCGCCGCCTGCCATGCGGGCGCCAGATGCCGCAGGCGGCCCTGGCGCAGGTCGGGCTCCACCGCCCAGGCCGACGCAATCGCCGCACCCAGTCCAGCGATCGCGGCGCTGCGCAGGGCGTACAGGCTGTCGGTGCCCATGCGCGGGTGGATGGCGAAGCGTTCGACCGCGCCGTCCGGCTGGCGGGTGAGCGACACCTCGCGCTGGTAGTAGGTGCGCAAGGCCAGCCAAGGCAGGGTGCGCAACGCGCCGGCATGCTCCGGCACCGTGCCGCCGGGCAGCAGTTCCGGGGCCGCCACCACGATGCGCGGTACTTCGGCCAGCTGAATCGCCACCACGGCCGGGTCGTCCACCTGGCCGACCTGGACCGCGCAGTCGATGCCTTCCGCGATGAAGTCGGGCCTGCGGTCGTGCAGCAGCCATTCGACCGACACCTCGGGGTATTGCCGCAGATAGTCCACCAGCGGGGCGATGAGCTGCTCCTGCCCGAAGGCGTGCGGCACCAGCACCCGCAGCGTGCCCCGGGGCGCGTCGTGCGCGCCGCGCAGGTCGGCCTCCATCGCGCGCCAGTCGTCCAGCAGGGCCTTTGCATGGGCGAAGCAGCGTTCTCCGTCCTCGGTGAGCTTCATCACATGGGTGGAGCGCTGCAGCAGCTTGAGGCCCAGCGACCGCTCCAGCGCCTGGAGCCTTCGGCTGACGGTGGGCTGGGTGGTGCCCAGTTGCTGCGCGGCGGCCGACAGGTTGCCGGCTTCGACGATGCGCACGAAGGTCTGCATGAGTTCGATGCGGTCCACACCGGCCAGGGAAGACGTGGCTGAGGCTTGCTTCATGCGCCAAGCGTATAGCAGATGTGCGCCACAGGCCACTACCCAGAGGGAGGCGCTTCGAACACACTCCGCCCCATCGCTTCCATTCAAGGGTGTTTCCCATGGCTTCCATTCAAAACACGCATGCATCCGCTGAACCGGGCGGCCCGTCGACCGGCGTTCCGGCGCCGCTGTTGCTCCTGCTGGCCACCGCTGCGGGCCTGAGCGTCGCCTCGCTTTACTACAGCCAGCCCATGCTGGGCGTGCTGGGCCCAGACATTCATGCCAGCGAGCGCGCTGTGGGCCTGGTTCCCACGCTCACGCAGCTGGGCTATGCGCTCGGTATTTTGTTTCTGGCCCCGCTGGGCGACCGCTACGACCGCCGCCGCATCATCCTGGCCAAGGCCGCCGTTTTGGCGCTGGCCTTGCTGATGAGCGGGTTCGCGCCCGGCATCGGCTGGCTGCTCGGTGCCAGCCTGGCCATCGGCCTGTCGGCCACGCTGGCGCAGGACGTGGTGCCCGCCGCTGCCACGCTGGCCCCGGCGGCCCACCGCGGCAAGGTGGTGGGCACGGTGATGACAGGGCTGCTGCTGGGCATCTTGCTGTCGCGGGTGGTGAGCGGTTTCGTGGCGGAGCACTTCGGCTGGCGCGCCGTGTATGTGGCCGCCGCCGTGTCGATCGCGCTGATCGGCGTGGCCGCGTGGAAAGGCCTGCCCAGCTTTGCGCCCACGACCCCGCTGCCGTACCGTGCGTTGATCGGCTCGATGGCCGCGCTGTGGCGCCGCCATGGCGCGCTGCGCCGCGCCGCCTGGGCCCAAGGGTTGCTATCGGTGGGTTTCAGCGCCTTCTGGTCCACCCTGGCAGTGATGCTGCATGGATCGTTCCACCTGGGCAGCGCCGCCGCCGGAGCCTTCGGGTTGGCCGGTGCGGCTGGCGCCCTGGCCGCGCCGCTGGCCGGCCGCATCGCCGACCGCAGCGGCCCGGAGCGCGTGACCCGTCTGGGTGCCGCACTGGCGGTGGTGTCGTTCGCGGCCATGGGGCTGGCCCACTGGCTGCCGCCCCAGGCGCAACTGGGCCTGATCGTGGCGAGCGCCATCGGTTTCGACTTCGGTGTGCAGGCCACGCTGGTGGCGCACCAGACCATCGTGTACGGCATCGAGCCCGCCGCCCGCAGCCGCCTGAACGCGCTGCTGTTCACCGGCATGTTCGTGGGCATGTCCGCCGGTGCGGCCCTGGGCAGCCTGGCACTGGCGCAGTGGGGCTGGCTGGGCGTGGTGGGCTTGGCCACCGTGGCCTCGGCCAGTGCCCTGGCAGTGCGCTGCCTGCCGGCCCGGACCGCCGTGGCGATCGCCTGATTTTTCAGAGGGCCAGCCCATGCGGCGGAGCACGCCGGTGCGCCACGAGAAGCGGGATCAGGCCGCAGCGGGGTCCGCGGCTGCCCAGGCCGGCGTGAAGCTGCGGTCCCACAGCGGCGCCACATGGGTTTTGCCGTCCAGCACGCCCAGCTGCACGAAGGCGTCGGCCACCGCCTGGTGGCCCTGCACCACGGTATCGGTCACGGGGCGCAGGTCGTAATCGGTGCTGCGGTTGTTCCACAGCTCGATCAGGTCGCCCACCGGCACCCGCGTTTCGGCCGCCTGGGCGCGGGCATAGTCCAGGTAGTTGCCGTTGGCCCATGCGTAGGCGCGGCGCAGGCGCTGCAGATAGTCGCTCAACGCGGCATGGCGCAGCGGGTCGGCCACCGCACGCGGGTTGGCGTAGATCGGGAAGTTGCCCGACAGGTAGCCCAGGCCGGTCTTGAGCACGCGGGCCCCATAGCGCAGCCGGGCGATCTGCCCGTTGTAGCCGTAGATGGCCCAGGCATCCAGATCGCCCCGGTCGAAGGCCGACAGGCCATCGGACGGGCTGAGGCTGACCGGCGTGATGTCGGCGAACGACAGGCCCGCCTCGGCCAGCTGGCGGCTCAGGAAGTAATGCGACGTGGTGGCCCGCACGTAGCCCACGCGCTTGCCCTTCAGGTCGGCGATGCGCTGGATGGGCGCATCCTTTCGGGCCAGCGTGACCTGGTTGTTCAGGTCTTCCCGCGTGACCGCCACGAAGCGCACCTGGGCCTTTTGCCGCGCTGCGAACAGTGCCGGAATCTCGCTGCCCGACCCCAGGTCGAGCGCATCGCCGTTGATGGCCTCGATGTGCAACACGCCGTTGTTCAGTTCGCGCCATTCGATGCGGTACGGCGTGTTGGCCAACCCGGCCGCGGTGATCAGCGGGCGCCACAGTCCCTTGTAGGTGCCGATGCGCAGCGTGACGCCAGACAGGTCGGGCGCCGCTGCCGCTTGGCGCGCCAGCGCCGGAAAGCCCAGCGCAGCAGCGGCGCCTGCCGCCAGCGAGCGTTGCAGCAGCGCGCGGCGCTGCGGGGAAGAGGGGCTGGCAGGGGTGCTAGGGGTGGGAGTAGCGGTGGGGCGCATGGCAGATCCTCGCGTCGGCAGATGGATGAAGGGGTGATGGGTGATGAGGTGACGGATTTTTCCGAAAGCGTGCGGCCGCGCGCGCCCGCCGCCAACGACCGATCCGTAGCAAGCACATGCGAAAAAACCGCGATGCCGCCCGCCGCGCCGTTCATGCCGAAACCGCATGTGTTCACGCGCTTTTCTTCGTTGGTCCGGGCGGGGCGGGCTCCTAAGGTGGCGCTGTTTCTCGTTCACCCTTCGATGGAAAGCCCACCATGTCCGCCGTTCTCTCGCTTTCGCCTTCGGCGCTCCAGCGCCGAGCCCTTCCCCAGCGCAAGGATTGGTTCGATGCGCCGCCGCCGCGCCCCACGGTCGAGGCCGAGCGCCGCCACCGGCAGGAGCAGCTGGCTGTGGCGTTCCGCCTGTTCGCGCGGCACGGGTTCGACCACGGGCTGGCCGGGCACATCACGGCGCGCGATCCCGAGTGGGACGACCATTTCTGGGTGAACCCGCTGGGCCTGCATTTCTCGCGCATCCGGGTGTCCGACCTGCTGCTGGTGAACGCGCGCGGCGAGATCGCGATCGGCGAAGGCCCACTCAACCGCGCGGCGTTCGCGATCCACGCCGCGCTGCACGAGGCCCGGCCCGACATCGTGGCCGCCGCGCACACGCATTCGACCTACGGCAAGGCCTGGTCCACGCTGGGCCGCACGCTTGATCCGCTCACGCAGGACGCGTGCATCTTCTATGAAGACCACGCGCTGTTCGACGATTTCACGGGCGTGGTTTGGGAGACGGACGAGGGCTTTCGCATCAGCGAAGCACTGGGCGCGCGCAAGGCCGTCATTTTGAAGAACCACGGCATCCTCACGGCCGGGCCCAGCGTGGAGTCGGCCGCGTGGTGGTACATCGCGCTGGAGAACGCCTGCCACACCCAGTTGCTGGCCGAAGCCGCCGGCACGCCGCAGCCCATCCGGCACGAGGTGGCGCGGCACACCCACGGGCAGATCGGCGGGCCCGGCGGGGCGCATTTCACGTTCAAGAGCCTGTTCGAAACCGTGGTGCGCGAAGACCCCGAGGTGCTGCAGTGAACGCACCGCTGACCGCCGGCCAGCGGGCGCGCACGCTCGCTGCCGAGTTCGGCGCGCGGGCGGCCCGGCACGACCGCGAGGCGAGCTTTCCGCACCAGAACTTCGCCGATCTGCAGCAGGCGGGGCTGCTCGCTCTGGCGGCGCCGCGTTCGCTGGGCGGGCAGGGCGCCAGCGCCGCGCAACTGGGCGAGGTGATCGGTGCGGTCGCGCAGGGTTGTCCGGCCACGGCACTGGTTCTCACCATGCAATACCTGCAGCACCGCGGCATGGGGCGGCCCGGCACCGCGTGGCCGGTGGAACTGGCGCGCGATCTGGTGCATGAAGCGGTGAATGGCGTGTCGCTCATCAACGCGCTGCGGGTAGAGCCCGAACTGGGCTCGCCGGCGCGCGGCGGCCTGCCGGCCACGGTGGCGCAGCGCACGGCCGATGGCTGGCGACTCACGGGCCACAAGGTGTATTGCACCGGCGCGCCGGCACTGCGCTGGTACGTGGTGTGGGCATGCACGGACGAAGCCGAGCCCCGCACGGGTACCTTCCTCGTGCGGGCCGATCTGGCCGGCGTGCGTGTCGAACCCACCTGGGACCACCTGGGCTTGCGCGCCAGCGGCAGCCACGACGTGCTGCTGGACGGCGTGGAAGTGCCCGCCGCCCACGCGCTGGACCTTCGCCGGCCCCGGGACTGGGCCCGCGGCGAGCCGGCCATGCAGGCGGAGATGGCCGTCATGCTGGGCTCGCTCGATAGTCGCCCCTGCAAAACCCTGGCAACCCGCATGAACACTGGGTTTTCGCCAGTTCCGCTAGTTGCTTGATCCCCTGAGAATCAACAAATCAGATTTTGTTTTCTGGGAGTTTTGCAGATGTCCGAG
>NZ_BQXQ01000065.1 GCF_030159055.1 Acidovorax sp. SUPP3334
GCCCAGGAAAGGCCTCGGGGTACGATCACCTCTGGCGGTCTACCGGGAGTTGCTCATCAACAGCCCGCAGCACTCCACCGAGATTCATTGAACCCAAGGTGTTGCACTTCACTTTTGAATCCGCCCTTTCGCACGCAGTTCTTCAATGCCCTGTCGATGAGCTTTCCGGTGGGCGAGCAGTTCTTCATCGACTCGGTGCGCGGCGCGGCGCCCTTGCTGCGCGAGTCCGACGGCCCCGAGGCGGCAGAGCTTCAGGCGCTGCTGCGCGGCTTCATCGGGCAAGAGGCCACGCACCAGCACATCCACGGGCTCTACAACGCCGAGCTGGAGCGCCAGGGCCTGCAAAACCGCTGGCAGCACTGGGCGCGCCAACGCATCGCCCGGCTGCACGAGCGCACGTCCAACCCCTTGCATGCGCTGGCAGTCACCTGCGCGTACGAGCATTTCACGGCCCTGCTGGCCGACGGCACGCTGCGCCATGCACGCTGGCTCGACGGCGCCGACGCGACGCTGCAGACCGTGTGGCGCTGGCACGCCGCCGAAGAGACCGAGCACCGCGCCGTGGCCTTCGACCTGTACCGCGCGGTGGGCGGCAGCAACGCCTGGCGGGTGCGCTGGTACGTGTACGTGGGGCTGGTGTTCATGGTCGATGCGATGCGCCAGACGGCGATCAACCTGCACCGCGACGGAACGCTCTGGCGCCCCTCGACGGCCTGGAGCGCGCTGCGGTTCTTCTGGGGCCGTGACGGCGTGGCCTGGCGCACGCTGCCAGCGCTAGCGCGCTATCTGCGCAGCGACTTCCACCCCGATCAGGAGCACGCCAAGCCCACGGCGGCAGCGCTGGCCAGGCAATGGCTGTCGTCGAACGCCGCACGCTTTCGCGTGGTGTCGCGCAGCTGAATATCGAAAGCTACTATTTTTATAGCAGCATCCCTTAGTGGTTATTGCGCTGGAGGCCAATTCGACCTTTAAGTCTTCAGACCCGCCACACTGTCACTGCGGAGGCGCCATCGAGAACTCGCCACGCTGCAATTGCGACACGTCGTTTCCCTGCGCGTCCCTCGCGCTGAGGTCGGCCCCCTTTGCCGCCAGCGCCTGCAGCAGCTCGGTGCGCTGGAACAGGGCTGCATACATGGCAGCGGTCTGTCCGGCGTTGTTGCGCTGGTCGGGCGCGCAGTCGGCCTGCACCAGGCGACGGGCAATCGCCACCTCGCCCTTGAAGATGGCGCCCATCAATGCCGTGTTGCCGCGCATGTCCTGCACGCAGGGATCGGCCCCTGCCTTCAGCAGTTGCTCCACCGCCTCGCGGTGCCCGTGATAGGCCGCCAGGATGAGCGCGGTGTAGCCTTTTTCGTCCCGCACATTCAAGTCGTAGCGGGCGGTGATGAACTCGGCGAGCATCTCGCGGCGGCCGTCGCGCGCCGCGTCGAAGAAATAGCGGCGCAATTGCTGCTGGATCCGTGCAGGGTCGTTGGAGGCGCCTGGCGCTGGCGCCACCGCCCTATATCCAGCAGCTGCTTCAGCGCCTGATGCCGCGGCTGAAGCAGTGGCACTCGCCGGGGCCGCCAGCGCTACCTGGTGAGCGGTTGGCGCTGCGCTGGCGGCCCCGAAGGCCACCGCGCACAGCACGGCGATGAGGTACTGGTGCTGCCGTAGCAAGGATTGAACTGGCATTCCGATGCCCTCCTTCAAAGCGTTGTGCCGAGCCGCTGGCGGAAGTGGCCAGCGGCTCGGCGGCCATCGCGCGACCCGGGCAACCGTTGCCGGGTCGCTCGGGGGATCAGTCCTGCAGCGTGGAAGCCAGTTGCTTCACGCGGGCCAGGTCACCCTTGGCCACGCGGGCCACGCCCGTGCCGTACTCAGGATCGGCCTTGTACAGGAACGACAGGATGATGTGCTTACTCTCCGCATCGGTGCCTGCCAACGACTCGCCGAAGCTCTGGATCAGGTCCTGGCGGTCCTTCTTGCCATAGCTGCGGTACAGATCGCCAGCCTGCTTGAAGTTCTGCTCCTTGCCGATCTTGGCCTGCTGCGTGGTGCCGGTCAGCGGCAGTTGGCTGTAGCGGGCGGCCGGGTCTTGCGGGCGGGGCTCCAGGCGGCTTGGCTCGTAGTTCACACCGCTGGTCGTCTGGCCGTGGTTCGACGTGCCATCCTGGTTGCCGTTGTTCACCGCCACGCGGGGCCGGTTCACCGGCAGGCTCAGGCCGTTGGTGCCGATGCGGTAGAGCTGCGTATCGGCATACGAGAAGACGCGGCCTTGCAACAGGCGGTCTTCCGACGGCTCGATGCCCGGCACCACGTTGGCGGGCGCCATGGCGACCTGCTCGGTTTCCTGGAAGAAGTTTTCCACGTTCTTGTTCAGCACCATCTGGCCGACCTTGCGTTCGGGCACATCGGGCCAGATCTTGGTGGCGTCCAGCGGGTTGAAGTCGAACCTGGCCAGCTCTTCAGGCTTGAGCACCTGCACGTACAGATCCCACTTCGGGAAGTCGCCCTGCTTGATCGCGTTGACCAGGTCATTGGTCATGTGGCTGTAATCCTTGGCCTGGACGGCGGCGACCTGCTGCGGATCGAGATTCTTCAGCCCCTGCAGGCTCTTCCAGTGGAACTTGACGTAGTGCACCTGGCCCTGGCTGTTGACCAGCTTGTAGGCATGCACCCCGTTGCCGTCCATGAAGCGGTAGCCCGCTGGCGTTCCCTCGTTCGAGTACAGCAGCGTGAGCGTGCGCGTGGCTTCCGGCACATGCGAGAAGAAGTCGAAGCGGCGCGAATCGTCGTCCAGATTGGTGCGGGGATCGGGCTTGAACGCATGCACCATGTCGGGAAACTTGATGGCGTCGCGGATGAAGAAGGTCGGAAAGTTGTTGCCCACCAGGTCCCAATTGCCCTGGCTCGTATAGAACTTGGTGGCGAAGCCGCGGGGGTCGCGCAGCGTCTCGGGTGAATGGTTGCCGTGCACCACGGAAGAGAACCGCACGAACACGGGCGTGCGTTCGCCCGCGCTGAACACCTTGGCCTTGGTCAGCGACGACAGGTCTTCCGTCGCCACGAACTCGCCGCGAACACCAGTGCCGCGCGCATGCACGACACGCTCCGGAATGCGTTCGCGGTCGAAGCGCTGGAGCTTCTGGATCAGCTGCACGTCTTGCAGCAGGGTGGGACCGTCCGGGCCGGCCGTCTGCGAATTCTGGTTGTCGCCGACGAGGGCGCCGTTGTCGCGCGTCAGGGCGGACTGCGCAAAAGCGGCCGGTGCCAGTACGCCTTGCAGCAGCAAGGCTGCGGCGACGATTTTTTGGGTTGTCATGGAAACTCCACTCCGGGTCGTTAAGGGAAGCGAATGATCCACGTAGCGGAATGCCTGCGACAGGGGGGATTGGCTATGGCGCCAATGAATATTACCGATGGGCCCCATGCAACCGAATCACGCATTGCTGAAAACCTACGGCTAAATGGCGCTAGGCTGCTATCTAAAAAATAGCATCGCGCCTGAAACCTCGCCATTTGTCGCCATTTATTACATATTGAAGTGGGGAAAATTTGCATTGGCGCGAGCCTTTTCTTTATGCACTGCATCATTCATCAATGCAGCCATCCCAACACGGCAGCCTTCACCACAGCTGCGGTCTTGTTCGGCGATTGCAATTTGGTAGTGGCATTTTTGAGGTGGAATTTCACGGTGTTTTCGGAGATCTCCAGAATCTGGGCGATATCTCCCATGGTTTTGCCATCCGCCGTCCATTTGAGTATCTCGATTTCACGCAACGTGAGGAACGATTTCTGGTCCGTGCCATGAATCGCTTTGATCGCCCGGCTCATGGCTTCGTAAGAAGCGCTGGCCAGATAGGACATGCGCGGTTCGCTGGACTTGAGTTCCGCCTCGGCAAGCGGCACCGACGAGCGAACCAGGGTCAACACGCCACGCAATCCCCCTGAATGCTGGTTGGCTTGCGACCAGCCCACCCGAAGGCCAAAGGACTGTGCTTCTTGCCAAAGTTGCGGCGCGGATGCGAAAAGTTCGTCGCTCCAGACCACCGGGCGCTCGGACCTGCGGCAGTGCGCTACGCACGGGTCGATCTGGTGATAGCCCGCATAGGAATATCTTTGCCGCCACGCCTCGGGAAAATCGTCTATCCGATAGATTTGCGGCCGAGAAATAGGAACTGGAATGTAGAGGGTATAAGCGCACCGCTCGAACCCCAGATCCATGGCCGCAGAACTGATTTCCTGGAATATGCGCCGCTTGCAGGTTTCGCTCAAAAACCGCTCGTAAATCTCCCGCTGCCACTGGTGCAGACCCATTGCCACCTCCCGACTGATGTTTTATGCATTCAGTCTATCGGGCAGATTTTGTGAAATTTCACTTGCTCATACTTACTCTAAGCAATTTCATAAGCATTACTCATAAGAAGTTCGCCGATCTGGGCGCCATTACCGGCACGGACAAGCCGCCCGCCACCGCCCGCGCGAACAAAAGGGCATCGGGCGCGGAGATGAAAGCGTGCGCTTCCTGCGCTCGGGCACCGGCGTACTGGTTCCTATGTTTTTGAGTGCAGTCAGCGTTATCGGTGCGCCTGAATGGATGCGAGGATTCCCAGCGTGAAAAAAACGCAAGCCGCCCATTGCGCAGGCGCTGGCCAGTGGCCGTTCCAGGCGAACGAATAGACGAGCGCAAACAGCGTTTCGCTCACGATCAACTGTCCGCACAGGCTTGCCGAAAGCCGCTGGCTGGCCAGGTTCCAGAGAATGGTGGCGAGCCAGCTCGCGCCGAAGCCGATGGCCAGGCACACCAGCACGAAGGTGCCGAAGCCCGGTTGTGCGACCAAGACCGCCACCGATGTGCCTTTCAAGCCCCAGAGCAGCAGGCCGCCCAAGCCGGTGGCCTCCCCCAGACAGTTGGCCCACTGCGTCGCGCCCACCTCCGGGTGCCGCTGCAGCCATGCGGAGTTGAGGATGGCGAACGCGGTCCAGAAGACCAGCGCCACCAGCGCGATGCCGATGCCACGCCAGTACACGGCGGCCTCGCCCACGGCGGCTTCACCACCGGCGCCCAGCCCATGAGCCCGAGGCCGGCAAGGGTGAGCGCCAGCCCCGGCACGAGGGCCGCCCAGCGCAAGCCCTTCGGCTTGCCCAGCAGCATCACCCACACGGGAATGGTGCCGATGATGAGCGCGGGCATTTCCACTCCCGCATCGCGAATCGCCAGCAGCAGCAGCAGCAGGTAGTAGCCGGTGAAGCCGGGCACGCTCAAACCCAGTGCCGACGCGGCTTGGGCGGCCGTGGGCCAGCGCACGCGGGCCCGTTGCCCCGGCCGCAGCCCCCACAGCAGCATGCCCACGGCCACTGCACCGTAGGCGATGAAGCGCCCCGATGTCAGGTCCACCGACGCGAAGCGGGCCGCCATGCGCGGCGCAACGAACACCAGCCCCCAGAGCGCGCCTGCGGCGAGCCCCGCCAGAATCCCGGTCAGCATCGGCCGGGGATCGTCAGATCGCGAAGCCGTCGTCCGCCGCGATCACGGCGCCGTTCACGAAATGGCTCTGGTCGCTGGCCAGCATGACGATGAGCGCGTCCAGGTCCTTGGGCTGTCCGACGCGCTTGCGCGGCAGCATGTCCATCAGCTTCTTGCCCTGCTCGGTCTGCCAGTGGTGGTGATTGATCTCGGTGTCGATGTAACCTGGGCACAACGCGTTCACCGTGATGCCGAAACGCCCCCACTCAAGGGCCATGGCGCGCGTCATGTGCACCACGGCGGCCTTGCTCATGCAATAGGCGCCGATCTGGGGAAGTACCTTGAGGCCCGCCATCGAGGCGATGTTGATGATGCGCCCCCCCGTGAAGGTGCCCGGCGCCGCTCCGCGCGAGCGGGCCAGCATGCGCTTGCCGACCTCTTGCGCGACGAAGAAGGCGCCCTTCACATTCGTGTCGAAGATGAAGTCGAAATCGTCGGGCGTCACATCCTGGATGCGCTGGGTGGTGGAAACACCCGAGTTGTTCACCAGGATGTCGATGGAGCCCATCTTGGTCTCCGCATGGGCCACCGCGGCCTTGATGGAGTCGTGATCGGTCACGTCGAGTTCGATCACGTGGGCATCGCCGCCCTCGCCTTCGATGCGTGCGCGCAATTCCTTGAGCTTTTCCACGCGCCGGCTGGCGAGCACCACGCCCGCGCCGGCTGCGGCCAGGGTGCGCGCGAACTGCGCGCCAAGACCGCTCGATGCGCCGGTGACGAACGCGACGCGCCCTTCCAAATCGATGCTGTAAGCCATGGGATGTCTCTCTTGTCAGAAAATAGAACGATCGTTCGATTGTCGATTTTCCGTGAATACAATCGTCCGATCGGCGGAAGGAGCGCAGGCCAAGCGCCCACACCGGATCACCCATTATCAAACCACCACGAGACGCCCATGACCAATGAAGAAATCCTCGCCCAACACGGCCCCCGCGAAGCCATGGAATACGACGTGGTGGTCGTGGGCGGAGGGCCCGGCGGGCTGGCCACGGCCATCCGCCTGAAGCAGCTGGCCGCCGAAAAAGGCCAGGACATCTCGGTCGTGGTGCTGGAAAAGGGCTCGGAGCCCGGCGCGCACATTCTCTCGGGCGCCATCATGGACCCCAAGGCCCTGACCGAACTCATCCCCAATTGGAAGGAACTCGGCGCCCCGCTCAACCAGCCGGTCACCGACGACGCGATGATCTTCCTGGGCGAGAAGTCGTCCTGGCGCACGCCCAATTTCCTGCTGCCCCAGTGCTTTCAGAACCACGGCAACTACATCGTGAGCCTGGGCAACGTGGTGCGCTGGCTCAGCACCCAGGCCGAAAACCTGGGCGTGGAGATATTCCCCGGCTTTCCCGCCGCCGAAGTGCTCTACAACGAGGATGGCTCCGTCAAGGGCGTGGCCACCGGCAACCTGGGCGTGAGCAAGGAGGGTGAACTGACCGGCGACTTCCAGCTGGGCATGGAGTTGCACGCCAAGTACACGATCTTTGCAGAAGGCGCACGCGGCCACCTGGGCCGCCAGCTCATCAGCCGCTTCAAGCTGGACGAAGGGCGCGATCCACAGGCCTATGGCCTCGGCGTGAAAGAACTCTGGGAAATCGACCCCAAGCGCCACCAGCCCGGCTTCGTGCTGCACACCGCCGGGTGGCCGATGGACAGCGACACCTACGGCGGCGCGTTCCTCTACCACGCCGAAGACAACAAGGTCACGCTGGGCTTCATCACCGGGCTGGACTACTCCAACCCCTATCTCAGCCCGTTCGAGGAATTCCAGCGCTGGAAAACCCACCCCAACATCCGCTACTACCTGGAAGGCGACGAGTCCAAGGGCATCAAGCCGGCCAAGCGCATCGGCTACGGCGCACGCGCCATCACGGCGGGCGGCCTGCTGTCGCTGCCGAAGACGGTGTTCCCAGGCGGCGCGCTCGTGGGCTGCGAGGCCGGGTATCTCAACACCAGCCGCATCAAGGGCAGCCACGCGGCCATCAAGACCGGCATGCTGGCGGCCGAAGCCGCGTACGACGCCGTCCATGCCGGGCGCCAGCACGACGAACTCACCGCCTACCCCGAGGCGTTCGAAAAGAGCTGGCTCTACACCGAGCTGAACAAGGCGCGCAACTTCAAGGCCTGGTTCAAGAAGGGCCTGGCCACCGCCACGGTCATGAACGGCATCGAGCAGTTCGTGCTCAAGGGCAACATTCCCTGGACCCTGCACCGCGACAAGCCCGACCACGCCTATTTGAAGCCCGCGGCCGAGTGCAAGCCCATCGTGTACCCCAAGCCCGACGGCAAGCTCACCTTCGACCGGCTGTCCAGCGTGTTCATCAGCAACACCAACCATGCCGAGAACCAGCCAGCGCACCTGACGCTCAAGGACGCGAGCGTGCCGGTCAACATCAACCTCGCCAAATACGCGGGCCCCGAGTCACGGTACTGCCCGGCCGCGGTGTATGAATTCGTGCCCGACGAGTCCAAGGGCGGCGATGCCCAGCGCCTGCAGATCAACGCGCAGAACTGCGTGCACTGCAAGACCTGCGACATCAAGGACCCGACGCAGAACATCGTCTGGGTGACACCCGAAGGCGGCGGCGGCCCGAACTATTCGGGCATGTAATTTCCGCCTCCCCGCCCTCTCGAGGGCGACCCGAAGGGCCTGCGATGCAGGCCCTTTTTCGTGGCGATTCCGACGGCCGTTGCAGGAACGCACCTACAGCGTCCTGCGGTCTTGCAGGCGAGACTGTCTGGCCTTGCCGCGCCGCACCCGCAGCGCGGTACCGAACCCAACACCACGCCATCGAAGCAGGAGACCCCATGGCCCGTTCCCCCGCCCCACGCTATCGCACCCACCGTCGCCCGCTCTGGCCCCTGGCCTTGGGCGCAGCCGCCGTGGGAGCAGCGCTGGCATTTTCGGCCAGCGCATCCGTGCGGGCGCCGCGCGGCGTCGAGGTGGTGGAAGGTTTCAATGTGGATCGCTATGCCGGACACTGGTATGAACTGGCGCGCATCGACCACCGCTTCGAAAAGGGCTTGATTCAGACCAGTGCCCATTACAGCCGCGGGCCGGACGGCTCGGTGCAGGTGCTCAACCGCGGTTTCGATCCCGTCCAAAAGCGCTGGCGCGAGGCGCGTGCCCGGGCGGTGTTCACCGACAGCCCCGACAAGGCCTCGCTGAAGGTGTCGTTCTTCGGCCCGTTCTATGGCGGCTACCACGTGGTGGCGCTCGACGAGGACTACCGCTGGGCCATGGTCGTGGGTGCGAGCCTGGATTACTTCTGGATCCTCTCCCGCACACCCAGCCTGCCGCGCGGTGTGCGGCCCCGTCTGCTGGCCCAGGCCCGCGCGATGGGCGTGGACATGGACCGCATCATCTGGGTGCCGCAGGACGAGGACGGCAGCATGCGCATCGCCTGACTCGGGCGGGGTAGATGCTATTGATTCAATAGCACAACAGGCAATCAAAACGCCGGCAGCGGGCACTTTTCAGCAGTGACCCTCTGCCGAACCGGCCGCAAAGCCGATGCGGCCGCTGTGCTTTTCTTTTTTACTGGGCGAACAACGGCAGATCGGCTTTTTTGAGCGTGCGCAGCACGAAGCTCGAACGGCTGTGGCGAATGCCTTTGATCTTGTAGAGCTTTTCGCGCAGCAGGAGGTAGTCGTAGTCGCCCGAAACGAGGTGCGCTTCGATCACTTCGGGAATGCTCGCCAGCATCTCGCCAAACTTCTCCAGCGTGTTGTCGGAGTGGCTGTCGAGCGTGACCTGCACGAGCACGGTGTCGTTCAGGTCGAGCGCCTTGGCGTTCAGGCGAACGGTATAGCCCTCGATCACCCCCGCCTCTTCCATCGTCTTGATGCGGCCCCAGCAAGGCGAAGGGCTTAAGGCCACGGCGTTGCCGATCTCTTGCAGGCTGGCCCGCGCATCGGCTTGAAGGACGGAGAGAATTTTTCTGTCGAGACGATCCATGCGCCACATGGTTCTTGAAAAATCCAAATGGCAGAATATTTTTCTGCATAAACGGGATTTTTGAAGAAATTCAGAAAATCCATCCACCGCCCGGAGCGCACACTCTCTCCATCAAGGCGCCCTTACCGGGGCGCACGAAACTGGCAGGGCCCTGGCGGATTACCGTTCGCCGGGGCACCTGGCAAAGCGCTGAAACCGCCCTGCCAGGGCATCGGTTTGCGCAGGGCGCGCTGTCGCTGCAGTTAGAATCCGCCCGGTCAGGAGAGAGCGCCGCAGTCCCGAGGGATGGCCGGTGCCGCCGAAGGCGCAGGGTGACCCCGAACGCTCAGGCAAAAGGACTGGCAAAACGCCCGCAGGGATGCGGTCGTTCCCCTTGCTGGAGAGAGGTCCGCCGCATGCGCGGGCCCACCGAAGGAGCAAGCCCCCGCGCCGCCATGGCCCGTGGGTGAATCTCTCAGGTAAAGCGGACAGCGGGGCAAATGCGTGGCCATGGGGCCGCGTTCCGATTTGCCCTTGCTGGAGACCGCCATGTCCACCGCCGACGCCCCCCTGCTCACCACCCCGCTGAATGCCCTGCACCTCGAACTGGGCGCCCGCATGGTGCCGTTCGCCGGCTACTCCATGCCCGTGCAGTACCCCGCCGGCCTGATGGCCGAGCACCTGCACACCCGCCAGGCCGCCGGACTCTTCGACGTCTCCCACATGGGGCAGTTGCGCCTGGTGGGGGCTGACGCCGCCGCAGCCTTCGAAACGCTGATTCCCGTGGACGTGATCGACCTGCCCGTGGGCAAGCAGCGCTACGGCCTGCTGCTGAACGATGACGGCGGCGTCATCGACGACTTGATGTTCATCAAGCGGGCAGAAGGCGACATCTTCGTCATCGTCAACGGCGCTTGCAAGGTGGGTGACATCGCGCACATCCAGGCCCGCATCGGCCAGCGCTGCGAGGTCATTCCCATGCCCGACCACGCCCTGCTCGCGCTGCAAGGCCCCCAGGCGGTCGCCGCGCTGTCGCGCCTCGCGCCCGGCGTCGAGCAGCTCGTCTTCATGACCGGCGCAAGCTACCGCATCGCGGATTGCGACGCCTTCGTGACCCGCAGCGGCTACACGGGCGAAGACGGTTTCGAGATTTCGGTGCCCGCCGCCCAGGCCGAGGCGCTGGCCCGCGCCCTGCTGGCGCAGCCCGAGGTGAAGCCCATCGGCCTCGGCGCCCGCAATTCGCTGCGCCTGGAAGCGGGCCTGTGCCTGTACGGCAACGACATCGACGCCACCACCACGCCCCCCGAAGCCGGCCTGAACTGGGCCATCCAGAAAGTGCGCCGCACGGGCGGCGCACGGGCGGGCGGTTTTCCCGGCGCGGCGAAGGTGCTGGCGCAGATCGACGATCCGGCCACCCTTGCCCGCAAGCGCGTGGGCCTGACCGCGCTGGAGCGCGTTCCCGTGCGCGAACACACCCCGCTGCAAAGCGCCGAGGGCGAGGCCCTGGGCGAAGTCACCAGCGGCCTGCTGGGCCCGAGCGTGAACCAGCCCATCGCCATGGCCTACGTGCCGCCCGCGCTGGCCGCCATCGGCACCCGCGTGCAGGCCATCGTGCGCGGCAAGCCGGTGCCGATGCAGGTGCGCGCGATGCCGTTCGTGCCGCCGCGCTACCACCGCGGCTGACCGAGCCGCCGGCCCGCCTGCCCGCAGCCGCCGCTTCACTGCCCGGGCATTGGCCGCGGCTACATTCCAGATTCCTTCTTTTTCACCTTTTCAGGAGCTCCCCATGACCGTTCAATACTCCCGCGATCACGAGTGGATCAACGCTGACGACGCCAGCGCCGCCGTGGTCGGCATCACCGTCCATGCCCAGGACGCGCTGGGCGACGTGGTGTTCGTGGACCTGCCCGAGGTCGGCAAGACCTTCGCGCAAGGCGAAGTGGCTGGTGTGGTCGAGTCCGTGAAGGCCGCCGCCGATGTGTACATGCCCGTGTCCGGCGAGATCGTCGAGGTGAACGAAGCCCTGCGCGCCGACCCGTCGCTGGCCAACTCCGCCCCGCTCGATGCCGGCTGGTTCTTCAAGGTCAAGCTGTCCGAGCCGGCGCAGTTGTCCGGCCTGATGGACGAAACGGCCTACACCGATTTCGCCAAGAACGCCTGAGCCTTCTTCTCTTCCTTTTCTTTTTCTCCGTCCACGGTCCTCTCCCATGCTGATGCAATCCGCCCTGCCGCTTGGCGCGCTTGAAAACGCCACCGAGTTCCTGCCCCGCCACATCGGCATCGACGAGGCGGACGAACAGCACATGCTCTGCGCCATCGGCGAGGCCTCGCGCCGCGCGCTGGTGGACAGCATCGTGCCGCGCTCCATCGCGCGCAGCCGGGCCATGGACCTGCCGCCGGCGACCACCGAAGCCGCGGCGCTGGCCGAACTGAAGGCCATCGCCACGCAGAACAAGGTGCTGCGCAACTTCATCGGCCAGGGTTACCACGGCACGCACACGCCGGGCGTCATCCTGCGCAACATTCTGGAAAACCCCGCCTGGTACACGGCCTACACGCCCTATCAGGCCGAGATTTCGCAGGGCCGCATGGAGGCGCTGGTCAACTTCCAGACGATGGTGTGCGACCTCACGGCCATGCCCATCGCCAATGCGTCGATGCTGGACGAGGCCACCGCCGCCGCCGAGGCCATGACGCTGGCCAAGCGCTCGGTCAAATCGAAGAGCATGCGCTTCATCGTGGCCGGCGACGCGCATCCGCAGACGATCGAAGTGATTCAGACCCGCGCAGCGCCACTGGGCATCGAGGTCGTGCTGGCCAATTCGCTCGACGAATGGAATGCCGCGCTCGACGGCGAGTATTTCGCCGTGCTGGCGCAGTACCCGGCCACCAGCGGCCGCATCGACGACCTGTCGGCGGACGCCGCCAAGGCCCACGCGAAGGGCGCGGCCTTCATCGCCGCCGCCGATCTGCTGGCCTTGACGCTGATCACGCCGCCCGGCGAATGGGGTGCCGACATCGTCGTCGGCACCACGCAGCGATTCGGCATGCCGATGGGCGCTGGCGGCCCGCACGCCGCCTTCATGGCCTGCCGCGACGAATACAAGCGTTCCCTGCCCGGCCGCCTGGTCGGCGTGAGCGTGGACGTGCATGGCAAGCCCGCCTACCGCCTGGCGCTGCAGACGCGCGAGCAGCACATCCGCCGCGAAAAGGCCACCTCCAACATCTGCACGGCCCAGGTGCTGCCGGCCGTGGTGGCCAGCATGTACGCCGTGTACCACGGGCCGCAGGGGCTCAAGCGCATCGCCCAGCGCGTGGCCGCGTACACCGCCATCCTGGCCCAGGGCCTTGCGCAATTGGGGGCGCCGCTGCGCCAGCACGGCAGCTTCGACACCCTGTCGCTGCACACCGAAGACGCTACAAAAACAATAGCTTCCCGCGCAGTATCCATGGGCGCCAACCTGCGAATCTACTTCGAAGATTACCTGTGCATCACGCTGGATGAGACGACCACCCGCGCCGATGTCGAGCTGCTGTGGAAGATCTTCGCCAAGGACGGACAGGCGCTGCCCACCTTCGCTGCCTTCGAAAAGGGCGTGGAGCCGCTGACTCCCGCCGCGCTGCGCCGCACCAGCGCCTTCCTCACGCACCCGGTGTTCAACACCCACCATTCCGAAACCGGCATGCTGCGCTACATACGCCAGCTGTCCGACAAGGACCTGGCGCTGGACCGCACCATGATCCCGCTGGGCAGCTGCACCATGAAGCTGAACGCGACCAGCGAGATGATCCCGATCACCTGGCCCGAATTCGCCAACGTGCACCCCTTCGCCCCCGCCGACCAGCAGCAGGGCTACCGCCTGCTGGACGAGCAACTGCGCGCCTGGCTGTGCGAGGCCACGGGCTACGCCGGCATCAGCCTGCAGCCCAACGCCGGCTCGCAGGGCGAATATGCCGGCCTGCTGGCCATCAAGGCCTACCACGCGGCGCAGGGCGAGGGCCACCGCAACATCTGCCTGATCCCCAGCAGCGCGCACGGCACCAACCCGGCCAGCGCGCAGATGGTGGGCATGCAGGTGGTGGTGACCGCCTGCGATGCCAGCGGCAATGTGGACCTTGCCGACCTGCGTGCCAAGTGTGAGCAGCACAGCGCCCACCTGGCCTGCGTGATGATCACCTACCCCAGCACGCACGGCGTGTTCGAGACCCAGGTGAAGGAACTCTGCACGCTGGTGCACCAGCACGGCGGCCGCGTGTACGTGGATGGCGCCAACATGAACGCGCTGGTCGGCGTGGCCGCGCCCGGCGAGTTCGGCGGCGACGTGAGCCACCTGAACCTGCACAAGACCTTCTGCATCCCGCACGGCGGTGGCGGCCCCGGCGTCGGCCCCGTGTGCGTGGTGGCCGATCTGGTGCCTTTCCTGCCGGGCCACCGCACGGCCGCCGGCCAAGGCGCACTGGGTGACGCGCCGGATGCCGGCGCCAACGGCGTGGGCGCGGTCAGTTCCGCCCCGCTGGGCAATGCGGCGGTGCTGCCGATCAGCTGGATGTACATCCGCATGATGGGCGCCGAAGGCCTGCAGGCCGCGACCGAGACGGCGATCCTTTCTGCCAACTACATCAGCGCGCGCCTGAAGGACCACTACCCCACGCTGTACGCGAGCGCCAACGGCCATGTGGCCCACGAGTGCATCCTGGACCTGCGTGGCCTGAAGGAAACCAGTGGCGTGATGGCCGAGGACGTGGCCAAGCGCCTGATCGACTACGGCTTTCACGCGCCCACGCTGTCGTTCCCGGTGCCCAACACGCTGATGGTGGAGCCCACCGAGAGCGAGACGCTGTCCGAACTGGACCGCTTCATCGACGCGATGATCGCCATCCGCGAAGAGATCCGGCAGATCGAGGCCGGCACCTGGCCGCAGGACAGCAACCCGCTCAAGCACGCGCCCCACACGGCCGAAAGCCTGCTCACCGACGCATGGACGCGCCCCTACGCCCGCGAGACGGCCGCCTACCCCGTGGCCGCCCTGCGCAGCGGCAAATACTGGTCGCCCGTGGGCCGGGTGGACAACGTCTGGGGCGATCGCAACCTGTCGTGCAGCTGCATTCCCGTGAGCGACTACGCCTGATACGCCTTTGGCCCCGGAGATCGGCTTGAAAAGCCTGCAGAGCGCCTCGCCCTGCAGGCTTTCGTCTTTTGCAAACCGTTGCGTTCGCTGCGAAAGCGCGCGGCGCGCAGGGCTAAGATCGCGGGCTGTCCGAACCACCCCAAGGAGAACCCTTTGCGCAAAATCCTGTGCCTGCTGCTCGCCAGCGCCGTGATCGCTCCCGCCGCCGCCGTGGCGCAAACCGCCAAGCCCATCACCACCGCCAGCGGCCTGGTCTATGAATCGCTCAAGGAAGGCACGGGCGAGTCTCCCAAGGCCACCGATACCGTCAATGTGCACTACAAGGGCACGCTGGCGGACGGCAAGGAGTTCGACAGCTCCTACAAGCGCGGCGAGCCCACCGAATTTCCGCTGACCCGCGTCATCCCCTGCTGGACCGAAGGCGTGCAGCGCATGAAGCCCGGCGGCAAGGCCAAGCTGACCTGCCCGCCAGCCATCGCCTATGGCGAGCGCGGCGCAGGCGGCGTCATTCCGCCCAACGCTACGCTGAACTTCGAGATCGAGCTGATCTCGGTCCGCTGATCCGCTGACGGGCCCGCCACAGATGCTGCTCAAGGTCGGCGAGCTGGCCCGGCGCACCGGCCTCACGGTGCGCACCCTGCACCACTACGACGAAGTGGGCCTGCTCACGCCGTCGGGCCGGTCCGAGGCGGGGTACCGCCTCTACAGCCAGTCCGACGTGCAGCGGCTGCACGGCATCCAAACGCTGCGGCAGATGGGGCTGCCGCTCAGCGACATCGCGGCCCTGCTGGCAGGCGACGGCATGGCGCCCGAGCACATCATCGGGCAGCAGATCCGGGCGCTGGACCAGCAGATCGCCCAGGCCACCGAGTTGCGCGGGCGCCTAGCTGTCGAGTTGCAATAGGTTATACCCGGCAAGTCGGGAAGCTGGAGGTCTGTAGCCCAAGGCCGAGTGGGGCCTCCTGGCGTTGTAGTAGCTCAGGAACGCAGGCAACCATGCTGTGCGT
>NZ_BQXQ01000066.1 GCF_030159055.1 Acidovorax sp. SUPP3334
GCGAACCCAAGCCCTGGCGAGCTGGCAGCACCACTACAACTGGCACCGACCGCACAGCGGCATCGGATCGATTGCCCCGATGGACAGGCTCATCCCCGCAAACAACCTCTTGACGGTTCACAACTAGAGACCCTCGTGCCCACGCGCATCGCGCGGGCGGCCACTGCGCATGAAGGCGTGGGAAGGCAGAGGGTTTCGTTGGTCGTTCAGGGCAATTCGTGCCCGGTGCCAGCCGCAAGCCCGGATACCGGCCTTCTCCACCGCGCCGTACGCTGCGGGTGCCGCCCGCAGCGTGTTTGATGGAACGCCTTGCGGGAGAGCGGGGCAGCCTGGACAACCCATGTATTTTTCAACGCTTCAGCGAGGGCGAAATCGGCCCTGCACGCTACCTTGCCCTGATCGACCGGATACCAGCCGGTCTTGCGATGCCAGCGCGCCCCCTGGCCCCGAGCCAAAGCCGGTAAATGGTTTTGATTTCAGAGTCTCCATCGGACCGATCCGTTGAAAGAATCCCCCATGCAAACGTCCAAAATTCCCGCCACCATCGTCACCGGTTTCCTCGGGAGCGGCAAGACCACGCTGCTGCGCCATATCCTGGACAACGCCGATGGCCGCCGCATTGCCGTGATCGTCAATGAGTTCGGCGAACTCGGCATCGATGGCGAAATTCTCAAAGGCTGCGGCATCGGTTGCGATGAGTCGGGCAACGAGCGCGAAGGTGCGCTGTACGAACTGGCCAACGGCTGCATGTGCTGCACCGTGCAGGAAGAGTTCTTTCCCGTGATGAAACTGCTGGCCGAGCGGCGCGATCAGATCGACGCGGTGCTGATTGAGACCTCGGGCCTGGCGCTCCCCAAGCCGCTGGTGCAGGCATTCCAGTGGCCGGAGATCGCGAACGTATTCACGGTCGATGCGGTCGTGACGGTGGTGGATACGCCCGCAGCCGCCAGCGGCCAGTTCGCGGCCAATCCCCAGGCGGTGGACGACCTTCGCCGCGCGGACCCGAACCTCGACCACGAGTCGCCGCTGCACGAATTGTTCGAAGACCAGTTGTCCGCCGCCGACCTGGTCGTGCTCAACAAGACCGACCTGGTGAACGCTGACGCACTGGCCCGTGTTCAAGCGTTGGTGCGCGAAGAAATTCCTACTTCCGTCAAGATCATCCAGGCCGAGCAGGGCCGCCTGCCACTCGATGTGTTGCTGGGCCTGTCGAAGGCGTCGGAAGGCACGATCGACCAGCGCCAGAGCCACCACGACCACGAAGAAGACCACGATCACGACGAATTCGATGCTCACGTCATCGACCTGCCGGCCGTGGACCGCGACCGACTGCTGGCTGCTCTGGCGGGGTTGGTGGAGCAGCACGCCATCTTGCGCGTAAAAGGCTTTGCGGCCATTCCTGGCAAACCGATGCGCTGGCTGCTGCAGGGTGTGGGGCGCCGCTTCGACCACCACTTCGACCGCGCATGGCGCGAGGGTGAGGACCGCCGCACGCGCCTCGTCTTTATCGGCCAAGCCCTGGATGCTGAGGTGTTGCGCGCTGGGCTCGACGGCGTGGCGGCTTGATCGCCATGCCGGCCTGACGCCATGCACCTGTTGAGCACCCGCCCCGGTGGTTTCGTCGAAGACGAAACCATCGTCACCCGACTGGACCAGACGCCGGCCGAGATCGTCATCCTGAGTTCGGCCGACACCACGCTCTCGCTGCTGTCGGCCGCCTGTACCGGGTTGGCGCGCACGCAGCCCGGTTTTCCGACCGTGCGGCTTGCCAATCTGCTGTACCTGCGCCAACCGGCGTCGCTGGATCTGTATCTGGACGAGGTGCTGCGCCATGCGCAGGTGGTGGTGCTCGACCACCTGGGGTCCGAATCTGCCTGGCCTTACGGCATTCAGCAGATCGGTGCGCTTGCGCGCCGCCAAGGGCAACGTCTTGCGATGTTCTCGGGCGATCTGCAGGAAGACCCGCACCTGGTCGAGCGCAGCACGCTGGCTCCCTCCGTGTGCCATCTGCTGTGGCAATACCTGCGTGCGGGCGGTGCAGGCAATGCGCTGCAGTTTGTACAGGCCGTCGCTTTCCACGGGCTGGGCCATGGCCACGCGCCGCTGCCGCCCCGCAGCCTGCCGCAGGCCGCGGTGCATGTGCCGCCTGCGCTGGTGCCTTCGGCTTCGCGGCCGGCCGGGCACACCGTGCCGGGCATCGACGACCTGTGCGCTGCCTGGGTGCCGGGCGCGCCGGTGGCGGCGCTTGTTTTCTATCGCTCGCACCTCATGGCGGGCAACACCGCAGCTTTCGATGCGCTGGCGGTCTCGATGGCCCGCCATGGGTTGAATCCTTTGCCGATAGCGCTCGATTCGCTCAAGGACCCGCTGTGCCTGTCCACACTGCAGGCGCTGTGTGAACAGCACGCCGTTCAACTGGTGCTGAACACCACGGCATTCGCCGCGCTGGAAGAGGGCGCCGCGCTCGCTGGCGATGCGCCGGTGCTGCAGGTCATCGCCAGCGGCGGCAATCGCGAGGATTGGTGGGCGGACAGCCAGGGCCTGCGCCCTCGCGACATCGCCATGCAGGTAGTGCTGCCCGAGATGGACGGGCGCATCGTCACGCGCGCGATCAGCTTCAAGGGCCTTTCGCACCGCTGTGCTTTCACGCAGACCGATGTGGTGGCCTACCAGCCGGAGCCCGACCGGGTCGATTTCGTTGCGGCACTGGCCCAGCGCTGGTGCCGGTTGCGCCGCTTGCCCGCCGGCGAAAAGCGCGTTGCGCTCATCCTGGCCAACTACCCTGGCAGCGAAGGCCGACTGGGCAGCGGCGTGGGGCTGGATACGCCTGCATCGGTCATCGGCATCCTGCAGCGCTTGCAGGCAGAGGGCTATGCGATGGGCGATCCTGCCTTGCTGCCGCCCGACGGTGATGCGCTCATGCAGGTTTTGCAGCAGGGCATTGCGAACGATCCCTCGCAGTGGCCGGTGCGGCCCGCGTGGCAAAGCTATGCGCTGTCGGATTACCTCGCGCGGCTGGCGGCGCTGCCCGCTGGCATGGCCGAAGCCATTCACGCCCGATGGGGCGTGCCCGAAGCCGATCCACTGCTGCGCCAGGGCCGGTTCATGGTCGCAGGCTTGCGGTTGGGGCAGGTGTTCATCGGCATCCAGCCCGCACGCGCCAACGCGGCGGAACCGCGTGAGCAGGGCGCCGCTGGGGCACAGGATTACGCCAGCTATCACGATGCAGAGCTGGTGCCGCCACACGGCTATCTGGCGTTTTACTTCTGGCTGCGCGACGTGTTCGCCATCGATGCCATCGTGCACGTGGGCAAGCACGGCAACCTCGAATGGCTGCCTGGCAAGAGCCTGGCGCTGTCGCAGGTGTGCTGGCCTGACGCGATCCTGGGACCGTTGCCGCACCTGTATCCGTTCATCGTGAACGACCCGGGTGAGGGAGCCCAGGCCAAGCGCCGCAGTCAGGCGGTGATCATCGACCACCTCATGCCACCGCTCACCCGCGCCGAAAACCATGGCCCGATGCAGGACCTGGAGCGGCTGGTGGACGAGTATTACGACGCGCTGCTCGTGGACGCGCGGCGCGCCACGCTGCTGCGCCGGCAGATCCTGGAGGCAGTGCGCCGTCAGCACCTGCTCGAAGAGCTGGACCTGGCCGCGCCTGCTGGCAATGCGCCGGATGACGACGCCATCCTCGCGCGCATCGACGCCTACCTGTGCGAGCTCAAGTAAACGCAGATCCGCGACGGCCTGCATGTCTTCGGCGCTTCCCCCACGGGGCGCCAGCGGCGCGATACCCTGCTGGCGCTCGCCCGATACCCGTCCGGCGACGGGCAGGGCGCGCAAGCAGGATTGCTGCAGGCCCTGTCCGATGACCTGCTGTCCGGCGAGCCGTTCGATCCTTTGCAGATCGACGCCGCGCAGCCCTGGCAGGGCCCGCGGCCCGCGGTGCTGCAAAGCGTGAGCAGCGACCCCTGGCGGCATCACGGCGACACGCGCGAGCGGCTGGAACTGCTGGCGCAGCAGCTTCTGGAGAGCGATGGCGCGCCTGCCGTGCCCTGGCCGCGAACGCGGGCCGTTCTGGAGCGGGTGCAGGGCACGCTGGCGCTGGCGTTGGACGCGTGTGGCGGGCAGGAAATGGAGCAGCTGTCGCGTGGCTTGCGGGGCTTGTTCGTGCCGCCCGGCCCCAGCGGATCGCCCTCGCGCGGGCGTCCGGACGTGCTGCCCACTGGCCGCAACTTCTACACGCTGGACACGCGCGCCATTCCGACGCGCACGGCATGGGAGCTGGGGCAGCAGTCCGCCCAGCGCATCGTGGAGCGCTACCTGCAAGAGCATGGCGAGTACCCCCGCACACTGGGCCTGTCGGTCTGGGGCACCGCCACCATGCGCACTGGCGGGGACGATATCGCTCAGGCGTTCGCGCTCATCGGCGTGCGGCCCCGCTGGGCACCGGGCAGCCAGCGCGTGGTCGATTTCGAGGCGGTGCCGCGTGTGGGCATGGGCCGGCCTCGCATCGACGTCACCCTGCGCATTTCGGGCTTCTTCCGCGATGCGTTTCCGGGCACGGTGCAGATGTTCGATGCGGCCGTACAGGCCGTGGCCGAACTGGAAGCCGAGGACGCCGAAGAGAACCCCATCCGAGCGCGCATTCTCGAAGAATGCGCCGCGCTGCAGGAGCAGGGCGTGGAGGCCATGGCCGCGCGCCGGCAAGCCGGCTGGCGTGTGTTCGGTGCGCCGCCCGGCCACTATGGCTCGGGCCTGAACGGCCTGTTCCAGTCCGGCGACTGGCAGGACGACGGCGACCTGGCCCGTGCCTATGTGGGCTGGAGCGCGCACGCGTACGGCCAGGAAGCATCGGGCGAGCCCGCAGGCGAAGCGCTTGCGCGCCGACTGCAGGGCCTTGACGTGGTCGCTCAGAACCAGGACAGCCGCGAACACGACCTGCTCGACTCCAGCGACTACTAACCAGTTCCAGGGCGGCATGGCCGCTGCCGTGCGGCACCTGTCCGGCCGCCAGCCAGCGATGTACCACGGCGACCACGCCAACCCGCAGGCGCCCCGCATTCGCACGCTCAAGGAAGAGATCGGCCGCGTCGTGCGATCCCGCGTCACCAACCCCAAATGGATCGATGGCGCCAAGCGCCACGGCTACAAGGGCGCTTTCGAGATGGCTGCCACGGTGGACTACCTTTTCGGATTCGACGCCACCACGCGCCAGGTGAGCGACCACCATTACACGCTGGTGGCCGATGCCTATGTGCTGGACGCCGGCACGCGCGACTTCGTGCGCGATCACAATCCCGCAGCCTTGCGCGACATGCTCGAGCGCTTGCTTGAGGCCATGCAGCGCGGCCTGTGGCAAGAGCCGGGCCCCTATCGGCAGGCGCTGGAAGATCTGCTGCTCGATCACGAAAACCACATGGAAGGACTGCGCGGATGACCTCGCTTGCCCCGCTGAACGCCGGTGCTTCAGCCCCCGAAAAACCAGTGCCTGTCGCGTTGCCCGCGCTGTTTCCTTTTTCCGCCATCGCGGGCCAGCCGCTTCTGGTTCAGGCCCTGCTGCTGGCTGCCATCGATCCGGCGCTGGGCGGCGTGCTGGTCGAAGGCCCGCGCGGCACCGCCAAATCCACGGCCGCCCGTGCACTGGCCGAGCTGATCGAAGGCGCGCCCTTCGTCACCTTGCCCTTGGGCGCCTCGCTGGAGCATCTGGTCGGTACGCTGGATTTGGGGCAGGCGATGGCCGGGCACACGGTCGTCTTCGCTCCGGGCCTGCTGGCACGCGCGCACGGCGGCGTGCTGTATGTGGACGAGATCAACCTGCTGCCCGACGCCCTGGTCGATGCGCTGCTCGACGCCGCCGCCAGTGGGGTGAACTCGGTCGAGCGCGATGGCATTTCGCACCGGCATGCCGCCCGCTTCGTGCTGGTGGGCACCATGAACCCCGAGGAGGGTGCGCTGCGCCCCCAGTTGCTGGACCGCATGGGCCTGTGCGTGCGCCTGGGCAACGTGTCGGATGCCGCCGAGCGCCAAGCCATCGTGCGGTCGCGCCTGGCGTTCGACCTGGACCCGACCGCTTTTCGCGAGCGGTTTGCCGGAGCGCAGGCCGACCTGGCGCAGCGCCTTCGCACGGCACGCGAGCGAATCGGCCAGACGGGCGCGCTGCCTTGGCCGGATGCGGTGCTCGCCATGGTCAGCCAGCGCTGCATCGCCGCCGAGGTGGATGGCCTGCGCGCCGACCTGGTGATGCTGCGCACTGCCCGTGCGCTGGCCGCTTGGGAGGGCTCTGCCGCCGTGCAGCCCGAGCATGTGGACCAAGTGGCGCAGCTGGTGCTGCTACACCACCGCCGCGCAGGCAGCGAGGCCGCTTTGCCGCCCGCACCCGGCATGACGCCGCCAAAACCGCCGGGCGCAGCCGATCCGCAGAACGATGGCCGTGGCCAGGGCGACGCATCAGCCCAAAACAAAAGCGCTATTGCCGATGTCAACGCTGAAGGCCCGGCACCAGGATCTACCGCAACCCACGCCGGTGATCCGGTGCAGACCGCCGGGTTGCAGCGCGAACATCTGCGCCGCCAGCCTGCACAGGCGCTCATGGGGCGGCTGCATTGCTTCGTGCTCGATTGCTCGGCGTCGATGGTCGGCAGCGGCGCTCTGGCGCGTGCCAAAGGCGTGCTGCTGGCGTTGATGCAGGAGGCCTATCGCGAGCGCGACGATGTGGCGCTGCTGTGCTTCGGCGGCAACGGTGTGCAGCTGCGCGTATCGCCCCAGCGCGCTCCGGCGTGGAGCGATGCCTGGGTGGCACCGATCGGCGGCGGCGGGGGAACCCCGCTGGACCGCGCCGTCGCGCACGCCGCCCAGGTGCTGCACGGAGCGCGGGGCCGCGAAGGCTGGCTGTGGCTGCTCACCGACGGCCGCACGCGCGAGCAACCGGGGCGACCTGCCTCGGCCCACACCGCCTGCGTGGTGGACTTCGACACCGCGCGCTTGACCCTGCACCGGGCCGAGCGGCTGGCGCAGCATTGGCAGGCACACTACTGGACCGCAGACGATGGGGTTGGCTGGTAGGTGCTATGAAAATGTGAGCTGCCAGCGCTTTCCGCCCAGCACTTCCAGCAATGAATCATCTTCAATGGCAATGAATGCCACGGCATGTTGCTATGTTTTTTATGGCAATTTCCAGGCATTTCGCAGACCGTGGCTCCATCGGCCGCGCGGGGCGCAAGCCGCACTCGCACGGGCCGTCAAGGCAGGGCGGTCGAGCGGCGATCCACCGAGGCCAGGCAGTCCAGAATCTCCTGGGCCGCCTCGTCCATGCGCGGGCCGGGCCGCACCATCACGTCGAAATGCGATTCGGCAATGCGGCAGAACCGTCCCCGCTGAACGGCGCCCATGGCGCTCCATCCGGGGCGGGACGCAATGGGCGGCGTGCCCCGGCCCTCGTTGGTGATGAGCAGGTCGGGTTCGGCGCGCACCGCGTATTCCGGCCCCAGCTTCGGAAATGCGCCGAGGCTGCCGGGAACCACGTTGCGCAGCCCCAGGCGTGCCAGTGTCTCGCCGATGAACGAGGCCTCGCTGGCCGCCGCAGTCCCCCCGTGCAGTTCGAAGTACACGCGCCGGCCTTGCCAGGCCACCGGCACGCGCGCGCGGGCCGCATTCAGCCGCACATCGGTGCGCTGCCAAAGCGCTTCGCCAGCGCCCGGCTTGCCGATCGCCTGCGCCACGGCTTCCATGTTGCGCCGCATGTCGGCGTGCGTCTTGGCATCCAACGCCAGCACCTTGATGCCCAAGCCTTCCAGCCGCTCGACCACGCGGTTGCGAGGCCGCAGCAGCACCAGATCGGGCCGCAACGCGATGATGCGCTCCACGTTCGCGTCCGCCAGACTGCCCACCTGCGGCAACTGCCGCACGGATTCCGGCCAGTTGGAATACCGGTCCACCCCCGACGAGGCGATCGCACGCGTCCAGGGCACACAGCGTTTCGGTCAGCGAGGGTTGCAGCGAAACGATGCGCATCGCCGGGCGCGGTAGTTCCACCGTCTGCTGCCGGTCGTCGGCAATGCGGATGCCGGCCTGCGCCGCTCCCGCCAGCAGCAGTCACCACAGTGCCGTTCGCGATCGGTGGACGGGTGAAAAACGCAAAAGCAAAAGGGCAGGCAGGCGATGAATCGGCATGGAGCGCGGTATTGTGCCGGCCCGCAAGGCTGGGGGGCATGGCTGGCGAGTGACGGCATCGAGGCAGGCCGGTCAGCGCAGTTCCGTGCCTATCGTTGGGGCACTGACCGGGCACCCCTCAATGCTTGTGGTCGCCGTGGCTGGCCGGCGCCTGGCTGGCGCTGACGCCGCGCGCCTGGGCCTTCACCTCCATCGACTCACGCTTGCCGTCCTTGCCTTCGAACACCAGCGTGATCGGCACGGTGTCGCCTTCTTTCACGGGCTTGGGCAAGTCCATCAGCATCACGTGGTAGCCGCCTGGCTTGAGTTCCACGGCCTTGCCCGCTGGCAACTCCACCGCTGGAATCTCGCGCATCTTCATCACGTCGCCCTCCATCTTCATTTCGTGGATCTCGGCCAGCGGTGCAGCAGGCGAGCTGACCGATACCAGGCGCGTGTCCTTGGCCGCGTTCAGCCGCATGAAGGCGCCCGTGGCCTTTTGGTTGGGGACCGAAGCGCGGACCCACGCATCTTGCACGGTGACTTGTGCGTGGGCTGCAGTGGCGGCCAAAAGGGCCGTGGCGATGGAAGCGGCGAAAACGGAAATACGGGTCTTTGGCATGAAAGCTCCTTGGAATCGAAACGGTGGCACGGGACTCGCTGCATGCGGCGCATGCCGGCGGCCGTCCGACCAGATATTCAAGAGAAAGAAGAAAGGGGGGGCCGAGGCAGGGCGGCTGCGAGCAGGCGGCCGGCAGGGTCACGCCACCAGTGGAGGCGCTCGGGGTGGAAACGGAGCGCCCGTGGTTTCGGCCAGCGGGGCGCGATACAGCGGAACAGGGATCGATGGCTGCGGACTTGGCGCGCACAGCCCGGCCGATACGGAGGACGGCGGCAACGCGGAGGGCAAGCACAGCGGGCATTCCAGGCCATGGTGCATCGACGGTGCTGCCCCGTCCGTTGCGCCGACCATCACCCAACGTGTCTCACCACTCGCTGAGCACACCGGCTCCATGCGTTGCGGGTGGACCAGCGGTGCCGCCACCGCCATGCCCAGCGACGCCACGAACCACACCAGGATCAGGCGTGCCAGGAGTCGGGCGTGGCGCAGTGTGTGCATGTGCGGCGCATTATCGCCGCGTGCCTCGATGGCGTTCCCCTGAAAGCCTTCCTTGTTTGGATGGGCAACGCCGTGGTGCTCTATGGGTTTCCTGCAAACGGACGGCGCGTTTTCCGACGCAAAGGCTTTTGGTGTCCACGCAGCCTTGTCCGTCTTCTGCAGCCGGCCTTGGCCCTGGAACGGGCGGCACGCTGTGATCCGCCACCCTCATCAGGAGCTTCTTCATGCCAACCTCTCCCACCTCCAGAGCCAAGCCCAAAGCCGGCATTGCCGCAGCTTCCAAGGGGGTTGCCAAAGCCAGCGCTGTGGAGCCGTCCGACACCGATGCGGTGGCCCGCAAACAGGTGCGCATCCAGAAGGAGCAGGACGCCAAGGATCAGGCGGCCAAGGCTAAATCAGCCGCTCGGCCGCAGGGCTCCTCCAAAAGCGCCAGCAAAAAAGCAGCACCCGGCGCAGGGCGCGCCGCGCCCGTGCCGCCCATGCCCGAGCAGCATCTGGAAAAGCCGGGCATCGAGGCCGACATGGAGTTGGCCCCCCAGTTCGAGGCACCCCATTACCGAGGCAGTGGCAAGCTCGAAGGCTTTTCCGCCATCGTCACGGGCGGCGATTCCGGCATCGGCCGTGCGGTGGCCGTGCTGTTTGCCCGAGAAGGGGCCGATGTGGCCATCGTGTACTTGAACGAGCACGAGGATGCCGAGGTCACCCGCCAGCATGTCGAAAAAGAGGGCCGCCGCTGCATCCTGATTCCGGGTGATGTGAAGAGCGCGGCCTTTTGCCAGCGCGCCGTGCGCAAGACCGTGTCCACGTTCGGCAAGCTCGACGTCCTGGTGAACAACGCAGCCTTCCAGGAGCACGCGGCGTCGCTGGCCGACTTGACCGAAGAGCGCTTCGATGAAACGTTCAAGACCAACATCTACGGCTACTTTCACATGGCCCAGGCGGCATTGCCGCACCTCAAGCGTGGCTCCACCATCATCAATACCGGCTCGGTCACCGGCCTGCGCGGCAGCAAGGAGTTGCTCGACTACTCCGCCACCAAGGGCGCGATCCATGCCTTCACCAAGGCACTGGCCAGCAACTTGGCGCAAGAGGGCATTCGCGTCAATGCCGTGGCGCCAGGCCCGGTGTGGACGCCCTTGAACCCTGCCGACCGCAGCGCCGAAGGCATCGCCAAGTTCGGCAGCCAGACCCAGCTGGGCAGCGCGGCGCAGCCTGAAGAGCTGTCACCCGCTTATGTGTTTCTCGCGTCGCCGGTGTGCTCCAGCTACATCACGGGCATCGTGCTGCCGATCACCGGCACCGCCGGAGACGGTGGCTGATATCGGTAACGCGGCGCGGCCCAAAACCCTGGGCCGCGCAATCGCTCAAACCGTGATGTCGCCGTCGTCTTCGCCATCCCAATAATGGACGCGTGAAGCCTTGACGCGGATCATCACCAGCCCTTCGGTGTCGACGCCGTCTTCGAACCAGCGGTCCAGATCGGGCGTCCAGTGCTCGGCAAAGGTGGCGCGATCCCGCACCAGTTCGGCGCGGCCCTCGACGGCGACTAAAAAGGCCTTCGTTCCCTGGAAAGCGAGCGACACCTGGGGATTGCGTTCGATGTCCGCCACCATGCGCGACCGGGCCCAGGTGAAATAGCAAGAAGTGCCGTCGTAGTCGACTTCGCGGTTGTTGCTCATCGGCCGGCCGGTGATCGCGCCGCCGTCGGTGTGGGTCGAGAGCATCGCGATGTCGATATCGCGCATCTTTTCGGCCAGATCGGCCAGGTTCTTTTGGGACATGGAGTGGGTCTCTGAGGTGTTTTATCGATCAGCGCCCAGCTCTTCCACGCGGTCGTCATTGGTGATGCTGCGGGTGCCCTTGAGGTGCATTTCCACATCTGCCGCTTTGTCGCCGACAGCGGCGACGGCTTCTTTCAACTGCAGCTCGCTCACGGCGAGTTTGTTGGCCCATTTGGCGGTGATTGCAGAGTCTTTTATGTCGATGCGATCAGGCTGTACGCCTGCGGCTTGGTTCATGTCGGTCTCCTGGTGGAAAGGAAGAGGAAGGTGACTTTTGAACCTAAGGGGCGCATGGGCCTCACCCTGTAGGCAGAACGCGCTCGCTGCCGGAGGGATTGCCGCACAGGAGGCGTTATCGTCGGGGCGAAAGCTCGGCTGCTGGTAAAGCATTGAGGGCGGGATACATGGCTACTCGGGCTTACCCCGGAAGCGAAGGTAAATGGAGCCCATGTCTGCGTGGCGTGTCGCAAGGGTCAGAGGCCTCACCGCCGATTGCATGGATCAACGCAATGAAAAAGCGCCGCACCAATGAAAAAAGCCGACGCTATGTTTTGTAGCATCGGCTTTAGTTGCCTTGGAGGCTTATGAGTGGTGGGTCCTGAGTGACTCGAACACTCGACCTACGGATTAGGAGGCCGCGCTGCAGTCGCGCTCCGGGCCGTGCCCACACAAAGGAAGTACTCCTCCAGCATCACATATCTTGGCGTCGACATTGTCTCGCCGCGTTTAGACAACCCAGCCGCGCCGTGCTGGATATGTGATGCCGGTTGCCCGCGGAACTTGGCATACTGCCAAGACTAGAAGATGAGAGGGCGCTGCTGTGTTTAGCGTTTACCGAGTTGTTGACGGAGCGGCCCAGTCCACTGAGCCACTGGGCACCAAGTACAAGTTTTGGTTTGAGCATCCTGATCTCGGATCGACCCTTTTCAAGGAGGGGCGCCCGAACACAGGGGAGAACTGGGCAGAAGTGATCGCGGCTGGGCTCGCTACACATCTGCAGCTTCCTCACGCGTCCTATCAACTTGCGACCTACGAAGGTCGGAATGGTGTAATCACGCCCTCCTTGGTTGCACGCGGCGCTCGCGTCGTGCATGGCAACGAGGTACTGGCGGCCGTGGTGACGGGGTATCTTGTAGAGCAGCCGCAAAGGTATAGGAACCCAAATCACACCCTCAGACGGGTGTTGGCTTACCTGAGAGCGAGCGCGGACAACGTCGGAGCGCCGTATGGTGCGCCAAAGAGCCCTGGCGTTCGGACCGCGCTGGACTTCTTCATCGGGTATCTGATGTTCGATGCATGGATTGGCAATCAAGATCGCCATGACCAGAACTGGGGCATCTTACGAATGAACGACGGCAACCTCTTTCTTTCGCCATCATTCGATCACGGCTCCAGCATGGCACGGAATGAACCCGATGCAAAACGTAAGATTCGCATGACCACCAAAGACATGCCGTTTCACATCTCCAGTTTTGTCTGTTTGGCGCGCAGCGGCCTGTTTCCGAGTGGTGGAGCAGAAGATGAATCTGCAATTCCTCTTTCAACAGTAGAGGCGTTTCAGCATGCATCACAGCAAAGTCCAGTTGCTGCCGCGGAGTGGCGCGACCGCCTCGCTTGTGTGAGGGATGCAGATGTTCAAACCATTATAGATATGGTTCCCTCAGATTGGATGACTTCTATCGCGCGCGAATTTACCTTTGAACTTCTTCGTTTGAACAAGGCGCGGATTATTTCCGCAAGCAATCTATGAACCGTTTATATGTTGCCGCACAAAATTCTCTTTCGAGAGAGTGGGCACCAGTAGCCGAGTTGCGTGAAACTGCCGCGGGCTATGAGCTGCGCTTCACAAAAGGTGCCACAAGGATCCCAGGATTCGCTGGGTTGGGACGTATGCAGTCGCTCGATGAGGTTTATCACTCGACTCAGCTATTTCCATTCTTCTCTAACCGCCTTTTTTCGAAGTCGCGCCCTGAGTACAAGGACTACCTACGCTGGTTGGGTCTAGAGACGGCGCCAAGCTCTCCATTTGAAGTTCTATCCATTACTGGTGGCGCACGGGCTACCGACAGCTTTGAACTTGTATCTCTTCCTCAGCCTGTAGAAGGAAAGATCGCATGGAAATTCTTTCCTCGTGGTCTACGCTATTTGCCGCCCGCAACGCTCGACTTGATTTTTAAGCAGAGCCCAGGAGCTTCTGTTGCTCTGATGAAGGATATTCAAAATCCCAAAGATCATCAAGCTGTTGCGATCAGGTCTACATATCCTGAAACGGTGCTCATGGGGTATGTCCCTCGCTATTTCTGTTCTGGGCTGTGCCGGCTGTTAGATTCTAACCCTGCTGCTGTTAAAGTAACGCTCCAGCAAATCAATGCGGACGCACCATGGGATTTGAAAGTTTTATTGAGCGTGGAAGCACCTGTGCCACTAGATTTCGACATGACCGCTGATGCGCCGGATTTTGAAATCCTGACCAGTGAGAATGCACAGTGATTGCCAGAAGATTTAATGTCTAGAGAAGATCTAGAAATTTGACGCTTGAAATTTTGATCCGGGTAGATTGATTGCAGTCTCATTCGGAGGGCTTTGTTGCACAAATGAATTTCCTTGCCAAAGAGCACGGAATTTGTACAAATTCTTGCTTTTCTACGTGCGCAAGAATCTTGCGCAAAGAGCGCCGATTTGGAAGAAGATTGTTTTATGCAACAAAGCCATTCGGGAGTCCAGTTGCATTCCATCTTGCCTTAGAACGTGTTCACGATCTTTGTCTGGTCGCTGACAATGACGCGGTGCGAACCAGAAATATCCCAGCGATACGAGCCACGAGCAATTCGAGATCATCAAGCCGATGCTGGAGAGTGCGCGCAAGAAGACCAAGCCACGCACCGTTGACTTGTACGAGGTGTGGTGCGCAGTGCTGTATCTGCTGCGCTCAGGTTGCCAATGGAGGGCACTGCCCAGCGATCTCCCCAACTGGCGCACTGTGCATTCGTACTTCGCCAAGTGGAGACTGCCCGATGAGCAGGCTTTAAAAAATCAGGTTGGCGCGGCCCGTGGGAGACTGGGGCGCAACGCCTCAAGCGCGTTCTTGATCATCGACGCGCAGAGTGTGAAGAACACTGAACTGGCAGCTTTAAAGGGCTATGACGCAGGCAACAAGGTCTCGGGCATCGAGCGCCACATCGCGGTGGACACGCAAGGGCTGCCGCACGCGGTGGCGGTGACGACGGCCGAGGTGACGGATCGCCAAGGGAGCACTGCTGGCGCTCACGCACTGCAAACCCACGCTGAGCCGGGTACAAAGTCGCCCCTGCAAAACCCTGGCAACCCGCATGAACACTGGGTTTTCGCCAGTTCCGCTGGTTGCTTGATCCCCTGAGAATCAACAAATCAGATTTTGTTTTCTGGGAGTTTTGCAGATGTCCGAGA
>NZ_BQXQ01000067.1 GCF_030159055.1 Acidovorax sp. SUPP3334
TCGCTCAGGTACTCTTGCAGCAGCATTGGCTATCGCTTGACCTCTATGGTCAAAGCTCGATTGATCAAGCCTGCACTGTACAAACAACAAAGGCCCCGAAGGGCCTTTGCTTAACTTACTGGCATTGCCCCGACCGGGCGCCTTTTTCATGGGCGTTTCAGGCGGCAATTGCCGTGAAACGGGCAGAAGGAAACACAGGGCCCGGTGTTCCCGGTACCCACGGCGGCGTCTTGCCCATCACCTGGGTGAACACCTCGCTGGCTTCCCAGGCGGCCAGCCAAGCGCGCAGATGGGGCCAGGGCTCGGCCTGCCAGCGATCGGCATCGATGCCTGCGTATTGCCGCACGAACGGCATCAGGGCCACATCGGCCAGCGTGGGCTGCGGTCCGCACAAAAAAGCGTGCCGGGCCAGCCGCGCGTCCCAATGTGCAAGGCAGGCCGACGCGATGCCATAGGGCGTCGAGGCCGCTTGCTGCGAAGGCTCATCCGGCGCGTCCAGATAACGGCCGGGGTATTTGCAACGGTCCAGTGCGTGCTTGAAGTGCCCGTCGCAGGTGGCGATCAGCGCATCGGCATCTTCGGCCGTTGCGCGGTCCATGGCCAGCCATCCCAACGGGTCATCACCTGAAAGCGCCCAGCGCATGATCTCCAGGCTCTGCTCCAGCACCGAGCCATCGGGCAGTACCAGCACCGGCACGGTGGCCTTGGGCGATGCATCGCGCAGCGCCTGCGGCTTGTCGCGCAGCACGACTTCGCGCAGTTCGCAGAGTTGTCCGCTCGCGGCGATGGCCATGCGCGCCCGCATGGCATACGGGCAGCGGCGAAAGGAGTACAGCACCGGCAGGCCATCGGATGGCACCGCCCGTGGGGCCTGTAGTGCCTGTGGTGGCTCTTCGGGTTCGGCCGCGTCCGCGGCGAGGGTGTTGGCCTGGCGCGCGCCGATGTGCGCTTGACCGCGCTCTCGCGCCAGCGCCATCTGCTGCTCGCGCTCGGCCAGTGCGCGCTCTTGCTCCGGCGTGCGCGTGCCATGGCAATAGGGGCAGCTCACGCCGGGCCGGTATTGGGGCGATGCCAGTTCTGCCTCGCCCAACGGCATGCGGCACGATCGGCACAGCTGGTGCCGGCCGGTGGAAAGACCGTGGCCCACCGACACCCGTTCATCGAAAACGAAACAATCGCCATGCCAGCGGCTGTCCTCGGCGGGCACATCCTCCAGATACTGCAGGATGCCGCCCTCCAGGTGGAACACATCGTCGAAGCCTTGCGACTTGAGCAGCGCCGTGGATTTTTCGCACCGGATGCCACCCGTGCAGAACATGGCCACCTTGGGCTTGTGCGCCAGCACGCCGCCCGGTGCGCGTTGCTGCTCCACCCATGCAGGGAACTCCGTGAAGCTGCGCGTGCGTGGATTGATCGCACGCGCGAAGCTGCCGATACCGACCTCGTAATCGTTGCGCACGTCGATCACCACCACCTCGGGATCGTCGATCAGCGCGTTCCACTGGGCCGGCGGCACATGGGTGCCGGCATTGCGCGCGGGGTCGAGCCCGGTCACCCCCAGGGTGACGATCTCGCGCTTGAGCCGCACCCGCATCCGGTAGAACGGCATGCGGTCGCCCAGCGCCTCCTTGTGCCGCAGGCCGGCCAGGCGGGCGTCGGCGCGCAGCCAGTCCAGCACTGCCCGCACCCCTGCTGAATCCCCCGCGATCGTGCCGTTGATGCCCTCTGGGGCCAGCAGCAGCAGGCCCCGCACCCCGTGGGTTTCGCACACGGACTGCAGCGGCGATTGCAGCGCGGCGCAGTCGGGCAGATCGACGAAATGGTAGAGGGCGGCGGTGAGGATCTCGGGCATGGGGTGGCGATGATAGCGGGGGGATCGCAGGGCGCAAATACAGGCAAGTCGTGTCAGGTGCGCGGCGCCGGCATGTCGCTGCAGGCGGCCAGCAGCCACTCGCGAAAAACCTGCAGCGCGTTGCTGGGCGTGCGGGATTTCAGCCGGGTGAGCCAGTACGCGCCCAGTGCGATGTGCGTGGTGAAAGGCTGCACCAGGCGGCCCTGCTGCAGTTCGCGTTGAAAGAGCCGCACCGGCAGCAGCGCCACGCCCGCGCCCTGCGCTGCCGCTTCGGCCAGGGCCAGCGACGAGTCGAACACCGTGCCCCGTACCAGCGGGCAAGGCACGCCGGCCGCACTGAACCAGGCGGCCCATTCGTCCGCACGGTACGAGCGCAGCAGCGATTCGCGCGCCAGATCGGCCGGCACCCGCAGCCGGGGCGCGATGGAGGGCGCGCACATGGCGGACAGCGGCGCTTCCAGCAGGCGATCAGCCTCGGTGCCGTGCCAGGCGCCATCCCCGAACCGGATGGCGCAGTCCAGCCCCTCGCCCGCGATGTCCACCCGGTTGTTGTGCGTGAGCAGGCGCAGGTCCACGAACGGGCAGGCTTGCTGGAACTCGCGCAGACGAGGCAGAAGCCACCCCACGGTGAAGGTGCCCACCGCGCCGACGGTCAGCACTTCGCGCGGGCGGGTGTCGCTGAACTGCTCCAGCGCGCCGGCGATGCGGCCAAAGGCATCGGCCAGCACGGGCAGCAGTGCCAGGCCTTCGTCCGTCAATGCCAGGCCGCGCGGCAGCCGCCGGAAAAGGGGCTTGCCCAGCCGCTCTTCCAGGTTGCGGATGTGCTGGCTCACCGCGGTCTGCGTCACGCACAGCTCTTGCGCAGCGCGGGTGAGGTTCAAGTGCCGCGCGGACACTTCGAAAGCGCGCAGGGCGTTCAGCGGCAAATGCATGGGGTGGGAGGATGTAGGGAAGGGAGCAAGCAGTTTTTCTTGGGGCTCGTCCCGATTATTGTCGATGGTGCTGTGGGCGGCATGCCTCTATCGTTCAGGCCTTCACTCACCCACTCATCGAATCTCACCATGCAAAGACGCCAGTTTTCCTTTGATCTTTTCGCTGCGGTGGCCGCTGCGTCGAGCGCCGTTTTGTGGGCCAGGCCCGCGCATTCAGCGGTACCCGCCGATCAGCCCGGTCCTCGCCATGCGGCGTGGCAGGCTGCCATGCAACAGCTCGAATCCAGCCTGGAAGGCCGCCAGGCGCGGTTGGGCGTGTCCATGTTCGACACAGGTTCGGGCCTCTCGCTGGGCTGGCGTCAGGACGAGCGCTTTCCCATGGCCAGCACGTTCAAGCTGCTGCTGGCCGCCTGGATGCTGGAGCGCGTGGACCGGGGGCAAGAGGCGCTGGACCGCAGGGTGCACTTCGAACCGTCGGCGCTCGTGGCCTATTCGCCAGTGACCGAAAAGCACGTCGGAGCAACGGGCATCACGGTGGGCGAATTGTGCGAGGCGACCGTCACCCTGAGCGATAACACGGCCGCCAACTTGCTGCTGGCCCGCCATGGCGGCCCCCAGGGCTACACCGCTTTCGTGCGCGGGTTGGGCGATGCGGTGACGCGGCTCGACCGCACCGAGCCCACGCTGAACGAAGCCAAGCCGGGTGATCCCCGCGACACGACCACGCCGCTGGCGATGCTGCAGTCCCTGCGCAAGGTGGCGCTGGGCGATGCGCTCTCGCCGGCTTCGCGCGCCCAACTGGTCGAATGGATCGTCGGCACCAAGACCGGCGACAAGCGGCTGCGGGCCGGCGTGCCGGGCTGGCGGGTGGGCGACAAGACGGGCACCGGCAACCAGGGTTCTTCCAACGACATCGGCGTCCTGTGGCCCCCGGGCGGCGGCGCGCCCATCGTCGTCACCTGCTACATCACGCAGACGACGACCGCGCCCGAGAAGCGGGACGCCACGATTGCCGAGGTGGCGCGGCAGGTGGCGCGAGCGATTGCTGCTTGAGGCAGAGCACCATGGCGGGCTGCCGGGCGGCCCTGCCTTCACAGCGCCGGTTGAGTGCGGCGCTGCCGCAACGTGCTGCAGGTTGCGCTACAGCTTCTTGACCAGCACCTGGCTGCGCCGGTCCCAGTTGTATTTGCGCTTGCGGGCCTCGGGCAGCCACTCGGGGTCCACCGGCTGGAAGCCGCGCTTGATGAACCAGTGCATCGTGCGCGTGGTCAGCACGAAGAGGCTGGTCAGGCCCATGCCCCGTGCCCGCTGCTCGATGCGCTTGAGCAGCTTTTCGCCGTCGCCCGTGCCCTGGCTGTGCGGCGATACGGTCACCGCGGCCATTTCGGCCGTGCTGCCTTCGGGGTAGGGGTAGAGCGCGGCGCAGCCGAAGATCACGCCGTCGTGTTCGATGATGGTGTAGTTGGCGATGTCGCGTTCGATCTCGGTGCGATCGCGCTTGACTAGCGTGCCGTCTTTCTCGAACGGCTCGATCAGCTGCAGGATGCCGCCCACGTCATCGGGCGTGGCCTCGCGCAGTTCCTCCAGCTTTTCATCGACCACCATGGTGCCGATGCCGTCGTGCACATAGATCTCCAGCAGCAGCGCACCGTCCACCGCGAACGGAATGATGTGGCTGCGTTCCACGCCGTTCTGGCAGGCTTTCACGCAGTGCTGCAGGTAGAAGGCGGTGTCGGTCGGGCGCTGGCTGGGCGCCACGCGGGCCAGCATCTGCCGGGCCTGGGCGAGGGGCAGTTCCGTGTCGATGGGGTTGTCGTCGCTCTCGGGTTCGTCGGGGTTCATGCGGATGCCCGGCACCTCGCACACGAACACCAGCTTGTCGGCCTTGAGCGCGATGGCCACCGAGGTCGCCACTTCTTCCATGGTCAGGTTGAATGCCTCGCCGGTGGGCGAGAAGCCGAAGGGCGACAGCAGCACCAGTGCATCCATGTCGAGGGATCGCCGGATGCCCGCCACATCCACCTTGCGCACCAGCCCGGAGTGCTGGAAATCCACCCCGTCCACGATGCCCACGGGCCGCGCGGTCAGAAAGTTGCCGGAGATCACCCGCACCGTGGAGCCGGCCATCGGCGTGTTGGGCAGCCCCTGGCTGAACGCCGCTTCGATCTCATAGCGCAACTGGCCCGCGGCTTCCTGTGCGCAGTCCAGCGCCACCGAGTCGGTCACCCGAATGCCATGCGAATACTTTTCGGCGTGGCCCTTGGCGGCGAGCTGCTCGTTCACCTGTGGTCGAAAGCCATGCACCAGTACGATCTTCACGCCCATCGCCTGGATCATGGCCAGGTCCTGCGCGATGGCCTGAAGCTTGCCGGCCGCGATGGCCTCGCCCGTGAGCCCGATCACGAAGGTCTGGTGGCGGAACTTGTGGATGTACGGCGCCACCGAGCGGAACCAGGGAACGAAGGTGAAATTGAAGACAGCGGACATGGGCGGCAGCAAGGGCAGGCAGGAGTGGAAGGACGGCGCAGGCTGGAATGATAAGTTGGGGGGCGCCCTGCGTGGTCGGACGAAGGATGCCACGGGCGGTTTTCAGGTCATCCCCCGTCCCGCGCATTGGAACCCTCGCGAAAATTCGCCCACCGCGCCGCGAAGGGCTCCAGCACCAATCCCTCTTCGCCGCCCGGTTGAGGGTCCGGGGCGGCAAGGGTGATGGCGCAGTCCCGCATCAGTGCCACCATCTACGGGCCGGGTAATGCACTGGGGCAAGACGTACCAGGCTCGCACGCTGTCGATCACCCGGTCGATCACTTCGTCGATGCCGAACAGTTCGGCCTTGAGCTGGGCCGCGGCGCCCGCGAGCCGCTGCTGGCGTTCGGCCAGCTCGAAGTGCAGCGGCGGCAGGGCGGCTGCGGGGAGGGTTGTCATGTCCATATCGATCTTCTTCATTTCAATCCGTGGTGTCGCCGCGGCGCAGGGTGCGCTGCAGTGCCATGCGGTCTGCACGGCGTTGCGCGCCCTGCGTGCGGATGTGCTTGCCGGCGGCGGCGCTGGTGCCGCGCGCCGCGAGCGCGCGGACCACGGGGTTGCGCGGAGGTGCGCTGGTTTCAAGGTGCAGCACCATCGGCTGCTTCATGCGGCACAAGGCCTTGACCCGGCCTTGCTGGAAGGCGCGGGAACGTTTCTGTGCATTCATTGCGTGCGATTCCTGAAAGCAAAAAGCCCCGGCTAGTGTCCCGTCCCGTTATTTTCTGGCATTAATCGTGCATGCCATTGAGGTATGTTGGAACCGGAGATACCGCGATGAGAATGGGCAGACCGAAGGTCGAGTTGGCGCTCTCTGACGAGGAGCGATCGCAGCTTCAATCCTTTGCCCGCAGCCGCTCGCTGCCTGCTGCGCTGAGCAATCGGGCTCGCATCGTTCTGAGCAGTGCCGATGGTGAGCCCAACAACGCCATTGCTGAGAGACTGAAGCTGACCAATGCCACGGTCGGCAAGTGGCGCGCTCGGTTCATCGAGCGACGCATCCCTGGGCTGTACGACGACGTTCGCCCCGGCAAGCCGCGCACCATCGACGACGAGCGCGTGGCAAGGTTGATCAATACGACGCTGCACACCAAGCCGGCCGATGGCTCCACGCACTGGAGCGTGCGTACGGTGGCCGCCGAGACGGGCATCTCCAAGTCCAGCGTCGCACGCTACTCACGGACAAGGCCATTCGCCGGGGATCATTCACCAGCGTCAAGCAACTCGTCCAACGCATCGACCACTTCGTCACCGCCTACAACGCCAACTGCCAACCCTTCAGGTGGACCGCCACCGCGGATTCGATGCTCGAAAAGCTGCATCGACTTTGCTCACTTATCAGCGGGACGGGACACTAGCTCCAAGCGCGCAGCGCGTTCAAGCTCCACGATCGTCCACCGCTGCTTGCCTGCAGGTGGACTGGAGCAGGCCAGTGCCGTCACTCGCGCCTGGGCATCCGTGTCGTACTGCGCCGGCCTGCCGGAGCGCGCGACATCGAAAACAGCGAGTTCCACGCCGCCTTGCAGATACGCCGATCGCGTTCGCCACAGCGATGTACGCCCGATTCCCAGAACTGCCAGGATCTGAGCCTCTGGAATCCCGCGATCCAGGCACGACAGGACGTGTGCTCGATTGACTTCTCGGTCATGAACTGAACTGATCCGGCCAACGGACAATCGCTTCTTTCAATCGTCGTTCCAGAACGTTCCACAATGCCACCCTCGTTTTTGTCGCGCATCCCCTTTCCGCGCAGCAGTGCCCGCATGGAGGGCGTCGATGCGCTGCGTGGCGTGGCCATGGTCTGGATGACGGTCTTTCATTTCTGCTTCGACCTGAGCCATTTCGGGTTCTGGCCGCAGAACTTTCGAGCCGATCCCTTCTGGACCCTGCAGCGCACCGCCATCGTGGGGCTTTTCCTTTTCTGCGCAGGCCTGGGGCAGGCCCTGGCGTGGCACCAGGGGTTGGGGTGGGAGCGATTCTTTCGGCGCTGGTCACAGATCGCAGGTTGTGCGCTGCTGGTCACGGCAGGGTCATACCTGATGTTTCCGCGCAGCTTCATCCATTTCGGTGTGCTGCACGGCATGGCGGTCATGCTCATCGTTGCAAGGCTGACGGCAGGGTGGGGCGGGTGGCTTTGGCCGGCAGGAGCGGTTGCGATCGCGATGCCTCACCTGGCAGCATGGGCGTTGACGCAGGGGCCGTTGACTGCGTGGGCCGCTATGTTCAATGGCACCGCGCTCAACTGGCTGGGGCTGATCTCGCGCAAGCCGTTCACGGAAGACTATGTGCCCGTGCTGCCCTGGCTCGGCGTGATGTGGTGGGGGTTGGCGTGCGGCCAATGGGTGCTGCGCAATCGGCTGCAATGGATGGCAAGGCCGTTGCCCCGGGGGCTTGCGCCGCTCTCCGTGCTGGGCCGCTGGAGTCTGCGCTATTACATGCTGCACCAGCCGGTCATGATCGGCGTGCTGATGGCCGTGTCCTGGCTCTGAAGACAGTTTTCATCCCAGGGCAGCCATAAACGCAAAACGCGGCACAAGGCCGCGTTGGATGAAAAGTTCGCAGGCTTCGGCATCGCTGCCGTGCCTGCCTGCCCAGTCGATTACTCGACCTTGGCCTTCGCGCGCAGTTCTTCCTGGAACTTCGCCAGCTTCTGCTGCTGCAGTTGCTGGGCCACTTGTGGCTTCACTTCTTCCAGCTTGGGCAGCTTGGCTTCGCGCACGTCGTCCAGGCGGATGACGTGCCAGCCGAATTGCGTCTTGACCGGTGTTTGGGTCATTTGACCCTTGTTCAGCTTGACCAGGGCTTCGGTGAACTCGGCCACGTAGCTGCTGGGGGATGCCCAGTCCAGGTCACCACCACGGGCGCCTGATCCAGGGTCCTTCGATTGCTTCTTGGCGATGTCTTCGAACTTGCCGCCCTTCTTGATGGAAGCGATGATGGCCTTGGCCTGATCTTCCTTTTCCACCAGGATATGGCTTGCCTTGTATTCCTTGCCGGTGTTGGCAGCCAGGAACTTGTCGTACTCGGCCTGGATTTCGGCGTCGGTGACGGGGTTGGTCTTTTGGTAATCGGCGAAGAGTTCGCGGATCAGAATGGTCTGGCGTGCCAGTTCCATCTGGGTTTTGTAGTCGGGCGAGGCTTCCAGGCCGCGCTTTTGCGCTTCCTGCAGGAAGATTTCGCGGGCAATGACTTCTTCCTTGATCTGGCCTTCGATCTCAGGGGTCATGGGGCGGCCGGAGCGTTCCACTTGCTGCTTCAAGGCTTCGGCGCGTTCCTTGGGAATCGCCTTGCCGTTCACGACGGCGATGTTTTGAGCGTAGGCGGGAAACACCGTCGCGCCCAGCACGGCAGCGGCCACGAGGCCGGACAAGAGCTTTTTCTTCATTGGGGAGTCCACAAAAAGGAAATGAGTTGCGGGCAGTTCGACCGCAAGTCCGACAGATAGGGCCGGATCAAAGAACTTCAATGGCCAGGGCGTGAGCCCCTTGGTCAATAAATTCTTGCAGCGCATCATACACAAGGCGATGTTGCGCAACGCGCGGTTTGCCTGTAAACAAAGGTGACGAAATCCGCACCCGGAAATGGGTGCCGAAACCGGTTCCATTGGCCCCCACATGCCCCGCGTGCGCGGCGCTTTCGTCCAGCACTTCGAGCGTGCTGGGCGACAGCCGCTCCTGCAAACGAAGGGCCATGGCCTCGGCCGTGATCGCCAGCGCGGCGGTCATGGCTGGATGTCCTTGGCGGCGGTTTTTCCGTCGTCTTCCTTCATATAGCGGCTCAGGAACACGGCCTGGCCGATCACGAAAACCGCCATCAGGCCGATGCCGCCGAACAGCTTGAAGTTGACCCACGTGTCGGTGTCGAACTGGTAGGCCACCCACAGGTTCACCAGGCCCATCACCGCGAAAAAGCCGGTCCAGCTCCAGTTCACGGCCCGCCAGGCGGCGTCGGGCAGTTCCATCTGCGCGCCCATCAAAGATCGGATCAGGTTCTTGCGGAAAAACAGCTGCCCGATCAGCAGCGCCGAGCCCATCAGCCAGTACAGCACCGTGGGCTTCCACTTGATGAAGGTTTCGCTGTGCGACAGCAGCGTGGCGCCGCCGAAGACCACGATGACGCCCAGGCTGATCCACTGCATGGGTTCGACCTTGCCGTTCTTGTAGCGCAGGTAGCAGATCTGCAGCACGGTGGCCACGATGGCCACGGCCGTGGCGGTATAGATGCCCCACAGCTTGAAGGCCGCGAAGAACAGGATGATGGGGAAGAAGTCGATCAGCAGTTTCATGGGGGCTGGAGCGTTGGCGGGCGTTGCCGCCGTTCAGGAAGCACCGGGCTCGAAATCGAGCGATGCGGAGTTCATGCAGTAGCGCAGGCCGGTGGAGGCAGGGCCGTCTTCGAAGACATGGCCGAGATGCGCCCCGCATTGTGCACAAACCGTTTCCGTCCTGACCATGCCGTGGCTGCGGTCGACGATTTCCTGGATCGCGCCCGGCACGGCCTCGGAAAAGCTGGGCCAGCCGCAACCCGCGTCGAACTTCGTTCCCGAGTCGAAGAGCTTCGCGCCGCAGCACACGCAGTGGTAGCTGCCGTCCGCCCAATGGGCTTCGTACTTGCCGGTGAAGGGCCGCTCGGTGGCGGCATGGCGGGTGACTTGCCAAGCCGAGGGTTCGGCGCCCTTGCTCTGCAGCAGGGCCTGCCATTCGGCATCGGTCTTCTTGATGGGAAAGGTCATGATGAACAGCTGATTTCGATGGAGGAAGCCCAGTCGGGTGGGAAGTCGGCCCAGGCTTCGTGGCCCGGGTGTTCGTCGAAGGGTTTGGCCAGCAGCGCCTGCAGGGTGTGCAGCGCAGTGAAGTCTCCTTGCTCGGCCGCGCGGATCGCTTGCTCGCCCAGGTGGTTGCGCAGTACGAACTTCGGATTGCATTGGAGCATCGAATCGGCCGCCTGCCGTCGATCTGATTGTGCCGGGTGCTCTGAATATGATAGCAACCAGGCGTCCCAGCCATCCCGGTCGATGAACAGGTCGCGCACAGGCTCGAAGTTTCCGCCGGCCACCGCGTGCGACAGGCGGCGCCAGAAGATCGGGTAATCCACGCCGCTTTCGGCCAGAAGCTTCAGCAGACTGTCCACCAGCGTGGCGTCGCCCGCCTGGGCATCTGCCGAGCCAAGATCTGCCAGCCCCAGCTTGCCGCGCATGCGCTGCACGAACTGGGCGGGGAACACCGTCTGGTACGACTCCAGCGCAGCCTGTGCCAGCGCCACGTCTTCGATCAGCGGCAAAAGCGCCTGGCCCAGGCGGAACAGATTCCAGTACGCCACGTTCGGCTGCCGGTTGAACGCGTAGCGGCCCTGCGTGTCGCTGTGGTTGCACACATGCCCTGGCACGAAGGCGTCCAGAAACTGGAAAGGCCCGTAGTCGATCGTGAGTCCCAGGATGCTCATGTTGTCCGTGTTCATCACCCCGTGGCAAAAGCCCTGCGCCTGCCAATGGGCCAGCAGCGCGGCGGTGCGCTCGCTCACGGCCTGCAGCAATGCCGCATAGGGATTGCCTCCATGCACACCGCTCGCACCGTGCGCGCGGCATGCGGGGTAGTAGCGGTCGATGACGTAGTCGGCCAGGGCGCGCAGCTGGGGCAGCATGTCGCGCGCCGCGAAGTGCTCGAAATGCCCGAAGCGGATGAAGCTCGGCGCCAGGCGGGTGACGACTGCAGCGGTTTCGATCTCTTCGCGCTGCACCTTCGCGGGCGAGCCCGTGAGCGCCAGCGCCCGCGTGGTGGGTACGCCCAGCGCATGCATGGCTTCGCTGCACAGGAATTCGCGGATGCTGGAGCGCAGCACGGCGCGGCCATCACCCATTCGCGAATACGGCGTGCGGCCGCTGCCCTTGAGTTGCACCTCCAGCCCGCCAGCGGTCTCGCCCAGCAAGATGGCGCGGCCATCGCCCAGCTGCCCCGCCCAGACCCCGAATTGGTGGCCGCTGTACACCGTGGCCATCGGCCGCATGCCCGTCAATAGCGCGTTGCCCGAGCACACCTGCAAAGCGGCGTCCGACGTCAGCCACTCGGGGTACACGCCCAGAAGCTGCGCGGCATCCGGGCTGGTCGCCACCCAATGCGGTGACGGCAGCGGCGTGGGAACCAGTTCGGTGAAGAAATCGGGCCCCAGGTCTGCAAAGCCGTTGCGCCATTCCAGGCCGGACGCAGGCGCCATCGCAGAGGAGGGAAGGGAAGCGTTCATGCGCCGAATTGTCTCCGACCCGCTTTGCCACGCTCGGCAAGGGGGCTTGGGGCCTGTGCCGATTGCCTGTCGCCGGCGGCAGCTTCAGGACTGTGCGCAACTTCATCGCCATCGCCTACCTGCGCATGGCCAAGCTCAAGGATCTGCCGACCAATCCCTTTGCTCCTGCTGCCCCGATTGGGCTCGGCGTTACGCCGCATGTTCTCTGAGGTCAAGTGCCACTCGAAACGGCATAGAGCCCAAATTCAGAAGCGCACAGATGTCATTGGGACTGTATTTCAACAAAAAATGAGCCATGGCGGCATGCCGATAGGGTTCATTTTGTTTTTCATAAAACGCCATCAGCGTTTCGGCCATGGTGACAATGGCCTCTTTCTTGGACATGGGCCGCATGTAAATCCCAGATTTCAAAGCGATATCGGTCATGGGGGACTGCTGGCGCAGCCAGGCATCGCGCGTGAACCCGGCGCCGCTGGTCGTTTCCAGGTTGTACAACTTGCCGTCGCTGTCTCGCCATTGCACGAATAGATGGTTGGGGGCAGCAGCTAGGCTGACGTCCAGCCCCAAGCGCTGGCCCAAGAAGATGAACAGCAACGGCATCGAAACACAGTTGCCCTTTCTGTTGCTGAGGTAATTGGACAACAGTTTGTTTTTGATAACGCGTCCAAAAGGATCTTCCAGGTCGTATTGAAATGGCCGCCGTCCATTCCATTCATTGGGCTGATAGATATGAAAACGCAAGGCGTCCAAGACCAGTCGTTTGGAAGCCCCTGTAGGCAGAGTTTTTCGAATCCCTCGCGCCATTTCGTCCAGTTGTTCCAATGTCGCATCGACATCGACACTGGGGTCCATCATTCGGTCGATGACCAATTTGGCTGTGGACAGATCGATGCTGGCCTCTGGCGCCTCCAACATCTTTTGGATAGTGTTTCGGTTTTCATCTGGCAATGCACCGCCGCGTTTGGCTTCGCTGCCATAGCGCGTGTAAATGCCTGTGCCTGCCATCTCGATCTTGTCCATGGCCGGCGCCAAGGCAGGTGCGTTGCCGACGTGCACGCATCTGGCCGCAAGTCTTGTGCTCATTAAAACCTCCCCGTTTCGTTTTTTGTCGGGGCGGATGTTAAGCGGAGAGCGCCGGTTTTTTGCCGATAAGATCGATTAAATATTAACTATTTATTAATCAACAATACATGCATGGCCATACGTAACTTTGATGGTGTTTTCAAGCTGTAGGCGCGCTGAGCCTTGATCGAATGACAAAGCTCATGCTGCACCGGAAGCGCAAGTTGAGTCAAAAGCACCCCCTCCCGACAGGGTCGCAGTTACTCACAAGTCAGAAATATAGGCGACAGATGGGTGTCTGAAGAATGACCTGATGAGTGCAGGATCTTCAGCCACCGACTGCAACTGCGCATCCACACGCTCCTTGAGCTTCTCCCCCTTTCGCAA
>NZ_BQXQ01000068.1 GCF_030159055.1 Acidovorax sp. SUPP3334
CCGGGCCTGCAAGGCCCATCATGCACAAGGCGCAGACCGCCGCAGGCCCTCATCACGCATTCAAACGGCTGCTGGCGCCCACTCGTCCCTATTGGGATTCGTCAAACATGGGTTGTGAGAGGCTCCCCAAAGAGACAAGCATGTAGCCCTGACGCGAAGCTCAGGAGATAGCATGGCACTCTCGGATATGGCCGTCCGCAACGCAAAGCCAAACGGCAAACCCTACACACTCAGCGATATCGACGGGCTTTGCCTCGCAGTCTCTCCAACCGGAGGCAAGGCATGGCACTACCGTTACTACTGGGTCGGCAAGCAAAAACGCATGTCGCTCGGAACCTACCCGGAAGTGGGGCTGCGAGAAGCCCGTGCATTGCGCGACGGAGCCCGTGCTTTGCTGGCCAAGGGGATCAATCCCCGCTCGGATCGAAAGCAAAAGCGGCAGGCCGTGCGCCTGGCGGACGAGAACACCTTCAAGGCTGTCTTTGACAAGTGGGTCATCCATCGTTCTCTGAGCCTCAAGGAAGGCCGTCAAACGACGCTCTCGCAGATCAAACGGGTTTTCGACAACGATGTTCTGCCCACCCTCGGAAAAACGCCTATTTACGAAATCCAGCGACCTGACCTGTTGGAGGTCGTTGCCAAGATCGAGCGCCGCAAGGCCCTGAGCGTTGCCGAGAAAGTGCGTACATGGCTGCGTCAGTTGTTTCGCTACGCTCTGATCGTCGTGCCTGGGCTGCAACAGAACCCGGCGTTCGATCTGGATGTCGTAGCCATGCCGCAGCCGCCGGTCCGCCATAACCCGTTCTTACGCATGGCCGAGTTGCCCGCGATGCTGCAGCGGCTGCGCAAATACCACGGAAAACAGCAAACCCAACTCGGACTGCGATTGTTGATGCTGACTGGGGTTCGGACAGGAGAGTTGCGTCTTGCGACCCCCGACCAGTTCCACCTCGATCAGGGCCTGTGGATCATCCCGCCCGAGGTCGTAAAGCAACTGCAGTTGGAGATGCGCAAGGAGGGCAAGCGCCCTGCCGACATTCCCCCGTACATCGTGCCGTTGTCTGTGCAGGCCATCGAAATCGTCCGGCACATGCTGGCGAAGTTCAAGCCTGCGCAAAAGTACCTGTTCTGCCACTACAGCGACCTGAAAAAACGCATCAGCGAAAACACGCTGAATGCCGCACTCAAGCGCATGGGCTATACCGACCAACTGACCGGCCACGGTATCCGGGGAACCATTTCCACCGCCCTGCACGAAATCGGTTATCCGAAGGTTTGGATCGACGCTCAGCTTTCCCACACCGACCCGGATCAGGTGAGCGCCGCCTACAACCATGCGGAATACGTGGAGCAACGCCGGCACATGATGCAGGACTGGGCGGACCGGCTCGATCTGTTCGAGCAGCATCAGGTCGAAGCGGGCAGCATGCGCCTGACCCTGCATCTGGAGGGCGTCCCGGAAGTTCTGCATGAACGCTCGCACCACGATGAGCGCGGGGCGATCGCATCAACGCCGGTACGGCTGGTGAGTAGTACACCTCAGACTGCGCCAACGGTGCCGGACACGGTGCATCGTTTGTCGGCCATCGCGGGCCCGAGGGAGCAGTCCGTGTTGTCCGACGCCCAGCGCCAGCGAAACGAGATGGTGGACATCTTCAATGGGCCGCATGTCCTGTCCGCTGCGGAGTTCGCCAAAATGGCGGGCAAGTCCCGCCGCTGGATCAGCTACGAAATCAGCAACAAGAAGATCCTCGCGTTGAGCATGGGCAACCTGGGCCAGCGGGTTCCCGATTGGCATTTCGACCCGCTCAAACACAGGCTGATTCAGGCGGTTCTCAAGCATGCCGGTGATTCCGACCCATGGGAGATTTACCGGGTGCTTTCACAGCCGCATGAGCTGTTGGATGGGATGGCCCCCGTGGAGGGCGTGACGCCGCAGAACTTCCATGAAGCCGTGATGGCCGTGTGCTTCACTTTGAAGGAGAAAGCGCCCAATGCGCAATGGTCGGCTTAGGTGACGGACTTTCCCGCCAATTCCTTACGGGCGGTGCCATCCGGCACCGCTTCGCTCACGGGATTGGACAAGTAGGGGTTGTCGAGCGGCACATCCTCGAACAACCGCTTCGGGTCCGTCAGCAGGTAGCCATGCAAGCGCCGTGACTTGCGTGGCCCCGCGACCTCGCAAGTCCAGATGTTCAGGCCGCTGTCCTGCTTGCGATGGAGCTGCAGTTTCTCGAAGCGCTTTTGCACCCACAGCCAATCGGCCACCTGGTCCTGCTTGGCCATGACTGCGACCTGCGGATGCTCCTGCGCATAGCGCTGGAAAACGCCCGGGCTGACAAGGTAAGCGGTGCCAGCGACCGTATGCACCAGGGCCTTGGCATCGTTGATGATGAGCGTGCGTCGCTCGATGTGCCGACGCAGCCAGCCCATGAAGTCCTCGCCCGATGGCGCCTGTACGACTGTTCCTGTGCTGCGTGACGGCTCGGGGCTGTTGTCCGTGGGCGGGTTCCTTGGGGTCGGTTGCGACACTGCCTTCGCCGCCTCGGTTGTAACGGGTTCGATTGCCGGGGTTTCCATCAAGGCCAGGAGCGCATCCACGCCGTCGCCTGAGGTTGGCAGCACAGGCGGGGCTTTCGTCAGGGATGACGCTGCAGCGATTGATGGCGATGGACTGGAGAGGGGAACGGCGTGCGAGTTTTCCGGCTCTGCGGCCGGCGTTTCCTGGCACGCTGCCGCTTCTTCCAGCACCACCTCTACCGAGCCCGCGAACGGCTCGGGTCGTTCGTGACCCTCCCAGATCAGCGCCGGCGCAAGCCGCAGGAGCGTGAAGGCATGAGACCACCCCGCGTCGCTGGTCACCGTCGCTTTCCAGATGGCTTTGCCATCCGCGGTGGGCTGCAGCATGCCGTGGTCCTGCAGGACGTTGAAGACGGCGGTGTTGTTGGCCGGAATGCCATCGATGCCCTGCGACAGCAAGTGCGCGCGCAGCTTGTCCGACACGGTTTTGCTGACGAGCCATAACGCCTCCTGCGTCAGCCACCCGTCCGAAGCCTGGGGCTGGTTCAGCCGGAGTTCCTCCTTGAGCAGGTAACGCAGGCCGTCCAGTAGCTTACGCTGCAGCGCGTGTTTGGGGGCGGCCATCGCCTTGCCGGGATCGCCACCGAGCTCTTGGGCGACCGAAGCGCGATCGGCCTGCGTCACGATTTCCCCCAGCACGCCGGCATGCTCGTACTGGCCCGCCAGCACATACAGCAGCGCGGCCCAGAGGGTCGGATATCCGCTGAGCCAGTCAAGGATTTCGCGGTCCAGCAGCTGCCGATAGAGCAGGCCCGCCGCGGCGGTGTGCAGTCGGTATTCCCGGTCCTTGCGATACCGGAAGCGGTAGGGTTTGCGCAAAGGACCATGCCAGGGATGCCAGGCGCTGCCGTCCGCATGCTCGACTTCCAGATCGACGGCGATCTTGCCGATGTCATGCAGCAGAGCCGCGTAAGCGGTGGCGGCCGTCCAGGCTTCGGCTTGTGCTGCCTGGTCCTCGGGTGTCGCGCCTGCTGGCATCAGGTGAGACTGCCGCAGCTTGAGCGCGTAGGCGACGATTTCCAGACCATGATCGAGCATGCCGCCGGGGTAAGCATGGTGGTGGCTTTCCGACGCGGGGAACTGCTGGACCAGTTCGGCATAACGCTCCAGAGGGGCTTGATACAGCGCGGTGAATTGCTTGCGTGAGAGCGAAGTGCGCTGCCAGATGTGTTCCAGCAGCTTTTGCCGGCGCGGGGTGGCGAGCAGCGACGCGGTGGGTTCAGGGCGGGTCAGCCCTTTTCCTTTTGGCGCAGCGTCCTGGTGCGGGGCCTGTGCGGGTGGAGGAGGGCGTTTTCGTTGGAACAGCGCGAACATGCGATCCCTGGAGTTCGGGGTGGCGGATGGGCCTTTTCCTTTTGCAGGTAGGGCCATTCCCCTTCGGCCCCATTCCCTTGCCTTTTGCCCTCATCCTTTTGGTATATCGCGTCGTCCCGTGCAAATCTTTGAAGAAAGCGGCGTGCAGTCAACCCATGAATTGGTCTCGAACACGTCAGCTGGTTGCGTTCATTTCAATCAACGACTAAATTGCAGTCATTGACTAATAAGGTGATGCGATGATGACAACGATGACCATTCGGAACATTGATGAGCAGCTCAAGGGACGGCTCCGTGTCCAGGCCGCTATCCATGGCCGCTCCATGGAGGAAGAAGCCCGGGACATACTGCGTGCCGCTCTGTCCAAGGAGCCGGAACGCGCGCCCTCGCTGGTGCAAGCCATCAGGGCACGTGTGGAGTGTTTCGGGGGCGTTGACATAGAATTGCCGGCACGGGAAGCCATCCGCGTGCCGCCAGAGTTCGGCGCATGATCGTTCTCGATACCAACGTCCTGTCGGAGACTCTGCGGCCTGCTCCGGAAGATGTGCCTATGGCTTGGCTCGACCGGCAGCGCCGCTCTGCACTGTTCACGACCACCATATCGCGTGCAGAACTACTCTATGGTGTGCATGTATTGCCGGACGGGCAACGAAGGACGGCCTTGTTGGAGGCGGTCAAAGGAATTTTTGTCATGGACCTGGCTGGTCAGATCCTCGGCTTCGACGACGATGCCGCTGATGCCTATGCGGAAATCTCCGCATCACGCAAGGCGGCAGGAAAGCCCATCAGCCAGTTTGACGCCATGATCGCGGCAATCACAAAATCCCGGGGAGCCAGTTTGGCGACACGCAACGTCAAGGACTTCCTGGACTGTGGCATCCAGGTAATCAATCCGTGGGCAAGCTGACGGTTCGGACGGCGAAGGAGGATGACCATGACCACGCAGTCACACACTTTTGGATGGACCTACCGGCTAGGAAAAGGTGCATCTCATGCCTTGCGCAGCTATGTCCGTCTGGAGCGTCTTGCGGCAACATGGCTGGTCAAACAGGGCATTCCGGCCGGTGGCGTTGCTGCGGTGGTTTGGATGCTGAGGCTACTGACGGTTGGCGGGGCCGCATACCTATCCTTCTGGCTCGCATCGCTGCTGGGATGTCTCGTTGCGTTCGCTTGGACCGCAAATGCGGGTGGTTTCGATAGTGATGAAAGAACCGAGTGGCGCACAGGCGTTGACGGTTTCGGTTTGTACAGGGGAGACATTCGCATCGACATCGGCGATCCCTATGAAGAGAATTAACCATCTATCCGCTTACTTCAAAGAGATAGCTCCCGCCGCTTTCGCTCCCGCGCCTTTGGCTCCATCGGTCGCCATCGTCATCATCTGAACAAAGTTTCCAGCCCTGACGCCAGCCCAACCTAATGCTGCCACCCAAACCCCCGGCAGCACGACGAACATCGTCGCCATCACGAAATTCAGCAGCATGTCGCCGAATGCGTTGTCCAGCCCCATTGCGAGATTGAAGTTCGTCATCGGGCGGTTCCATCCCCAGCCCCAACCATAGAGCGCATCCAGGATCGTGCTGTCGATCCACCGTGCCAGCTGGAACCAGAAATCCACGAAGTACAGCGCGAAGAACACGCAACTGCTGGTCATCAGTACCTTGAGGTCGTAAGTGCCGATCACCAGCACCATCGGGATGCAGATCACCAGCGCCATCTTGAGCAGCGACAACACCATGGGCAGGGCCTGGCGCAGCACATCCATCGCCGGGAAAAAGCCCGGTGCCCCCAGGGCAAGCCCCACGTTGCCCGCCCCGCGCGCCAGATCGTTGGTGAACGTCCTGTCGATCTGCCCGCCGTAGTCCGTATAGACATGCCCCTGGTTCAGCTTCTGCTGGCGCGGTGCCGCAATGGCCCGGATCACCGAATCGTCCAGTTCGCCGCGGGACACGAACCCCGCATAGTTGGCCAGCCGAGTGAGCAGGGTCGGATTCACCTGGGCCAGGAGCCGCGTCCGCAGACCTGTCTCGGCATCCGACCACCACTGGCGGCAACTCGGGTAGCCACCGCCAGTGGCGACTTCTGCCAAGCCGGCATCCCGCTCTGCTTCATAGGGCCATGCCTGACGCGGCGTGCGTGAACGGTAGCGGTCGTAATATCCCGCTGTATCCAAAAAGAACCGCGAACCGATCCAGGTCACCTCGTTCGCCTGCGCTTCGTCCAGTTCGGGCCTTTGCATGAACAGCCGGGCCCGGGCCGGCCCGTAGCAGTCCTTCGAGAAATCCGCCACCTCCTGAGCCAGCACCGGATCATCGATGCGCGTGGCATCGACTTCCATCCGCATCTGCCGCAAATCCGTACCGCAGGGAATCGCCGCCACCGCCGCTCCTGTCACGGCCTTGCTCATCGAATGCAGGAAGAACCACCACACCGGCACCTTTGCCGACTGGTCGTTCAGTGTCGTGAACGACTGGCTCCAGCCCGTCTGCGCAGGCGTAGGCACCGTCGTCTGGCACTGTGTGGAGCGCGACGCGTCGAATCGGATCGTGGACAGATCCACATCGATGAACGGAATGCCCCCGAACAACACCACCACGATCGCCACGAACACCCGGTTCTCGATCCGCAGGGCGCTCAATACCCCCTTGTTGCCCTCGTCCGCCCCTTCGGAACGTGCTTTGAGCCACTCCTGGATCACGATCGTGAGGAAAGGGATCGCGAACACGCCGCTGGCGACCAGCACGTTCCATATCCCGTTGTGGACCAGCCAGCCCACCAGGGTCAGGTAATACTCCAGATAGTCCGTCGTGTAGAGCGTCATGGGCCGATCCCTCCGGTATCAGCGTGCCTGCAGCAGCAGGCTGCATTCCAGTGCCACCAGCGCCACGGCCGCGGCGATTTCGACCCGCAGGAACCGCTGGTGCGCGCTGCCGTCCGGCTCGCGGGCGCACAACCGCCTGCGCATCCACACCCATCCCCAGCCGGTCACCGCGTACAGAGCCAGCCGCCACGCGAACAACCACACTGCCTGCTCTTTGAGCCAGCGGTCCCATTGGACGATGCTGCCGAGCATCCGGATGCCCACCAGATTGGCGGCGACGGCGATCGCGATCACAGCCGCTGCCCACAACAGCGCCACTGCGGCCCGCCGACCCGGCAGCCAGCGCAGTCGCAGCCAGGCGGGCATCATGGCGTGGCTCCACGCGGGGGCGGCTGTTGGAGTTGGTCGAGCCGGTTGCGCGTCGGGTCGCCCTGGTAGATGCCGCGCGATCCCGCTGCACGGGTGCCGTGCCGCTGGATGATGGACATGGGCGAGTTGCTTGCCAGTTCGCGGCGCAGCTCCAGTTCCGTCTTGAGGTTGCGGATCTCACGGTCCAGAATGTCGTTGTCCTGGCTTACCGCCCGCTGGGCAAGCTCATTGGCTGCCACATTGGGTTCCATCTGCCCGGTCAGCAGCGTGCGCTGAAGCAGCAGCGCCTTCTCCAGCACGCTTGCCAAGGCCACTTCGGAGGCCAGTCGCCGTGCCAGAACGTCCTGGTCCGTTTCATCGCGCAACGCCTCGATCACTCCCCGGGTCACGGGCAGTGAGCCGCTGCTCGCGGCTTGCAGGTTCTCGAAGCTCGTCGGCTGGCGACCAGCGATCAACTCCTGCAGCACCTGCAGCTTGGTGTCGTACTCCTCCTGAATGAGGGGCGTCAGGCCGACGCCGGGCACGGTCTGGGTCTTTGTGCAACTGTCGCAAGTGCGTTGTTCCTGCTCGCCCAACACCCGAGTAGCCCATTCGACCGCCGATTGCGGGGACGACCAGGTCTCGCAGGCCAGCCGGTTGCCACAGCTGGCGGCATCAATGGGTGAGGTGTCCTCGACCCCGCGTCCGTTCACCAGGTTGTAGCCCGCGCGCGTCACGTCCGCGACCACCCGGATGGGTGCCTGGCCGGCACCACCGGCATTGCGTCCGCCCACCCAGGGCACGCCGTCCTTGCCCCGGAGGCGTTCCGCCTCTTCAATGGCCGAGACCGCATCGGTGCTGGCGACGGCCTTCTTGAGTGCCATGCCTTCGGCCAACTGGCCCCAGCCCAACTGGCCGCCCGCCATGTCCGCCATCCGGTTCGCGATCCCGCGGCACGTCGCCTTCGAGCGGTCGAAATCCAGCCGTGCCTGCAGCACCCCGTTGGTCAGCAGGTTGTACAGGCCCGGATCGGCGCGCTGGATGATCAGCGCCGGCAGCGACGCCACTGCGCTGGTGGCATTCTGGAGCACCGACGACATGATGGTCTGAAACCCGTTCGTGATGCCGTTGAGCTGGTTCTGGATCGTGGTCGCAATGTTCATGTCGCCGCAAATGAGATTGCTGTTCCAGCCGACACCGACCCCGATCGAGCGCATCTGGGCGGCACTGGTCATGGACACTGCACGCCCCCCGCCGATGCTGTAAAGCACATCGTCCCCGATCACGCTGCCTTGGCGCTGCAGGCCATACTCGCCGGGTTTGTCGCCGCCCTGGGCAGCTGCGCCAGCGTGGAGAGATGCCACCGCCATCGCCGTGACCAGAGCGAACGTGCGCGTCGAATAAGAAGTCGTCATGGCCGCAAGCCTCCACCGTTGAAATCCACGCTGCCCAGGAACACTTGGCCCCGCCGCTGGCAGCAGCTATAGGGGCGCCAAAGCGCCCAGGCGTAATCGCCACGCCGGGCCTGCACCCGGGTATTCGAGTGAGGGAGCACCGCACATGTGCTGGACAGGGCAGGGGTCAGTTCCTGCCACTTGCCCGTGGAGGCATTGCCTTCGATGAGCTCACCGGCAGGCCAGTAACCTGCGCGGGGCGTCGAGAGCATTGGCCGATACACATGCGGCTGCCCGCGCCGCGTGACGACATCGCTGGCCCGCTGAGCCACCACGGCGCCGCTCTTGTGGTCGTCCGTCTGGTGTAGAAAGCCGCCCCGCGGATAGACCGCACCCCATAAATTGAGGGTGGTGCGAGCGCCGATCTCCCGCATGCCGGGGATCAGTGCTTCGGGATAGACCGCTTCGGGCACGTTGTAGCGCCATGCCACGGTATCGAGCGTGCTGATCAGATAGGGCATGAAGGCCGTGCCCGCGCCCTCGCAGCTGTACCCGGAGGCGCTGGCAAAACGGCCGAACAGCGATCCGCCCGGATGGCCGATCACATCGGCGTTCTTGAATTTGGAGAGATTGTTCTCGTTGCTTTGATTGGTCGTGCCGTCGCCGCCCGCGACTGCGGTGGGATTGGGCATGCTCATCGCACGCACCTCAAACCACGGGTTCTCACCCGTATTGGCATAGCTCGACACGACAGCATCCGGAACGTAGTGACGGACCTTCACCGAAGTGCGCACCGAGCAGCCCGACTTCGAGCAGCGCAGCCAGTAGCAGATGCCCACTACCCGGTACTCCAGGCAGTCCGGGGACAGCGCGGACGAGGCGATGGTGGCGGTGTCCAGCGCAAAGGCGGTCGAAGCCATGCCCAAGAGCGCGGCAGCGATCCCGGCGTGCCATGGAGATCGGTGTTTCATGGGCGGGTCTTTCGGTAGGCCGCGACGCGGGCGGACGCCTTCGCCACATCGGGCTCGCCATAGACGACGTAGCGCCGGTCCACGACCACAGCGGGCAGGGTGGTGATACCCAGGCTCCAGGCATCCGCCACGCCCTGGTAGGCTGCCGCCAGTTCCCGCTGCAGCGTCTCACCGCCTTGGCTCAGGCGTTCCCGCGCAATAGCCTGTGCGTGTTGCGGATCGGCTGGCAGTTGGGCACCGATGCGGGATTCGATCCGACTGGCCGCATCGAGGCGGACAACGGCCACTTCCGGAGTAATCCCGACCAGGGGGATCGACTGCAGTGTGAAGACCTTGACCTCCGTGGCCTGGGTGCAGGTTGATGCCAAGGCACTGGCCGCAGCGATGGCCACCCTGAGAAACGAACCTCCCCGCAGGGTTGAACGTGGCCGAACAAAAAAACTGGGCATGGTGAACTCCCGCAAAACGGATGCCTTGGATGGCGCCGTGCAGTTCACTCCGAATGGGCGGCGGGGTCAGTCAACAATCGGGAGTCCGAGGCAACCGGATTGCCGCTGCCAATCAAATCCAGGGCCGACAGCAGCGCGTCCCCCTCGACCTGTCCATGCAGCAGCAAGGTCTGCCCGCTGAGGGTGTCGGTCACCCGCACGGTCGGGGTGGCGACCACGCCCTCGCGCGCGCCAGCCGCCGCTTGCGCTTGAACGGCGGCGCGGCCCCGGCCGCTGTCCAGGCAGTTCTGCACATCAGGCGTGGTACCAGGGTAGCGTAGGCGGTCCTCCACGCCTTGGCCCTCGCCACGGGTGTTGCGATAAATCCAGGCGACGGCGTCCCAATAAGCGCCGTTGCCCTTGGCCTGTCCCACGCATTCCGCCAGCGCAGCCAGGTTCGATGCCGCCGGTTCGTGTGTGGGCAAGGGAAGGTGGTGCCATTGCAGGCGGGTGTCGGGATGCCGGTCGATCCAGTCCTTCAAAGCCGGATAGTAGGTTTTGCAAAACGGGCATTCGAGGTCCGCATAGAGGGTGAGCGCGAACCGCGCCTCCAGTGGTCCGTGGACCCAGGGTGTGCCACTGGTCTCCATGGGGGCTTCACGGCGCGCGTCTCCCGCAATCGGGCGCTCGCTTGAGCCGCTACGGTGAAGCCCGATGTAGAGCGTCAAGGATGCCAGCAGCGTCGCGGCCAGAAGGGCGAGGGCGGGGCTCCGATAGCGAGCAAAGCGGGGGTGCGGCATTGTGTGGTCCGATCTTCCCGGCGCGGATATCGCGTCCAGAAGATCAGTCAAACACACCCACTGCGTGCCGTGGACCAACAAAGCGGAATGGCTTGGGTCCCGATTGGCGGTCCCTGCGCTATGGGGTTCGGCTGGGTGGAGGAGGAGGGTTCAGCACCCATTCCCGGCGTTGCGCCCATGCAAGCCGCCTGGCTTCTTCCTCGCCATGGCGCCCCACGGAAAAGCACTTTCGCCGAACTTTGCCGTTGGACGTCGAATACTCCGCGATCCAGTATTCGACGGTCCAAACCCCGCCGCGGCGCATCTTGCGCGTCCACCGATAGCGGTACACGCGGCGTTCGGGGGAATGCGGTGCCGGCGACCGTTCGCTGCGGTCCTTGCGAAGGCGAGTAATGGCCGAACGATCCATGTCGGGGAGCGCTTGGCCTCGGGGGGCGCCGTCGGGGTGATGAACCATCCAGCCATCCAAGGTTTGGAGCAACTGATACCGTGCCTCGATCGCCAGTTCCTTGGCACGCTCCTCGCCGAATTTTTTCACCGCAAAGGATCGGCGTTGTGATTTGCCGTTGGCAAGATACACCGTGGCCAACCAGCGGACCCCTCCCGGCTCAACATTCCGAGAGACGCCTGGCACCCCGGAGGTATTGTTCTTGCGGACGATGGCGCTGAATTCCCACAGGCTCAAGGGGCGAATAGTCCGCAGCAATTCGTCGCGGTACGCAAGCGCTGCGGTTTTGGCTCCTTCCACGCCGCCGTGATCGGTGACCGCGAAGTCGCGCTGAAAACGCTGGCCCTGTCGGACCAGCATGACGGTCCAGCGCACCAGCACGCCCTTGTGAAACCTTGGCGTGAGGGCATAGATTTTTTGGGGAACAGATTTCGGCATGAATGAGAAATCGCAGAACCCGTATGCGCTGGCCTGCATGTTTGTCTTGAAGAAGGCACCTCTTCCACGGCGCAGGGCAGGGCACCATTGTGAAGAATCCCTGGCCTGAACGCGATACGTCACTCGCTGGAGATGCGCAGCGACTGGATGGTGTGTGACCAAAGGTCACGATCGGCCTGCAGCACGTCACGCACTTGCAGCGGTGACAGCGAGGCATGCACCATGCCCAGTCCCTTGAGCCGATCGGCCACTTCCGGCAAAGCGATGACGCGATTGATCTCCTGGTTGATCAGTGCGCGGCGGCTGGCCTCCAGCCCGCGTGGTGCGAACGCGCCATACCAGTTGGTCACCTCGAACCCCTTGATCGTTTCCGAAACGCTGGGAAGGTCCGGTAGCAGCGCCGAACGGGTCTTCTCGGTCACGGCAACGAGGCGCACCTTGCCTGCTTGTACGTGGGGCAGCAGCAGCGAGGCGCCGCCTGCATAAAGCTGGCATTCGTCCTGAACCAATGCCGCCACGGCGGGGCCCCCGCCTTTGTAGGGCACATGAACAATGTCAAGATCGGCGGTCTTCGCCAGCAGTGCGACCGTGAGGTGGTTGTGCGTACCGATGCCCCCGGTCGAATAGTTGACCTTGCCCGGATTGGCGCGGATGTAGGTCCGCAATTCTGGGAAGGTACGCACCGGCACGCTGGCCGAGACGGCGACCGCATTGATCGCATAGGCCAGCAAGGCCACCGTGTCGAAATCGTTCATGGGATCGAACGACAGGTTCTTGTAGATGCTGCCGTTCATTGCATGCGTGGACATGGCGCCGATTTCGAGGGTGTAGCCATCGGCGGGTGAGCGGGCGACCAAGGCCGCTCCTACATTACCGCCAGCGCCGGGCACATTCTCGACGACCAGAGCCTGCCCGCTGGCGGGAAACATATGGGAGCCTCTCACAACCCATGTTTGACGAATCCCAATAGGGACGAGTGGGCGCCAGCAGCCGTTTGAATGCGTGATGAGGGCCTGCGGCGGTCTGCGCCTTGTGCATGATGGGCCTTGCAGGCCC
>NZ_BQXQ01000069.1 GCF_030159055.1 Acidovorax sp. SUPP3334
TGGTCTTCTTGCGCGCACTCTCCAGCATCGGCTTGATGATCTCGAATTGCTCGCGGCTCGTATCGCTGGGATATTTCTTGGTTCGCACCTCGTCATTGTCAGTGATCAGACAAAGATCGTGAACACGCTCTTAGACTGCCGGGCATGCTTTTAGACTATGACCCCGACGACCTCGACGTGACGATTTCGGAGCTGCTGGTCGCCACCAGCGACTCCGCCGATCCTGAACTTCCGCCGGCCGTTCCGGAGGTTCTGAAACTGCTCCGCACGCGGTTGGGCATGGACGTGGCCATGCAATGCGGCTTGAAGGTGGCCAACTACCCGCTGATTCCCGAAGACTTCGAACGGCGCCAGTTGCCCCCGGCCCTGGAGCCCCACCGCAAGAAGATCTTCGGGCTGACCATCCAGCCCGAACGGCTTTCGCAGATCCGCAACGAACGGCGTCCCAATTCCAAATATGCGGCGCTGGACAACTGCCGCAATGAAGTGTCCGAAGCCGAAGCCATGATGCGGCGCGCGGGCATCCGCTGGCTGTCAACGACCACCAAGAGCATCGAGGAAATCGCTACGACCATCCTGCAGGAAGTGCGTCCTGAGCCGCTGGTTTATTGAGTCCTGGATCGGCCGTTGCGCACCACCATCGCGCAAATGAATGAAGGGATGGCTCATCGGTACGCCGCTTTGCAGTCGGCGCGAATGCCTCATGCCGGGCTGGGGATGGACAACCGCGCTCGCAACAGGCTTGCCCGATCTGCGGACGAAAGGTCTTTGCGTTGCAGGGCCTCGTCGAGTTGGAGCGCCGTGGCCTCGACATCCGCCCGTCCGCTCACGGCGGCCAGTGCCCGGCCAACCTCGCCGAGCACGTCGCGAATCGCAGGGGTGACACCTGCGCGCGCCATCGCCGGATAGGCGATCTGGTGGGCCACCCGAAGGCCCACCCGCCTGGCCGTCTGGTCCTCATCCTTGTCACGGCACAGGCGCAGAAAGGAACTGCCCTCGGGCAGTTCCGAGCCCCGCACAAGATCCATGATGCGCTGTAGCGCCGGCTGCGGAGATGCCGTCAGCAAAGATGCCCAGGCATCCAGGCGATCAGGGTGCCCCTGGGCTTTGGCATCGACCGTGCGGGCCCAGTCATGGACCTGGCGGCGCAGCACGTCGCCTGGGACAGCATCCCCCGCGCTTGCCAAATCCAAGGCTGCCTGAGCCAGGCTCGTACGCATCCAGGCCGCCGCCTCGACCGCCTCGCGCAACGCGGGCTGCTCGTCAGCCACGGGGTGTTTCGGGCCGCCGATCTGCGCGAATCGGTCGCCGTCCAGATCCGCCAGCAAATGGTCCAGCGACGGGAAGGACGCGTCGGCGCTGCGCGTTTGCAAATGGCGATCAATCCGGTCGAAAAAAGCCTTTTGCAGCGTGGTGCGCTCCTGGGGTGTCATTTCCAGCGCCAGGGTGCCTCTGCTGCCGGAGTAATCGGCACCAACACCAGGCAAGTCCTTCAACTGGGCCATGACCGTCTTGGAGCGCAGATCCTCCTGGGCCAGCCGTTCGGCCGCAAACAGGCGCGAGGCATTGTTCAACCGGCCAGCCTCACTGCTGTTGCGGACCTTGTCCACCACCTTGCCCCAGAGCCCCGCGCTGCCCTCGCCAGAGGATTCCCCAAGGGCCTTGCTCAAGACGGGGTGCTCAAGGGTCAGCACCAGGTTTTCTTCCTTTGCGGCATCGGGGTCGATCAGCTGTAGTGCCGCAGTATTCATCAGCACGCCGCCATCCTCGAACTTGAGCTTCAAGGAACCGTCGGCCGTACCATGCGGCAGGCTTTGCATGCCTGGCGCCACGAGGCCAGGCAACGAGGCAGATAGCCTGGCGGCGTGGGAGACCTCCATCCAGCGCAGGTCCGGATTGTCGGAGTTGAAAACCGCGAGTTGCCGTTCCGGGCGACGCGCCCCGGCCTCGCTCACGAGAGCAGTACTGGTGCAGAAAAAGCCCTTGATACCCGGCACGTCCCGGCTCAGCCGATCAAGAGCTCCCAAGGTCAGGTCGCCGCAAGCGGCTTCATTCAGTTGCGCTTCCAATCGTGCGCGCTCCTCGTCCTGCCCAGGTTGGCCGATCAAGCGCTGCAGCGCGTCCCTGCCGGCCTCGTAGCGCTCCTGGCGGTCGCGCAGCGCATTCAAATCGGCGATTCCATCGTCCGACAGCTCGCCGCCATGGGCCAGAACCTCCAGCGCGTCGAGCCGATCACGGGCCTGCAGCCGGGCACGGATCTGCCGAATGTCGGCTTGAGTGTCCGCCATCCCCGACTCGGCAATGCGTTGAAGGACAGATTCCCGAACCTTGCGGTTGAGCAGGTTCGTGAGGTTGGGCATCTCGGTGCCGCGGTTACTCGCCATCCGGACCAGCGCGCCCATCTTGCCCGGCGGTGGCCTGGATACGGCCCCCAGCGGGCGGGCCTTCTTGTCCATCAAGCCGAGCATGTCGAGCTGGTTGACTGTTTCCGCAAGGTCTTCTGGCTGCGCCCCACTGGCCAGCATGGCGGCGACGAGGGCGCCGGCAGAAGCGCCTCCCACTTGGCGAAGCGGTTCCAGTTGCCCATGGGCCTGCAGTGCCAGGATGGCGCCGGGATAGACCGCACCTTTCGCCCCGCCCCCCGTAAGCTCGAGACGGCGCAGCATAAACGGCTGCTTCAAGATCGCGGCGCCACCAGCGTCCACATGGATGGAAAAACCCTGGCCCGAAAACACGGGCGGGGGCAAGGCCTGCGTTGCAGGCAACAGGGCCGAAGCGGGAACCGGCAGCGGAGGAGGGAGGCGCCGTCCCGGCCTCTGAATCGGGCCATTGCCCTGCGCCGCGTCCTCCGTGTCCGGGGACCGCACGCAACTCAACAGGGCTGATGCCGAGTCACGCCATGATGGCCGTCGACGCAATGGATGCCCAGACTCCAACGCAGGGAGGGAGGCTTGCTGGCGAAGCGAGACAGAGGCCTCTTCAGCGCGTTCGGATGCGCGGATCGGCGCTAAGGTGGGGGAGAGTTTAGGAATCAAGGCAACGCCTGGCAATTATTCGGTTCCATTGTGTGGAACGATGCCGCCCGACGAAGCACGCAAAACGAAGCATTCAACAGGAAAGCGCATGGCTGACTACATGCGTCTGCCTTTTTCACAAGGCTGATGAAGCCAGGCGGCCAGCAAGCCGCCCGGCGACTCGTCCGTCAAGCAGGAGCGGATGTGCGGATCAAGTGGTCGAATGCGCCCAGCGCCGCCTTCGCGCCCTCGCCCGCCGCGATGATGATCTGCTTGTAAGGCACCGTGGTCACGTCGCCTGCCGCGAACACGCCCGGCACATTGGTGCGGCCATGCGAGTCCACCACGATTTCGCCGAACTTCGACAGCTCCACCGTGCCTTGCAGCCACTGCGTGTTGGGCAGCAGACCGATCTGCACGAAGATGCCTTCCAACGCCAGTTGCTTGGCTTCGCCGCTCGTCCGGTCCTGATAGGCCAGGCCCGTCACGCGGTTGCCGTCGCCCAGCACTTCGGTGGTCTGCGCCTGGGTGATCACGGTCACGTTGGGCAGGCTGTGCAGCTTGCGCTGCAGCACGGCGTCGGCCTTCAGCTCGGCCGCGAATTCGAGCAGCGTGACATGCGCGACCACGCCGGACAGGTCGATGGCCGCTTCGACGCCGGAGTTGCCCCCGCCGATCACCGCCACGCGCTTGCCCTTGAACAGCGGGCCGTCGCAATGGGGGCAATAGGTCACGCCCTTGGTGCGGTACTGGTCTTCACCGGGCACGTTCATGTTGCGCCACCGCGCGCCGGTGGTGATGATCACCGTGCGCGACCGCAGCGTGCCGCCGTTTTCCAGTTCGACCTCGATCAGGCCGCCTTCGGATTCGGCGGGCTTCAGGGCCTTGGCGCGCTGCAGGTTCATCAGGTCGACTTCGTAGTCGCGCACGTGCTGCTCCAGCGACGTGGCGAACTTGGGGCCGTCCGTCTTGCTGATGGAGATGTAGTTCTCGATGTCCAGCGTGTCGTTGACCTGGCCACCGAAGCGCTCGGCGGCCACGCCGGTGCGAATGCCCTTGCGCGAGGCATACACCGCCGCCGCGGCGCCAGCGGGGCCGCCGCCGACCACCAGCACGTCGAAGGCCTCCTTGGCGGAGAGCTTGACGGCTTCCCGCGCCGCAGCGCCGGTGTCGAGCTTGCCGATGATCTCTTCCACCGTCATGCGGCCCGAGCCGAACACCTTCCCGTTCATGAACACCATGGGCACGGCCATGATTTCGCGGTCGGTCACTTCCTGCTGGAAGGCGCCGCCTTCGATCACCGTGGTCTTGATGCGTGGGTTGAGGACGGCCATCAGCGACAGGGCCTGCACCACGTCCGGGCAGTTGTGGCAGGTCAGGCTCATGTAGACGTCGAACTCGAAGTCGCCGTCGATCGCCTGGATCTGCTCGATCACGTCCTGCTCCACCTTCGGGGGATGGCCGCCGGTCCACAGCAGGGCGAGCACCAGCGACGTGAATTCATGGCCGAGCGGCAGGCCGGCAAAGCGCAGATGCGTTTGCGTGCCGGCGCGCTGCAGCGTGAAAGAGGGCTTGCGCGCGTCGTTGCCGTCGGTGCGCAGCGTGATCTTGTCGCTGCGCAGGCTCTGGATGGTTTCCAGGAGTTCGCGCGTCTGGGTGGAGACCTCGCCGCCGTCCAGCGACGCCACGATCTCGAACGATTGCGTCACGCGCTCCAGGTAAGCCGAAAGTTGGGATTTGAGTTGGTCGTCGAGCATGGTGGTGTCCTTTGCGATTCGAGTTATGTCGTTGAGCGGTGCGGCAGGCGCCCGGCCCGAAAGCGATGAAATGGGCGTGAGCGGGCGAAAAAAAGCCGGACGGCATGGCGCGCACGCCATGCTGCTGTCCGGCCAGGGGCGCCGAGGCGCCCCGCTCCTGCGGGAGGCCCGGAGCTTAGATCTTGCCGACCAGATCCAGCGAAGGCGTCAGCGTCTTGGCGCCTTCCTTCCACTTGGCGGGGCACACTTGGCCGGGGTTGGCGGCGGTGAACTGGGCAGCCTTCAGCTTGCGCAGGGTTTCCGACACGTCACGGGCGATTTCGTTGGAATGGATTTCCATCGTCTTGATCACGCCATCGGGGTTGATCACGAACGTGCCGCGCAGTGCCAGGCCTTCTTCAGGGATGTGCACGCCGAACGCGTTGGTAAGCTGGTGCGTCGGGTCGCCGACCAGGGGAAACTTGGCCTTGCCGACGGCGTCGGAGGTTTCGTGCCACACCTTGTGCGAGAAGTGCGTGTCGGTCGTCACGATGTAGACCTCGGCGCCGGCCTTCTGGAACTCGGCATAGTTGTCGGCCGCGTCTTCGATTTCGGTGGGGCAGTTGAAAGTGAAAGCTGCCGGCATGAAGATCAGAACCGACCACTTGCCCTTCAGGTTGGCTTCCGTCACTTCAATGAACTCGCCCTTGCCGTCGCGGTTCACGAATGCGTTGGTCTTGAAGGGCTGGACTTGGGTATTGATCAGGGACATTGCTTCTTCCTTGGGTTGATGGCTGAACACGAAAAGCTGAAGTCTAGGCCCTTCCGCACCATCAATCCAATTAATTGACTTCATTAAGTCAATTGCCAATGACTATAAAAATAGAGGGCCCGTGAGAGGTGCCGCGACACAAAGCTTCGGTTCCGTCTTCCCATCTGGGGACGGCCAACGCGAACACAACTCAGCATCAAACGCAGCCATACCGCACGGGCAGGGAGATTGCCTTGCGCCGCACGGCCTGCGTCATGACAATCGCACCCCAAACCACACAAGGAGAATCTCCATGCAAGGCGACGCACAGGTCATTTCGCATCTGCAGGCCCAACTCAAGAACGAGCTGACGGCCATCAACCAGTATTTTCTGCACTACCGGATGCTCAAGCACTGGGGCTTCGACAAGCTGGCGAAGAAGGAATACGAAGAGTCGATCGGCGAGATGAAGCATGCCGACAAGCTCATGGACCGCATCTTCATGCTGGACGGCCTGCCCAACCTGCAGGACCTGGCCAAGCTGCAGGTCGGCGAGGACGTGCCAGAGATCCTCGAATGCGACCTGCGCTCCGAGCGCGGCGCACAGGCCACCATCAAGGACGGCATCGCCCACTGCGAAACGGTGCGCGACTATGTCTCTCGCGATCTGCTGCAAGGCATCCTGGACGACACCGAAGAGCACATCGACTTTCTCGAAACGCAGATCGACCTGCTCGCGAAGGTCGGGCTGCAGAACTACCTGCAGTCGCAGATGGGCGAGATCGAGTAAGCGATTCCAACCAGCGACCGGGCGCCCGCTCCGTCAGCGCCCCGCTCTTGAGCCGGCCTTCGGGCCGGTTTTTCGTTTCTGGCACACCGCCGTTTTGCGCAAATGTGGTGCGCACGCATCGATTCGGCGGCAATCCGTGCTCGATTGGGCCCCGAGTTCCTTCTGTTTGTTGCGATTGCACACAACGGAATGCGAACGATTCTCATAAAAACTAGAATACCGGCCTAGCCAGCCAGTCAGTTCGCCCGGGCCCCGCGTCCCGCTGCAGCCAGCGCCCCACTCTGCATGGAGCTTTTCGATGCTGCTACGTCCTGCGCGCGCGACGGCCACCCCGCTGGCCACCCCACTGTTTTTCGGCCATCCGCTTCGTGCCTGCGCCCGGGCGGCTGCTGCACGGCCATGAAGGCGGTCCGCCTCGACTGGCGCTACCGCGTGGCGATCACCTCCCGCGCGCTGGCGGCGGGGCTGGGCGGCTATGCGCTGGCGGCCGCATTCACGGCAGCGCTCACCCTGGGCCTGATGCCCTTCATGCCCCGCGTAGAAGCGGTGCTCACCGCCACGTTGCTGGCCTGGCTGGTCTATGCCCTGGCGGTGGCCTGGGCGTTTTACGCCCGCACGGCCTGGGGGGCATGGGGCGCGATCGAGCTGCCCGCGCTCGCGCTGGGCGCCGTGGCGATGGCGCCGCGCTGGCTGGGGGGCGCGTGATGGGCACACCGTCGACCGAACGCGAGGGCTTTCGCCAGGCGATGGCGTGGCTGCACACCTGGTCGGGGCTGGTGCTGGGCTGGCTGCTGTTCGCCATTTTCTTCACCGGCACGCTGAGCTTTTTCAAGACCGAATTCAACCTCTGGATGCGGCCCGAACTGCACGGGCTGCCTGCGGCCAGCGCCGACGTCGCCGAGCGTGCGCAGCAGGCGCTGCACCGCAAGGTGCCGGACGTGGCGCAGTGGTTCATGCGGCTGCCGGACGAGCGCCAGCCCGGCGTCACCATCCTGTGGCGCGGCAAGGAGGGCGGCCGCTTCAAGACGTTGCTGATGAACCCGCAGACCGGCGAGGCCATCGAGACCCGCGACACCATGGGCGGCGAGTTCTTCTACCGCTTCCACTTCGAGCTGCGCACCGCGCAAAAGGGCCGATGGACGCTGGAAGGCCGCTGGGTGGTGGGAGTGGCCACGCTGCTGATGTTCATCGCGCTGCTGAGCGGCATCGTGACGCACCGGCGCATCTTCAAGGACTTCTTCACCTTCAGGCCCGCCAAGGGCGGGCAGCGCGCCTGGCTCGATGCGCACAGCGTGTCCGGCGTGCTGGTGCTGCCGTTCTATCTGATGATCACCTTCAGCGGGCTGATGATCTTCCATTCGCTGTACATGCCCTCCGGGATTGCAGCCGCCTACCCGGGACCGAAAGGCACGGACTCGCAGGCCTACTTCGCCGAGCTGCAGGGCGACACGCCTTCGGCCCGGGGCGCACGCCGCGCGCCCAACGAGACCGCACAGTCGCTGCCGGCCTTCGACCTGGCGCCGATGCTGGCCAGCGCGCACCGTACCTGGGGCGACGCGCGCATCGGCGGAGTCAGCGCCCACAACGACGGTGAACGCACGGTGGTGGAGATCACCCGCCACGATGGCGACCGGCTGCAGTACGGCCCCGCCCGCATGCGCTTCGATGGCGCCACCGGGGAGACGCTGGCCCTGCTCGACCCCGATTCGCCCGCGCTGCGCACCTACCGGGTTCTCTACGGCCTGCACCTGGCCCATTTCGCGGGGCCCGGCATGCGCTGGGGCCTGTTCGGCTTCGGCGTGCTGGGCAGCCTGATGATCGCCACCGGCATGGTGCTGTGGAGCGTCAAGCGCCGCCAGCAGGCGCAGCGCAAGGGCGCCGCAGCACCGCCTTTGAAGCGCGGCGAGCGCCTGGTGGCCAGCCTCAACGTGGCACTGCTCGGCGGCCTGCCCCTGGCCACGGGCGTGTTCATCGCGTCCAGCCGGCTGGTGCCGCTGGACGTGGCCGGCCGCGCCGATGTCGAACTGGCATGGTTCTTCGGTGCCTGGGGCCTGGCCCTGGCGATCGGCGCGGTGCGGCCGGACCGCTGGGGCTGGAGCATGGTGCTCGGCCTGGCGGGCGCGGTGTTCGCGGCGCTGCCCGTGCTGAATGCCTTGACCACCCAGGCGCACCTGGGCATCTCGCTGCCGGCGGGTGATTGGGTCTGGGCGGGCATGGACCTTTCCTTCCTCGCCACCGGGGTGCTGCTGGGCTGGATGGCCTGGCGCCTGCGCCGCGCGCGCAGCTTGAAGGCCACCGACGCCCGCCGAGGTGCCGCGGGCGCCGGCGGCGTTGCGCCCGCCAATCCCTCCACGCCCTCCACCCCCGCTGCCGGAGCCTGACCGACATGTTCGAATTCTTTCTCTGCTTTGCCGGCTGGTCGGGCCTGGCCCTCGGAATGGATCGCCACCATGAAGATGCCTGGAACCGCGAAGGCGGCGAGCGCCAGATGCGCACGCTGCGGCGCATCGGCTGGGCGCTGCTGGCGCTGTCGCTCGCCCATGCCGTGGGCTGGCCGGGCGACATGACGGCCCCGCTCAGCGTGACGTGGTGGGCCATGGCGCTGTCGCTGGCGGCCGTGTGCGCCACCGTCGTCGCGACCTGGCAGCCGCGCCGCCTGCCCGTGCTGGGCGTGATCGCCGTGGCTGCGGCCCTGCTGGCCCTGGCGCTTTAGGCGGCCAAGCCGCTGCCCGGCCGGGCCACGCCTCGTTTTTTTGCAGCCACCTGCGTGCCGCCCGGCGCGCGGCAAGCCAATGTCTCCACGTTGTTTTTTCTGACCGCCGGAAAGCCTTTCATGCGACTGCATCCTTTGAACGCCATCACCACGGCCGCGCTGCTGGCTGCGGCCACCGCGCACGCCCAGACGGCCACGCCCGCCGCCCCCACCGTGGTCCTGCCCGAGGTCAAGGTGACCGACGCGCCGAAAGGCGAGGCCACCGAGGGCTCGGGCCAGTACATCGCCCGCGAGATCAGCGTGGGCAAGCTGGTGCAGTCGCCGCGCGAGACGCCGCAGTCGGTCAGCGTGATCACGCGCCAGCGCCTGGATGACCTGAACCTCACCAAGCTGGAAGACGCCGTCAAGCAGACCACGGGCGTGACCGTGACGCGCCTGGACGGCGCGGGCAACTACAACACCATCCAGTCGCGCGGCTTCGACATCGGCGCGGTGCTGCTGGACGGCGTGCCCATTCCGCAGGGCGCCAATTTCGCCACCGCGATGGACACCGCCATCTACGACCGCATCGAGGTGCTGCGCGGCCCGTCCGGCCTGCTGCAGGGCGCGAGCGAGCCCGGCGGCACGATCAACCTGGTGCGCAAGCGCGCGCAATCGGCACTGGGGCTGAACGCCAACGTGTCCGCAGGCTCGTGGGGCATGCGCCGCGCCGACGTCGACCTGACCGGGGCGCTCAACGCCGCCGGCACGCTGCGCGCCCGCGTGGTCGCCGTGAAGGATGAGCGCGACAGCTACGTCGCCACCCTCAGGAACGACAAGACCCTCGGCTACGGCACGCTGGAGCTGGACATCGACTCCGCCACCACGCTGTCGGTCGGGCACACGCGCCAGAAGATCCGCGCCACGGTGGACCAGGGCCTGCCGGCCTATGCCGACGGGCGCCTGCCCGATGTGCCGCGCTCCACCTTCGCCGGCCTGGCCGCCAACCGCCAGGACCTGGACAGCACCGACACCTTCGCCGAGCTGGAGCACCGGCTGCCCAATGGCGGGCTGGTCAAGTTCGCGGCGCGCGATGTGCACCGTGAATCGCTCTATCGGTCAGCACGCGCCAACTCGGCCCTCGCCGCCAACGGCAACTACCAACTGCAGGCGGTCGATTTCCAGCAGGACGTGCAGGACCGCAACTACGACCTGTACGTGACCTCGCCGCTGTCGCTGCTGGGCCGCACGCACCGCGTGCTGCTGGGCATGAGCCACACCGAAAACGAAAGCCTGGACGGCAACTCGGCCTTCGGCGCGCCCCGCACCGCCAACCTCTTCAATCCGCAGTACGGCCTGCCCTACCCGAGCGTCACGCTGCCGGGCTTTCAAAGCGCCACCCGGCGCACCGAGAACGCCGTGTACGGCCAGGCACAGATCAGCGCGGCCGAGCGCCTGAAAGTGCTGGTGGGCGGGCGGATGTCCTGGGCCAAGGCCGAAACGCGCACGCTGAGCACGGGCCAGACCACGGCCACGGCCGACCCGTGGCGGCAGTTCATCCCGTCCGTGGCGGCGATCTACGAGCTCAACGAGAACCTGTCGGCCTACACAAGCTATGCCGAGACCTTCGTCGTGCAGTCCAACCTGGACCGCGCCGGGCAGTTGCTGACGCCGCGCTCGGGCTCGCAGATCGAGGCGGGCGTGAAGGGCGAATTTTTGAACAAGCGCCTGCAGACGCATTTCGCGGTCTTTCGCATCCTGGACAAGGACCGTGCCGTGGCCGACCCGGCGGTGCCCACGGCCTCGGTCGCGGGCGGCAAGGTGCGAGCGCAAGGCTTCGAAACCGAGGTGAGCGGCCAGGTCGCGCCCGGCTGGGACGTGCTGGCCGGCTATGCCTTCACCGCCACCAAGTACCTGCAGGCGCCAGCGTCGCAGCAGGGCCAGGTGTTCAGCCCCATCACGCCGCGCCACAGCGTGAACCTGTCCACCCGCTATGCCTTTCGCAGCCCCGCGCTGCAGGGCGTGAGCGTGGGCGGCGGCATGAGCTACCGCAGCGAGTTCTTCGCGCAAAGCGGCACGCTGCGCGTGACCTCGGGCGACTACGCGCTGTTCAACGCCCAGGTGGCCTACCAGATCAACGACAAGCTTTCGGTGAGCCTGAACGTGGACAACCTGTTCGACAAGACATACTACGAAAAGGTGGGCAGCCTGGGCCGCCAGAACTTCTACGGTGAGCCGCGCCGCGTGACGATGGCGCTCAAGGCGCGCTACTAGCGTCCCGTCCCGCTGATACGTGAGCAAAGTCGATGCAGCTTTTCGAGTATCGAATCCGCGGTGGCGGTCCACCTGAAGGGTTGGCAGTTGGCGTTGTAGGCGGTGACGAAGTGGTCGATGCGTTGGACGAGTTGCTTGACGCTGGT
>NZ_BQXQ01000070.1 GCF_030159055.1 Acidovorax sp. SUPP3334
AGGCGGGCCGACCGCCCCGGCGGCCATCCCCGCGTTCGATCAAGGCATCCACCAGCCGGGCCAGTTCGCCGAAGTCGATGTGCCGCGCGATCGCTTGCAGCGGATCGCCCACCTCATCTCTCTTGTGTTGGCGCGAAGCCTGCGCGAACAGGTCGAACTTCAGCGCACTTCGGGGTGTGATCATGGCAAGTAATGGGTTAGCTGGTCTTGGTCAACAAGTGACCGGCTGGGTTTTGAGAGGTTCCCTCTCGTAGGGGTCGAACCACTCGCCGCCCACGGCGACGTGGGGCAGCTGCACATGGCGGCCCGCCTCATCCAGCAGCACCATGCCGTCGGCCGACAGGCGCAGCTCCTGCGCCATCGGATGGCTCCAGCCACGGCCCCAGGGGCCGTCCTCGGCCAGGCCCGATCGGTAGCGTCGGCGCCAGGCCAGGGACAGCAGCGGGCCGGGGCCGGGCAGGGAGAAGTCGGTCTCGTCCATGAGTTTCTGGCCGCTGGAGAGGATGACCGGCCCGCCGATGGCGCAGGACTCGCACGGGCCCTTGCCGCCTGGGTTCTTGCGGTCGCTGTGCGCGGGGGTGTCGTGCGTGTCGTTCTTGCCCTTGCTCTTGGTGCTGGTCTTGAACTTCCTGCCCGCCAGGGCGGCCAGCAGCGCGAGGCCCCCGTGCAGCAGCCATTTGGCGAACCGCTGGCGCGCCGCCTCCTTCTGCGGCTCGGTCATGTCGGAGCTCCAAGTGTCCATCATGGCCTTGAGTTCCTGCACGGCGGCGACGCCCGCCTCGCCCATCGCGAGGGCACGGTCGGCCACCACGGCGCCCCCCAGCACCTGCCCGATCACGGGAATGCCCTGGGCCGCGGACGCCGCCATCGACAGGGCCAGTCCGGTGTAGGTGGACGGGTCCTGCAGCAAATCCATGGCCTGTTCGATCTCCTCCTGGGCGGCGTCCGTGAAGTGAGCCGCGGTCATGCCGCCGAGCACGTCGGTGGTGTTGTGAATCAATTTCTGGGTCTCGGGCGCCAGCTGGCTCAGGATGGAGTTGGTGAGCGTGGTCACGCCGTTGACGACCATCTCGCCGGCCTCATGCACCACGGATTTGACATAGGTGACGTGCTCGTTCACGTGGTCTTTGACGTTGGTGAACCAGCCCACGATGGTGCTGACGGGATCGTGCTGGCCCTGGTCCATCGCGCCGTAGCGGTTGGACATGTCGGTGCCGTGTTCCTTGATGGTGCCCAGCGGGATCAGGATGGCGGCGCTGTTGTTGCTGTGCCAGGCGGTGCCCTGCCGGCCGCTGGTCTTGAGCTTGACATGCGTGGCCGGATCGAACGTCCAGCCGTCCGCCACCTGCGTGATCGCGCCCTCGCCGCCGCTGAAGATGTGCGTGCCCATGGAATGGAGAGGTGCAGGGGGACTGGAGAGGTGGAGGGAGGGAAACAGAGCCGCAAAGGCGGTTCAGGGTGTTTTAAGGCCGCTGCCTTAGTGGAATATGCCTTGAATGCTATCGATATAGGAGCGATGGCGAATTGACGGGATTACGCACACCGAAGAAAAGGGTGAAAAGGGCCGGATGCCCTAGTATTGATTGGCTTGATTGCTATTGAATGCATAGCGATCGTTGCTGGGTCGACAAGCGCTGAAAAACTGGCGGATGGCTTTGCAGGTTTGCGGGGGAGGGGGCGATTCGCTGCACCTGCAAGGCTTTGGGGTGTCTCAAAAAACCCTGATTTTTCAAAAGAATTTAACGTAAGTCATTGATTTACATGGATGGAAATCTCAAAAATTGAGGTTTTTAGAGATGCCCTATGGTTAGACCTTGCATATGACTGAAATTTTCGATTTCCAAAAAATTATCAATATCCTTAATAAATATTTTTTTTAGTAATTTAACTTCTGTATTTTTGCTTCCTTCGATGTACCCAACTATATTGATGATTATGCAGGAATTGGCGGTTCTTGATTGAATAAAATTGATTAGTTTTATTCGCGATTGGATATCTTTTTTTATAAATATGTAATTTATGCTTTGCCTTGATTTATCGCTAATTAATGTTGCCTCGATAGTTTTTCCTTTATAAATTAAACGGACCGTCCCTGCGTTTATTTCTTTTGGTATATTAAATTTGCCAACATCCTTAAAGCCTTGATAATTTGAAGATGTTGGGTTTTTTTCTTCGAAATAGGCTAAAAATAGTGACATTATTTTTTTGGGTAGAAAATGTGTGAATCTCCAGTCGTCCCTTCGTGATTATTCGGATGAACGTGGGGAAGACGGCCCTCTGTGCTACCTGTTTCTCTATCAGGATGGGCTGGATGCTTCATGGGTTTTTTACAGGCGCACCTTTTTGCTAAACTGACGGCTTCGCTGCGACTATCTGCATGAATATCCTCCCCTCTTTGTGCTCTCTGAATTGCTTGTTTATCCGATATTTCTCTTCCTGTGGAAACACCATTTTCTGTTCTTGCTGCCGTCCGGTAGCCCATTAGGCCTAGGGGGTCAATCCAAATATAATTATTAGGGGCAAAGATATAAAAATTATTGCCGCCATTTAGACCAATTGGATCTTGGTTGATGAATCTTCCAATTACTGGGTCGTAATACCGGAACCGGTTGTAATGCAGCCCGGTTTCCTCATCGAACTGCTGTCCCTGGAATCGGAAGGGTTGCTCGATGGGCGGCGGAGTGGATGAACGTGCGCTGGCACCGTCGCTCCAGTCCATTCCCGGCCCGTTGCCCATGCGGCGTTGGGTGGGACCATCATCGGTGCCCGTCCTCGCCACGGTGCGCAGCGTAGCCTCTCCCCAGACCTTGTAATCCGCCGCCCAGGCGATGCGCCCCTGGGCATCCGTCAACTCCAGCGGCGCCCCGATCTGGTCGCACTGGTACCAATACGTGTCGGATTGGTCTGGCATGCCTTGAACAGTTGCCAGGGGTACAAAGCTCTCTGGCTCGTACACGAAGAGCGCTTCTTTGCTTCCCCGTTGGCTGTGCACCATCAGATCGCCATCCCAAAGGAAGTGCGTGGCGCCGAAGGAGTCCGTCTTGGACACCCGCCGCCCCAGCGCATCGTAGGCATAGCGGGTTGTCTGCGTGACGCCATGGCGCGTGGTGCTGGCCTCGACCAACTGGTGATCGGCATTCCAGCGCAGCTGGACCACCTCATGGTGCCCCGCCTTTTGGTTGCCCCGCGTGCGCTTTGTCACATTGCCATGCACGTCGTATTCGAAGTGCATGTCTTGATAGAAGCGAAGGCGGTTGTCCCCGACCACGCCCAGGCCGGTCCTGGCTTCGCTGCTGTGGTGCCGCCCGACCTGCGCCTCATTGCCATCCAGCAGATTGCCCGCCGGATCGAAGGCGAACAACTCCCGCGGCTGGTGGCTGCCGGCCCCCGGCAACGCCGCCAGGATGCGGCCCGTGGGGTCGTAGCGGAAGTCCTGGCGCCCGCGCAGGGTGTCGCCCCGTGCCACCAGTTGGCCCGAGAGGTCGTAGGCGTAGGCCCGCTCCAGCACGGGCTGCGCTGCCCGGCCGTTCGCCACATTGCCGCTGGCGCGATGGCCGGCGCGGTGATGCACCAGCCGCCCGGCCGGGTCGTACCCGTAGCGGCTGGATGCGGCTCCCTGGCTGCGCTCGACCTCGCGGTGCAGCGCATCGCGCTCCATGTCGGCGATGACCTCGTGCGCGCCATCCTGTCCTGGCTGGGCGATGTTGATCTGGTGCAGATGGCCGGAGCCGTAGAACAGCCAGTTCAGCGTGCGCCCATCGGGCAGCAGCGTCTGCGTGCGGTTGCCCAGCGGGTCGTAGTTGTGAACGAGCGAGCGTTGCAATCCTTGAGGCGATACCGCAGCGCGGCCCAGCCGCGCCGGCAGGCCAGGGCCACCCTGGCCGATGAGCGTCTGTGTCTCGCTCAATAGCTGCCCCACGGGGTCGTAGGCGAATGCCAGATGGGCGGCGCCATTGTTCGCTTGCGTCAGCCGGCCCAGCGCGTCGTAACGGTAGGCGGTTTCCTCGGGCGGGCCTTCGTGTCCCTGGGTGCGCTTGGCCAGCAGCCGCCCCAGCGCATCGCGCTCGAAGTGCGTGACCTTGCCCGGCCCGGCCTCGCTGCCGCCCACCTCGATCAGGTGGGTCAATTCGCTCGCGGCGTTGTACACGTAGCGCTGCCAGCGGCCGTCGAAGCCGATCTCGTCGGTGAGCTGGTCGCGCAGGTTGTAGCGGAAGGTGGTCTGCGCGCGGTTCTCGTTATCGAGGGCGATCAGGCGGCCCGCGCGGTCGTAGTGGTAGGCCAAACCTCTGCCCGCTGCATCGATGCGGGTCAGGGGCCGGCCCACGCCGTCGTAGGTGTAGCGGGTGACGGCTCCAAGCGGATCGGCATAGGCCAACAGATGGCCTTCGCCGTTCCAGGTGTACTGGTGCAAGGCGGTGGCACTGTCCGTGCCGGGCTCGGCCACATGGACGAGCCGGCCCGCACTGTCGTAGGTGTAGCGCGTGGCCTGCCCCAGCGCATCGGTGCGCTGCACCAGTTGCCCCAGCGCGTCATACGCAAAGCGCGTGGTGCGGCCCGAGCAGTCGGTATAGGCAATCAGGTTGCCCGCCTCGTCCCAGTGCAGTACCTTCTTGCCGCCCTTGGCATCGGTCACCTCAACTGGCCGGCCTTGGCCGTCATATTGGAAGGTCGTGGTCTGGCCAAGCGGATCGGTTTTGGAGAGCAGATTGCCTCGAATGTCGTACTCGCGTTGCCAGGCATGACCCATGGCATCGCGCAGCGTGGTCACCCGGTCCATCGCGTCGTATTCGAGGGCTGTGGACTGCCCCAGTGCATTGACGAGTTGCACCACGTTCCCCCGCGCATCGTGCCTCAGCGTGGTGCGCCGGCCCAGCGGGTCGATACTGCCTTTGGCCGTTCCGGTGGCATCGAACGGCGTTGCTTCGCGCAGTTCTTCTGGTGAGCCCTCGGCGATGACGGTGGCGACGATGTTGAAGCGCGCATCCCAGTGGTAGGCCGTCACGCGGCCCAGGCCGTCGGTGTGGCGGGTGATGCGTTCGTGGGGCAGGTAGGTGAAGCGGTCGTCGTCCTGGCCGGGGATGGGCGCATCGGCGCACCAGGAGCGCAGCACACGGCCGTGCGGGCCTTCCGCGTCGTACTGGGCGAAGTAGCGGTGGCCGCTGGCCTTGCGGTAGCCCACCAGCACGCCCGAGCGCCAGGCGTACTGGCGGTAGGGCAGGCCGCCATGGTGCGTGGCGACCAACTGGCCCTGCGCGTCGTAGTCGTAGGACGCCAGCACCTGGCTGCCGGTGTGGCCCGGCACCCGCAACTCCACCGTGGACAGGCGCGCGCCGCGCAATGGGTCGGTATCGGGGGCGTCGGCCGTGCGCGGCGTCCAGACCAGGCGCAACTGGCGTCCCGCCGAATCGGACACACCGACCAGGCGGGGCAGCGCGAAGGGAGAGGAGAACGTTCCCGCGCTGGCCGCACTGGCCGCACCGGCCGTGCCATCGGCCATGGCCTGTTCGCGGGCCTGCCGCGCACTCCAGGTCAGCACCTCGCCCGTGGCGGTATCGGTGTCATCCGCGGTCCAGTGCAGCGCGATGGCATTGCCGTTCGCATCCTGCAGCCGCGCCAGGGGCAGGCGCCACTGCTCGGGCGCCTGGCGGCGGTAGTGGTGCTCCAGCCCGCCCTTGTGCGCGATCACCCACACGTCGCCATGCGGGCGGCGCACGGTGAACTTCTCGTAGGGGTCGAACCACTCCCCGCCCACGGCGACGTGGGGCAGCTGCACATGGCGGCCCGCTTCGTCCAGCAGCACCATGCCGTCGGCCGACAGGCGCAGCTCCTGCGCCATCGGATGGCTCCAGCCACGGCCCCAGGGGCCGTCCTCGGCCAGGCCCGATCGGTAGCGTCGGCGCCAGGCCAGGGACAGCAGCGGGCCGGGGCCGGGCAGGGAGAAGTCGGTCTCGTCCATGAGTTTCTGGCCGCTGGAGAGGATGACGGGCCCGCCGATGGCGCAGGACTCGCACGGGCCCTTGCCGCCTGGGTTCTTGCGGTCGCTGTGCGCGGGGGTGTCGTGCGTGTCGTTCTTGCCCTTGCTCTTGGTGCTGGTCTTGAACTTCCTGCCCGCCAGGGCGGCCAGCAGCGCGATGCCCCCGTGCAGCAGCCATTTGGCGAACCGCTGGCGCGCCGCCTCCTTCTGCGGCTCGGTCATGTCGGAGCTCCAAGTGTCCATCATGGCCTTGAGTTCCTGCACGGCGGCGACGCCCGCCTCGCCCATCGCGAGGGCACGGTCGGCCACCACGGCGCCCCCCAGCACCTGCCCGATCACGGGAATGCCCTGGGCCGCGGACGCCGCCATCGACAGGGCCAGTCCGGTGTAGGTGGACGGGTCCTGCAGCAAATCCATGGCCTGTTCGATCTCCTCCTGGGCGGCGTCCGTGAAGTGAGCCGCGGTCATGCCGCCGAGCACGTCGGTGGTGTTGTGAATCAATTTCTGGGTCTCGGGCGCCAGCTGGCTCAGGATGGAGTTGGTGAGCGTGGTCACGCCGTTGACGACCATCTCGCCGGCCTCATGCACCACGGATTTGACATAGGTGACGTGCTCGTTCACGTGGTCTTTGACGTTGGTGAACCAGCCCACGATGGTGCTGACGGGATCGTGCTGGCCCTGGTCCATCGCGCCGTAGCGGTTGGACATGTCGGTGCCGTGTTCCTTGATGGTGCCCAGTGGAACGCGGATATAGGTGCTGCTGTTGCTGTGCCAGGCCGTGCCCTGCCGGCCGCTCTTCTTGAGCTTGACGGGCGTGGCCGGATCGAACGTCCAGCCGTCCGCCACCTGCGTGATCGCGCCCTCGCCGCCGCTGAAGATGTGCGTGCCCATGGAATGGAGAGGTGCAGGGGGACTGGAGAGGTGGAGGGAGGGAAACAGAGCCGCAAAGGCGGTTCAGGGTGTTTTAAGGCCGCTGCCTTAGTGGAATATGCCTTGAATGCTATTGATTTGGGAGCGATAGCGAATTGACGGGATTACGCACACCGAAGAAAAGGGTGAAAAGCGCTTGATGCCTTAGTTCCGATTGCCTTGATTGCTATTGAATTAATAGCAACTGGCGGTTGGGCACATCCAGTGCAAAGCAATCTGTCGATGATTGTGGCGGGTTTGCTTTGGCATAGGTCGTTGAAACTGCAAGGCTTGAGGTCGATACAAAAATGGGAACCACAGAATTCGGTATTGCGCTTTCCTCTTAAATTAATTTTCTTTATGTATCGAGTTGCTCCGCCCAGTCTGTTAATGTTTCATCATTTATGCCTCCGAGATTTTTATATACATTTGTATAATAATACTCTGATCCCAGTAATGAACTTATTTGATCGAAAGTGTCGTTGGTTTTTTGGAAGCCATTGCTTATCGGTACGGAGAATGCGATCACTCCTCCGCCAGTACCATCAATTGTTCCTGAAAGTTTACTGTCGATTATTTCCGCTGCTTTGGAAATTTTTGCTTGGTCTGGGTTTTCTAGATAAATCTGTATGCAAAAATTGCCGCCATGCCTCAATAATCGAGCCTCACCTTCTTGATTTAATGAAATAAGATCATTTTTTGCCAGTCCTAAAACCAAACCAGGTGAAGCAAGCAAACGATAAGCTCCATCGTCTAATTGCTTTGCAGGTAACTCCTCGTGAACGGGGCCATTTTTATTGTGGCCGGCAAGAATTTTGATGATTGAAAAGTTATCTTCCATATGGTGCTCCACAGCTACCTTTCTCTACACATGACATGCCATCTTTTGCATAACCACTATTTCCAGCGCTGAGATTGCAGGCGACTCCTTCAAGTGCAATATTCTCATCGGATAAGTTGCCACCCTTTGAATTGACGAAATCACGCACACCAAAAGAAAAAGGATGAAAAGTGCCTGATACCATAGTTCTGATTGCTATTGAATGTATGGCATTGGTTGATGCGTCGGCAAGCGCAAGATTCGCTGCATCGGCAAGTCTCGGGGAAGACGGGCGCGTCCGAAGTCACAATTTGAATTCTTCAGGTTCGATGTTCGTCGCAAAAACCCAAAGCCCATTCTCAGAATCTAGTCCTGTTTGAATCTCTTCTTGTAAGTAGGCATTGATAATTATTTCAGGAGCAACCAATTGGATTTTTGATTTGAAGCATGTTGATGGATCTCCTTTTTTTATGAGACTAAATCTGATTTGGCAAGCATAGCCGTCAATCCAAAAGTAGAGTGTCGATGCTTCTTTGACTTTTTTGGAGATAATTGATTTTATTGAATTAAAAAATTCGCTTAAATCTGATTTGATGATAATATTTTTTTTGTTTTCTTCTATTTCAATTAAAAAAACGTTTGCTGCTGCTTGCTTGTGAGATTCAAATGAGGTAAGCGGCTCGTAGTCTTTTTGGATTTCCTCGAGTATTTTCTGCAATGTTTTTATATTGCTCATGTGTTTTTGCATTTCATCTTGCTTGTGTCAATACTTTTGCCAGCTTCGCCTTTATGCTTGCTCATCACATCTCCATATTCGTCCAAATCTGCCTCCCACGTCATGTTTTTTTCATTGCCATTAAAGACCTTCCATGCACTGCCTCCGTGCCCAGTTTGATCCTCTGAATACCATTTGCCATCTTTCGGATCTCGCATAATTTTCACTCTGCCTACTCCTGGTACGTGTCCTTCGCAAATTCGATCTACTCGTTCTATTTTCCATTTTTCACAATCACATTTGCGGCGCGATTGATTCGGTTTTTCGGTTCTTTTTCGAGTGTTCAGGCCGAGGGGGTCGAGCCAATTAAGTGAGTTTGCACCATAGATAAATAAATTTAGACCTCCATTTAATCCAATAGGGTCTTGGCTAACAAATCTACCAATGGTTGAATCGTAATACCTGAACCGGTTGTAATGCAGCCCGGTTTCTTCATCGAACTGCTGTCCCTGGAATCGGAAGGGTTGCTCGATGGGTGGCGGGGCGGATGAACGGGTACTGGCACCGTCGCTCCAGTCCATTCCCGGTCCGTTGCCCATGCGGCGGCGGGAGGGACCATCATCGGTCCCCGTCCTCGCCACGGTCCTTAGCGTTGCCTCTCCCCACACCTTGTAATCCGCCGCCCAGGCGATTTGCCCCTGCGCATCCGTCAACTCCAGCGGCGCCCCGATCTGGTCGCACTGGTACCAGTAGGTGTGCCGGTTTTCCTCCGTCCCCTGGATGCTGGCCAGCGGCACGAAGCTGTCGGGCTCGTACACGAACAGCGCCCCGTTGCCGCCTCGTTCCTTGAGCACCATCAGATCGCCATCCCAAAGGAAGTGCGTGGCGCCGAACGAATCCGCCTTGGACACCCGCCGCCCCAGCGCGTCATAGGCATAGCGCGTGGTCTGCGTCACGCCATGGCGTTCGGTGGTGGCTTCGACCAATTGATGGTTCGCGTTCCATCGCAGCGTGGTGATGCTTGCGTTGCCGCCTTGTCGATTGCCCCGCGTGCGCTTGATCACATTGCCATGCACGTCGTATTCGAAGTGCAGGTCTTGATAGAAGCGAAGGCGGTTGTCCCCGACCACGCCCAGGCCGGTCCTGGCTTCGCTGCTGTGGTGCCGCCCGACCTGCGCCTCGCTGCCATCCAGCAGATTGCCCGCCGGATCGAAGGCGAACAACTCCCGCGGCTGGTGGCTGCCGGCCCCCGGCAACGCCGCCAGGATGCGGCCCGTGGGGTCGTAGCGGAAGTCCTGGCGCCCGCGCAGGGTGTCGCCCCGTGCCACCAGTTGGCCCGAGAGGTCGTAGGCGTAGGCCCGCTCCAGCACGGGCTGCGCTGCCCGGCCGTTCGCCACATTGCCGCTGGCGCGATGGCCGGCGCGGTGATGCACCAGCCGCCCGGCCGGGTCGTACCCGTAGCGGCTGGATGCGGCTCCCTGGCTGCGCTCGACCTCGCGGTGCAGCGCATCGCGCTCCATGTCGGCGATGACCTCGTGCGCGCCATCCTGTCCTGGCTGGGCGATGTTGATCTGGTGCAGATGGCCGGCGCCGTAGAACAGCCAGTTCAGCATGCGCCCATCGGGCAGCAGCG
>NZ_BQXQ01000071.1 GCF_030159055.1 Acidovorax sp. SUPP3334
CCACGTGGTACGACGTACCGTTTGGTGCAAAACGCTCCACGTGGTACGACGTACCGTTTGGTGCAAAACGCTCCACGTGGTACGACGTACCGTTTGGTGCAAAACGCTCCACGTGGTACGACGTACCCTGCCCCATCCTGATTGCGGCTGTAAAAGCTCATCGTGTCCCAGCCCTCCCCCGCCGGATGCTGGTCGTTCCAGCCTGCTGCCGAAGCTCCTGGCGCAGCTTGTCCAGCTTGGCCCGCGCGGACAGCGCCGTATCCGAATCATTGCGGTGCGGCTCGGATGCAGCAGCCTGGGCCGCAGACGGACATTCCTGTGCCGAACGGGCTTCCTGCCTTGCTGCACGTTCGCGCTCGATCTCGCGCCTGGCGGCGACCCGATCGGCCATGGTCAGCACCAGCGTGCCCTTTTCGTGATGCCGCACCAGGGCGTGGAGCCAAGCCGGCGGGTTGTGGATCGCCTTGTTGCTGCCCAGATGCCCTTGCAACTCGTCTAGCAACGGCTGACGAATGGCCTGCGGCGCCGTTGCCAGAACCTTGTTCACCCCGATGAGCCACTCCGCATCCAACCGGTCGGGCATGACCAGTGGATCGGCTTGGGTGCCGGGCTCAGGTGCCGACTGGGGTGCATGCTCATGCGCGAGTTCTGCCGCTGGCGCCGATGCCTCTCGCTTTTGGACGACGGATTCCTGCGGCGCTGGTGCTGGCGCAGCGGTCTCTTCGCTGGTGTCCGGGAAATGCTCATCCTCCCGACCACGACCACACTCCGCTTCCTGCTCAACGGCAAAGTTGTCCACAGGGCGAGGCTGCCCAGGGTCGCGCGTAAGAGGAGTTGGAGGTTTATTTAATACATTCTTTATATAGGTTCGACAAAACGGCAATTTAGTTTCGACGTTTCGGCATTCAAGTTTCGACGTTTCGGCATTTGTCGATTCAAGTTTCGACAAAAGGGCAAACGATTGACACTCGGGCGTGTCGGAACGCGGAGCGGACGCGGATGGGACCGCGTTCTGTCCTGCAGAATTTTGCCCGCCTGGGTGAAGTACGGGCGTGGATGCCCGTGGAGCGAACATGCGCATCACCTGCGAGACAGGCGTGACGCTGGCCGTGCTGCCTTCGGGCTGCGTGCCGATCGAACCCGCCACCGAACTTGCCACCATGGGACCGAACAGGGGCAACTGCTTTGCCGCGGGCTTGCCGGGCGAGGCCAGCCAGCGCCGCAATGGCTCGGCCGGGACCTCCGGCACCTGGCGCACGGGTTGTGCGATCGGGGCGATCGATATGGGCTTGAGCACGGACGGGACCGTGGCCGAGGCCGCAACGAGGTGCATGGCCGGCTGTGGCTTCCTGCCCCTGGAGGGCAGCAGCTTTTGCTCCTGACCTTGCAGGCAGGCCATGATGGCGCCCAGGTTGAGCCGCACCGTGGTGGAGTATTCGTGGACGAGGCCGGCCCGCTTGAGCCGCTCGCGCGCATTGCGCTGTGTCTTGGGGCCAAGGCACAGGGCGATGCGAATGTCCTCTTGAGAGACGCGGAAGTAGCCGTCACCCTGCGGCCCTCGGCATGACGCCCGGGCCACCAGCGCGCGGCGCTGCTGTTGCAGAAGATAGGACAGGTACAGGCCACCGGCAACGCTGCCTGCCAGATCCGAAAGGGGACGGTAGAAACTCACGTACTGACCGAACCAGGGCGCAAGCGCTTCCCAGCCCAGCGGTGATCCATGCTCAGGCTTTGCATGTTCCTGGGGCAGGTTGGCCCAAGCGGCCAGTTGTTGCAGGTTGACCTTGAAGTGCAGCCGTGCGGGCTTGCCCGCCAGATGCTCGGAGAGCAGTTTCTCGCGCACCAGTAGTTCGCGCACGGTCGTCTGCTCGCGCGTGGTGAGGCCCGTGGCCTGCTGCCACTGCTTGGCGGTCAGGAAGAACCATCCGCCGCGGTGGGAGCCGGTCTTGGCCAGATGCCGTGTCCAATACAGCGCATGCCCGAGGAACACCGCAGCCTTAAAGTTGTCCAGCCGCTCGGCCAGGGCCGGGTGGAACTGGATGAACCCCTGGGCCGCAAGCAGGCGCAGCGCCTCGTCCGGTGCGACAGAGCCGGGCAAGGAGGGCTGCTCGTGTGCGGTGTCGATCCGCCGAAGGCCTGTGATCATCGGACGCTGGTCAACGGCTCTCTGGACCGTTCGGGCCGAACTGCGAGTCAGGACGGCTGGCGGGTTTCATGAAAACCAACCAATGCGTGAGGCTTTTGTGGCCGGACAGATGACCGAACAACGGGTCGATCTCGGTCAGTGCCAGAACCTCGCTCACCTTGACCTGGGCCTCGTTCCATTTGAAGACCAGCACCCCGTTCGGAGCGAGGACCCGAAAGCACTCGGCAAAGCCACGCCGCAGATCCTCGCGCCAATCGGGGCCGAGTTGTCCGTACTTGGCTGCCAGCCAGCTCCTGGGCCCTGCGCGCAGCAGGTGTGGAGGATCGAAGGCCACCAGGTTGAAGGTTCCGTCTTTGTAAGGCAGCGCTCGGAAGTCCATCGCCACGTCCGGTTCGATGCGCAGGGTTCGCGTGCCATCTTGTTTGCCATGTGATCGGTCCGTGACCGTCACGACCTCATGGCGCAAGTCGCCGAAGACGACATCGGGGTGCTGCCGGTCGTGCCACATCATGCGGCTGCCGCAGCATGGATCGAGCACTCTGCGAATCGCAACGTCTCGCGCTTCCTGGTGTGGCGCGACCAGACTCGTTTGCATAGTTCTTCTCACTTTGCGATTTGCCGCACTGTCGGCAGTGCGGGAAAACCAGAATCCATTGCCCCATCCTGCGGCTGTAGCTGCTGAAACATCTGCGCGAGCGGCTCTGCCTGCTCGATCAGGGCCCGTGCGATGGCATCCAGGTGCAGGCGATAGACGATGGGCTTGCGCTGTCCGGACTGCTCCGAGATCAGGCCGGCTGCGATCAACTGGCGGCGGCAGGTTTCCTGCTGCCCGCGGCTGATGCCGGTTTCCTGCTCGCAGTCGTGGCCGGACATGGCAAACACGAAGGTGTCGCCTTGGAAGCTCTCCCGAGGCGCATGGACCATGCGCGCCATGGCGCTGGACAACCACAGAGCCGGCACCACGCCGCCTGCGATGTCCACGTAGGCTCGGTGAAACGAGATGGGCGCCTGCCCGAGCCAGTCGAGCAGGACCGCTTGGCCCAGCAACGCACCGTGCAGGTTGTTGGCCGCGGGCGCATCAGGCGTTAGGCGCTCAATGGGTGGGAGATCCGTGGGCGCGAGCGCCACGTCCGCTGCCGGACTATTTGCCCGGCGCGCGCGCCGCTCATGCCGGTTGGAGAGGTGGGTGACTTTGTTCGCGCCCATGGGAGTGTCCTTTCAGAGGGAGCCGAAGTTGCTGCTGGACGTGGCCACGGCCTCGTCGAACTCGGTCACGGTGGCGTGCAGGGCCTGGATGCGCAGGTCCGGAAAGCGCTGGTGCAGTGCGTAGATGCGCTCGCGCAGCGTGGGGTGATCGCCCGAGCGCTCCATGTCGTGCCAGACCCGGTGGATCTCGTCACGCAGCCGCTCGCTGGGCATGGAGGGCCGGCCGCTGGGCACGCCATCGGGGACCAGCAGTTCCCGCAGATCGCGGAATTCATCGGCCGTCAACTTGAAGAACTGGCAGACCATCTGGCGCGAGGCGCCGTGGCGGATGAAGTATTCGCGCAGATGCGCGTCCCGGCGCTGCCAGTCCAGGCGCTGCAGGCACGCCGCGATCGCGCGCTGCGGTAGCTCGACGCGGATGTCCAGCTCCGTTTGCGCGATATTGATCAGATCACGCGCGGGCCGATGGCGCAGGCTGTCCAGGAACTCGGGGGTGAAACCTGCGGTCAGCAAGGCATCGAAGCCACCCTGGTCCATGTGCTCGACGAGGTGCTCCAGCAGCATGCGCTTAAGCATGGGGTTGGTGATCGCGAGCATGGGTCAGCGGCTCCCGTTGGAGTGAGGGGCGCTGCGCCAGGCCATGCGCGTGACCTGCTCCAGGCGATCGGCCTCGTGCTTGGCGTCCACGGCAACCTGGTTCAGTCGCTCAAACTGCGAGTTGTCCCAGCTCTCGCACTGGAAGACACGATCAGCGGCGATGCGCCACCGTGCCAGGGCTGCCTGCCAAGCCGCGTGCTCGACGGGCACCGTGTGCGGCGCATCGATGAGGAAGAATTCGACCGCCATCAGAGCGTCCCTCCTGCGGCCACCGGATCGGGCATCGCGCAGACGATGCGATTCATGGCCGCGCCGCGGGTCAACGCACACTCCACGGCCTGCTCCAGCGTGGGGAACAATCCCCAGTTGGTGGAGCGGTCCCACGCGCCGCCATCCAGGCAGCGCACGTCGTAGCGGGTGCCCGAGGGCCAGGCGGCGAGCCACTTCGCGCGGTTCTCGCGCCAGTGTTCCCGGCCGGCGGCGGCGTATTCGTCGGTTCGCTGGGCGTAGAACGCATCCATCGCTTCGATGGTCTCTGTGCGGATGAAAGGCAAGTACCACCACTTGCCGTGCGCTGGCGGACGCGCATCGTTGGGCGTGGCATCGAAGTCCTCGGGCATCCGGGGATCGATGGGAATGCCGTGGGCGAGGCCCTCGGCGATGAATTCGGTGCCGTCGCGGTGGACGAACGTTGCGAGCATGTGACCTCTCTTTTGCTTTGATTTCTTACCGCGTGTATGAGCGTGTGTGAGATCTGGCCTGACGTGTCAGGCCGGGCGCTTCAAAAGAGCGGCTCCCACCCGGGCAGGAACCGCTCGGGGTGGTTGAGCCGGATGCGCTCCATGACGGCCATGAGACGGGTGAGCGAGAGGCCCACGTCGGGCGTGGCCAAGACCTGGTAGAGGTCCGGCAGCGCGATGGCGGGCTGACCATCCAGGGACTGGACCTGCACGGTGGCGGCTTCCAGGCACGCTTCCTCGAAGCCCTGGGGACCGCGGGCCACGGCCTGCGTCCAGCGCGATGCGTTCACGTCGGTGATCGTGGCGGTGATCGTGGCGGTGATGCGTCGGTCGTACTGGCCCGAGAGGGCCGCAAGTACCTTCCAGAGCGCTGCGCGCAGCACCACCTGTGCCTCGGGGAGGGCTTGCCCACCGACATGGGCGATGTCCTGCTCGGGCAGATCGGCCAGGTAGCCGAAGGGCATGGTCTGGACGGCGCACAGGATGTCTTGAAGGGGCACGACGTCGTTGAGATTGCTCAGGTGCTCCAACACCAGGCCCTGCAGATCGGCATTGGGAGATTCGGCCATCAGCAGGGACGAGTCGGGGGCCGGCGCAGGGAGATTGGGGACATACGCCGGCACGGAGGGCTGTGCAGCGGGCCGAGTCGGCGCCGAACTGGGCGCTGGTGCTCGCGCCGCAGGCACGGGTGCCAGCATGCCCGCCAGCGGCGGCTGGTGCAGGATCGGCATCGGCGCGGCCGCAGGCGGTGCGACCTTGACCTGCCGCAGCGTCTCGGCGGAGATGCGTGCATCGCTCTCCAGGGCCGAGATCATGGCTGGAATGGCTTGGGCGTCCAGTTTGAGCAGCGTGGCCACCGTCGCGTTCAGGTCTTGCACCAGCAGCGGGACATCCAGCGTCGGTGGCGTGGCTTTTTCTTCGTGCCCGGTTTGCTGGCCGCGCATGGCCGCTGCCTGCACGGCCATCGAATCCGCATGGCTGCGCAGCGTTTCCTGAATGGCCTGCTGCACTTCCACGCGCCGGCCTAGCCGATCTGCGAGCTGGTGCAGCGCGCCTACCAGTGGACGGACTACGGTGTTGACTTCCGTGGCGCGCAGCCAGGGTCCGATCGGCGAGAGGAACTCCACCGCGAATGCGAAGTTCTGCAGCACCTTGAGGCCGAACCCCAGGCCCATCGTCTTGAGTTCTGCATTCAGTTCACCGGCCGTGAGCGGCTTACCCCGCTCCTTCTCCAGCTCGGCCTTGAAGGTGTTCACGCCTTGCGCGTTCTCCCAGAACGAGATGTCGCCCCGCATCTTGTTCTCGGCCAAGTGCGCGGCGATCGTGCGCGCATGGCCCGCCCAGGCTTTGACGATGACGTGCAGCCGCGCGAAGCGCTGGTCGCCAGCCTTGAACAGTTCCTTGGCGATCATCAGGCGCGTGTTGCCGCCGCCGTAGGTCGTGTAGCGTTCCTGGCCCGGCCTGCGGGTCACCGTGATCGCATTGGTGATGCCATCTGCCTGGATGCTCGCCTTGATCTCGTCATACAGCGGATTGGGCTGCGTGCGTGGGTTGTGCTCGTAGGGCTCCACGTCGTCCACGGACAGCAGCGAGAACGACATGTCCATGTCCGACCTCGGGTCCAAGCCCTCGGTGGCGTTGCGCAAGGGGGGCAGCGCGAGCGCCGCCCTCGCCTGCTCGCGGTACTTCTCGTTGCGGTCCGGCTTGGCTGCTGCCTTGGCGGGGGCCGGCTTGGTGTCGGTGCTCATGGATGCTTCCTGTGTTGTGGAGGGGCCGGCATCATGACCGCTCAGGCGCAGGCGCTCGGCCCGCTGCGCCGCTGTCAGCGTTTCGGGGGTGTGCGAAGGCATGGGGTTTCACCACCGTCCTTCTCACGCCGATGCCGTGCTGCCGGCAGGGCCGGCTTTCTCCTTGGGCTCCGGCTCTGCCGGAGACTCATGTGCTGGCCGGATGGCCTGCACGATCTCGCCCCGGTGATTGGGGGCGAACTTGTTGACCAGTGAGGGGATCAATTCCCACAGCAGCGCATGCATCACGTCGCCCGCCTTGATGGGGTCGATCCAGTGCACGGGCACTTGCGCCGTGGCGGCTTTCTTGTAGGCGACCGTGCTGGGCACGGTGGTCGAGAGGACGGACACGCGCCCGCGCATTTCCAGAAACTGGTCCCGGATCAGGCCCGACATGGCGTCCGAATCCACGGTGCGCTCCACGCGGTTGATGATGGCCTTCATGGCAGGGACGGTGAATCCCATGTTCACCGAGGATTCCAGCCGCTCCAGCAGCTTGAGCGTGCCGTCCACGAACTCGCGCGCCGACACGATATCGGGCGAAGCCGGGGCGATGAGGATGTCGGCCGCGTTGACCGCGGCGTCCTGCAGGTGGCCCACCGCGCCCTGCGTGTCGATGATCACCACGTCGTAGTCGCGCTGCACGTCGGCGCTGGCGAGCGACATGCGGATGCGCACCAGACGATCCAGGCGGTTGGACAGCCAGTCCTGCAGCCGGCCGTCGCGTGTGTCGGAGGCGACCAGGTGCATGAAACCGCCCTGCACATTCAGGCGAGAATGGTCTCCCGGAAAATCTTCCGGAGGCAATTCGATATGGCTCACGCAGTCGGCGGACAATATGCCGCCCATTACCATGGTGGTCAGGCCATTAACCGCCGCATGGGACAGCTTGAAATACCGGGTGAGCGACGGCTGAACGTCAGCGTCGACAAGAAGGACGCGGTAGCCGAGATCGGCGAGCAGCCCTCCCAGGTTGGCTGAAAGGGTGGTTTTGCCTACGCCGCCCTTGGTGGCGACGACGGTGAGTGTGAGCATGGAATCCTCGCTGAATCAGGTTATGTACCTGATTCAGCGCGGAGGGGTCGGCGCAATTTTTCTATCTTTTAATAATCTCAAGAATAATCATTTCTGATTATTATTCACACTCAAAAGAGGTGCTTGAGAATATACATCGCATCTATTCAGAAGATATTAAAAAATGGGATCAATATCCCGATAGATAGATGCAGATAAAGGCAATTGCGACTCCCCCTCGCTGAATCGCACGGTGTGGACTGTAGGTGCATCCAGCTACCCATGTCAATTGTTGAACGACTGTGTTTGTGTCAAGACGATTATTTTTTGACTTCAAACTTACTCAGCGTGTTTGATGGCTGATCACTCCAGCTTGAGCACAGGGTTCGGCGGCGGCACCGGCACCACCCAGCGGTCGGGCTCGGACAGCACGACGGCGGCGAGCCGCCCGACACTGGCGCCGCCTCGGCCCATGACCTGGTAGCGTAGGATGTTCACGCGGCCCTTGCCCTGGCCCGAGGTCATGCGGTGCCAGCCGGCCTTGATGACCTCGCGCTACACTTACAGGCCGGTGGCATCCGCCTGGTCGGCGGGCCAGGTGTCGCGGGCGTAGAGCTTGAAGATCAGCGGCGAGACGAGCGCAATGCCTTCTTCCACGAAGTGCATGGCGGCGCCGGTCTCGTTGTGCTTGATCTCACGGCTTGCCAAGCCGTTTTGCAGCCAGCGCATGAAGGCGACGGCGACTTCGCTGGGCTCGACCTTGCGGGCGGCCGCTTCGTGTGGCAGCTCGTGCAGATGCGGCGCCAGCACCACCGGCGTGGGTTGCGTGCGCGCAGAAGTCTCAGGAGCCGAGCCGAACAGCGGACGCACGAAGCCGGCCTCGGGCCGCTGCTGGGGCGTGGCCGTCGATGGTGCCGTGTCCCGCTGGGACGCCGGCGTCGGTGCCGCCGCGGGCGCCTTCGACGTTGATACAACCTTGGGTTTGGCTGCGGCCTGGGCCTGGGCCTTCTTGCCGTTCGGCGTTGGGGCATTCTTGGGCGACACCGGGTGTGGTCTGGACGCTGCCACCGGCATGTTGGGCCGCGCCGGTGCAGGCAGTACAGAGCGCACGTCATCGTCGTCGTCCAGCCATCCCCCGTCGATGTCGAAACCATCTTCGTTGCCCCCGATGCGGATCACGTCGTCCAGGGGCGGGAGCGTGGGCTCAATGTGTTGGGGCGCCTGCGCCTGTGTGGGCCGTTTGGTCGGTACGGCAGCGGCGGGCGCTGTCACTGATGCCGGGGCCGGGGCGGCTGATCCTGGCGCAGTTGTCTGTGTGACCGCTGCAGGAGTTGCCGCAATCTCCTGCGCATTGCCGTTCGATCCTGGCGCAGGCTTGGGCTTGGGCCGGTTGAAGACGGGGGCCTTGAGCTGCCCCAATGCATTCGCTGCATCAGCGCGTTCGGTACCCTGCTGCACCGATACATGCCCTGCCCCATCCTCTGGCGCAGCATCGCCTGCTTCATCCTTGCGTTTGTCGCGCACCTCGATGCGGCCGGCCATCGCTTGCGGGTACTGGCTCGGATCATCGTAGAGCTTGGCCAGCGGAAACCTCAGCATGGTCAGCGAGTGGCTGTAGCCTGTTGCAGCTGCCGTGTCCTGATGCGTTGCGGCAGCTTCCTGCGGGCTTGCTGCACTGTCGGTAGTCGGCCCTGCAAAATTCGCCACCCGCTTCAAGCCAATCTGAGTAAGCCAGGCTTTCCTTCTCGCGGCCTCGCGGCAAGCGCCATGGGCGGCTCGGCCAGCAGCGCGAGCAGACGCAAATAAAG
>NZ_BQXQ01000072.1 GCF_030159055.1 Acidovorax sp. SUPP3334
GCGAAAGGGGGAGAAGCTCAAGGAGCGTGTGGATGCGCAGTTGCAGTCGGTGGCTGAAGATCCTGCACTCATCAGGTCATTCTTCAGACACCCATCTGTCGCCTATATTTCTGACTTGTGAGTAACTTTAGCGATTGCCTCCGCCCGCCAAATCTCGTCATTCATTGTGATCCCGCCGTTTCTGCTTCGATGTCGTCTAAAACCAAGCGGGCAACCGCTCCGGTGACGGCGGTTTGAAGATGGAATCGGCCAGCTTCGGTGAGACGGAAGTAGTGATGCGCTTGATAGATTCGAAACCCTTCGATGAGGCCTTGTTCTGTAGCATCAGAAAAATGAGCGGCCTTCGCATGCCAGGCTGCACTACTGAAGCGCGAGTTGACCGCCATGCCTTTCAGGCCAGCATCGCCAGATGCCTCGACGAGTCGGCAAATTTCGAGTCGGGTGCTCATGCCGCACCTGCCACTTCCGCTTCCATGTGGGCCACGGTCGAGTGCTGGGCCGGTACGATGACGGCGGGTTGGAGGACAAAGCGGCCGACGTTGGTGCCTCGAATCAACAACGTGGAGCTGGCTGTGGTCGTGCTCATGCCGATGCTCGCGCGAGCTCGGCCATCAAGGCCTGGAGCTTTCGGGTGGCTTGTGGCGCTGGCCACCCTTGGCGCCGGACCCACCTAATCATGTACTGGTAGCTGACGCCCTCTTCTCGAGCAACAGTGGCCGCAACCTCGCCAGAAACGGCTCGCTCGTAAACGCGCCGAGATGCTGCGTCGCGGCCGCCGGCAGGGGCGACGTTCACGCGACGTGGAGAAGGAAGGCCTCGGTACCTGTAACGCAGCTGTGCGATCGAGTATTTAACGCCGGTCGTGGTGCAGGCTTCGCGCCAAGTCGATCCCGCTTTCACAAGCTCATAAGCAAGCTGGAAACGTTCTTCGCCAGGGAGCCAGCCCTGAGCTTTTGATTCGATCGTTTCTTGTGCGCTCAGGGCATTACTTCGTGTGGGAGTACGACTACATTATCCAATAGCTGTTTAAAAAACAGGCAACCGTTCTTGATCGCCTGATGTGGCCCGCCACGTTCCTGATAACTAACTCAAGCAAAATCAATACCTTACAAGAGTTTTGCCTCTGTTTTTAGTTATCAAGCTATCAGGAATTGAATTTCATGTTGAAGAGAAAATCTGTAACATTGTTACATTTGCATCCTGAAAAAAGTAACTAGGGGGCTAGAGGGTGGTTTGCGATTCCTGATCGCCTGATAACTCTTTGGAGCCCCTTCTTCATTGGGAGAACGCAGTTTTCGGCAGGCAAGATGATCAGGAATGCATTCCTGATGTGGGCCGACTAACTCCAGGAGGCGGAGCCCATCACCAAGAAGATGGGTTGGCGGGAGCAGAATACATGTATCAAAGAAATAAAGGCATGATACCATTGCGCAACTGACCGACTTTGGGCAGTTCGGACTCGACACCCGATCACTTTGGAAACACACCATGCAACCGCTTGCCTCCCCAGCCAACCTCTTGGCCTCCGTCACTTCTTCTTCCTTGAAATCCGCCTCTTTGGACTTGACCCCGGATTCCAAAGAAGGCTTTGAAGCTGATGAGATTCCTGGAACCGTCACGGTCTTTCCTCCGGACATCGAACTGGTTTTGGCCGTTTCGGGCTTTCTGGCTGTTGTCTCTTCTGACTCTGACTCGACCGCCTTGGATGCCGCCCGCATTCCTGCAGTCGCCAGGCCCTTCAACACTTTGCCCCTGTACCTCTCGAGCACCGGCCGAGCAGCACCAACGATTGAGCGTCTTGGCCGCGAGACGAAGTGCACGATCTTTTTGACGACTCGCGAAACGAGCGCCAAGGACCTGGAAGCCGTCTCAGACACTGCAGCGGCTTTGCGGGCTGTTGGCGTCACTGCACGGGCTTACAGCGTCCCCAGGGCCCATGCCAACGTTTCCGAGTGGCTCATGGCTGCCGGCGCAGATCGCGTCATCCTGGCTCTCTCCGCAGCAGCAGATCGAACGATCAACAAGAACGTCGAAAAGGTCCTCAGCGGCGGATACATCCCACTTGGCAAGATTGGCAATAACTACATGTGTTGGTCAACCGACTTCTCAGAAGTCCAAGCCCTCAGCACCACGGGCTACACACAGCAAGGTGCGCTCATGACCTTGGCCGGCGAAAACTGGCTGCGCGAGAAATTTCCTCGCAAGAACGAGCGTGGCGTTGTCGTTGGCTTCGACAACATTGCAGCGGCTGGCGTCATCCGCGACGAGTGCGCACGGCTCAAGGTCTGGGACCGCGAACGCATTCGACTGTCGGGTGTCTGGAAGCAAAACGGCGAATACGTCGTGAACTCCGACCAGGCTTGGTTTGTCGACGACGGCGCTCCCGTGCCCAGGACCGGCAACCGCATCTACGCCGCAGGCAAAGACCTCGGTATCACGCCTGATGTTGTGCCAGCAACCGTGGCAGACGGCCATGCCGTGCTCGATTACATGCACACGTTCAATTTCGAGAAGAAGGCATTGCGTGACGCCATCGGTCGCGCGTACCCGGACGAATCCACCAGGAGGGACACAGACCCCTTGATGTCGATGGGCGCGTTGTTCTTGATGTTTCTGTGCGCTGCCTTGCCGCAATGCCCGCACACCTTCATCCAGGCCGATCCGAAATCGGGCAAATCGGTGCTCTTGACCTTCTACAAGCAGATGCTTGGCGGTGCTGCCTTCAGCTCAAGCGGCTCCAGCGGTCCCGGTGTGGCGAGCGCCTTGCTCGAACTGCGTGCGTGCATCGCCTCCATCTTGGATGAGAGCGGGTTCGACTCTGCACACATCGCAACGCTCATGGATTTTCTGAAACTGGCTTACGACGGCAAGAATAAGAACCTGGGAAGCACTGATCAAAAGGGCGTCCAGCTTCAGATCCGGACCACTTGCCTTGTTGCCGGCACGATCGCGCCAAAGATGGACGACCAGCTCATCACACGATTGAACCTCATCAAGATGTCGCCGTGGCCCATCGGCACCCGCCCTCCGATTCATCCGTTCTTCACGGACGGTGACGACTCCGAGAACGCCCTTGTGACCGACCTTGGCAAGCGCATGTTCATGCGCACGCTGCAGAGCGCGCAGCGCTTCGAACGCGCTGTGGTGATGCTCAAGGCCGTAGCACTGGGATCGAAGATCGAAGGCCGCGATGCGAACACGATGATTCCAGCGATGGCAGGATCGTTCTGCATGCTCCACGACCAGGAGATGACCCCCGAGACCGCTCACGCATGGTTCGATCGTTTTGACATGGTCGACGCTGTCAACCGCGCAAACGCAATGTCGACAAGCGACGAGATCAAGACCTTCATCTCGACCACGAACGTGAAGACTGACGCCGCAGGTGACCACACGATGCCCATTGCCGAGCTCTGGCACCGTGCCGCCTGCGACACCCCCCGCGGCCGTTGGAAGCAGAACCTTGGCATGCACGGCATGCGCATCGACAAGCACGAGGACGGCATCTACACCCTCGGCCTGGCTCATCGCTCGCGCGGCCTGGCAGACCTCTTCTCGACTTCGAAGTGGTCCAAGGTCGACCTCGAATCGCTGGTCAAGCGCCTCGACTTCTGCAGCGCAACGTTCCAGAAAGGCTCCATGGCCTCCGGTTCGGAAACGTACTACACCGTGCCCTGGTCCATGCCAACGGACGACAACGGCAACGAGCTGAAGCCCACCCCGTTCGCGCAAGCAAACTGACCAAAAAGAAACCCCGGCTACCTTGCGGCGCCGGGGCTTCAGTGGCTTGGTTCGACGGTTCCAAACCGGTTTGTTGGAAACAACCAACTGGGCTTAATTGTACACCCCATTAACGTTTCCGGCAACCGAATCCTGATTCTCCGAATACGTCGTTGGATACAATAACGTGTCAGTTTCCGGTAACGAAAAGGTCCCCGCACATGGCAAGAATCTCCGCGAAAGAGACGCTCGAAGCACTCAAGAGCAGCAACCCTCCGAAGCTCGCCATCGTTGGATCTGCGAGGGCCACAGAAGGTCGCACGCACTTCTTGATGAAGCTGCGCCCTTCGACGCTCAGGCGTCTCCAGGCGGTCGCCTTGGGGCCGCAGTACCTTCTGCAAGAGTACGCCGTGCTGCGGCTCTGTGAAGAGCTGGAGGCCCAGCCGCAGGGCATGGTGCGCACGATCGACGCGGCGAGCTTCAATGCTTCACCGGAGGACATCGCCGAAGTGGCGGCGGCGCAGAACCGGGTGTTGCCAGGCCGCGTCGTCAACAGAACACGCAAGCAAGGCGAGCCGGTCTGGCCCACGCAGCCTGAGGAGGCTTCACCAGCGCCAGCAGAGGCATCCGAGCGCGATGCGGTGGGTGACATGCTTGCCAAGGCCATGGAAGGCGCCTCGCGGCCTCCACGGCCAAATCAAGCGGCCATGGACCGAGACGAGCGGCTGAAGGCCAATGCCGCCAAGGCGGCTCATGACGCATCCAAGACGCCAGCCACACCGAAGACGAAGACCAAAGGCTGACATGCCCCGACTGCATTCTGAGATCATCACCGCCCACGTTTTTGGGCCCTTCACGCTGCCGAGTGTTTCGGCGCCGAAACAGCTCAACGACGCCGGTGTTGACACTACGGATGCGTGGTGGGAATTTCGAAAAATGTCAGAGGGCAACTACACTGATAAACGTCCAGACGTTTACAAGGTGCCCCATGTCGTACACGAAACCGAACCCGCGATCGAACCGCGCTGCGCAGGCGAAGACGACCGCAGACGAGCTTATGGCGATCGTGAAAGCTCCTCAATTCAGGCCGAACTTGAAGGCCCAGGCCGCGATCGCCGAGCTGGCAGTACCTGGGGGCAAGCGGCCGAAGTTGGTCATCACAGGGCGCTCGACGATGGCAGGTCGGGGTGCGACTTTGATGCGCATTCGACCGTCGATCTGGAAGCGCCTGGAAGCGCTGGAGACCGTCGGCACGCGCCAATACTTGGTCGTGGAGGCAGCATTGACGATGTTCATTTCGCACCTCGAAGGCCTGCCGCAGGGCGAGACGTTGATCCTGGACGCGGAGAAGATGTCGGCAACCCAAGAGGATCACGAGCTGCTCGACGCAACGGGCGCGAAGGTCAAATCACCGGTGCCTCGGAAGCGCGTGGCCAAGCGTTCGTTCACAGACCTGGACGAGAACACGCGCCCGCTGTCGAGGTAAGGCTGTCGGAGATCTTTCCGTTTTCGCCGAGAGTCGATAACGTCATGGCAGCCAAGGTCCTGGGCCTCGCGCCGCAGACGCTTCGCCGTTGGGCAATGGATCAAAGCGGGCCGTTCCAGCCAGAGAAAGCCCCGAACGGCCGGAACATGTGGCTCGTCGCTGATCTCCAGAACTACATCGACGGCAAGGCCTCTTTTTAGACCTCGGCCAGCTCGAGGGCCGGCAGCTTCGCCTTCTCCCGCACGAACTCTTCCAGCCGCACCAGCTCCTCGCGCAGGGCGTCGATGCGGCGAGGCTTGTAGTGTTCTTCCATGCTGCTTACGCTGTGCCCCATGATCTGCTCGACGGCGCCTGAAGGGCACCGGGCCGCCTCGCCAACGAGCGAGAAGGTTCGGCGCAGGCCGTGCGGAGTCAGGTGCTTGATCTTCGCGTGCTCCAACACCGGTGCGAGGGACTTGCGAGCGTCTTGCACGTAGCCGAGCTTCGATCGCGGTGCCGCGAACACGTACTGGTTGTTGTCGATTTTCGGCGTGCTGCGGATCACGGACTCGAGCCACGGCGCCAACGGGATTTCGCGAGTGCGGTGAAGCGTCTGCGTGCTTTTGTCTGCGATCGTGAGCTTCTTAAGATCGAAGTCGATGTCTGACCACTTCAGAGCTGCCAGCTCTTGCCTTCGCGCGCCAGTGATCAGCAGGCCGGTCAAGTAGCCGGCCATGGTGCGGTTTGGCAGCGTCGACAGGCCTTCGAAGAACTTCTCAAGCTGCACGATCTCGACGAAATCCAGCCTGCGAACGCCGGTCTTCGACGGCAGGTTGTCCTGCACAGTCGGCGACCGCGCAGGGTTCCCATTGATCAGGCTTTTGTACTCGCGCTCTCGCGATGCCCACCTGAACATCCCGCTCAGGCTCTCAGCTGCCTTGTTCACGACGGCGTACCCAGGCGGGTTCACGCCAGGCTCGCCGCGGAATCGCTCTCCAATCCTGTCAAGCTCGTCGCCGAGGATGTCAGCGAGCGCGTCATCATCGAACTCACCGACGGGGATGTCCCTGGCGACGAACAGCGGGCCTTGAACCGTTCTCTTGTCACCACATCGCGGGAACATCTCGCCGCCGGCATGCATCGCTGATTTCAGCGATCGCAGATAAGTCGGCGCCCATGGCCTGCCTTTCTTTCCGACGCCTCGGGCGATGTAGTCTTCCCAGACCTGCCCGACCGTAATCTCAACTTTTGATTTGGCGGCAATGGCCTTTGCAGTCTCGGCTTCGCGATCCTCACGCTCGAGCTTCGGGTGAATGCCTCGATCGATGAGCGTACGCATCCTGCGGGCCTCTTCCTGCGCCGCAGGGATCGTCCAGGTTTGCGTGTTGCCGATGACCAGGTTCACGGCTTTGCCAGCCATGGAGCCCACGAAGAGGAACGCGGGCTTGCCGCGGGGCCGGATGCGGACGTACAGATTCGGCGTGTCAGCGTCGATCAAGAAGCCTGGGTTCTTGTCATCCACCGGACGGAGGTCAGCGATGCGCTTGACCGACAACTTCACTTTATTACTCATACCCCCGATCTTCCCTTACCTTGGCCCTTCAAGGTAAGGCCAAGGTAAGGGAATTTGAGCCACGCCGATCAACACCATCCAAACATTAGTCGCCCTAGAATGGGCCTGTCCCTGGGGAATTGCCTCTGAACGGCCACCAAAGCAACACCGATCAACACCGGGAACGCATCATTCGTAATGAGAAGGTCGGGTGTTCGATTCATCTCTCCGGCACCAAGAAGTTTATGATTCGGATCAAGGACTTACAGGACCCTCGGGGCTTGTAGGTCCTTTGTCTTTGGGGTCGCAAAACTGGTCGGTGTAACGGCGGGTGTAAGAACGTGTTCACGATCTTTGTCTGATCACTGACAATGACGAGGTGCGAACCAAGAAATATCCCAGCGATACGAGCCGCGAGCAATTCGAGATCATCAAGCCGATGCTGGAGAGTGCGCGCAAGAAGACCAAACCACGCACCGTTGACTTGTACGAGGTGTGGTGCGCGGTGCTGTATCTGCTGCGCACAGGGTGCCAATGCAGGGCACTGCCCAGCGATCTTCCCAAGTGGCGCACCGTGCATTCGTACTTCGCCAAGTGGAGCCTGCCCGATGATCAGGGCGTTAGCCTGCTTGAGCAGGCTTTAAAAAAATCAGGTTGGCGCGGCCCGTGGGAGACTGGGGCGAAACGCCTCAAGCGCGTTCTTGATCATCGACGCGCAGAGTGTGAAGAACACTGACACGGCGGCCTTGAAGGGCTATGACGCAGGCAAGAAGGTCTCGGGCATCGAGCGCCACATCGCGGTGGATACGCAAGGGCTGCCGCACGCGGTGGCGGTGACGACGGCCGAGGTGACGGATCGCAAGGGAGCACTGCTGGCGCTCACGCGCTGCAAACCCACGCTGAGCCGGGTGCAAAGCCTGCTCGCCGATAGCGGCTATGTTGGCCAGCCCTTCGCGCAAGGTGTGCAGGAAATCCTGGGTGGGCATGTGACAGTGCAGATCGCCAAGCGCAGCGAACTGCACACGTTCAAAGTCATGCCCAAGCGCTGGATCGTCGAGCGCAGCTTTGCCTGGCTGGAGAAGAACAGGCGGCTGTGGAAGAACTGCGAGCGGCTGCTCAATACCAGCCTGCAGTTCGTACATCTGGCTTTCCTCGCTCTGCTGCTCAGGAGATCGTGAACACGTTCTAAGAAGTCTTTGGCGCCGATGCTGTTCTTCGCGATGAGGGTTTCCAGGCGGGTATGGCCGATGTACGCCAAGCCGTAGAGGGTAACGAGCGCTCGAGATAGGTCGAATTTCCGGTCTTCGGCGATCTGGATGGGGTTGCCCCCAAGGACGCGGAACCTGTGCTCGACCGCGGCGAAGCCGTAGTTCACATCCCGCATGTTCCAGTGAATGAATGAGCAGTGGGGGTGCGTCCTGACGAACTCAAAATACTCGGTGAGCATCTGGCGCTCGAGATCATCGTAGTGACTCGAGATCTGATCGAAGGCGATCCCTTTCCTCTCTGCGCTTTGGTGTACGGCGAAGGAATCAGTTTGGCCGGATGATAGGTTCCGGACGCCGATCGACGTGACGCGGGGGGTCTTGCCGTCTGTCTTGTCGTAAAAACTCTCGCATGAATAATGGATGACGAACGCGGTGTCTGCTTTATCCGTCAGCGCCTCCATTTTCTCGACCACCTCTTTGCGCCGCTTCAGGCGTTTGAGCTCTCGTCCCATGAAGTCTCCTTGTTTTCGATGATCGTAATCGGCGGGGTGAAGGGGCTTGCATGGCGGGTTCAGTGAGCACCTGTTGAGCCGGGCAAACCGAACTGATCAACATCGACCCTGCCGGTAACAGCACTGTGATCCTCCGGTGGGTCCCTGTTCCCCTGCGCTTTCGCGTGTTTGGTGCCGGCGTGCTTGCGACGTACACCATCGGCACGTGGATCAACGACGCCACGGATTTTGAGCTGGAGCCTTCGCCGGCCGTCCCAACGACTCACCGGCAAGAAAATCCGAGGCGCAATCGCAGACGGTACTCCAGGCCGACCCCAGCCATTTCGTTAACCGAGGACCACTGGAATCGTCTTGGGAACCTCGGAGTGGCCCTTAGAACGTGTTCACGATCTCCTGAGCAGCAGAGCGAGGAAAGCCAGATGTACGAACTGCAGGCTGGTATTGAGCAGCCGCTCGCAGTTCTTCCACAGCCGCCTGTTCTTCTCCAGCCAGGCAAAG
>NZ_BQXQ01000073.1 GCF_030159055.1 Acidovorax sp. SUPP3334
TACCGCCGTCGCGCTGCGTTGCCGGCTCGCCGGCAACGCAGCGCGACGACAACTACTCAATGAACATGCTCGACCGCGCCGCTCAAGATAATTGACGCCGGACGCTCAGAATAGTTGACGCCGGGCAACTGCGCCCGCAAAACGGCTCGGTGTGCATTGCCATGGATGTGAGTGAACAGCGCCAGGCGCAGGCCGAACTGGCGCGCATGCATGCCGATCTGGAGCGCCAAGTGCATGAACGCACCCGGCAGCTCAGCGAAACGGTGGACAACTTGCATCGCGAAATCAACGACCGCAAGCACGACCAGGAAAGAATCTACTGGCTGGCCCACTACGACCCACTGACTGGGCTGCCGAACCGCACACTGCTGGCTGAGCGCAGCCTTCACGCGATCCGCGCGGCCAGCGAAGGCGGCACCCCCCTGGCAGTCATCTTCCTGGATCTCGACCACTTCAAGCATGTGAACGATTCCCTGGGACACAGGGTCGGCGACGCATTGCTGGTGGAAATCGCCAAGAGACTGCGTGCCGTCGTGCGCGACAAGGACACCGTATCGCGCCTGGGCGGAGATGAATTCATCCTGCTGCTCCCCGGGGCCAACGCGCACGGGGCTGCGCGGGTGGCGGGCAAGCTGCAGGAGGCATCGCGGCAGCACTATCAGATCGGCCACCACGAACTCACGATGGCGCCATCGATGGGGATCGCATTGTTTCCGGACGATGGTGCAGATTTCGACACCCTCACCCAATCCGCCGACGTGGCCATGTACCGGGCCAAGCTGGATGGGCGCAACACCTACCGATTCTTCACGCCAGAAATGCAGGCTCAGTCGGTACGGGCGCTGTTGCTGGAAAACGCTCTGCGCCGCGCGTTGGAGCGCAACCAGCTGCACCTGCATTACCAGCCACAGATCACCATCGCCACGGGCGAGATCCGCAGCGTGGAAGCGCTGCTGCGCTGGGAACACCCTGAACTGGGCAACATATCCCCCGCGGAATTCATTCCGATTGCGGAAGACAGCGGCCAGATCCTGCAGATTGGCGAGTGGGTCATGCAAACCGCGCTGGACCAACTGCAAGCCTGGCATGTCATGGGCATGGACTGGCTGGCCATGGCCGTGAATCTTTCGGCCCTGCAGTTTCGCCAGCCGCAGTTGCCGGAACTGGTCAGTCGGCTCCTGGACAGCACCTCGCTGCGCGCGAACCGGCTGGAACTGGAGTTGACCGAAGGCGTCGCCGTGGATGACCCCCGCTCTGCAATCGCCACCATGGATCAGCTGCATGCCCGAGGCGTGCGCATGTCCATGGACGATTTCGGCACCGGGTATTCGTCACTGAGCCAGCTCAAACGCTTCCAGATCTACAAACTCAAGATCGACCAGTCCTTCGTGCGCGACCTGGGCAACGATTCGAATGACCGCGCGATTGTCAGCGCCATCATCCGGATGGCGCAGGCACTGGGCATCCGGACCACGGCCGAAGGCGTCGAAACAAGCGAACAACTGGCCTACCTGCGCGAACAAGGGTGCGATGAAGCGCAGGGCTATTACTTCAGCAAACCTTTACCTGCGAACCAGATCACGCCGCTGCTGCAGCGGCAGCATCACACGAAAAAAGCGACGGCTTGAACTTCGGGAGGCGCAGGTGCCGTGATGCATCTGGAGATCACAGGCGCTCAGAGTCATCTGTAATGACGCCATCAGCGTAATCCGCGGCATGCCGCAAGTCCGACCGGCCCCGACGAAGCGGACACTACGCCACCTTCGGCGGTTTCGGACTCCCCGCCCTGACCCACTCTTCAAAGGGACAGGCTCAACCCGCCCGTGCCGCATCTGCCAGCTGTTGCGCGAATTGGTTCGCATGCTCGGCGTTACTGGCCTCCACCATCACCCGCAGCAAGGGCTCGGTACCGCTGGCGCGAATCAGCACGCGCCCGGTATCGCCGAGGGTTGCCTCCACGGAGCGCAAGGCATCTGCCAGTACCGTATTGCTCTTCCAGTCTTGCCCGGGCGCAAGCCGAACATTGAGGAGCACCTGCGGAAAGAGATGCACGTTAGCCAGCATGTCGGGCAATCCGCATCCGCTGCGTACGCATGCTTGGAGCACCTGCAAGGCGCTGATGAGGCCATCTCCGGTTGTATGGCGGTCCAAAGCCAGCAGGTGCCCGGAACCTTCGCCGCCCAGAAGCCAACGGTGACGTGCCAGCTCTTCCAGCACGTACCGGTCACCGACCTTGGCCCGCACGAACTGAACGCCTTGCGACTTGAGCGCCAGCTCGACCGCCATGTTGGTCATGAGCGTGCCAACCACCCCAGGCACCTGCTCGCCACGCCCCAGGCGATCTGCGGCCATCAAATAGAGCAACTCGTCGCCGTTGTAGAGCCTGCCCGCACCATCCACCATCTGGAGCCGATCGGCGTCACCGTCCAGTGCGACACCGAAATGGGCATGGTTGGCGCGCACGGCCCGAACCAGTGCTTCGGGATGGGTCGCGCCCACCTGGTGATTGATGTTCAGACCGTCGGGCGAACAGCCAATCGCCAGAACCTCAGCGCCCAGTTCGTGGAAGACTTTCGGAGCGATGTGATAAGCCGCCCCATGGGCCGCATCCACCACGATTTTTACGCCCTTGAGCGTCAAATCCTGCGGAAAAGTGCTCTTGCAGAATTCAATGTAGCGGCCGGCGGCGTCCTCCAGACGCCGCGCCTTGCCAAGTGACGCAGAGTCGGCCCATACGGGTGACTCGTCCAGCGCCGCCTCCACGGCGATCTCCCAGTCGTCAGACAGCTTGGTCCCCTGGGCACTGAAGAACTTGATCCCGTTGTCAGGGTAGGCGTTGTGACTGGCGCTGATGACCACGCCCAGGCTGGCACGCTGCGCACGGGTCAGGTACGCCACCCCAGGCGTTGGCAAAGGGCCCAGCAGAACCACATCGACCCCAGCAGAGTTGAAGCCGGATTCCAGCGCGCTTTCAAGCATGTAGCCGGAAATGCGAGTGTCCTTTCCGATCAGCACCGTCGGCCGCTCTTCCTTTCGGCGCAACACACGGCCGACCGCATGAGCGAGCCGCAGCACGAAATCGGGAGTGATGGGCGCCTGCCCCACGGTGCCGCGAATGCCATCCGTACCAAAGTAGCGACGTGTCATGGTTTTTGTGTCTCTGTCTGAAAAGTTTCCGCATGCGGCGGCAAGGATGGGGATGAGAAAACACGGGCTGCCTGCCAGACCCGCAGCGCAGCGACCGTCTCGCGAACGTCATGCACACGCACGATACGCGCGCCGCGCTCTACCGACAACAAAGCCGCCGCTACGCTGGGAACCATTCGTGCGGTCACGGGCAGCTCGGTAATGGCCCCCAAGGGAGACTTGCGCGACCACCCGGCCAGCCATGGATAGCCCGCGTCAGAAAGCAGGGGCTGACTGGCCAGCAGTGCAAAGTTCTGCTCGACCGTCTTGCCGAACCCAATTCCGCAGTCCAAGACAATCCGAGCCTTTTCGACCCCCAGCGCAATCAAATCAACGGCACGATGCTTCAAAAATGATAGCACCTGCGGCACCACATCTCCCTCCATCGGAGAGGCTTGCATGGTCTGGGGATCACGGTGCATGTGCATCAAGCAAACTCCGCAAGCCGAATGCCCCGCCACCACCGAAGCAGCGCCAGGCTGGCGCAGGGCCCAGATGTCATTGATGATGTCTGCGCCCAGATCGAGCGCCGCCCGCATGACTTCGGGTTTATACGTGTCGATGGACAGAGGCACCTTCAAACCCACGGCGAGGCGGACCAGCGGCAGCACCCGCGCCAATTCTTCTTCCAAAGATACCGCTGGACTCCCGGGACGGGTGGACTCGCCACCGATGTCCAGAATGTCAGCGCCTTGCTCCAACAGAGTCTCGCAATGCCGCACGGCCGCTGCCGTGCTGGCATGCAGGCCTCCATCTGAAAAGGAATCCGGCGTGATATTGACGATTCCCATGACCTGGGGGCGCGTCAGGTCAATCTGGAATCGGGTGGTCTGCCAGTGCATCGAACAATCCGGAGATAACGTCGAGAACGAGAATGAAAGGGATACAAAAAACGGGGCCTCAAAGGCCCCGTATTTTCAACGCCAGCTTTCGCCGCGGATCAAGCAGCAGAAGGAGCAGGCTCGGTCGTGACCGCTGGAGTACCGCCGCCAGAGTTATCGCCACCAGAAGAAGGCGTGCGAGGTGTCCAATCCTTGGGCGGCCGTGGGGGCTTGCCAGCCATGATGTCGTCGAGCTGCTCGGTGTCGATGGTTTCCCATTCGAGCAACGCTTTGGCCATCGCGTGCATCTTGTCGCTATTGTCTTCAATCAGCTTGCGCGCCAGAGCGTACTGCTCGTCGATGATGCGGCGAACTTCACCGTCCACCTTTTCCATCGTCTGCTCGCTCATGTTATTGGTCTTGGTCACCGAACGGCCCAAGAACACTTCGCCTTCGTTATCGGCATAGACCATTGGTCCCAACGCTTCAGTCATGCCGTAGCGCGTGACCATGTCGCGGGCGATCGAGGTGGCTCTCTCGAAATCGTTGCTGGCGCCGGTGGTCATCTGGTTCATGAACACCTCTTCCGCAATGCGTCCACCGAACAACATGCTGATCTGGTTGAGCATGAACTCGCGGTCGTAGCTGTAGCGATCCTTCTCTGGAAGGCTCATGGTCACACCCAGGGCACGGCCTCGGGGAATGATCGTGACCTTATGGACAGGATCGCATTTGGGCAGCAGCTTCCCGATGAGGGCATGGCCGGATTCATGGTACGCCGTGTTGCGACGCTCTTCTTCCGGCATCACCATGCTCTTGCGCTCGGGGCCCATGATGATCTTGTCCTTGGCCTTTTCGAAATCCTGCATTTCAACCGTGCGTGCATTGCGGCGCGCGGCCATCAGGGCAGCTTCATTACACAGATTGGCGAGATCCGCACCGGACATGCCCGGGGTTCCACGGGCGATCACGCTCGGATTCACGTCTTGACCAACGGGAACCTTGCGCATGTGCACGTTGAGGATCTGTTCGCGGCCGCGAATGTCCGGCAGCGTCACATACACCTGGCGGTCGAAACGGCCTGGACGCAGCAGGGCCGCGTCAAGGATGTCCGGACGATTGGTGGCAGCCACCACGATCACGCCGAGATTGGTTTCAAACCCGTCCATCTCGACCAGCATCTGGTTCAAGGTCTGCTCGCGCTCATCATTGCCACCACCCAGGCCAGCGCCGCGCTGGCGACCCACCGCATCGATTTCGTCGATGAAGATGATGCAAGGGGCGTTCTTCTTGGCGTTTTCAAACATGTCGCGAACACGGGCAGCGCCCACGCCCACGAACATTTCCACGAAATCTGAACCCGAGATGCTGAAGAAAGGAACCTTCGCTTCACCAGCGATGGACTTGGCCAACAAGGTCTTACCCGTGCCAGGAGGGCCCACCAGCAGCAATCCACGGGGAATGCGGCCGCCGAGCTTTTGGAATTTCTGGGGGTCTTTCAGGAAGTCGACCACTTCCTTGACTTCTTCTTTGGCTTCGTCGCAGCCCGCGACGTCTGCGAAGGTGACTTGGTTGCTGTTTTCGTCCAGCATCCGGGCCTTGCTCTTACCGAAACTGAAGGCTCCGCCTTTGCCGCCACCTTGCATCTGGCGCATGAAGTACACCCAAACACCGATCAACAGCAGCATGGGACCCCAGCTCACGAGCAGGGTCATGAGAAGCGAACCCTCTTCACGCGGCTTGACGTCGAACTTGACGTTGTTGTTGATCAGGTCACCCACCAGACCGCGGTCCAGATAGGTCGCAGTGGTGCGCAATTTGCGGTCATCGGTAGTGGTCGCCACGATCTCGGTACCGCCCTGCCCTTCCTGGATGGTCGCGCTCTTGATGCGATTGCTGCGCACCTCTTCCAGGAATTCCGAATAGCCGACGGAGCCCGCACTGGCGCCTGAACGGGTATCGAACTGTTTGAACACCGTAAAAAGCACCATGGCGATGACCAGCCACACGGCAATTTTTGAAAACCACTGATTGTTCAAGCGGGGCTCCAGAAGCAAGAGGGATAACGCCACGAACGTGTCATAAACGTCCTAGCGCATTTAAGGCGCATTTTAGGCGTTTCAAGGTCGGCGGCTATTCGATTTACCCCATCAGGAGCCATGGTCAACCTCATGGAAGCTCGCTCGACGTTGAAAACAGCCATCATTTTTGTCCCGCATGGTCGTTCAAGGCTGCTTTTTCAGCCCCATGCCAACGAGAAACGTCTCGGAGGATTTATCCCGGGAAGCCTTGGGCTTCATGGGCTTGACCACCTTGAACGTTTCCTTGAACAGTTGTACGAGTTGTTCGTATACGCTGCCGTGAAAGAGCTTGACCACAAGCGTCCCGTCCGGTTTGAGGTGGTTGACGGCAAACTCCACCGCCAATTCGATCAGATGGGCAATGCGAGCGGAATCCACCGACCCCACTCCGGACAGATTAGGGGCCATGTCGGAAACCACCACATCGACCGGCCGTCCCTGTACGGCCTGCTGCAATTGCGAAAGAACCTCTTCTTCCCGGAAGTCGCCTTGAAAAAAAATGACTCCCTCGATAGGCTCCATCGGCAACAGATCCAGAGCGATGATGGTGCCATTCAGCTGTCCCACCGCTGCTCCGCCGGGTGACATGCGCCTTCGAAGATATTGGCTCCAAGCCCCGGGTGACGAGCCCAGATCCACGACGGTATGTCCTGGCTTGATCAGTCCCAACTGCTCGTCGATTTCCTTGAGCTTGTAGGCCGCGCGAGCGCGATAACCATCCTTCTGGGCCAATTTGACGTAGGTGTCATTGACGTGGTCATGCAACCACGCCTTGTTCACCTTCTTGCTTTTCGTGTTTGTTTTCATCCTGCCTCGATAATACGGCCCATGCCCCAAATTCAATTGACTCCCGCAGAGCGCCGGGAACACCGCGCCAATGCCCACCACCTGGACCCTGTGGTTCTGATTGGCGGCGATGGGTTGACAGCCGCCGTTCAAAAAGAAATCGATGCCGCGCTCAACGCGCATGGATTGATCAAGGTACGTGTTTTCAGTGACGACCGTGCATCACGTGAGCAGACCTATCAAAAGCTGGCGGACGAGCTCAATGCGGCGCCCATCCAGCACATCGGCAAACTGCTGGTGCTCTGGCGCCCGCAGCCTCCCAAAGAGCGAGCCGTCGATGACGACCGCATGCCCGGCCCACGCGACGTGAAGGTGCTCAAGTTCAGCAAACGCGGCGGTCAGCGCCCTGAAGTGAAGCAATTGCGTGTACTGGGCAACCAGCGACTCACACCGGGTGGTCAAATCAAGCGCGCCAAGCCCAAGCAAAAATCCATCAAGAAGCGCCAGGCCGATTGATGGGCTCCGCCAGGGCGCAAGAGCGCCATGTGATCTGCATGAAGTGGGGAACCAAATATGGTCCCGAATATGTGAACCGGCTTTACGCCATGGTGCGTCGCCATTTGCGTGGCGAATTCCGGTTTATCTGTCTGACGGACGACGCGGCAGAGATTCGGCCAGAGGTGCAGTGCCTGCCCATTCCGGCACTGGAATTGCCTGCGGGTCTTCCAGAACGTGGCTGGACGAAGCTGGCCACTTTCAGCGCCGACTTGCATGGCCTATCCGGAACCGCACTGTTCCTGGACGTGGATGTGGTGGTCACGGGCAGCCTCGACGAATTCTTCCAAGAGCCCGGCGAGTTTCTGATCATTCACGACTACAAGCGGCCCTGGCGCATCACGGGCAACTCTTCGGTCTACCGATTCGAAATCGGGGCGCACCCCGACGTTCTCGGGTACTTTCGCGGGCACTTTGAACTGGTCCGCCAGAAATTCCGCAACGAGCAAGCCTATCTGTCTGACTTTTTGCACCAGCAGGGCAAGCTTCGGTACTGGCCTTCAGGCTGGTGTCCCAGCTTTAAATACCACTGCATTCCCGCATGGCCTTCCAATTATTGGAAGCCGCCGATCGTGCCGCCGGAAGCGCGCATCGTGATTTTTCATGGGGAATGCAACCCTCCCGATGCATTGGCAGGCCGACGAAACCGGCGTTTTCGCCATATCGAACCTGCAGGCTGGGTGGCAGAGCACTGGAGGGAGTGAAAGAGGAAGCGGCTTTCCCGGGTCGCACCCAGCTAGTGTCCCGTCCCGTTATTTTCTGGCATTAATCGTGCATACCATTGAGGTATCTTGGAACCGGAGATACCGCGATGAGAATGGGCAGACCGAAGGTCGAGTTGGCGCTCTCTGACGAGGAGCGATCGCAGCTTCAATCCCTTGCCCGCAGCCGCTCGCTGCCTGCTG
>NZ_BQXQ01000074.1 GCF_030159055.1 Acidovorax sp. SUPP3334
GCGGCTGGCTGCCACCCTCACCGAGCGGCTGCATGGCGTGGTACGCGGCATGCTCGATGGGCGATCAAACGCCTATGTGGAGGCCATGAACGGCTTGCTGCAGCAGACCAAGACGGCAGCACGCGGCCGCTGTCAAGCAGGCGACAGTTGCAGCCCCATCGCGGGCCGCCGGCTCGCGTGCGCCTTGCAGGGCGCACGGTAGGATGCTGCGGAACCATTCACAACGACAACCCAAGGAGCCAACATGCTGGGCCTGATGCAAAGTCAACCCTTGCTGATTTCCACTCTGATCGAATTCGCCGAACGCCACCATGGCGACGTGCAGATCGTGTCGCGCCGCGTCGAGGGCGACATCCATCGCTACACCTACCGCGACATGGCGGTGCGTGCGCGGCGGCTGGCCAACGTGCTGGACGGCATCGGCCTGGCGCCCGGCGATCGCGTGGCCAGCCTGGCGTGGAACGGCTACCGGCACATGGAGATGTACTACGGCGTGAGCGGCTCCGAGCGCGTGATGCACACCATCAACCCACGCCTGCATCCGGACCAGGTCGCGTGGATCATCAACCACGCTGAGGACAAGGTCCTGTGCTTTGACCTGACCTTCCTGCCCATCGTGCAGGCGGTGCATGCCAAGTGCCCCACCGTGAAGCATTGGGTGGCGCTGTGCGATGCGGCGCAGTTGCCAGCCGACAGCGGCATTCCCGGCCTGCTGAGCTACGAATCGTGGATCGCCGGCGCGCCCGATACCTACGAGTGGCCGGCTTTCGATGAGAACACCGCTTCCAGCATGTGCTACACGAGCGGCACCACAGGCCACCCCAAGGCGGTGCTGTACAGCCACCGCTCGACCCTGCTGCATGCCTATGCAGCCGCCTTGCCGGACGTGATGGGCCTGTCGGCCGGCGATTCCGTGCTGCCCGTGGTGCCCATGTTCCACGTCAATGCCTGGGGCCTGCCTTACTCGGCGCCGCTGGTCGGCGCCAAGGCGGTGTTTCCCGGCCCGGCGCTGGACGGCAAATCGGTCTATGAGCTGATGGATGCCGAAGGCGTGACCTTCGCCGCTGGCGTGCCCACCGTCTGGCAGATGCTGCTCAATCACGTGAAGGCCGGCGGCCTGCGTTTCGGCAAGCTGCAGCGCACGGTGATCGGCGGCTCGGCCTGCCCGCCGGCCATGATCCAGTCGTTCCAGGACGACTACGGCGTGCGCGTGCTGCATGCCTGGGGCATGACCGAGATGAGCCCGCTGGGCACGCTGTGCTCGCTCAAGAACAAGCACCTCGCCATGCCGCGCGACGAGCAGATGAAGATCCTCTTGAAGCAGGGCCGCGCGATCTACGGCGTGGACATGAAGATCGTCGATGTCGATGGCCGCGAGCTGCCCTGGGACGGTAAGACCTACGGCGACCTGTTCGTGAAAGGCCCGTGGATCGTCGAAAACTACTACCGTGGCGAGGGCGATCCGCTGGTGCCCGATGCGCAGGGGCGCGGCTGGTTCCCCACCGGCGACGTCGCCACCATCGACCCCGACGGCTACATGCAGATCACCGATCGCAGCAAGGACGTGATCAAGTCCGGCGGCGAGTGGATCAGCTCCATCGACATCGAGAACATCGCCATGGCGCACCCGGCCGTCGCCATGGCCGCGTGCGTGGGCATGCCCCATCCCAAGTGGGACGAGCGGCCCATCGTGGCCGTGGTCAAGCGCCCCGGCGCCGAGGTCACCCGCGAAGAACTGCTGCAGTTCTACGACGGCAGGACCGCCACGTGGCAAGTGCCCGACGACGTGCTTTTCGTCGATGCAATCCCCATCGGCGCGACCGGCAAGATGCTCAAGGCCAAGCTGCGCGAGCAGCTCAAGGACTACCGCCTGCCCGGCGTTTGAAGCGCTCTGCGCGGGGGCGGCCAGCGGGCCGCCCCGCAGTCGCATGCGGGATAGCGGATAGGGTGAATCCCTGAGCATTTCCTCGGTGCCGTGCCTTACGCTGCGGCCTGTTCCATTCAGAACTCAAGAGGAGACAGGCGATGAGATTTGCTATCAAGGCTGTAGCTGCATCCGTAATCCTGGCAAGCTCTGGCGGCGCGTTCGCTCAAAAGGGCGACACTGTCAAAATCGCTTGGCTCGATCCCCTGTCGGGCCTCATGGCCGCGGTGGGAACGAACCAGCTCAAGAGCTTTCAGTTCCTCGCGGAAGAGTTCAACAAGAAGAACGCAGCCGGCGTGAAGTTCGAGATCATCGGCATCGACAACAAGCTCAGCCCGCAGGAAACCACCAGCGCGCTGCGTTCCGCCATGGACCAGGGCGCGCGCTACGTGGTGCAGGGCAACGGCTCCGGCCCGGCGCTCGCCATCATCGATGCGCTGGAAAAGCACAACGCGCGCAACCCCGGCAAGGAAGTGATGTACCTCAACTACGCCGCCGTGGACCCCGACCTCACCAACAGCAAATGCAGCTACTGGCACTTCCGCCTGGATGCCGACACCTCCATGAAGATGGAGGCCATGACCACCTTCATGAAGGACCTGCCCGAGGTCAAGAAGGTGTACCTCATCAACCAGAACTACTCGCACGGCCAGCAGGTCTCCAAGTTCGCCAAGGAAAACCTCGCCCGCAAGCGGCCTGACGTGCAGATCGTCGGCGACGACCTGCACCCGCTGGCCCAGGTGCGCGACTTCGCGCCCTACATCGCCAAGATCAAGCAGTCCGGCGCCGACAGCGTGATCACCGGCAACTGGGGCTCCGACCTGGCCCTGCTCATCAAGGCCGCCAACGATGCGGGGCTGGCCAACGTCAACTTCTACACCTACTACGGCGGCGTGACGGGCAGCCCCACCGCCATGGGATCGGCAGCGGCAGGGCGTGTGTACATGGTGTCGTACAACCACCTGAACCTGCCGGGCGACATCGGCCGCCTGGTCACCGAATACAAGAAGAAGTTCAACGACGACATGTACACCGGCGCCGTGTACCACGCCTTCGCCATGCTGGATGCCGCCTTCGTGAAGGCCAAGTCCACCGACCCCATGAAGGTCGCCCCGGTGCTGGAAGGCATGAAGTTCAACAGCTTCAACGGCGAGGTCGAAATGCGCAAGAGCGACCACCAGCTGCAGCAGGGCCTGTTCGTCTCCAAGTGGGAGAAGGCGGGCGGCAAGTACCCCAACGATGCGGAAAATACCGGCTACACCTTCGTGCCCGTGAAGTACTACGAGCCCTACGTGGCCAGCACGCCCACGTCGTGCCAGATGAAGCGGCCTTCCTGAGCCGCCCGGCCGATCCGATTTTCAGTTTCATTGCTGAGACCTTGGGCCCGGGGTACCTCGGGCTCTTTTTTTAACCGTGCGGGCGTTGTCCTTCGATGAATCTTGAGTTTTTCGCGATCTCGCTGCTCAACGGCATCAGCTACGGGCTGCTGCTGTTCATGCTCAGCTCCGGGCTCACGCTCATCTTCAGCATGATGGGCGTGCTGAACTTCGCCCACACCAGCTTCTACATGCTGGGCGCCTACATCGCCTACACGCTGTCCGGCCTGGTCGGCTTCTGGGTGGCGCTCTTCGTCGCGCCGCTGCTCGTGGGTGCGCTGGGCGCGGCCTTCGAGCGGTATGCGCTGCGCCGCGTGCACCAGTTCGGCCACGTGCCCGAGCTGCTCGTCACCTTCGGGCTGTCTTACCTGATCCTCGAACTGGTGCAACTCGTCTGGGGCCGCTCCACCGTGCCCTACGGGCTGCCCACGCAGTTGCAGGGTCCGCTCTTCACGCTGTACGGCACGCAGTTTCCCAAGTCGCGCTCGTTCGTGATGCTGGTGGCGCTGCTCATGCTGCTGTCCGTGTGGCTGCTGCTCACCCGCACCCGCATCGGCCTCGTGATCCAGGCCGCGCTCAAGCACCCCGACATGGTCGAGGCGCTGGGCCACAACGTGCCGCGCGTGTTCATGCTCGTCTTCGGCGGCGGCTGCGCGCTCGCCGGGCTGGCCGGGGTGATCGGCGGCAACACCTACGTCACCGAGCCGGCCATGGCGGCCTCGGTCGGCTCGATCATCTTCGTCGTCGTGGTGGTGGGGGGCATGGGCTCGCTGGCCGGGGCGTTCCTTGCCTCGCTGCTGATCGGCGTGTTGCAGACCTTCGCCGTGGCGCTGGATTATTCGCTCGCACACGCGCTGCGCGCCGTCGGCATGGCGGTGACCGAGCAGACCTTCGGCTGGCCGCTGCTCAAGCTGACCGTGTCGCAGGTGGCGCCCATCCTGCCGTACCTGCTGCTGGTGCTGATCCTCATCTTCCGGCCCAAGGGCCTGCTCGGCACGCGGGAGGATTGAACCCATGCGCTCCCACAACTCGTCCTCATCGCCACCGGCCTACCGGTTCAAGCCCCTCAACATCGGGCGCATCGCCATCTGGGGCCTGTTCGCGGTGGCGCTCATCGTGGCGCCCATGCTGTTCACCAGCAGCCTGGCGCTCACCATGCTGTCGCAGATCGGCTACCTCATCATCATCTGCCTGTCGTACAACATCCTGCTGGGGCAGGGCGGCATGCTCAGCTTCGGCCACGCGGTGTACACCGGGCTGGGCTCGTTCATCGCCATCCATGCGATGAACCTCGCGGGCAAGGGCGCATTTTCCATCCCGCTCGTCTTCATTCCGATCGTGGGCGGGCTCGCGGGCCTGTTCTTCGCCGTGCTGCTGGGCTTCGTCACCACCAAGAAGTCGGGCACCACCTTCGCCATGATCACGCTGGGCATCGGCGAGCTGGTCGCGTCCATGGCGCTGATGTTCCCCGAGTTCTTCGGCGGGGAGGGCGGCATCACCACCGACCGCGTGTACGGCAAGGGCTTCATGGGCATCACGTTCGGCCCGGCCATCCAGGTGTACTACCTGATCGCGGCCTACTGCTTCGTGTGCACCGCGCTCATGTTCGCCTTCACCGGCACGCCGCTCGGCCGCATCCTGAACGCGGTGCGCGACAACCCCGAGCGCGTCGAATTCATCGGCTACAACACGCAGCGCGTGCGCTACTACGCCTTCATCATCGCGGGCTTCTTCGCGGGCGTGGGCGGCGGGCTGGCCGCCATCAACTTCGAGATCGTCACCGGGGCCGACAGCGTGAGCGTGCTGCGCTCGGGCGGCTACCTGCTGTTCACCTTCCTGGGCGGGGCCACCTTCTTCTTCGGTCCCATCATCGGCGCGGTGCTGCTGGTCTTCGCCTCGGTGCTGCTCTCCGAACTGTCCAAGGCCTGGCTGCTGTACCTGGGCCTGGTGTTCCTCTTCATGGTGATGTATGCGCCGGGTGGCATCGCCAGCCTGATCATGATGAACCTGCGCATCGCCAAATACGGCCGACTGCGCCCGCTGTGGAAACCGTACCTCGCGCTCGGCATCACGGCCCTGGTCGTGGTCATCGGTGCGGCCTGCATGGTGGAGATGACCTACCACCTGCAGCTCAACGCGGCACTCGGGCCTGAGATGAACTTTTTCGGTGCCACGCTGAACGCGCGGGCCCTGTCGAGCTGGCTGGGGGCAGGCGCCGTGCTGATCGTCGGGCTGGTTTTGTTCGAAACCGTGCGGCGCCGGTTCGTCCGGCAATGGGGCGCCATCCAGGAAGCGATCGAGCTGGACATCAAGCGGGGGGCCGCGGCATGACGCATCCCGTCACTTCCCCCAACCCGAACACCCCCTACGCGCTGGAGCTGCGCGACCTGCGCAAGAACTTCGGCAAGACGGAAATCATCCGCGGCGCCAACCTGTGCGTCGCTCCCGGCGAGCGCGTGGCCGTCATCGGCCCCAACGGCGCCGGCAAGTCCACGCTGTTCAACCTCATCAGCGGGCGCTTCGGCGCCACCAGCGGCCAGGTGCTGCTGAACGGCCAGCGCATCGACGGCAAGGCCCCGTACGAGATCAACCGCATGGGCCTGTCGCGCAGCTTTCAGATCACCAACATCTTCCCCAAGCTCAGCGTGTTCGAGAACCTGCGCTGCGGCGTGCTGTGGAGCCTCGGCTACCGCTACACCTTCCTGCGGTTCCTCTCGCGCCTGCACGATGCCAACGAGCGCGCCACCGAACTCATGGAGCAGATCCGCCTGGACAAGAAGCGCGACACGCTCGCCATGAACCTCACCTACGCCGAGCAGCGCGCGCTGGAGATCGGTATCACCATCGCCGGCGGCGCCAACGTCATCCTGCTGGACGAACCCACCGCCGGCATGAGCAAAAGCGAAACCGCGCGCTTCATCCGCCTCATCAAGGAAGTGACCGTGGGCCGCACCCTGCTCACCGTGGAGCACGACATGGGCGTCGTCTTCGGCCTGGCCGACAAGATCGCCGTGGTCGTCTACGGCGAGGTCGTCGCCTTCGACACGCCCGAAGCCGTGCGCGCCAACCCCCGCGTGCAAGAGGCCTACCTGGGCTCCACCGTGGCCGACCAACAGGCGGGAGGACACTGACCATGCTGCACATCGACAACCTGCATGCCTACTACGGCAAAAGCCACGTGCTCCACGGCGTCTCGTTCGGCGTGCAGCCCGGCGAGATCGTCGCCCTGCTGGGCCGCAATGGATCGGGCCGCTCCACCACCGCCAAAGCCATCATGGGCCTGGTGGACTGGGAAGGCACGCTCGAATGGAAAGGCCAGCGCCTGAAAGGCAAGAAGGCGTACGAGATCGCGCACCTGGGCCTGGGCTACGTGCCCGAGAGCCGCGACATCTTCCCCAACCTCACCGTGCACCAGAACCTGCTGCTCGGCCAGAAAGGCAAGGGCAAAGGCAGCCGCTGGACCTTCGACGACATGTATGGCATGTTCCCGCGCCTGAAGGAACGCCAGCACACCGAAGCCGGCGTCATGTCGGGCGGCGAGCAGCAGATGCTCACGCTGTGCCGCACCCTCATGGGCGACCCTGACCTCATCATCATCGACGAGCCCACCGAAGGGCTGGCGCCCAAGATCGTCGAACTCGTGGGCCAATACCTCATGGTCATCAAGGCGCGCGGCATCTCGGTGCTGCTCATCGAGCAAAAACTCACCATCGCCATGACCATCTCCGACCGCGCCCTGGTCATGGGCCACGGCAGCATCGTTTTCGAAGACACCCCGCAAGGTCTGCGCGAGAACAGCTACGTGCGCAAGGAGTGGCTGGAGGTTTACTCATAAGTCAGTAACTTAGAGAACACTCTCTTGCGCAGAGCGGCGATCGGTGCTTTCATTGACGGCATGAAAAGAGACGGACGCACCCTGGCCCACAATGTGTTGGAAGAAATGCGCATGCT
>NZ_BQXQ01000075.1 GCF_030159055.1 Acidovorax sp. SUPP3334
GGGCATCAAACACTCCTTCACCAGGCCCTATCGCCCACAGACCAATGGCAAGGCCGAGCGATTCATCCAGACCTGTTTGCGCGAGTGGGCCTATGGGCGCGTATGGGCTAACAGCAAGGAACGCACACATGGTTGCCTGCGTTCCTGAGCTACTACAACGCCAGGAGGCCCCACTCCGCCTTGGGCTACAGACCTCCAGCTTCCCGACTTGCCGGGTATAACCTATTGCAACTCGACAACTAGTCCAGACCACCGCTTTCAAGTGGCCGTATTCCGAATCGGCTGGCCATGGCGGATATCACCCGGCTCTTCTGCGGACGCACCTGGTTTTGTGCAGCTCCATACCCAGGATGGCATCGTTTTGCAAGAGCAGAACATCGAGGCAGTGCAGTTGGTCGATCAGGTCCATTGGGAACCACGGAGCGTAGAGATCAAGTTGATTGCCGAATGGGCGCTTCCTGAGCCTTGATTGGCTTTCATGGATATCTTCAGAAAAGACGAGGTCAAATCCGAGTGCGCCCGGCCCGGCGACGCCAGTGAGTAACGCCTTGAGAAAGGTCAGGGCCACCCGTTATCTGGCATCGGGATCAACAGTTGTGATGCTTCTATGGATGCGCAGCGAGCTTCCTGACGCGAGCATCATGGCCAGCGCCGCGACGACGCGCAAACCGTGCCCCATGGCACCGCGCTGGCTCAAATCCGGAACACCGAAGGCTGCAGCACGTAGCCGTAGCGCACCGGCAAATCCGCTGCCTGAACCGGCAGCGGGTCCCACTGACCGGACTCGACCGCCTGCGCGGCGGTTTCCATGTCCAGCGTGTGCACCAGCCCGAGCACGGTGCCGTCAAACAGGTACAGGCGCCCCGCTTCGTCCAGCAGGCACTCACGGACCGAGGACTGGGAGCCGGTGTGGGTGACAAGGCTGAAATCGGGTTCGATGCGCCAGATCACCGGGGTGATTTCAAGCTCCACGTACACGCGCTGCGGGCCGTTCTGGAAGAACCAGCGCCCCTGGGCGTCGGATTCGTAGTTGCGCTCGATGAATTCGATGAGCTTGCCGTGCTGTAGCAGCGAGCCCCGCGCCTGCGGGAAGGGCCCCTGGGCCTGGGTCGCGTCGTCGCGCATGTACCAGCGGCCCCGCGCGTCGAGCCCGAGCCACCCGTAGCAGTCCGGAACGTTGGGCCACTTGGCGATGGCCTGTTTGACGATGTCATCCATGGCGCGATGGTATCGAGGGGCCTTCCCCGCCCGCGTAGTCCGGTGCCCCGTGGGCTGCGAGCCAGTCGGCCACTTCGGCCGGCATGGCGCGCACATGGCCCGGCAGCCGCCCCTGGGCGAAGCCGACATGTCCACCGTGCGCGGGCTGCCACAGCGTGACGTGCGGGCCGGCCTGCCCGGCGCGCGGCAGGCTGGATGCCGGCACGAACGGATCGTTGCGCGCATTGACCGCCAGCGCCGGAATGCGGATGCGGTGCAGCAGCGGCTGGGCCGAAGCACGGCGCCAGTAGTCGTCGGTGTCCCGAAAGCCGTGCAGCGGCGCGGTGAACACGTTGTCGAAGTCGTACAGATCGCGCGCGGCCATGAGCGCCTGCCGATCGAACAGGCCCGGGTGCTGGCGCAGCTTGGCCAGCGCCTTGGGCACCATGGTGCGCAGGAACATGCGCGTGTACACCTGCCGGTTGAACCCCCGGCCGATGGCCGCGCCGCCCGCGGCCAGATCGAGCGGCGAGCAAACGGCCGCCACCGCGTCGGCGGAGCGAGAGGCGCTCGCCCCGGCTTCGGCGGCCCAGCGCAGCAACGCATTGCCGCCCAGCGATACGCCCACGGCCAGCAGCGGCGCGCGGGGGCCGGGCGTGCCGTCGGCGCCGTGCGCTCCATCGGCCTGGCGCTGCGCCAGGCGCGCCAGGATCCACGCGATCTCTTCATGGTCACCCGAGTGGTAGGCGCGCGGGGCCAGGTTGAGTTCGCCGCTGCAGCCCCGAAAGTGCGGCACGGCGTAGGCCCAGCCGCGCTCACGCGCCACGTCGGCAAAGGCTTCGGCATAGTGGCTGCGGGAGGAGCCCTCCAGCCCGTGGAACAGCACCAGCAGCGGCCGGCCGGGAGCCCCTTCGGCTTCCGCAGCAGGCCCGGCAAGGATGCCGGCGGCAGGCTGCAGAAAATCCACGTCCACGAAGTCGCCATCGGGCGCCGTCCAGCGCTCGCGCCGGTAGGCCGGTGGCGCGGCCAGTACCCGGCGCGACGCCAGGGCCGGCCAGATGGTCTGCAGATGGCCGCCGGGCAGCCAGCGGGGCGCTATATATTTCATAGCAACATGCCGGGATATCGATTGCGCTGGAGGGTTAAAAGGCTTGAATCCCCGGGGCAGGAGCGAATGCGCCGTGCGGGGGGCTTCAATGCAGCACCGGCGGCGGCTGGCCGGGCCTCTGGGCTTCGTGCACCGTGCCCGGGCTGGCGTGGTGGGCCACCAGCCGCCAGCCTTGCGGGGTCTTGTGATACACGTTGGTGGACTGCACGATGGCCTCGCGCACTCCGCCATCCAGAACGACCTCCACATGCTCGACCACGCTGTGCACCGCGCTGGCCAGGGCCTGCACGCGGTGGACCTGGGACGGGCGGGCGCGCAGGGTGCCGTGCTCGAACATGGCGGTGAACGCGGCGCGGATGGCGCCCGCGCCCAGCAGCCGCGGGCCGCCGGGGTTGACGCAGACGATGTCGTCCTCTTCGGCCCAGCACGCCATCAGGCGTTCGATATCGCCCGTCTGCAGGGCTTCGTAGAAGGCGGCCTCGGTGTCGTCGGCAGAACCGCCCAGGGTGGCGGCGCGAAAGGTGGAACGGGTCATGGCGCTTCAGGGGGCTGTCATGCGGTGCGGCTATTGTGGGGGCTGGCCGGCCGGAATGCACCGCATCGCTGCCGCCACCGCCCCAGCCGCGCTTCCCGCCGGGATGGGCGGTCGGCCCGGCGGACTACGCGGTCGCTCGGCCCTGCTGGGGCAGAATGCGCCTGCGCTGCCAGCCTTCGGCACTGTCGCCCGCACCCGGCCCAGCGCATGCGCCATGAAACGTCTTCTTGCCACCCTTGCCGCCGTTCTGGCCCTCTCGGGCTGCGGCTACAACGACTTCCAGCGCCTGGACGAGCAGTCCAAGGCCGCGTGGAGCGAGGTGCTCAACCAGTACCAGCGCCGCGCCGACCTGGTGCCCAACATCGTCGCCACCGTCAAGGGCGAGGCCGCCTTCGAGCAGGACACGCTCACCAAGGTGGTCGAGGCCCGCGCCAAGGCCACTTCCATCCAGGTGACGCCCGAGACGCTGAACAACCCCGAGGCGTTCAACAAGTTCCAGGCCGCGCAGGGCGAACTCTCCGGCGCGCTCTCGCGCCTGATGGTGGTGGCCGAGCGCTACCCGCAACTGCAGGCCAACCAGGCGTTCCGCGACCTGCGCGTGACGCTGGAAGGCACCGAAAACCGCATCACCGTGGCGCGCAACCGCTACATCCAGACGGTGCAGGAATACAACGTGCTGGCCCGCAGCTTCCCGACCAACCTGACGGCCAAGGTCTTCAGCTACGACGCCAAGCCGAGCTTCACGGTGCAGAACGAGGCGCAGATTTCCACCCCGCCCGCCGTGGACTTCTCCAAGCCCGCGTCCAAGCCCTGAACCGATTCATCACCGAATATGCCTCTGGCGCACGTCCTTAAAGCGCTGACAGCTATATTTTTTATAGCAATTGGCTGCTTCAGCACACCGGCCGTCGCGCAGCGTGCGGTACCGGCGCTCTCGGCCCGCGTGATCGATGAGACCGGCACGCTTTCGGCGGCCGAACGGCAGGCGCTGCAGACCCGGCTGGCGGCCATCGAACAGGCGCACGGCTCGCAGGTCGTGGTGCTGATGGTGCCCTCCACCGTGCCCGAAGACCTGGCGTCCTTCGCCAATCGCGTGGGCAACGCCTGGAAGGTCGGGCGCAAGGAAGTGGGCGACGGCGTGCTGGTGCTGGTGGCCAAGGACGACCGCAAGATGCGCATCGAGGTCGCCAAGGCGCTGGAAGGCGCCATCCCCGACATCGCGGCCGCACGCATCATCGACGGCGCCATGAAGCCGCGCTTTCGCGAAGGCGATTACGCGGGCGGCCTGTCCGCCGCGGTGAACCAGATCGGCGCGCGCATCGCCGGCGAATCGCTGCCCCTGCCCACCGGCACCGGGGGCGCCGATGGCCGCGCGGCCCGCTCGGCACCGGGCGTGGACTGGACCGACTTCGCCATCTTCCTGTTCTTCGGCGTGATGCTGGGGGGGCCGGTGGCGCGCGGCATCTTCGGCAACCGCCTGGGCGGGCTGCTGCTGGGCGGCGGCGTGGGCGGGCTGGCCTTCCTGTTCACCACCAGCGTGCTGCTGGCGGGCGGCGCCGGGCTGCTGGCGCTGCTCTACACCTGGCTTTTCAGCGGCACCGGCCTGTCGATGGGCGGGCGCCGCGGCGGATACGGCCCAGCCAGCATCGGCACCCATTCCGGAGGCTTCGGCGGCGGCTGGAGCGGAGGCGGTGGCGGCAGCAGTGACAGCAGCGGCGGCGGCGGATTCAGTTCGGGCGGTGGTGGCGATTTCGGAGGCGGCGGCGCCTCGGGAGACTGGTGACATGGCAAAGACTCCCCCGGGGCCATCAGCGCCCGCATCCAGCGCCCCTTATTCATCCTCTCCTCCGCCGACGGGGGCGCCGCCTGCGCCGCCGCGCGCGGCTCCTTCGCTGCTGTCCCGCGTGATCAGGCTCGTGCACCACCGCTGGGTCGAGGGCGGCCTGCACCGCGCGCTGCCGCCCGATCTGCTGGACCGCATCACCCGCCGGGTGGCCGCCAGCGAGCGCCGCCACACCGGCCAGATCCGCATCTGCGCCGAGGGCGGCCTGCCCACCAGCTACCTCTGGCGCGGCGCCAGCGCCCGCGAGCGCGCCGTCACCCTGTTCGGCAAGCTGCGCGTGTGGGACACCGAGCACAACAACGGCGTGCTCATCTACCTGCTGCTGGCCGAGCAAGCCATCGAGATCGTGGCCGACCGGGGCCTGGCCCGCGCCGTGCCGCCCGAGACCTGGCGCACCCTGGTCGCCCACATGGGCGAAGCCTTTCGCGCCGGACGCTACGAGGATGGGCTGACCCAGGCGCTGGCGGAGGTATCGGCACTGCTGGCAGCGCATTTCCCGGCAGAGGTCGGGCCAGCGGGCGCAGCGGTCCACGGGCACAACGAGCTGCCCGATGCGCCCGTGCTGGCGGGCGATGCGTTGCTGAAGGAATAGATCCGGCCCTTGGTGCGCGAGCGTGCCAGGCGAAGGCTTCGCAAAGCCGCGCATCCCTGCGCGCAGGACATGGAACGTTTTCGCTGGCGAACCGACGATTGCCGGTACGCCAGCGCACCAGCGCAGCAGGAAAGGCGCTTCCCCATGGACCCCATTCGACCGCCAGGCCGCACCCGGCAGCGAGAGCACAGCCCGGAGATCGGCGATGACACCCGCACTGCTTCGCCGGCACGGCATGTGCGCGCCCGCACGACCGGGCCGGGCGCGGTCGGTACGCCCCCGCTATCGCCGCGTCAGCAGGCCAGCGAACGGCATGCGACAGGGCCCTCGGCGCTGCCGCCCCGCACGACCGTGCCGCTGAACGCGATGCGCCCTCCAGCGCCAGATGCTTCACCCCGCAGCCCACCTGAACACGCTTTATCGGAGCCGGAATCACCGACCTTTGAACTGAATGCATGGGACATCGAGCATCCCGAGCGCCTGCAGGAGGATCTGGCGGCGCTGGGCATTCATGGCCCGCTGGACCGTTCGCAGGTGTTCGCCCTGGTGGACTTGGCCGTGCACCGCCCGGATTTGGAAGACCGCATCCGGCAGGCGACCGCCGCGCTGGTCGCCCACCAAGGCGCCGGACGAGCGCTGGCAGACCGGCTGGAGCCGATGTGGCAACAGCATTGCGACAGCCACCCCGCAGCAGCGCGTGTGATCGAGACCGCACTGGGCCCGGTGGGTGCGTTGGCACCCGCGGAGCCATCCCCAGGCAGCGATCCCGCCAACCTCGAAGCGGACCTCGACGCCCTGCAGGCCGAGCTTGACGAAGACCTCGATGAGGGCGATGTAGAAGGCGATCTGGATCGCCTGGAAGAACCGCTTGGCCACCAGATCCAGACCTGGCTGGGCAGCGCAGGCGGCGCGGTCGCCGCACATTTCCAGGCTTTCGATGACGAGCCCCAGGCGAAAGCCTTCGCCCGATTGCTGGAGCGCCTGCATCAAGAGGCGTTGCCCACGTTTTCTCCCGCGGCACAGCACCAGCTGAAAGAGCAGGTGCGCACGGCGGCCGTCATGATGGCGCGCGATGCCGATCTTTGCCTCAGCGTTTTCCTGGTCGCCCAAACCGCCCTGGGCGATTGCCGAGACAACCTGCTCGACGGCCTTTCCAAGGTGATGCTGACCGTGCGCAGCCACCAGATGGCCCTGGGAGTGAAGATGGGCAGGATCGATGAAGCGAAGGCCAACCATCTGACGGGCCAGCGGTTTCGGCTGTCCTTGCTGGAAACCGCAACGACCCGCTTCATCAGCCAGCAAAAGGAACGTACCGACTTGCCGCCCTGGAAAAAGAAGTGGCTGGAAACCGATTCCGTGGAGACCATGGTGCATGCCAAGGCCGCCTTGAAAAACAGCCTGAGCCTGCCGCCGGACACGGCACAAGACCTGACGAACCTGGACTACAGCGTGCTGGGACCGGGCGATATCGCCGCCTTGAGGGCCGAAGTTCTGGCGCAGGCAGCCGACCCACAGGCCTATCGCCAGTTCCTGCTGAACGACGAGCCCTGGCGTGACAGCATGCAGGCGCTTCACAAGGCGAGTTTCGAGGCCATCAACGCCGTGCGCGACGCAGACCCGTACTACGAACAGCTCCCTCCGAGCGATAGCACCAGCCCCGCCGCGTTCGCGCACGCAGAGGCTGGCAACCAGATCTATGCCGCCTGGCAGTCCGCCGTGGACCAACAACTGGAGGCGCTGGCGGCTCGCGCAAACGGGGCGCTGCCGCCGCACCGCCCTCCGTCATCGCAAACCGGGCCCTCGCACGCCAGCTAGCTGTGATGTCTCAATAGGTTGTTCACCCGAATGGGTCTGGGAAACTGGAGTTAACACGCTTCAGAGTCACAGAGGGATCCCACCGGATGAACAGCCATAAGAATGCCAGATTGACATTGGA
>NZ_BQXQ01000076.1 GCF_030159055.1 Acidovorax sp. SUPP3334
GTGAAGATCCGCGGGCTGCGGATCGAGCTGGGGGAGATCGAGGCGCAACTGCTGGGGCAGCCGGAGGTGCGGGAGGCGGTGGTGGTGGAGCAGGGCGGGCGGCTGGTGGCGTACGTGGCGCTGCACGAGCATGGGCACAAGCACGGGCGCGCGGAGGAAGCGGGCGCACAGCGGATCGATGCCACCTGGCTGCGAGAGCGGCTGGGGCAGGCCCTGCCGGACTACATGGTGCCGGCGGTGGCCGTGGTGCTGCAGGGGCTGCCGCTGAATGCCAACGGCAAGGTGGACAGGAAGGTGCTGCCTGCGGCGCAGTTCGGGGCGGGGGAAGGGTACGAGGCGCCACAGGGGGAGATCGAAGAGGCGCTGGCTGCGATCTGGGCCGAGGTGCTGGGCCTGGAGCGCGTCGGGCGCAATGACCACTTCTTCGACATCGGTGGCCATTCTTTGCTGCTGGTTCGCGTGCACCGGTTGCTCCAGTCTCGTTGCCAGGTCTCGCTGCCCTTGGTGCAGCTTTTTCAATACCCCACGGTCGCGGCCTTGGCGCGCCGCATCCATCAAGGCGCATCGGCAGCGCCTGCAGAGACTGCGCAAGCCGACCACCGCGCATTGCGCCAACGCGCCGCGTTGATCCAACGCCGTCAATCCGCAGAAAGAGTGAACTGATGCCCCATACACAAACCCATCCGGAATGGACCGGCATCGAGATCGCCATCGTCGGAATGGCCGGCCGATTTCCCGGAGCCGATGACGTGGACGCTTTCTGGCGCCAGATCAACACGGGCACGGAGGCCGTTCAGCGCTTCAGCGACGAGGTGCTGCGCCAGCGCGGCATACCGCAATCGCTCCTGGATGACCCGGACTACGTCAAAGCCGGAGTGCCTTTCAAAGGCGCCGATGAGTTCGATGCCGGGCTGTTCGGCTACACGCCGCGTGAGGCCGAACAACTCGATCCGCAGCAACGCGTTTTTCTGGAGTGCGCCTGGGCGGCTCTGGAGCATGCAGGCTGCGACACGCAGCGTTGGCCGGGCAAAGTGGGTGTGTACGCGGGTGAAGGCCCCCACCTGTATCTGATCCGGCATCTGCTGCCCGCCTTCGATCTGGGCCAAGACACCGGCATTGCCGAACTGCTGGGCTTGCTGAGCGCCAATGCCAGCAGTTCGCTCTGCACGCGGGTGGCCTACAAGCTCGATCTTCATGGGCCTGCCGTGACGGTGCAGACGGCCTGCTCGACTTCGCTGGTGGCGGTGCATACCGCCTGCCAGGCCTTGCTGGGCCAGGACTGCGACATGGCCCTTGCTGGCGGCGTGTGGCTCAACCTGCTGCAGGAAGATGGCTATCGATACCAGCCCGGTGCGATTCTCTCGCCGGATGGGCATTGCCGCGCGTTCGATGCGCGCGCAGGCGGCACGGTGATCGGCAGCGGCTGCGGCATCGTGGCGCTCAAACGCGTGGAAGATGCCTTGCGGGATGGGGACACGGTCCACGCGGTGATCAAGGGCTCGGCCATGAACAACGACGGTTCGGACAAGGTCGGGTTCACCGCACCCAGCGTGAACGGACAAGCCGAGGTGATCCGCGCTGCTCAGTTGATCGCCGGTGTGGCTGCCGACACCATCGGCTATGTGGAGGCGCATGGCACCGGCACAGTCCTGGGCGATCCCATCGAAGTCGCGGCGCTGACCCAGGCTTTCCGCGCCGACACCGAACGCAAGGGTTTCTGCGCCCTGGGTTCGGCCAAGACCCACATCGGCCACCTCGACGCTGCGGCGGGCGTAGCGGGGCTGATCCGCGCGGTACTGGCGCTCAAGCACCAGACCCTTCCGCCCAGCCTGCACTTTGAGCAACCCAACCCGTCGATCGATTTCGCAAACAGTCCCTTCTATGTCAACCCCACGGCGCAACCCTGGCCGCGGGGCGGTGTGCCGCGACGCGCTGGGGTGAGCTCATTCGGCATCGGTGGCACCAATGTGCACGTGGTGCTGGAAGAGGCGCCTGCAGTGTCCGCCCCAGTAGAGCCGCCTGCCGGGTGGCACGTTCTGCCGTTGTCGGCAAAAAGCCCTCAGGCATTGCGGCAGGCGGCACAGGCGCTGGGTGAGCATCTGGGTTCCCAGGGCGAAACCCCCTTGGCCGACGTGGCGTTCACCTTGCAGACAGGGCGCCGTACCTTGCCGGTGCGTGCGGCGATCGTCAGCGACGGCACGGCATCCGCTGTGCAGGAACTGCTGAATTCCGAAGGCGCGTTCCGTCACCCTGCGCATTCGCCAGATGCTCCGCCCGCTTTGGTTTTTCTTTTGCCGGGTGGAGGCACACAGCATGCCAACATGGGGCAAGACCTGTACCGTAACGAGCCGGTTTTCAGGGAAGAGGTCGATCGCTGCTGTCAGGTTCTGCAGAAAGCCGAGGGGCTGGATTTGCTGCCGTTGATGTACCCCGCAGACGGCGCGGAGGCAGCCGCCGATGCCCAGCTGGCGCGCATCGAGTTCACGCAGCCTGCACTTTTCGTCGTCGAGTACGCGATGGCGCGGCTCTGGATGTCTCGCGGCGTGCAGCCCAGCCTGCTGCTGGGCCACAGCCTGGGCGAGTACGTGGCCGCTTGTCTGGCGGGCGTCTTCGCTCTGGAGGATGCATTGCACCTCGTGGCTTTGCGGGGCCGGCTGATGCAGTCGCTTCCAGCCGGTGCCATGACTGCCATCGCGCTTCCTGAAGCGGAACTGGCTCCCTTCGTCGCGGCTGGTTGCGACATCGCCGCAGTCAATGGCACACAGCTTTGCGTGCTGGCGGGGCCGTTGAAAGCCATCGAGGCGGCGGAGCAGGCCCTGGTCGCCCGCCAGCATCTGCCGCGCCGTCTGCATGTCGAAGTGGCCTCCCACTCCGCCATGACCGAAGGCATTTCGGTGGCCTTGCAGCAGGCGGTCAGCGCTGTGCCGCGCCACGCACCGCGCATTCCTTTTCTGTCGAACGTGACCGGTCAGCCGATCACCGCGGAGCAGGCCACCGATCCGAGTTACTGGGCCCGGCACCTGCGCGGGACGGTGCGCTTTGCCGATGGGCTTGGCGTTGTCTTCCAGACTCCCGGCCGGGTGCTGCTGGAGGTGGGCCCTGGAGAGACGCTGGCCGGACTGGCGCGCCAGCATCCTTTCGCCCACACCGCCGCCGGTATCTGGTCCAGCCAGGCGCACCCCCAGCAGCGGGCGCACAACCAACGTCACATGGCGCAGACCTTGGCGGGACTTTGGTGTGCGGGCGTGGCCATCGATTGGGCTGCCTTTCATCCGACGGGACAGCGCCGCCGACTTGCGTTGCCGGGCTACGCGTTCCAGCGCCGGCGCTATTGGGTGGATGCGCCGGCATCAGGGCAATCGTCCACGCCGCGCACACCGGTGGCGGATGGCCCGTTTTACTTGCCTGGCTGGGAGGCCATTCCTCCCGCCGATGTGGCGGTCACCGAGGCGCGATCCGGAGAGTGCACGCTGGTTTTCGGTGACAAGAGCGATTTCTGCAAAAGCCTGCTGCAAGCGTTGCGGCAGCGATCGGCTTCGGGACACGCGGTGGTGTTGGTCGAGCGGGGAACAGCCAGTCACCCGATGGGCCCGCTGCACCATGTCGTGCGTTGCAATCACCGGGCCGATCACGCTCAAATGCTGGCCCGGGTTCAGGCAGCGCATGGACCCGTGGTGGAGGTCCATCACCTCTGGGCACTCGGCCCGGCCGATGTTGCACCCGACGCCGCGCTGGAGCACGGGTATTTCAGCCTCCTGGCCATCGTGCAAGCCATGCACGATGCGACACCGAGCGGCGAGCGGCCAATCGCCCTGCGGGTGGTCGCCAATCAGATGGCCGATGTGTCAGGCGCCGATGCCTTGTGCCCTGAAAACAGCATGCTGGCCGCACTGTGTAAAGTCATCGGCCAGGAGTATCCGCACATCGATTGCCGTGCAACCGACCTGGTTCTGCCTTCAGGCATCGCGGGCACCGCCTGGCTGGTGCGCGAACTGGTGGCCGATGCGCAGCGCCGCCGCAACGAGCCATTGCTGGCGTATCGCGTGCGCAAGGTGTGGCGGCCTGCCTATGGGCCATTGCCGCGCAGCGATGGGGCAACGACGTCGCGCTTTCGGTCGCGTGGCGTCTATCTGATCACCGGAGGTTTGGGAGGCGTAGGCCTGGCTGTTGCAAAGCACTTGGCGGAGCACTGGCAGGCCCGTCTGGTCCTGCTGGGGCGCACCCCGGTCCCCTCGCCGGATCGGTGGGACGGACTGATCGCCGACGCCACCCAGCCTGCCGAACTTCGCCAGAAGCTGGCGCAGTTGAAAGCGATACAAGCTTTGGGAGGCGACGTGCTTACGCTGGCCGCCGACGTGGCGGACCCCGTACAAATGCTGGCGGCGATCTCGCAAGCCCACCAACGGTTCGGGCCCTTGAATGGGGTTGTCCATGCGGCAGGGCATGCCAACAGCGGGATGATCGCGCAGCGCAGCAGTGCGGCGGCCCAAGAGGTGTTCGCGCCGAAGCGGGCCGGCACGCAGGCGTTGCTGGCCGCGGTGCGTGGCGAGCCGCTGGATTTCGTGTTGCTCTGCTCCTCCATTTCCAGCATGGCGGGAGGGCTGGGCATGAGTGACTACGCCGCCGCCAATGCCTATCTGGACGCCGTGGCGGCGTTGGAGCAGCGCGCAGGTTGCCCAGTGGTCTCGGTCAATTGGGATGCCTGGCGCGATCTGGGCATGGCGGCCGGATTGGTGCTCCCGCCCGGCGTGGGCATGGACGGCCCCGAGGGTGCTCGCGCCCTGGAGCGCATCGTCAATGGCCCCCAGCACGCGCAGGTGGTGATTTCGACCACCGATCTGGCTCAGCGCCTTGGCGACATCGACAACGGCATGCTGGAACTGATCGAGTCCACACCGGCGTCCCAGCCTGGCCCGGGCCGCAGCCGGCATCCCCGCCCGGTACTGCAGACCCCTTATGTGGCACCGGATGGGGATTTGGAAGAGGCCTTGGCGGAGGTCTGGCGGGACATGCTGGGCATGGACCGTGTCGGCGTGCACGACAACTTGTTCGAACTGGGCGGTGATTCGCTGCTGGCGATCCAGTTGCTGGCCAGGGTGCGGAAGGCCTATGCCGTGGAGCTGCACCCTGCGTCTTTCTTCAAAGCGCCCACGCTGAGTGCGCTGGCGCTGCTGGTCGAGGCGCGCCTGATCGACGACATCGAACGCAGCGCGGCCGTTGCGCCTGCCGCTGCGACTGAAGCGGATACCGATGCGGGCGCTCCCCGTTCGCTGTCCGCTGCTGCCTGACCCAACGTTTTCAAGACGGATCCATGCCTGAAACCCAAGACCTTTCTGCCCGCCGCGCGGGCTTGACGCCGGAACAGCGCGCGCAACTGCAACAGCGGCTGCGGGGCGCCGCGCAGGCGGTGACGCCCGCCGTGCCATCGCTGCAGGCCATCGTGGCGCGCAGCGCACCCGGCCGTGCGGCGTTGTCGGCGGCCCAGCAAAGAATGTGGTTTCTATGGCGGCTCGACCCCGCCAGCACGGCGTACCACGTGAGCGGCGGGCTTCGCCTGGATGGCGCACTGGATCGGCAGGCGCTGGGCGACAGCTTGCATGCCTTGGTCGAGCGCCATGAATCGCTGCGCACCGTGTTCGAAGAAGCTGCCGATGGAAGCGCCGAACAGTGCGTGCAACTTGCAGTGCCCATCGATCTGCCGGTCCTGGATTTGCGTGGTCTTTCACCCGAGGTGCAAGAGACTCGCCGAAGCGATGCGATCCAGAAACTGCGCTGTACGCCTTTCGATCTGGGCACCGGACCGCTGATGCGGGTGCTGCTGATCCACCGTGATCAGCGGGCTTACGAGCTGCTGGTGGTCATGCACCACATCATTTCGGACGGCTGGTCGGTGCAGGTGATCCTCGACGAATTGGCGGTGCAGTACGCCGCCCGCTCGCAAGGGCAGGTGCCCATGCTGCTGCCGCTACCCATCCAATACGCGGACTATGCCGCCTGGCAAGCGCAATGGCTGGCCAGTGGCGAAGGCGAACGCCAGTTGGCATGGTGGCGCGCCGAATTGGGACGGGAGCAACCGGCGCTCTCCCTGCCCACGGACCGGCCACGCCGCAGCGATGGACGTTACCGCGCTGCGCAGCACCGCATGGTTTTGCCCGATGCACTGTTGCTTGCGCTGCGCCGGACCGCCCAGGCCAAGGGCGCGACTTTGTTCATGGCGCTGCTCGGTGGTTTCTTTGCGTTGCTGCAGCGGTACACAGGGCAGGCGGATGTCCGCGTGGGCGTGCCGTTCGCCAACCGGAACCGCACGGAAACAGCAGGACTGGTCGGGTTTTTCGTTAACACCCAGGTCCTGAAAGCCCGGCTGGACAGCCGCATGGATGGCGCGGCACTGCTCGAACACGCTCGCGGCATCGCCATTGGTGCACAGACGCACCAGGACCTGCCTTTCGAACACCTGGTCGCGGCCTTGCGCCCCGAGCGCAGCCTGAGCACCAGTCCGCTGTTCCAGGTCATGTTCAACCACCTGCGCCGCGACCATCGGTCGTTGGCCGATTGGCCCGGTGTATCCGTGGCGCGCCTGGACTTCGATGAAGACGCCGCGCAGTTCGAACTCACGTTGCAAACCTGCGAAACCGGAGCGGGGCAGGTCGAAGCCACGTTGATCTACGCGGCGGAGCTGTTCGAAGCGCAGACGATAGAGAGGATGGCGGGCCACTACGTAGCGCTGTTGCAGGCGCTGGCCGATCGCCCGGAGCAGCTGGTGGGCGAAGTGCCATTGCTGGGCGCGG
>NZ_BQXQ01000077.1 GCF_030159055.1 Acidovorax sp. SUPP3334
GGAACGCACAGCATGGTTGCCTGCGTTCCTGAGCTACTACAACGCCAGGAGGCCCCACTCGGCCTTGGGCTACAGACCTCCAGCTTCCCGACTTGCCGGGTATAACCTATTGCAACTCGACATCTAGCAGCACCCGCTCGGGCTCCGCACGCGCGTTGAACACCCAGACATAGCCCAAGCCCGGGTTGGCGACCATCAACCGCTCATCCTCGTCCACGGCCAGGCCGTCAGGGCCGCTCGGACCGTAGGGCATGAAAAACTGGCTGACCTTGGAAATGCCGCCATCGGGCAGCAACGGCACGCGCCATACGCAGTTGCCCAGCGTGACCGAAAGGCACGGAACCCGGCCGTCCGGCGACGGCGCCACGCCGTTGGGGCTGGGCACGTTTCTCAGCAGCAGATGTATCTGCCCGTTGGGGCGCAGGCAGTACAGCCGGCCTCTCGGGTCATGCACGCCGTACCAAGCGTCGGCAAACTTGGACACCTCGGGCAGCAACACCGAACGCCTGGGCGACGCCACGGCCAGCGCCTTCAGCTTGCCGCTGCGGATTTGCGGCAGCACCGAGCCCAGCGTGGCGAAGGAGCTGTCCAGTTGGCCGCCCATCAGGTCGGTGACGACGGGCGCCGCGCCTTTGTAGGGCACGTGGTTGATCCGCAGGCCGTTGGCCCGCGCGAACATCTCGGTGGCGAAGTGGCCCGAGCTGCCCACGCCCGCCGTGCCGGCCGTGACATGGCCAGGCTCCTTGCGCGCGCGGGCCATGCAGTCGGCCAGCGACTTGACCGGCAGGCCCGGCCCGACGACCAGCACCGTCGGGCTGGTCGCCACCGTGCACAGCGGCGTGAAAGACCGCACCGCGTCGAACTTCACGCGGCCGGCGTAGAGCCCGGGATCATCGTGTGGTTGGTGGCGCCGAAGAGCAGCGTGTATCCATCGGCCGATGGCACAGACCGTGGTGGCGGCGGCCACCCGGCTTTCCTACGCGCTGGCCGGCAGCAGCACGGCAGCCGCCGCCTCTCCGGTGCAGGCCCGCCCGAGCCAGTGGCACCCGTAACGGCATCCATAACCGCATCCGTGAAAGCTTTTACTGAGAAGTCAGTAACTTGGGGAACATTGATCGCCTCGAAAACCGCATGAATGCTGGCTTTCTTGTCCTGGCGTGCTCGGCAAGTTACCGTCTTATGAGTAGGATGCCAGCCACCCCATCGAAGGAGACAGACCTTGAACCGCTACCCCTTTCCCGACCTGGCCACCCTGCCTGAAGACATCCGCGCGCGCATCCTCGAGGTGCAGGAGAAAGCCGGTTTCGTGCCCAACGTGTTCCTCGCGTTTGCGCGCCGCCCGGCCGAATGGCGCGCCTTCTTCGCCTACCACGACGCCCTCATGCTCAAGGAAGAAGGCAGCCTGACCAAGGGCGAGCGCGAGATGATAGTCACCGCCACCAGCGCCGTGAACCAGTGCCTTTATTGCGTGGTCGCGCACGGTGCGATCCTGCGCATCTCCGAAAAGAAACCCCTTGTGGCCGATCAGGTGGCGGTGAACCACCGCAAGGCCGACATCAGCCCGCGCCAGCGCGCGATGCTCGACTTCGCGATGAAGGTGTGCAGCCGTTCGCACGAGATCGAGGATGCCGACTTCACCGCGCTGCACGCGCATGGGTTCGACGATGAGGACATCTGGGACATCGCGGCCATCACCGCGTTCTTCGGGCTGTCGAACCGCATGGCGAGCTTTGCCGGCATGCAGCCCAACCCCGAGTTCTACCTGATGGGCCGCGTGCCGCGCCAAAAATAGCCTGCCACCGAAAAGGCGTTGACCCGCCCCCACGGCGTCCTCCATACTGGGCCGAAGCCATTCAGGCAAGAGTTGCGATCAGCAGCCATCTCGGCTTTTGAATACCCGTAAGAGGGGGAGGAAAACCATGGAACTCGCGTTTCGGAACGCGTGCGCACCCGAGACCGCCACCACTGTTTTGGCCGCCGCACTGGCGTGCTTCGCGGCACTGCCCGCACAGGCCCAGACGGACACTGCACGGGGGGTGAAGAACCCGCCCCTGCTGGAGTTGCAGCGCAAGCCGCCCCGCACCCTGCGGCTTTCCGCCAGCCAGGCGACGCGGGCACCCGTCTCCCATGAAGCATCGCTCGACCTGAACGTCGTCTACACCGACGGCAAGCTGTGGAACCCCGCAGAGCAGCGCTTCGACAAGGTGCATCTGCGCAGCTACCAGGACACCCGCGTCGATCCGAAGGCGCCCTTCGTCTCGCCCATGCTGGAAATCCGTCCCGGCGACACCATCCGCATCCGCCTGAACAACCAGCTGCCGCCCGACCCGAGCTGCACCGCCTTCAGCGGCGGGGTCAACACGCCGCATTGCTTTAACGGCACCAACCTTCACACCCACGGCCTGTGGGTGAACCCGGCTGGCAACGGCGACAACGTGCTGATCTCGATCAACCCGACGGTGAGCTTCGAGTACGAATACAACATTCCCTCGGACCATCCCGCAGGCACGTTCTGGTACCAAACGCACCGCCACGACTCCACCGCGCTGCAAGTGGCCAGCGGCATGGCGGGCGCCCTCGTCATCCGAGGCGACCGGCCGCCCACGCCCACGCAGACCGGCGATGTGGACACGCTGCTGCGCCCCACGGCCCGCCAATCGTTCAAGGAACGGGTGGTGGTGCTGCAGCAGATTCAGTACGCCTGCCGCGACCAGGACAACCGCATCCAGTTCAACCCCGACGGCACCTACCGCTGCAACGAAGGCGACGTCGGCACCATCGAGCACTACCAGGCCGTGGACAAGGAAGACAAGGACCAGTTCGGCCCCGGCACCTGGCCGGCGTCGGGCCGCTACACCAGCATCAACGGCCAGGTGCTGCCCAACTTCGAAGGCGCCAAGGCCGGCCAGATCGAGCGCTGGCGCACCATCCACGGCGGCGTGCGCGACACCATCAACCTGGAATTCCGCAAGCTGCGGACCGGTGCGCGCAGCGCACAGGCTTTGAAGGCCAGCGAGCACGACGCCTACATCGAACAGAACTGCACCGGCGCCCCGCTGCAACAGCACCTGATCGCGGCCGACGGGCTGACCACCGCCGCCGCCATCCGCAGCACCCAGACCATCTACCAGCCCGCTTACCGCTGGGACACGCTGATGGTGTTCCCGGAAGCAGGCGACTACTGCGTGATCGACGGTGCTTCGCCACCCTCGGCCAACGTGAATCAGGCACCGCCTTCGCGCCAGCTGCTCGGCGTGGTCAGCAAGGTGGCACCGGGTGGTCCCGTGGCGCAGGACGTATCTGCCTACCTGGCTGCGGAACTGGCGGCGGCTGCGGCGAACCTGCCCAGCGACGTGCAGGGCAAAGTCATCGCCGATCTGAAGAACGGTCTGCGGCTTTCGAGCTTCGTGCCCCACGCCACCGTGCAGGACAGAGAGGTCACCGGTACGCAGACGTTGGCCTTCAACATAGACCTGACCGCCAAGCCGATCCAGTTCCAGGTGGACGGCAAACCGGTCGATCCGAACCGCATCGACCGCGTGCTGGCGCTGGGCGGCGTGGATGAATGGACGCTGCAATCGGACTTCGTGAGCCACCCGTTCCATATCCACGTGAACCCGTTCCAGATCGTCAAGATCCTCGATCCGGACGGCAAGGATGTGTCCGGGCCGGACGCGCAAGACGACGCCGGCGGCGCGGTCGACCCTCAGTACCGTGGGCTCAAAGGCGTCTGGAAAGACACGCTCTGGGTGAAGAACATCGCGACCAAGGAAAAGCCCAACGGCAAATACACGCTCATCGTGCCCACTCGCTACCAGCGCTACATCGGCGACTACGTGCTGCACTGCCACATCCTGGACCATGAAGACCAGGGAATGATGCAGATCGTCCGGGTGGCGGTGCCCGATGGGGCCGGTGGTGCGAGCAAGGGCCACCACTGAACGGGCGGTGCATTGCATGGAGTTCATCGACAACCAAACGAGGGAGCAAATCGACATGATCAGCAAAAGAAACGCACTGAAGACCGTGGTCGCCGTCGGCGCCATCAGCACCTTCTCGGGCATGGTGCCCGGCTTGGTGAAGACCGTGGCCGCGGCAAAACTTCGCATCCGCCGCTGCGTCAACACCATGGCGCTGGACGACCCGGACCTCTCCGCGTACCGGGACTTCGTGGGCATCATGCGGGCCCGGCCGCAAACCGCGCGGGTCAGCTGGCGAGGTTTCGCCAACCAGCACGGGGACGCACACAACTTCAAATACTGCCCGCACGGCGACTGGTACTTCCTGCCCTGGCACCGCGGCTTCGTCGAGATGTATGAAAGGACGGCCGCTGCCCTGACCCGCCACCCCGACTTCGCCATGCCGTACTGGGACTGGACCGCGCTGCGTGAACTGCCGGCCGCCTTCACCGACAAGACCTACCAGGGCAAGCCCAATCCGCTGTACGTGCCGGGCAAGGGCGACGATCCGTCCATGGTGCGCAACCCCCTCACCGGCGCCAATGCCCTGACCGACGAGCTGGTCGGCCCGGAGGTGATCCGCAAGATCTACCAGGAAACGAGCTACGAGGCCTTCGGCACCAGCCGTTCGGTCGATCGAAGCAACCCGAAGAAGCCCATCGTGCAGAACAACCTGGATGCCAAATGGGTACCCATGGGAGGCGGCAACCAGGGCATTCTGGAGCGCACGCCGCACAACAACGTGCATAACAACATCGGCGGATTCATGCCGGAGTCGAACTCGCCACGCGACCCGATTTTCATGATGCACCACAGCAACATCGACCGCATCTGGACCTCCTGGAATGCGCTCGGCCGCCAGAATTCGAACGATCCGCTGTGGTTGGAAATGCCATTTCGCGACAACTACATCGCACCCGACGGCACCTTCTATACCAAGCGAGTGCGCGACCTGCTGAGCACCGCTGCGCTGGGCTACACCTACGACACGCTTCCCGAACCCGACAACCAGCCCACCGATCCGCAGCGCCGGGCCAACCTGTCCGCGCTGTTCAACCCTGCCGCTGGCGGCAACCTCCTGCGCTTGAAGAAGACCGACATGGCAGCCGCCGTGGCCGCCACTTCGATGGGCGTGCCGTTCCAGCTGGGTGCCAATGCCCTGGGGCCACTGCAGGCCTCCCCCTCGGCGCCCCCCACGGGCGCCCCCCGCGAGATCGTGGCCGTGATTTCGGACATCCGCATCGCGGACAACGTGCGCGCGATACGGGTCTTCGTCAATCGCGGCACGGTCGGGCCGGAGGTGCCGGTCACCGACCCGCACTTCGTGACGACGCTCAGCTTTCTCAGGCATGGACACGGCCACGGTGACGGAGAGCACGGCAGCAACCTGCCCTCGACCCTCGTCAACCTGACCGACACGCTGCGGCGCCTGGCGCAGACACAGGGGCTGCAGAACGACACGGTGACGGTGCAATTGGTCGCGCTGCCGGTGGCGGGCACCCCGCCCTCGCAAGTCGGCACGGTCGTGCCCGGCTCGATCGAGATCGCGCTCATCTGACGCGGCATCCCGGTAGCGAGACATGGCCAGCCCTTCAACCGTGACCCTCATGCTGGCCATGGCGCTCACCGGGGTGCATGCCTCGTTTGCCTGCGCCATGGGTCAGGCTCCGCCTGCTGTCGCCGCGAAAGCCGTGGTCACCGGCGCGGTGGCGGCCCAGGTGTGCGTGACTCCGTCAGCGACCGATCTGCGGGCGTTGCAGGACGACCGCCAGCGCGCAGTGATCGTGCTGCACGCCTTCGAACCACCCTGGCCCAGCTCAGGCCGCCTGGTCGCCTCCCTGCTCGCAGGCACCCCGCCGACCCCACGGGAGATCACCCGTTTTGCAGTCCACCCGCTGCAAGCCTTCACGGCCGAGCAGCCACAGCGCAGCCAGCGATTCACGTTGTCGCTGGCGGGGTATGCCCATCTGCTTCAGGCCGGTCGGCCTGTGTGCCTTCAGATCGGATTCGATGCGGGTGCTCATCCCGGCGAAGGGGGCCGGGCCGAGGTGTCCATCGAACTTTCCCCCGCTTGATCCGGGGCATCCGCGCGCAGCAATCCCCACAGCATGCGCACCAGTTCGTCCTCGAACGCGGGCTGGCCCAGCAAGGGTGAGTCTTCCAGCGCGGCGCTGCGGATCGTGCCCATGATGGCCCGCGTCGCCACGAACATCATGGCCGGGCTGGGCGGGCACACCGAGGTGTCGCCTACCTCGATGAGGCGAGCCAGTGCCAGAGCATTGCGCTCAGCCCCTTCGCGCAGCGCGGCCGTCACGCGGTCGTGGTGGTCGATGCGCCAGCCAAGCCGCACCATGCCGCGCCACAGCTTGGAATGGCCGCCAATGCCGAACGCGGTCACCAGCAGGCGCACCATGTCGCGCAGCACGCTGCGCACATCGCGCTGCTCGGCCACTGCCTCATCCAGCAATTCGCGCAACTGCTGCTGAACCCGGTTGCGCTCGCGCTCCACCATGGCCAGCAAGATGGCCTCCTTCGACGGGAAGTACTGGTAGAGCGTGCTGATCGAAAAGCCGGCCACCTGGGCCAATACCAGTAAGTTAAGCAAAGGCCCTTCGGGGCCTTTGTTGTTTGTACAGTGCAGGCTTGATCAATCGAGCTTTGACCATAGAGGTCAAGCGATAGCCAATGCTGCTGCAAGAGTACCTGAGCGATACCC
>NZ_BQXQ01000078.1 GCF_030159055.1 Acidovorax sp. SUPP3334
TGCGAAAGGGGGAGAAGCTCAAGGAGCGTGTGGATGCGCAGTTGCAGTCGGTGGCTGAAGATCCTGCACTCATCAGGTCATTCTTCAGACACCCATCTGTCGCCTATATTTCTGACTTGTGAGTAAGCCAGCAGCGCTACTCGCCTAACGCTCAGGTTTCGAAGCGGGGCGGGGCGCGTGGCTGCCAACGCCTGCGGCCTTCTGATACCTGGCTTTTCCACCTTGGATTTCGAGCCGGCATCGTGGCTTTCGGCGGCGCTTGCTCAGGTTCGGGGCCAGCATGTGCCACCGTTGCGACAGCCCTCGCGCGCTGCGCCCGACACGGTGCGATACGCTGTACAGCTTTCCCGATGTCCTTCATGCCGGGCGGCCGGCGCGCCAAGCGAAGGGCATCGTGGCAACCTTCAAGGCAACCGATGAAGATCGAAATTCCCGAAGCCAGGAAACTCGTGCATTCGATGCGCTTTCCCGTGCGCTGGGGCGACATGGACGCCATGGGCCACGTGAACAATACCGTTTACTTCCGCTACCTGGAGACGGCCCGCATCGACTGGATGGTGTCGGCAGGCTGCAACCCCGACCCGCAGGGGCAGGGGCCGGTGATCGTCAATGCGTTCTGCAATTTCTACCACCAGCTCGAGTACCCGGCCGAGGTGCTGCTCCATCTCTATGTGAGCGATCCGGGCCGCACGACGTTCGAGACCTGGGGCACGATGGAGCGCGTCGACCGGCCGGGCGTGATCTGCGCGGCCGGCGGTGCAACGACGATCTGGGTGGACTTTCCGAAGAAGAAGGCCGTGGACCTTCCGCCCTGGATGCGCGCGCTGGTCAGCGAATGACGTGGCGGGCTCTGCAAGGCAGCGCCCATGCGGCCGGGCCGCTCAGGTCACCGGAGCGGGGTTGAACAGCACGAGCGCGTTGTGCAGCTTCCACTGCTCGGCCCAGGTTTTCTTGCGGCCGCTGGCCACGTCCAGCATCAGGTGGAATATTTCCCAGCCCACGTCTTCGATGCTGGCCTGGCCGTCCGCGATGCGTCCGGCGTTGATGTCCATCAGGTCGTGCCAGCGCCGGGCCAGGTCGCTGCGCGTGGCCACCTTGATGACCGGCACCTCGGCCAGGCCGTAGGGCGTGCCCCGGCCGGTGGTGAACACGTGCAGGTTCATGCCCGCCGCCAACTGCAGGGTGCCGCAGATGAAGTCGCTGGCCGGCGTGGCGGCGTACAGCAAGCCTTTTTGCGTGGCTTTGCTGCCCGGCGAGACCACGCCAGAGATCGGCGCGCTGCCGGATTTCACGATGGAGCCCATGGCCTTTTCCACGATGTTGGACAGGCCGCCTTTCTTGTTGCCTGGGGTGGTGTTGGCGCTGCGGTCCACCCGGCCCTTGTCCAGATAGGCGTCGTACCAGGCCATCTCGCGGATCATGGCCTCGGCCACCTCGGGGGTGCTGGCGCGCGAGGTGAGCTGGTCGATGCCGTCGCGCACCTCGGTCACCTCCGAGAACATGACGGTGGCCCCTGCGCGCACGAGCAGGTCGGTGCAGAAACCCACGGCCGGGTTGGCGGTGACGCCGCTGAAGGCGTCGCTGCCCCCGCATTGCACGCCGACGACCAGTTCGGCGGCGGGCACGGTTTCGCGGCGGCGCGCGTTCAGGCGCTTCAGGTGAATTTCGGCCTGGCGCATGACGGAGTCGATCATGGACATGAAGCCCACATGCGCATCGTCCTGAAGGCACACGACGTCGAGCTTGGGCTCGGCGCTCGCGCCTACGTCGGCCACGTTGCGCTCGTCCACCAGCGCAATGCTGCCGGGCGGCAGCAGGCGCTCGGGCTGCAGCTTTTCGCAGCCCAGGCTGACGACCATCACCTCGCCGCCGAAGTTGGGGTTCAGGCTGATGTTGCGCAGGGTGCGGATGGGGATGACGGCATCCGGTGCGTCGATGGCCACGCCGCAGCCATAGGTGTGCTCGAGCGCCACCACGTCGTCCACGTTGGGAAAGCGCGGCAGCAGCCCGGCCTTGATGCGCGCCACCGCGAATTCGGTGACGCCGGCAACGCATTGCACCGTCTGGGTGATCGCCAGGATGTTGCGGGTGCCCACCGAGCCGTCGGCGTTGCGGTAGCCCTCGAAGGTGTAGCCGGTCAGCGGCGGCAACGGCTCGGGGCGCACGGTGGCCAGGGGCAGGCCTTCCAGCGACAGGGCCTCGGGCATGTGCAGCAGGCGCTCGTGCACCCAGCTGCCGGCGGCGATGGGCTGGATGGCGTAGCCGATGGGCACGTTGTAGCGGCGCACGGCGCCGCCCTGGGGAATGTCTTCGAGCGCGACCTTGTGCGCCTGGGGGACCTTGTCCACCAGCACCAGGCCCGAGGCGAGCACGGTGCCGGCAGGCAGGCCGCCGTCATTGGCCACGATGGCGACGTTGTCGGCCGCGTGCATCTTGATCGTCAGCGGCGGCCTGTGGGGGGTGTTCGAGGGGGTTGCGGTGTCGGTCATGGGGTCTGTCGGTATCGTGGGGCGGCTTTTTGATGGAAGGCGGGCTGAATGCCTAAGTGTCTCAGGCGCGCGCTCCGAACTCCGCTGTGGCGCGCGTCCAGCTTCGGGCCTGCTCGCTCAGGCTCAGGCCCAGGCCGGGGCGCGTTGGCACGAGCATGCGGCCATCGCGGATTTCAAGGCGTTCGTTGAAGAGCGGCTCCAGCCAGTCGAAGTGCTCTACCCAGGGCTCGGTGGCGTACACCGCGCCCAGATGGACGTGCAATTCCATCGCGAAATGCGGCCCGAGGCTCAGCCCTGCGTGTTCGGCCTGTGCCGCGATCCTGAGGAAGGGCGTGATGCCGCCCACGCGCGGAGCGTCGGGCATCAGGTAGTCGGCCGCGCGGTGGCGGATCAGTTCGCCATGCTCGGCCGCGCTGGTGAGCATTTCGCCCGTGGCGATGGGCGTGTCGAACTGAGCGGTGAGCGCCGCATGGCCTTCGAAATCGTAGGCGTCCAGCGGCTCTTCGATCCACACGAGGTTGAAAGCCTCGAAGACGCGGCACATGCGCTGGGCGGTGGGGCGGTCCCATTGCTGGTTGGCATCCACCATGATGGGCATGGCGTCACCCAGGTGCTTGCGCACGGCCTCGACACGCTGGATGTCGAGCGCATGGTCGGGCTGGCCCACCTTGAGCTTGATGCCGCCGATGCCACGCTCGCGCGAGGCGCTGGCGTTTTGCAGCAGTTGATCGAGGGGCGTGTGCAGAAAGCCGCCCGAGGTGTTGTAGCAGCGCACCGAGTCCCGCTGCGAGCCCAGGAGCTTGGACAGCGACAGGCCCGCACGCCGCGCCTTGAGGTCGTACAACGCGACGTCGAACGCGCCGATGGCCTGCACCGCCATGCCGCTGCGGCCGACCGAGGCACCCGCCCAGCAGAGCTTGGTCCAGAGCCGGGAGATATCGCTCGGGTCTTCGCCCAGCAAGGCCGGGGCGACTTCCTGTGCGTGCGCGAACTGCCCTGGCCCGCCCGCCCGCTTGGAATAGCTGAAGCCCAACCCCCGGTGGCCGTCCTTCGTTTCGATCTCGGCGAACAGCATGGCGATCTCGGTCATCGGCTTCTGGCGCCCGGTCAGCACCTTGGCGTCGCTGATGGGGTTGGCCAGAGGCAGGTAGCACGACGAAAGACGGACCCAGGCAATGCTGTCGGCGGACGAGGAGGAAGGAGTGGCCATGGTGCGAGCGGATGGACGAATCGGAGGGAAAGCGGAGGGGGCGAAGGGTGGAGGAGGCGAAGCGAACCAGCGTCGGTGCTGGCTCAGTCGATGGAGATCTTTCCGACCTCGATCACCTTGTTCCAGCGGGCGGACTCCTGCTGCTGGAAGGCGGCGAACTGCTCGGGCGTGTTGGTCACCATTTCGAACCCGATCGACGTGAACTGCTCGCGCACCTTGGGGTCCTTGAGCGCCTCGACGAATGCGGCATGGGCCTTTTCGCGCACGGCGGGCGGCAAGCCCTTGGGCGCGACGATGGCCTGCCAGGATGCGACCTCGACATTGGGCACGCCCGCTTCGGCCAGCGTGGGCACATCGGGCAGTACCGGCGAGCGCTTGGGGCTGGTGATGGCGAGCGCGCGCATCTTGCTGGCCTTGATGTACTGGGCCACGGCATTGATGTTCTGGAACGATGCATCGACCTGGCCGCCGATCAGGTCGGTATGGGCCGGTGCACCGCCTTTGTAGGGAATGTGCATGCCTTTCGTTCCGGTCTGCTGCCAGAAGAGTTCGGCGGTCAGGTGGTCGCTGGAGCCGTTGCCAGCCGAGGCGAAGCTCATCTTGCCGGGGTTGGCTTTTTCATAGGCGATGACGTCGGCCACGGTCTTGTGCGGCGAGTTCGCGGGCACCACGAGCACGTTGGGCGACTGCACTGCCACGGTGATCAGGTCGAAGCCGTTCATGGCGTCGTACTGCAATCCCTTGAGCAGGTGCGGCACGATGACCAGGGGCCCCAGCGAAGTGACCAGGAAGGTGTAGCCGTCCGGCGCAGCGCGCTGCACGTACGTGGCGCCGATGGTGCCGGTGGCACCGGGCCGGTTGTCCACCAGGAAGGACTGCTTGAACTTCTCGGTGATCCGGGGGCCGACCGCGCGTGCGACCTGATCGGTGGAACCGCCTGGAGGGAAGGGCACCACGAGCGTGACCGGCTTTTCAGGCCAGGCCTGGGCTTGGGCGCCCAGGGCCAGCACACCGAGGGAAAGGGCAGCGAGGAAGCGTTTCATGGTTTGTCTCCTGGATGGATGTGAACGTTGTCATTTTTGTTTTAGAGGCGGAAAAAGCGTGTTCAAGCTTTTTGGATTGGCTTCGCCTCTGCTGGTTTTGGCGAATGATATCGTTGTCATTTTGGATGATCAAGCTTTTCAGCTCGGGGTTTTCCGCCATGCCGGCCCATCCGCTGCCTCGCCCATCGCGGTGCGGGGCTGCCACCTTGGCGCCCGGATGCGGTATGGTCCCCGTCTTCTTTTGCGTCGATCCACCGTGCTTCGCCCTTTGCAATGAATGCCCCTTCCTCCTTCAAGGCGGCCACGCTGCACGACGTGGCCAAGGCCGCTGGCGTCTCGCTGATCACCGCATCGCGTGCGCTGAGCAATCCGGGCGTGGTGTCCGAAAAGACGAAGGCGCGCGTGCAAGAGGCGGTGGAGGCCACGGGCTACATCCCCAACCTGCTGGCCGGCGGGCTCAAGTCGCGCCGCAGCCTGATGGTGGCGGCGGTGGTGCCGGCGCTGTCGGTGTCGCAGTTCCTGCCCACCGTGCAGACCCTCACCACGGCATTGGCTGCCGAGGGCTACCAGCTCATCCTGGGCCAGACAGCCTACGACGCCGAGCGCGAGGAAGCGGTGTTGAACACCATGATCGGCCGCCAGCCCGACGGCCTGGTGATGACCGGCCTCGTGCAATCGCAGCGGGCCCGCGACCGCCTGCGCCGATCCGGCATTCCCGTGGTCGAGACCTGGGACCTGAGCGACCGTCCGGTGGACATGGTGGTGGGCTTTTCGCACCTGAAAGTCGGTAGCGCGGTGGCTGGGTACTTTCTGTCTAAGGGCTGGCAGCGGGTCGGCATTGCGACCGGGGGCGATCACCGCGCCATGCTGCGCCGCGAAGGCTTCATCGCCGCGCTGGGCCGCGACGTGCCGACGGCCGTGGTGCCGGCGCCCAGCAGCCTGGCGCTGGGCAGGCGCGCACTGACCGAACTGCTGCAAGCCGAGCCGGGCCTGCAGGCGGTGTGCTGCAGTTCGGACACGCTGGCGCATGGCGTTCTCGTGGAGGCGCAGGCCCGCGGGCTTCGGGTGCCGCAGGATCTGGCCGTGTGCGGCTTCGGCAACGCCGATTTCGGTGAGCACATGGTCCCATCCATCACCACCGTGCATGTGGACGGCCCGGAGATCGGCCGGCTCGCTGCGCAGCTGATCGTCGACCGGTGCCGCGGCAAGGCCGGCACGCAGTCGGTCTTCGACCTGGGCTTTCGACTCATCGAGCGGGAATCGACCGCATCGGTGGCATCGGTGCCCAATCGGGCTTGAGCCGGTCGCAAGGCCCCTGCAGGAAGAACCATCGGCGCCTGGTTTTTGAAAGCGATCCGTGAAGAAACCCTCTCCCTCCGACACACCCGCAAACATGCGCCGCCAACCCACGCAGGCGCGTGCGCGGCAGACCATCGAAGCGATATTCGGCGCCACGGCCCAGATCGTCGAGAAGGAAGGGGAAGAGGGCGTGACCACCAACAAGGTCGCCCAGGTGGCCCAATGCCAGTCAGTTAACCCTGACTGGCATTTTTTTCGTTGGGAACTTGGGAGCGCGGTTCTTGACGACCCTGGGGAAGCTTCGTTCGGTGCGACGCGGCGGTAGTACGAAGTGGCGTGATCGCGC
>NZ_BQXQ01000079.1 GCF_030159055.1 Acidovorax sp. SUPP3334
GGCCCAGGAAAGGCCTCGGGGTACGATCACCTCTGGCGGTCTACCGGGAGTTGCTCATCAACAGCCCGCAGCACTCCACCGAGATTCATTGAACCCAAGGTGTTGCACTTCACTTTTGAATCCGCCCCTTGTTTGCTCAAAGGCCAGCAAGGAGGCACCTGCTGTTCTTTAAAGGCGGTGCTGAGCACCTGCGAGTTAAAAAGCCAATAGACGGATGAGGTCGCCGCTCACAGCACTATGTCCAAGCAGGCGCAACGCATGTGTCAATGCGCACTGTGCAGTTCATTCCTAACGTAGTCGGCATTGGCCGGAATCTCTTGTTTAACCGAACCTACTGGCGTCTCGAGGAACGATCGATAAGCCTGGGCTATCCCAGCGTCTAGCGGAATGCTTGCACTCCAACCAAGGCGCTGTAGCATGCCCACGTCCAGCAGTTTTCGCTGCGTGCCATCGGGCTTGCTCGGGTCGAAAGCCAGCGAGCCCTCGAAGCCGATCACATCCATGATCCGGCGGGCCAATTCTTCAATCGTGACGTCAGTTCCCGTGCCCACATTGAACAGGCCATCTGTGATGTCGAGTTGCTCCATCAGGAACACACAGGCGTCAGCCATGTCGTCCACGTGCATGAATTCGCGACGCGGCCGGCCCGATCCCCATAGCTCCATCACGTGATCGCCGCGCCGTTTTGCCTCATGGGCCTTACGTAGCAAAGCAGGGAGCACATGCGAGGTGTTGAGATCGTAGTTATCGTTGGGGCCATAGAGGTTCGTCGGCATCGCGCTCACGTAATGCCGACCGTATTGACGGTTGAAACTCTCGCAGAGCTTGATGCCCGCTATCTTGGCAATGGCGTAAGGCTCGTTGGTGGGCTCGAGCGGTCCCGTCAGCAAATATTCTTCCTTGATCGGCTGCGGGCAGTCGCGCGGGTAAATGCAACTCGACCCCAGGAACAACATCCGCTGCACATCGGCGGCATGCGCTGCATGGATCACGTTGGCCTCAATCACGAGGTTCTGATAGATGAAGTCTGCCCGCGAAACGTTGTTGGCCTGTATGCCACCCACCTTGGCCGCGGCAAGGAACACGTACTCGGGCTTTTCATGTGCCATGAAGGCATGTACCGCAGACTGATCCAGCAGGTCCAGTTCGGCATGCGTGCGCGTCACTAGGTTTTCGTAACCACGCTCGGCCAGCTTGCGCACTAAGGCCGAGCCCACCATGCCGCGATGACCTGCTACATAGATCTTGGCGTTCTTGTCCATTTCCACAATCGCCACCTTTGCCACCTTTGCCACCTTTGCCGTCATTCGTTGTAGTCGTAGGCAGAAAATCCGTATTTCTTAACCAACTCGTCGCGTTGGGCACTTTTCAGGTCCTCACGCACCATTTCGGCCACGAGTTCGCCAAATCCAATGCGTGGTGTCCAGCCGAGCTTTTCCCGAGCCTTGGTGGGATCACCAAGCAAAGATTCGACTTCCGTCGGTCGGAAGTATCGCGGGTCCACTTTGATGATAGCGCGACCATGCGCGTTCTGACCTGTCTCATCCACGCCATGGCCCGACCACTCGATTTTCATGCCGAGTTCATGCGCCGCCGCCAAAACGAAGTCACGCACGCTGTGCTGCACGCCTGTTGCGATGACGAAGTCTTCGGCCACATCCTGCTGCATCATGAGCCACTGCATTTCCACGTAGTCCTTCGCGTGGCCCCAATCGCGCAGTGCATCGAGATTACCAAGGTACAGGCAATCCTGCAGGCCCAGGTGAATGCGCGCCATGGCGCGCGTGATCTTTCGCGTCACGAAGGTCTCGCCGCGCACTGGGCTTTCGTGGTTGAACAGGATGCCGTTGCAAGCATACATGCCGTAAGCCTCCCGGTAGTTGACCGTGATCCAGTAGGCATAGAGCTTGGCCACGGCGTAGGGGCTGCGCGGATAGAAAGGCGTGCTTTCCTTCTGCGGAACCTCCTGCACCAACCCGTAGAGTTCTGAAGTGCTGGCCTGGTAGAAGCGCGTCTTGCGCTCCATGCCCAGGATTCGAATCGCCTCCAGGATGCGCAGCGTGCCAATCCCATCCACATTGGCCGTGTATTCGGGCGTCTCGAAGCTGACAGCCACGTGGCTCATGGCCGCGAGGTTGTAGATTTCATCGGGCTGTGATTGCTGAATGATGCGAATGAGGTTCGTGCTGTCGGCCAGATCACCATAATGCAGGATCAAATTGCGGTCAGTAATGTGGGGATCTTGATAGAGATGGTCGATGCGATCAGTATTGAACAACGATGCCCGGCGTTTTATGCCGTGCACGACGTAACCCTTGCCCAGCAGGAATTCGGCCAGATAGGCCCCATCCTGGCCCGTGATGCCGGTGATAAGCGCGACTTTTTGCATGTATAGAGGTAAGAAAGACGACCCAATCATAGGCGCTGCACTCTTTCATGTCCCTTAAGCGCAACATTCTGGCGAACTACGTCGGTTCAGGCGCGGTCGCGCTCGCGCCCATCCTTGCCCTACCCTGGTATCTCGCTGCGCTCGGCCCCCCGCAGTTCGGTTTGGTGGGCTTCGTCACGACACTGCAGGCCGTGCTCAACCTGCTCGACGCAGGCATGAGCCAGGCCTTGGTGCGCGAGATCTCGTTGCGTGCCGCCGGCGAAGGCGTGGCCAAGCCGCGCACAGCCGCACTGTTATATGGCTTCGAGCGTATTTACTGGGCGCTTGCACTGCTGATCGGCCTCGGGCTGGTCCTGCTCGCAGCCCCGATCGCACGCCACTGGCTCCATCTGGATGAGGCCGATCAGGCCAACGGCCACGCCGCGGTGATCGGAGCGGCTGCCATCTTCGCAACGATGTTCCCGGGGTCGCTTTACCGTAGCCTCCTTGTCGGCACGGAGCATCAGGTGGCATTGAACAAGATCCTGTTCGCCGCCACACTGCTCCGCCACGGAGGCGCCGTACTCGCCGTGACAACCTGGCCGTCGCTGACCACCTATCTGTCTTGGCACGTCGCAGCCGGCTTTTTCGAAACTGCCCTGCGTGCCCGCGTGGCTTGGTCTGCTACGGGGACGCATCGCAGCGACACACGGTGGCAAGGCGATGTGGTCCGCCAAGCCTGGCCGGCGATCGCCGGTCTCGCGGCCGCTTCGGGCCTGGGCGCGCTCACGATGCAGCTGGACAAGGTGCTGCTAAGCAAACTCATACCGATCGCGGACTTTGGCTACTATGTGATCGCCTCTTCCGCAGCGGCGGGCGTGCTCCAGTTGGTCTACCCGCTAATGCAGGCGGTTCTACCTCGCGCATTTCGCATCAAGGACGACTCAACCGCCCTGCGCCATCTGTATGGACGGCTATTCGGGTTGATCGCATTGGCAGCAATCACCGGCATAGCCATCTATGCCGCTGGCGGAGAACGGTTATTGGAATGGTGGCTGAAAGACATGCATGCCGTTTCCGTGGTCTACCCCCTGCTAGGTTGGCTGCTGTTCGGAGCCATCATCAACGCGTTCTATAACGTGGGGTACGCTCATTGGCTTGTGCGCGGAAAAATTCAACGCATCCTGCAAGTCAACCTGCTGGCCGGGGTGCTGTGCCTGCTGGTCATTCCACCCATGGTTTCGCGTTTCGGCATGGTTGGCGCAACATCGGGTTGGCTCATTATCAATTTCATCGGCTTTATCGCCAGTCTGCCCGGACTCATCAAGATTGACCATGAACGCTAAGCTGAAGAAGTTCTACTGGCTCCTATCGGAACAGCTCGGCATCGACCCGCGGAGACTGCTGCGCTCGCTGCATGGCACGCCGCGCTATCTGCGCGACCTTTTGCGCTTCCGACGCCAGTACCAAGGACGGCTCGAACTCATGCCCTGCCTACACGACTGGTACGAAGAAGGTGGTACGACCAAGAGCGAGTATTTCCTGCAGGATCTTCACGTGGCGCAGCAGATCCACCAGCATGGGCCGGAACGCCATGTCGACATCGGATCCCGTGTCGATGGTTTCGTGGCGCATGTCGCCAGTTTTCGTGACATCGAAGTCTTCGACATCCGCGCTATCACGACGGATCTGCCAAGCATCCGCTTCAAGCAGGCCGATCTGATGAACCCGGCACCGGAACTGGCGAACTACTGCGACTCGCTTTCCTGCCTGCATGCCCTTGAACATTTTGGACTTGGCCGCTACGGTGATGTGCTCGACCCCGCAGGCAGCGCCACAGGCCTGCGAAACATGGCCCACATCGTGCGGCCGGGTGGCCGGCTATATCTTTCGGTGCCCGTCGGCATCGAACGCGTGCTGTTCAACGCCCACCGCGTTTTCTCACCACGCAGCATCGTCCGAATGGCCAAGGCGGAAGGCCTGTCGCTGTGCCAATTCGCGGCGGTCGGTGTAGAGCGCCGCGTGATCGAATATCCGCATTGGGAAGCCGAATTCGACCGAATCGACCAGCAGGACTACACCCTCGGCATCTTCACCTTCGAGCGCATCACCCCCCACGCCGGCGAGCACATATGACCACCACACGCGTTTTTCTGCGCGGCGGGCTCGGCAATCAATTCTTCGAATGGCTACACGCGCTGACGCTGGCCGAGTCGGGAGCCGATGTTGCACTCGACACCAGCTTCCTGCGCAAAGTACCAGGCAACCAAGCCATCGGCGCGCTGGAATTGGCAAAAGTGTTCGCCGACCTGCAATTGCCTACTCGCCGCACGGCAGGGCTGTGGCGTGCCGAGCGCGTGCTCGTACGTGCAGCCCGGTTGATCGGTCAACTGCACAACGATGCAACCCCTGCCCACGGCGGTTGGCGTGCACGCTATCACTACGGCTACTACCAGCATCCCCGCCACCACAGCGAGCGCGCGCTGCGACAGGCACGAGAACTGTTACGCCCGGCGTTTCGCGCCGCCCCTCCGGGCTTGTCACGCTATGCAGCCCTGCACGTGCGAGGGGGCGACTACGCTGCCTCACGTTACAACCGCGAACAGATCGGACCGCTCGGCGAAGGCTATTACCGCGGCGTGCTGCAGACACTGGAGCTCAACTGGCCTGGACTGCAGTGGCTCGTCATTTCCGACGACTATGCCCATGCGCGGGCCATACTTTCGCCATTGATGACACCAGACCGCTGCCTGTTCCTCGACACGCACCTCGGCGGCAAAGAAACAGCCGACCAAGCTTTGCAAGCCTTGATCAACGCTGACGTGCTGGCCTGTGCCAACAGTTCGTTCAGTGCGCTGGCTGGCTATGTGGGCCGCGCCCACACCGTGTTCGCGCCCACGCCATGGTTCCGCGGCCCTGCACTCACCGCGATCGACCCTTCATTGGCCCTATGGCATCGGCTCGACGCTGATTTCGCAGGGACACGATGAGCCTGCTGCCGCGCGTTTCCGTCGTCATGCCCGTCTACAACGCCGAAGCGACGTTGCAGCGCGCGCTGGACTCAGTGCGCAACCAAAGCCTGCCGCCATTCGAAGTGATCTGCGTGGATGACGGCTCGCGCGATGGATCCGTCTCCTTGGCGGAGCGCTACGACCCCGCAGGTGCCTTCGTGCTGCGCGTGGTAAAGCAACCGAGCAACGCAGGCGCCGCAGCCGCGCGCAATCGCGGCCTGGACATGGCTGCCGGCGAGGTCATCGCCTTTCTGGATGCGGACGACATCTGGTCGCCTGACAAACTCTGGCGCCAGCTGGAGACCATGTGCCACCAAGGCTTGGACCTGATCGGAGGCCACTCCGGGGTGCTCGCGCAGGAGATGCCGGACTTCGTGCTGGACAGTGCACCCCAACCGCTGAATACCCGCGTTGTCGGCCTGCTCCCTGCCATGCTCTCAAATCCGTTTCACACGTCCTCCGTGCTGGTGCGGCGCGATGCTTGCGTACGTTTTCCCGACAATGGCCAACTCAGCGAAGACTACGCTCTCTGGCTGCAACTGATCGCGACCGGCTGGCGCTGTGCATACCACTCCCAGCAGCTGTCGTTCATGTACAAGCCTGCTTTCGGCAGCTCCGGCCTGAGCGCGCAGCTGTGGCGCATGCAGCGAGGTGAACTGGCTGCGCTCGGCGCCGTCGGCAGAGCTGAGCATCAGGGAGCGCTGGCGCTGGCGTGGCCGGTCTCTTGCTTGAAGTTCGGCGTCCGGGTGTTGCGCACTTGGCTGCGCTAGCTGTCGAGTTGCAATAGGTTATACCCGGCAAGTCGGGAAGCTGGAGGTCTGTAGCCCAAGGCGGAGTGGGGCCTCCTGGCGTTGTAGTAGCTCAGGAACGCAGGCAACCATGCTGTGCGTTCCTTGCT
>NZ_BQXQ01000080.1 GCF_030159055.1 Acidovorax sp. SUPP3334
GAACGCACAGCATGGTTGCCTGCGTTCCTGAGCTACTACAACGCCAGGAGGCCCCACTCGGCCTTGGGCTACAGACCTCCAGCTTCCCGACTTGCCGGGTATAACCTATTGCAACTCGACATCTAGCGCTCATCGCCTGCGTGGAGGCAGTCCATGGACGAATCGGACTTCATTCCTATTTCGGCGCTGCAACACTACCTGTATTGCCCTCGCCAGTGCGCGCTCATCCACGTAGAGCAACTGTGGGCGGAAAGCCGCCACACCGCAGAGGGGCGCGTGCTGCACGAGCGCGCCGACAAGCCCCGCGGCGAGCGCCGGCGCGGTGTGCGCACCGTCACCGCCATGCCGCTGGCCCACCCGGGGCTGGGCATCACCGGCATTGCGGATGTGGTGGAGTTCCATGAAGGCGATGAAGAGGTCGAACAGGCTTTTCCGGTGGAATACAAGCGTGGGCGACCCAAGGCCCATCGAGCGGATGAAGTGCAACTGTGCGCGCAGGCCCTTTGCCTGGAAGCAATGCTGGAGCAACCGGTGGCTCAAGGCGCCCTGTTCTACGGCGAGACACGTCGGCGCACCGATGTGCCGTTCGACCAGGCGCTGCGTCAACTCACCCGGGAAACCATCAGTGCGACGCGCGCTATGCTGGACGCGAACATCACACCCACGGCGCAATACAGCCCCAAGCGCTGCGATGCCTGCTCGCTGCTCGACCTGTGCCAGCCCCGACTGCTGAGCCGCAATAGCGGCGTGAACGACTGGCTCGCCCGACAACTGAAGCACAGCGAAGCGGAACCGCCATGCGCAGACAGCTGAACACCCTGTACGTGACCACCGAAGGCGCTTGGCTTCACAAGGACGGTGCCAACATCGTGATGGAAGTCGAGCAAACCGTGCGCGCCCGGCTTCCCGTGCATATGCTGGAAAGCCTGGTGTGCTTTGGCCGCGTGCTGGTGTCGCCGCCCTTGCTGGGCTATTGCGCGGAACAAGGCATCAGTACCTGCTTTCTCACGCCCAATGGCAAATTTCTGGCGAGGGTGGAAGGCCCGGTGTCCGGCAATGTTTTGCTGCGGCGCGCGCAGTACCGCACCACGGACGACCCTGCTGGGTGCGCCGGTGTCGTGCGCAATCTGCTGCAGGGCAAGCTACACAACCAGCGCGCCGTGCTGGGCCGGGCCTTGCGCGATCACAGCAGCAAACTTGCCGCAGTGGACGAAGCGGCATTGACGCATGCCCACCAACGACTGGAACGCATTGCAGCCAAGCTGCCCCAAGCACCATCGGTGGACCTGCTGCGCGGATACGAGGGCGAAGCGGCTCAGGCGTACTTCGGGGTGTTCGACCATCTGATCCGCGTGCCCGGCACGGCCATGCGTTTCACCGGGCGCAGCCGCAGGCCGCCCCTGGACGCGGTCAACGCCCTGCTCTCCTTCTTGTACACGCTGGTGACCCACGATTGCCGCTCGGCCCTGGAAAGCGTGGGCCTGGACCCTGCGGTGGGTTTTCTGCACCGGGATCGACCTGGCAGACCCAGCCTGGCACTCGACCTGCTGGAGGAATTTCGACCACTGCTGGCAGACCGTCTGGCCCTGTCGCTGATCAACTTGCGCCAAATCGGTGAGCGCGATTTTCAGACGATGGACAACGGTGCCGTGCTGCTGCGCGAAGAATCGCGCAAGACAGTGCTGACGGCCTACCAGGAGCGAAAGCGCGAAATGCTCAAGCACGTTTTTCTGGAAGAGAAAGCCCCCATCGGGCTGTTTCCGTTCATCCAGGCCCAACTGCTGGCCCGCCATTTGCGCGGTGACCTCGACGCCTACCCACCCTTTCTTTGGAAATGAGGCATCACCGATCATGATGGTGCTCGTGAGTTACGACGTCAGTTCGCAAGACAGAGCGGGCGCCCGCAGACTGCGGCACATCGCCAAAGCGTGCCTGGATTTTGGGCAGCGCGTGCAGTACTCGGTGTTCGAGATCGAGGTGGACTCGGCACAATGGGTGGCCTTGAAAAATCGCCTGACTCAGATCATCGATCCCGCCACTGACAGCCTGCGCTTTTACTACCTGGGCCAACAATGGAAAGACCGGGTTGAACACGTGGGCGCAAAGCCCGTACTCGACCTGAACGCCCCGCTCATTCTTTGAGCATCGGGCGAGACTGCCCGTGTTTGCGAACCCCAAGCGACTGACAGCTGCCATAGCGGTTCGCGGCGCTCTAACTCATTGATAGATCAACAATTTTTCTCCTTTGAGCGTGGAGACATTCCTTGACGACCGCGAAAACGGGAAGGTTCGCGAAAGTGAGGGATTTTTTAGAGCGCTGACCAAAGGTTATAAAGGCGCCGTCGCGCCCCGTGCGGGCGCGTGGGTTGAAACTGGTCCACCACGAACACAGGCAGGTCCGGCTCGTGCGTCGCGCCCCGTGCGGGCGCGTGGGTTGAAACCGCCGCACCGTCGGCCGGCTGGATGCCGACATCGGTCGCGCCCCGTGCGGGCGCGTGGGTTGAAACCAGCCCACGGCATCAGCCCGGCAGCCAAGGGGCCGGTCGCGCCCCGTGCGGGCGCGTGGGTTGAAACCTCTGATGCAGCCCCGAAGGTGCCATGCGGGCGGGGTCGCGCCCCGTGCGGGCGCGTGGGTTGAAACATGGAATGCTCCTTGGTGGTTGGCCAAGGCGCACTCGTCGCGCCCCGTGCGGGCGCGTGGGTTGAAACGGCCGCCCCAAGGCGATCAAGCTCATGGACGCCTGTCGCGCCCCGTGCGGGCGCGTGGGTTGAAACAACCCGCTGCTGCAGCCAAAGGAGGATTGCCCCATGTCGCGCCCCGTGCGGGCGCGTGGGTTGAAACAAGCCCAAGCCCAGCTCCTTCGGTGTCCGTGCGAAGTCGCGCCCCGTGCGGGCGCGTGGGTTGAAACCCGCACAAAGCCGTCGAGGTCGTTACGGGCTCGTTTGTCGCGCCCCGTGCGGGCGCGTGGGTTGAAACAGTCCGCACCGCCGCGATGCCCCACCGAAGCCGCGTCGCGCCCCGTGCGGGCGCGTGGGTTGAAACGGCGTAGCAGTGATCGCAGCCGGGCGACACCTGGGTGTCGCGCCCCGTGCGGGCGCGTGGGTTGAAACAAGTGAATCTGCCAAAGTGGCTGCGCATCGATCCCGTCGCGCCCCGTGCGGGCGCGTGGGTTGAAACAAACCTCGATCTCAACGACAAGCTTGTCAAACGCGTCGCGCCCCGTGCGGGCGCGTGGGTTGAAACCCACCCACCGGAGCACGGGCCGGCATCGCGGATGGTCGCGCCCCGTGCGGGCGCGTGGGTTGAAACGATTCTCCAAGTGTGTTTGCGATGATTGGATTCTGTCGCGCCCCGTGCGGGCGCGTGGGTTGAAACAAGCATTTTCCCAAGGCAGACCATGACGACGGCCCTGGTCGCGCCCCGTGCGGGCGCGTGGGTTGAAACGTTTCCAGCGCCGAAGTCGTAGCCGAGCCAGTTGTCGCGCCCCGTGCGGGCGCGTGGGTTGAAACGCCATGGGCGATGGCGCCCAGGCGGGGCAGAAAGAGTCGCGCCCCGTGCGGGCGCGTGGGTTGAAACCGCTTGAGAGGAGTGTCGAAACAGCGCGCCTTTCGGTCGCGCCCCGTGCGGGCGCGTGGGTTGAAACGCGCTCCTTGAGCGCGTGGCCCGCATCCTTGAGCGCGTCGCGCCCCGTGCGGGCGCGTGGGTTGAAACTAAGGCAGCCGGGTCGGTCTGAGTCATCAACGGGGTCGCGCCCCGTGCGGGCGCGTGGGTTGAAACGGGCAAGACTTGTACCCCTAGCGATGCTGACAAGGTCGCGCCCCGTGCGGGCGCGTGGGTTGAAACTGCTGGTGGTCCTGCCGCTGCGGCAGGGACTGGTAAGTCGCGCCCCGTGCGGGCGCGTGGGTTGAAACATTGGGTATGCGCGAGTTAGCACGCGGGATCAGGAGTCGCGCCCCGTGCGGGCGCGTGGGTTGAAACGAAAAGCTGGTGCAGGCGTATTACGACTGCCGCCGTCGCGCCCCGTGCGGGCGCGTGGGTTGAAACGAGAAGAACCTCCCGCAGTGGACGCAGGTCATCAAGTCGCGCCCCGTGCGGGCGCGTGGGTTGAAACTGATCGGCTGATGCTCTGGCGCTGGAGGTCGTGGCGTCGCGCCCCGTGCGGGCGCGTGGGTTGAAACCGCCATTGCCTGCTCTCCCAGTGCATCGCTCACGTCGCGCCCCGTGCGGGCGCGTGGGTTGAAACTGCGGGCGTCTTGTAAATCGCTTGACTGCTGGGAAGTCGCGCCCCGTGCGGGCGCGTGGGTTGAAACTGCGGGCGTCTTGTAAATCGCTTGACTGCTGGGAAGTCGCGCCCCGTGCGGGCGCGTGGGTTGAAACATATGTGCTGGCATGAATCTCTCCCGGAATGAAAACGTCGCGCCCCGTGCGGGCGCGTGGGTTGAAACATTGCGGGCGCGCAGGGCTGTGATGGCGTCGGCGTGTCGCGCCCCGTGCGGGCGCGTGGGTTGAAACATCTGGTTTGGTGCGCGGCTGCGGCTTGGGGAGAGTCGCGCCCCGTGCGGGCGCGTGGGTTGAAACCCTGCCGCTCAAGGTTGGGCCAGGGCGGCGGATCGTCGCGCCCCGTGCGGGCGCGTGGGTTGAAACTTGAGCACTACCTTGAAGCCGCTATCCAGCACCGGTCGCGCCCCGTGCGGGCGCGTGGGTTGAAACTATGGCTGTACGAAGGCCGAAGTGGTCCGGTCGAGTCGCGCCCCGTGCGGGCGCGTGGGTTGAAACCGCACGTTGATCCTGATGCTCAAAACAACCGATGGGTCGCGCCCCGTGCGGGCGCGTGGGTTGAAACCACCATCCAAATTCTCAAGGTCGAAGTGCAGCAGGTCGCGCCCCGTGCGGGCGCGTGGGTTGAAACTGCACCATAACGACCACGGCCTCCTCGCGCTGGCCGTCGCGCCCCGTGCGGGCGCGTGGGTTGAAACAAGCGCTGGGTGCTGAACTGATGCTGTACCTAATCGTCGCGCCCCGTGCGGGCGCGTGGGTTGAAACATCGTTCTCAAACGGGGTTAACCATGCCTGCTTTCGTCGCGCCCCGTGCGGGCGCGTGGGTTGAAACAGCAGGATCAAAAGTCTGCTCGCATTGATCAGTACGTCGCGCCCCGTGCGGGCGCGTGGGTTGAAACGATGGCGTGCCCGTGAAGGCACTGGCGCTGCAGAGCGTCGCGCCCCGTGCGGGCGCGTGGGTTGAAACGGTGCCAACACTACCGGCGCCGAGGCTGGCATCAAGTCGCGCCCCGTGCGGGCGCGTGGGTTGAAACAGCCACGGCGTGCGGGATGCGACGGTGCCGCTCAGTCGCGCCCCGTGCGGGCGCGTGGGTTGAAACTGCTGGAGGTGAATTTCAGCCAGTGCCGCCCGCTCGTCGCGCCCCGTGCGGGCGCGTGGGTTGAAACGCCATGCTGGGCAGCGCGTCTGGGTTCTCTTCGGCGTCGCGCCCCGTGCGGGCGCGTGGGTTGAAACGATGGTGCGGCGGTCTTCGTTGAGCATTTCGTTCGTCGCGCCCCGTGCGGGCGCGTGGGTTGAAACTGGGCCACCTGTACACGAACCGCGAGGATGTGGGCGTCGCGCCCCGTGCGGGCGCGTGGGTTGAAACGTCACAGGTCTGGCGCTCTACGGCATCGAGGCGGGTCGCGCCCCGTGCGGGCGCGTGGGTTGAAACATGCAGTCGTCCCGTGGCGCGTGCGACGTTGATGGTCGCGCCCCGTGCGGGCGCGTGGGTTGAAACTTCTGGGCGCAACGCTGCAGCACCCTGCATAAGGGTCGCGCCCCGTGCGGGCGCGTGGGTTGAAACCACCTTGGGCGTGGCCGGTGCGTGGGTGAGCAGTGTCGCGCCCCGTGCGGGCGCGTGGGTTGAAACAGCAGCAATACCCGAAGATTGGCCACGATCAGCGCGTCGCGCCCCATGCGGGCGCGTGGGTTGAAACTGCCTTCAGGGCACATTAATTACGCGCCTTTATTGTCGCGCCCCGTGCGGGCGCGTGGGTTGAAACAGCGTGGCCGCGAGATAGGCGCCTTGGCGCGCGCGTCGCGCCCCGTGCGGGCGCGTGGGTTGAAACGGGATTTGCTTGGCCTGTGCATCGGCCTTGCAGTGTAAGCCGTCAATAAACCACGCCCTTCATTTCAGCATGCTGACCTGAGAGGCTACGTTCCCACGTACATGTAGATGGGAACGTAATGTCAGAGTGGATTTTGGATCTGGCCGAACGGCTGATCGTC
>NZ_BQXQ01000081.1 GCF_030159055.1 Acidovorax sp. SUPP3334
TCGCTCCTTGCCCGCTTGCCCACCAGCCGCCCCAGCACATCGCGCTCCAGGTGCGTGACCTTGCCCGGCCCGGCATCGCTGCCCCCGGCCTCCACCACATGGGTCAACTCGCCCGCGGCGTTGTACCCATAGCGCTGGTGGCGGCCGTCGAATCCGATCTCGTCCGTGAGGCGGTCGGCCGCATCGTAGGCGAAGCGCGTCTGCGCGCGGTTCTCGTTGTCCAGGGCGATCAGCCGCTCGGCCCGGTCGTAGTGATAGCGCAGCACGCCGCCGCGCGCATCGGTGCGCTCGGCCGGCTGCCCCGAGCCGTGGTAACGGTAGCGCGTGGTGCCGGCCAGCGGATCGGTGTAGGCCAGCAACTGGCCCTCGCCGCCCCACTCGTAGCGGTGGGTGGCGCCGGTGGGCTCGGCCACCTCGCGCAGGCGCCCCAGGGCATCGTGGCGGTAGTGCGTGGCCTGGCCCAGGGCATCCACGCTGGTGGCCAGATGGCCCAGGGCATCGTAGGCGTAGCGGCTGGTGCGTCCCGAGCAGTCGGTGTAGGCCACCAACTGGGCGGCGCCGTCCCACTGCAGGCGCCGGGTGCGGCCGGCCGCATCGGTCATCGCCACCGGCAGGCCCCGGCTGTCGTAGTCGGTGCGGGTGGTGCGGCCCAGCGGGTCGGTGGAGCGGATGCGGTTGCCGCGCGCGTCGTAGGCGTGGGTCCAGGTGTGGCCCAGGGCGTCGGTCACGCGCACGGGGCGGTCCAGGGCACCGCCTTCGGTGCCGTACTCGATGCGTGTGGCGTTGCCGGCGGCATCCAGGTGCAGCGTGAGGTTGCCACGGCGGTCGAACACGGTGCGCGTCTCGCGGCCCAGGGCATCCACGGCCGCCTCGGGGTGGCCGTTGGCATCGAACGGCGTGCGGCTCACGTGCCCCAGCGCATCGCGCACGGCGACGATGTCGCGCCGCTCGTCGAAGGCAAAGCCCAGGGTGCGGCCCAGCGCGTCGTGCATCCAGGTGCGGTGCCGCTCGTAGGTGAACTGCTGCGCCGCGCCGCTGTCCAGGTTGTGCGACAGGATGACGCGGCCCTGGGGGCTGGGCTCGTCGTACTCGTTGCGGTGGCGCGCGCCGCCCGCCAGCGTGTAGCCCACCAGCAGGTGATGGCTCCATTCGAAGCGGCGCACCTGGCCCTCTGCGTTGGTGTGGGCCACCAGGTTGGGCGGGGCTTGCTCGCTGCCGGGGGCATCCTGTGGGTCTGGCGAATATTGGTAGCGCGCCAGCAGGGTCTCCTGGCCATCCGCATGCAGGGCGTTGACGGTTTCCAGCTGGCCGTCCGCGCTCCAGCCCAGGCGCAGCCAGCGGCCCGCGCTGTCGGTGATGCGTTGCGGGCGCGGCGGGATGCCGAAGGGGTCGAAGCCGCCGGATGCGGTCTTGCCGCCACCGGCCCGGATGTTTTTAGCCGATCCGTCTGCCAGCCGTTCTGCGAAGTCGCCCGGCTCGAAGTGCAGTTGAATGCGGTTGCCGTTGCGGTCCGATAGCGCGAGCAAGGGCAGGCGCCACTGGCCTGGCGCCTGCCGTGCGAAGTGGTGCGTGCGCCCGTCGGTGTGAACCAGCTGCCAGGCGTGCACGCCGGTGCGGCGCACGGTGAATTGTTCGTAGGCCTCGAAATGTTCCTGCCCTTGGGCCAGCAGCGGCAGGCGCACCGCGCGCCCCTGCGCGTCGTGGTAGAGCAACTGATCGGCCTGCAGCCACAGTTCGGTGGCCAGCGGGTGGCTCCAGCCCTGGCCGAACCAGCCGCCGGTGCGCGCGTCGCCGCTGCGGTATTGGCGTATCCAGGCCAGCGCGAGGGGGCCGCCCATGCGCAGGTCGGTCTGCGTGAGGGACTTCTCGCCGGTGGCGATGACCACGGGGTGCTTGCTGGCGCAGGGGCACTGCGTGGGCTGGTCGGCCGGCTTCTTGGAGGTCTCGACCTTGTCCTTGTCGTTTTCTTTTTTCTTGGCGTTGCGGGACGACTTGCGTTTGGCCAGCAGGGAAACGAGCAGGCTGGCCCCGGCCCCGGCCAGGAACCTCGCGGCGCGCTTGGCCAGCGCACGCTGCTCTTGGGCCGTCAGATCGGGGCGGGAGAGTTCGGCCAGCAGGCCACCCACTTCTTCCTTGAGAGCGGCGGCGGTCTGCGCTGCCGCATCCACACGCTGGCCCACGCGCACGGCAGTGGCGGCGCCTGTGACCGCAGCGCCCGCACCAGAACTGCCGAAGGTGGCTGGCGTGGCTGCGGCCAGTGCCGCGGTGCCCAAAGCCATGCCGCCATCGATGGCCAGTTCCTTGAGGGTCTCCAATGTGAACAAGGATTTGAGCGCCTCAACGATCTCTTCGCCGGCCTCATCGGCCATCTCGAGCCCCAGGTCGCCATCGAGCTGGCTTGCGATGCCCCGGACGTTCTTGGTGATGTTCTCCAGCGCAGGAAAGTAGCTGAAGACCGCTGTGGTTCCCACGTCGGTCAGGTGGCGCACCGTCTGCTTGGTCTCGATCCAGACCTGCTTGCCCCACTCGCCGATGAAGGTCGCCGGGCCGTCGCGCACTTCGGTGTTCACGCCGCCCTTGCCCGAGACCTGCGGTGCGTGCTGGCCGTTCATGAGCGCGCTCTCGGCCGTCGCCACATCCGTGCCTGAATGAAAGGTGGAGCCTGCCGGGTTGCCGATGGAGCCGCTGTCGTTGCGGTAGGGCGCCGTGCCCGGCGTGTCCTTCTTGCGCAGGAAGACGAAGTCGTCCGGCTTGTTCACCGTGCCGGCCGCCGCTTGCGACACCACTTCTTTACCGTCGATATAGACCTTGCCAGCCATGGGGGAGGAGGAAAACGAAAACGGTGCGCGAGGGACGGGGAAGCGGAGGGTGAAAGACAAGCCGGTTGCCAGGTAGGCGATTCAAGCCAAATCGGGCTCCAGCGCAATTGATACTAGGGCGGTGTGCTATTAAAAAGAGAGCATCTACTTGGTTCGGTATTTCAATTTACTTTGGAATTTGCCCTATCTTTGATATTTGATTAATCAAAAATTTTATTCCGAAGGGTTGAAGAGTGATGCTAAAAGGCTTGCGAAATTTTGGATATCGTAATCACTATCAAATGAAAATTGTCAACACGCCATCTTTGGTCGTTTGATAATTATTTGAATCAATAGTTGTGAAAAAGATGGATTATTTGGAGGGCTTTGAGGACTCTCTAAATTATGGGGTCGTAGAACTTGTCGCATGTTGGAATATAAGATGCTTTTAATCCAGTGTGGGCCATTTCATCTTGATGTAATTTATTTGAAAAGAAATGGCTTTCCCCATCTCTGTTAATCACTTTTTTGCAAAAGAAATATTCAAGCATCTCAAATTCGCTAATAAAATCAACTGAATTTGCTGTGTCAAGCGATATGCATCGAAATTCTTTTTTTGCGGCCAAAAATTCCCAATCTTTTATTTTTTTATAATCTTCGAACATTATATTTTCTATGCTTGACGAACGTATGATTGCATCTACATTCTTTAGTTTTATTGGACTTGCTACATGCAGTGTTTTTAATTTTGGCAGTTTTTCTAATCCATCGAGAGAAGCCATCTTTCCATGATCATCTAGCCTTAGTCGCTCCAATCTAGTAAAGGCTGCCAATGGAGATAAATTTGCGTCGTCGTATCCCATAATGTGCAAATCGATTATTTTTCCGCAATCGATCTTGTCTTTAATAGACTCAATATTTTTTGGCAATGTTAATTTGGACAAATTTTTTGCTTCATGTAAATCTGGAAATGAAGAAATTGACTTGCCTAAAATTTGAAGTTCTTTAAGTCCCTTAAAGTAAGATTTTTCAGAAGAGGAAATTATTTCTATAGGGTTAACTGAATTGAATGTAAGTTTATTGATTTTATCGATTTTGGTTATTAAATCAAGCTCTACAAGGCTGGGGTTTATTGCGGATGAAATACTCAGTGTGGTGCAGTTGTATTTCTCAAAAAATGCATTGAAGTCGAAGAGCCGTTTAACGTCAAATGCTAAACCTTGTTCTTGGGAAGAAATGTTATATATGGACACCTGGCCTGTAGAGGATAAAAGTGTTTCACCAATTCGTTCAAATTCTAAGTTTAGTATTTTTTCAATCATTATTTATCCTCGGTTTTTACATTCCGCTGCCGGGCGCTTTGGCTGTAAGCATTGCAATTAATTTGGCGCCATCTACTGCTACCTTTGCCATGAGTCCAGGGCATTTCGCTAGGTTGATTGACCCTTTCGTTGTTCCTGCATCCAATCTGCCGGCTCCCGGTGAGGTTGCAATATTCAAAAGTGGTTTTGTTCCAGGCATGCCTCTGTAGGTAACCATCGCCATATGCTCTACCATTTCAGCATATTCTGCCTCTGCAACGGCAGCGCATGGCGATTTTGTGTTCATATGCACTCCCCGATCCACACCAGTTGGCCCACCGGCTCTTTGCCGAACTGAACTGCCATATCGGTCGTATGGCCCTTTTCCTATATAAGCACGCCCAGAGTTTGTTTCGAATACATAAACTCCACCGCCGCCTGCCGCCAATCCTAGCGGGTCGATCCACCAAAATGGGTTGGGTGCATATTCAAATATATTAATGCCGCCCTTCAATCCAATCGGATCTTGAGAAACAAACCGCCCAACCACCGGATCGTAATACCGGAACCGGTTGTAATGCAGCCCGGTTTCCTCATCGAACTGCTGCCCCTGGAAGCGGAAGGGTTGATCGATGGACGGGCCTGGAGTGGAGGCCGCTGTTTTTCCTCGATGCCACTGGCTGGCACTGCCCACCGACACGCCACCCGTTCCGGTGCCAAGCACCGTCTCCCTGATCCGTGCCTCGCCCCAGACCTTGTAATCGGCCGCCCAGGCAATGCGTCCTGCTTCGTCGGTCAACTCCTGCGGCGTGCCGATCTGGTCGCATTGATACCAGTAGGTGCGGGTGTCTTGCGGCGTGCCCTGCACGCTCGCCAATGGCACGAAGCTGCCGGGCTCGTAGATGAACAGGCTGCTCTTGCCCCCGCGCTGGCTGTGCACCATCAGGTCGCCGTCCCACAGATACCGCGTGGTGCCGAAGGCATCGGCCTTGGCCACCCTGCGGCCCAAGGCATCGTAGGCGTAGCGGGTTGCCTGGGTCACCCCGTGGCGCGTCGTGGTGGCCTCTGCCAGTTGATGGTCTGCATTCCAGCGAAGTTCGGTGACCTCCTGATGCCCTGCCTTCTGGTTGCCCCGGGTGCGCTTGGTCACATTGCCGTGCAGGTCGTACTCGAAGTGCAGGTCCTGGTAGAACCGCAGGCGGTTGTCGCCCACGACACCCAGGCCCTGCGATGTTCCCGGCGCCGATCGATCTTCCTGCTGGCGCTGCATCTGCGCCTGGCTGGCATCCAGCAGGTTGCCGGCCGGGTCGAAGGCGAACAACTCGCGCGGTTGGTGGCTGCCCTGGCCGGGCAGGGCGGCGAGGATGCGGCCCACCGGGTCGTAGCGGAAGTCCTGTCGGCCGCGCAGCGTGTCGGCGCGGGCGATGAGCTGGCCCATGGCGTCGTAGGCGTAGGCGCGCTCCAGCACCGGCCCGGCGGCGGGCTGGCCCCGCGTGGTGATGGCGGGGGAGGACAACGGCGATGCCGAGGGTGAGCCCGCGCTCGTGGACATCGCGGCCCGGTGGCGCACCAGCCGGCCGGCCGGGTCGTAGTCGTACTGGCTTTGCAGCGCGCCCTGGCTGCGCTGCGTCTCGCGGTGCAGCGCATCGCGTTCGATGTCGGCGATGACGGCGCGGGTGCCTTGCGAGCCAGCGCCGGTACCGGCGTCGGCACCCGTGCCGGCCTGCGCAGGCTCGGTCAGCCCGATCTGGTGCAGGTGGCCCGAGCCGTAATGCAGCCAGTCGAGCGCCCGCCCATCGGGCAGGGTGGTGCGGGTGCGGTGGCCCAGCTCGTCGTACTGGTGCGACAGCGTGCGCTCCAGGGGCTGTCCGTCCTCTCT
>NZ_BQXQ01000082.1:0-2500 GCF_030159055.1 Acidovorax sp. SUPP3334
CGCAAAGCAAAACGCCCCGCCATCGAAAGATGGAGGGGCGTTTTCGGCTGTAAGAGCCTGACGATGACCTACTTTCACACGGGAATCCGCACTATCATCGGCGCAAAGTCGTTTCACTGTCCTGTTCGGGATGGGAAGGAGTGGTACCAACTTGCTATGGTCATCAGGCATAACTTGTAGCTACCTTGACATGGATCAAGGCGGCAAATTCATAGAGTTTGGAATCAGTTTTTTGGTTTGACTGCGTCACTTGGCATAAGAACTTGATCAAACGTTGATCAAAGTTATAGGGTCAAGCCGCACGAGCAATTAGTACTGGTTAGCTTAACGCATTACTGCGCTTCCACACCCAGCCTATCAACGTCCTGGTCTTGAACGACTCTTTAGGGGGCTCAAGGCCCCGGCAGATCTCATCTTGAAACGAGTTTCCCGCTTAGATGCTTTCAGCGGTTATCTCTTCCACACTTAGCTACTCGGCAATGCCACTGGCGTGACAACCGATACACCAGAGGTGTGTCCACTCCGGTCCTCTCGTACTAGGAGCAGGCTTCCTCAAATCTGCAGCGCCCACGGAAGATAGGGACCAAACTGTCTCACGACGTTTTAAACCCAGCTCACGTACCTCTTTAAATGGCGAACAGCCATACCCTTGGGACCGGCTACAGCCCCAGGATGAGATGAGCCGACATCGAGGTGCCAAACACCGCCGTCGATATGAACTCTTGGGCGGTATCAGCCTGTTATCCCCAGAGTACCTTTTATCCGTTGAGCGATGGCCCTTCCATACAGAACCACCGGATCACTATGTCCTGCTTTCGCATCTGCTCGACTTGTCAGTCTCGCAGTTAAGCACGCTTATGCCATTGCACTATTAGCACGATGTCCGACCGTACCTAGCGTACCTTCGAACTCCTCCGTTACGCTTTGGGAGGAGACCGCCCCAGTCAAACTGCCTACCATGCACTGTCCCCGATCCAGATAATGGACCTAGGTTAGAACCTCAAACACACCAGGGTGGTATTTCAACGTTGGCTCCATGAGAACTAGCGTTCTTACTTCAAAGCCTCCCACCTATCCTACACAGATCTGTTCAAAGTCCAATACAAAGCTACAGTAAAGGTTCATGGGGTCTTTCCGTCTTTCCGCGGGGAGATTGCATCATCACAAACATTTCAACTTCGCTGAGTCTCAGGAGGAGACAGTGTGGCCATCGTTACGCCATTCGTGCAGGTCGGAACTTACCCGACAAGGAATTTCGCTACCTTAGGACCGTTATAGTTACGGCCGCCGTTTACTGGGACTTCAATCAAGAGCTTGCACCCCATCATTTAATCTTCCAGCACCGGGCAGGCGTCACACCCTATACGTCCACTTTCGTGTTTGCAGAGTGCTGTGTTTTTATTAAACAGTCGCAGCCACCGATTTTTTGCAACCCCTTTGGGCTCGCCTTGTACAGGTTCACCTACTTGGGGCATACCTTCTCCCGAAGTTACGGTATCAATTTGCCGAGTTCCTTCTCCTGAGTTCTCTCAAGCGCCTTAGAATACTCATCTCGCGCACCAGTGTCGGTTTGCGGTACGGTCGTGTGTAGCTGAAGCTTAGTGGCTTTTCCTGGAAGCTGGGTATCACTCACTTCGCCTGCAAGCAGGCTCGTTATCACCCCTCATCTAAGCCTGGCGGATTTACCTACCAGGCACGACTACAGGCTTGAACCAACATATCCAACAGTTGGCTGAGCTAACCTTCTCCGTCCCCACATCGCACTACACATCGGTACAGGAATATTGACCTGTTTCCCATCAGCTACGCATCTCTGCCTCGCCTTAGGGGCCGACTCACTCTACGCCGATGAACGTTGCGTAGAAAACCTTGCGCTTACGGCGAGGGGGCTTTTCACCCCCTTTAACGCTACTCATGTCAGCATTCGCACTTCTGATACCTCCAGCATCCGTTACCAGACACCTTCACAGGCTTACAGAACGCTCTCCTACCACTCACAGTAAACTGTGAATCCGCAGCTTCGGTAACTGGCTTAGCCCCGTTACATCTTCCGCGCAGGACGACTCGATCAGTGAGCTATTACGCTTTCTTTAAATGATGGCTGCTTCTAAGCCAACATCCTGACTGTTTTAGCCTTCCCACTTCGTTTCCCACTTAGCCAATTTTAGGGACCTTAGCTGGCGGTCTGGGTTGTTTCCCTCTTGAGTCCGGACGTTAGCACCCGGTGCTCTGTCTCCCAAGCTGTACTCGTCGGTATTCGGAGTTTGCCTTGGTTTGGTAAGTCGCCATGACCCCCTAGCCAAAACAGTGCTCTACCCCCGACGGTAATACTTGAGGCACTACCTAAATAGTTTTCGGAGAGAACCAGCTATTTCCAAGTTTGTTTAGCCTTTCACCCCTATCCACAGCTCATCCGCTAGTTTTGCAACACTAGTCGGTTCGGACCTCCAGTACCTGTTACGGCACCTTCATCCTGGCCATGGATAGATCACTTGGTTTC
>NZ_BQXQ01000083.1 GCF_030159055.1 Acidovorax sp. SUPP3334
GAAGGCGTGCTGCAGGTACAGCAGCCCAGCCACCAGCCGCGGCGGCAACGCGGGTCGGCCTCGTGCGGACGTGAACGTGACCGCGAAGGTGCGCTCGATCTCGGCCCAGTCGATCAGTGCGGCCAGCTTGACCAGCGGGTGACGCAAATGCTGCGGCCATGAACCCCAAGAACTGCAAGCAGGATCAACGACTTGCGAGTTGTTCAGGACAGACTACTGACACTCACGATGATGAGCACTGCCTCCGTAAGCACCGTCTTCAAACCCACTCACTTCCGAACAGAAACCGGTGCAGTTGGCGGGTTGATGCCACTCCCACGGAAGACCTTAAAAAACTCAGTACTGGACGGATCCACCACCATCACGTCACTCTTCTTGCTAAAACTTGCCTTGTAAGCCTCAAGACTGCGATAGAACTGAGCAAATTGCGGATCGCGCGCGAACGATTCTGCATAAATACGAGCAGCTTCAGCATCGCCTTCGCCTTTGATCTTTTGAGCATCTCGATACGCGTTAGCAATCGCCACTTCGCGTTGTCGATCAGCATCTGCTCGGATTTTTTCACCTTCGGCCGCACCCGTGGAACGTAACTCGTTAGCGACTCTCTTACGCTCGGCTTCCATGCGGCGATAGACAGATTCCGTGATGGCTTCCACATAGTCAACGCGGGTGATGCGGACATCAACAACGTCAACACCCCAAGGCTTGCTGCCCTGGACGACTTCCAACACCTCGCGCTTCACATCAGACATGAGCGCATCGCGCTTCAGAGACAGAAGCTCCTTCACAGTGCGCTTGTTCACTTCTTCCTGAAACGCATTGCGCACCACCCGATTCAACTGCAGTGCGCCAGCATTTTCGTCAAGACCGACATTGCGGATGTAAGCAGAGGGATCAGAGATCCTCCAACGAACATACCAATCGATCACAACCCGCTGCTTTTCTGCAGTGAGCATGGACTCCGTATCTGTGCTGTCCAGCGTCAGCAAACGCTTGTCGATGTAGCGAACGTTTTGAAAAGGTGGCGGCATTTTGAAGCTCAAGCCAGGCTCGGTGATCACCTCTTTGATTTGCCCCAATTGATACACCACCCCGAACTGACGTTGATCCACCACGAACAGCGTTGAACTCAACAATGCGAGCACAACCAAGACCGTGGAAACGATAAATCCAACTCTATTCACAAAACTCTCCTAGCGCGATTCGCGCTCACGCGTACGGCTCGAATCCCTGGCCCGGGAATCGGCAGGAAATGTCGAAGCGGCACCCGAAGGCGGCACCACTGAAGATGTAGAAGGTGCCAAAGGCTCTTGCGCAGATGAAGTACTACTTTGAGCAACACCTTGCATGATCTTGTCCAAAGGTAAATACAGCAAATTGGAGCCCTGACGCGATTCCACCAGGACCTTGGTGACGTTGGTGTAGATCTGCTGCATTGATTCAATGTACAGACGATCTCGAGTCACTTGGGGCGCTTTCTGGTACTCAGACAGCAGCGAGGTAAAACGCTGAGCGTCACCTTGCGACTGCGCGACAATTCGAGACTTGTAAGCTGCAGCTTCCTCGGCCAGTCGGGATGCGGAACCGACAGCGCGAGGAATGACATCGTTGGCATAGGCTTGAGCTTCGTTCTTCGCGCGCTCACGTTCCTGCCCCGCCTTCAATACATCGTCAAAAGCCGACTGAACTTGCTCGGGAGGACGCACACCTCCTTGTTGCAAGTTGATGCCAACTACTTCTACACCAACTTTGTAGCGGTCAAGGATCGTCTGCATCAAAGTGCGAACCCTCGGAGCAATTTGATCGCGCTCCTCAGCCAAAGCAGTGTCCATGCGCATCTTGCCGACGATTTCTCTGACGGCAGTTTCCGCGGCTTGAACCACAGCATCTGCAGGATTCCGACTCTCAAACAACCATGCTCTTGCGTCATTGAGACGGTACTGGACAGCGAATTTGATTTCTACAATATTCTCGTCCTCGGTCAGCATGGCCGACTCACGCAGGCCGGTGCTCTTAATCACGACATCGCGACCCACATCAGCTGACCGTATCTGTGTGACAAAGACAAGCTCGTGACGCTGTATTGGATAAGGCAACCGCCAGTTGAATCCGGCATTGACCGTACTCTTGTACTTACCAAATTGGGTAATAACTGCTTGCTGCCCTTCCTGAACTATGAAGAAACCTGTGCCAAGCCAGATCAGCACAGCGATAGCAGCAATCAATCCAACACCAAACCCGGCGTTTTTCATGTCAGGCTGAAAACCACCACCTGCGGGAGGACGGCCGCCTCCCTGTTTGCCGCCAAAAAGTCCCCCCAGCTTCCGATTGAGGTCACGCCAAAGCTCATCCAAATCCGGGGGCTGCCCTGAGGCGTTTTTGTCACGTCCTCGATTACCCGCAGGTGGCGCAGCGGAAGGGCGCTCAGGCTCTGAAGCAGACCCCTCGCCCTTTTCTTCACCACGGCCCCATCGAGGGTCATTCAGATTGAACATTCCCCGAATGCGTTCAGGCAATCCGGCCCAACGCGAGGTACGACTGTGAGGATTCATTCGCAAAATCTCTGTTTCTCTGAATACGTGGACGAAGCGGCATTGTGCCCAATCAAACACTGTCCGGAGGAAATTCAACATCGTTCACTAAGGTCATGGATAAAGCCTGCACCCTGGGAACCAAGGCCGAAATACCTTGCCGCAAAGATGCCAAACCTTCTCCAGATTTAGCGCTTAAAAAGAATCGCTGCACAGGAGTGCCCGCCAATTCATAGGTGTCCTGAAGAATCAAGGGCCGCTGCTCAGGCGCCACTCCATCCAGCTTGTTGAAAACCAATATTTGTGGCACCTCTGCGGCACCGATCTCTCTCAGAACGCGCTGCACCTCCGTGATCTGTTCCGGAAAACCAGGATTTGAAGCGTCTACCACGTGCAGCAATAAATCTGCGTCCACAGCTTCCTGCAAGGTGGCTTGGAATGCGTCAATCAAACCGTGTGGAAGATCGCGAATGAAACCTACTGTATCGGACAAGGAAACAGATCGCTCAGCCTCGGCCACATACAGTTGACGCGTTGTAGTGTCTAAAGTGGCAAATAACTGGTCCGCCGCATAAGCTCTGGCTTTGACCAACGCATTGAACAGTGTGGATTTACCAGCATTGGTGTACCCAACCAACGAAATGTTGAAGGCATCTCGCCGTTCACGCTGCCTCCGCTGCGTCGATCTCTGCCGCTTGACTTTCGAAAGTCTTTCACGCGTCCGCTTGATCGACTCGCCAATCATTCTGCGGTCAAGTTCGATTTGGGTTTCGCCAGGGCCGCCGCGAGCACCGATGCCTCCACGCTGACGCTCCAAATGGGACCAACGTCGCACAAGACGGGTACTGAGGTACTGCAGCCTCGCCAACTCAACTTGCAACTTGCCTTCATGGCTTCTCGCACGTTGCGCGAAAATTTCCAAAATTAAAAGCGTGCGGTCATTGACAGGCAGATCCAAATGTCGCTCAAGATTTCGCTGCTGCGCAGGACTGAGAGCTTGATCAAACAACACCTCAACCGCGTGGTGCATTTGCGCCAGCATACGGATCTCATCCGCCTTGCCACTTCCCACAAAAAGAGCAGCATCTGGAGCTTTTCGCTTGCATGCAACCCTAGCGACAGGCTGTAGGCCAGCCGTCTGGGCAAGCAATCCAAGTTCTTCTAACTCAGCATCGAAATTCGGCAACCCAAAATCCACACCTACCAGAATCACAGGTGTTAGTGGTACCTCGTTTGAGTCGCGCGTACTCAAGGCAGGTCGCCTAAGAACATGCATTTAACGTGCCCAAAGGGCATATCAACCGTGATCAAGAATTCCCGGCCTCAGCCTCAGGGGTCTCGGCTGTCGAAAAATTCACTGCGCGACCTGGGACGATAGTGGAGATGGCATGCTTATAAACCATCTGCGTAACCGTGTTACGTAGCAGGACTACGTATTGGTCGAAGGACTCAATCTGACCCTGAAGCTTGATGCCGTTGACGAGATAGATCGAAACTGGAACATGCTCACGACGGAGCGCGTTCAGGAACGGATCTTGAAGAAGTTGGCCTTTGTTGCTCACGATATTCTCCGTGTTCAGGAATATTGTTGTAAAGCTGCACCTTACCACAGGCTGCAGCGGCATCACCGGAAAACCAGGGAAACCCCTGGCGATACCGGCTAGATGTCGAGTTGCAATAGGTTATACCCGGCAAGTCGGGAAGCTGGAGGTCTGTAGCCCAAGGCCGAGTGGGGCCTCCTGGCGTTGTAGTAGCTCAGGAACGCAGGCAACCATGCTGTGCGTTC
>NZ_BQXQ01000084.1 GCF_030159055.1 Acidovorax sp. SUPP3334
TTGGGAATCTTGCGCAGCGCCGCGGACTTGGCCGCGATCGCCGCGTTCTTCATCTTCGTCTTGCTGATTGGCATACATGCTCCCGGTCGTCATGCTATGCCTCGCACACAAAAATCCGGACACGCTCCATCAGCTTCGTTACGGCGCTGCGCTACATCGTGGATGAGTGGCTGTGGAGCTCAGGATCGCGTACTCCTGGGGCCATCCCGGCCAAGCTCGCAGCCATGAGAAAGAACATCCGCCGCTTCGTGCTGCCGCCTCGAAGATCCCACAGGCGGTATCCGCGTGAGGTTCGAATGACCAAGACACAGTATCCCGTCAAGAAAAATGCCGCTCAGCCTTAACTGAGCGGCATTGGCCACGAGGGTCCTATTCTTCGACTGTTGGACATTGCCGCTTTAGAGCGAATGTCTCTCGCCTGTTCAACGTCGCATGCGCATGACAAGCGGCATTACCAGTCCCGCCCAACGTATCAGTCGCGACGGGCCCGCCACGACTGCCAGCCCGGCGGCCACTGCCACCGCAGCAGGATGGGACCGGGCAAACGCCAGCAGCCGAATACTCAAAGGCGTGTCCGGATCGTTGGCTTGCTGTTGTTCTTGAGCCGCCTGCACCTGCACAGCCTGCGAATGGGCTGCGCGACGAGCCCTCAGCCGCTGGCGTTGCAGCGCAATACGCTCCAGAACTCGCTGCTGGCTATCATTTGGAGCGGTAGCTCCGTGACTGATGTTCGGTTGAGATGCCATGCCGGTTACAGCCTTTCCTTGATATCGCGCCAATCCTGCGCCAGCTCCTGTCGGGTCAATGCAAATGCATTGCCGGCCTTCCGCGCAATGGAGATGAGAGCGATCAGGGCCGCAGCCCAGAGAACCAACCACGTACCGGCGACGAGCCAACCGATCATGGCACGCTGGGGGGAATCCCAAAATTGCACCAGGATGGCGAGAGAGGCGAGCACCATGGTCACCACGGTCAAACCACCGAGGGCGATCACCAGCACCACCATCAGGCCCAAGCGGCGTTTTTGATCGGCCCATTCCAGTCTTGCCAGATCCAGCCGGTCTTCCGCGGCAATGGCCCCTTCGATGACTGCAGCGCGCCATCGCACCACCCAGCCATCCAGACCTAGAAGTGCCAACCAATTCATGCGCGCCTCTCTTGAGCCATCAGGTGATTGTTATGAGATGGATTTAACGACGTGCCAGCAAGAAGCCGACCAAAGCGCCTGCAGCCAGCGCTGCCGTTGCTACGCGCCATGGTTCGTCGTGCGCATAACGGTCAGCAGCACGGGCTGCTTCCTTGGCTTGATAAGCCGCATCTTGCGCAGCACGCACTGCGGAATCGCGCACCGAATGCATTCCATCATCCAGGCGTTGGCGAAGTTGCTTGATTTCAGGAACGCTGTCCAAATCCTTGCTCGACAGAAGACCTCGCAAATCGGAGACCAGTTTTTCCAATTCGTTTTGTGCGGAAGACAGGGTGTTGGATGCAGAAGTCATGAAGAAGCCTTTCATAGCATGGAATAAAGGTAATCCGCCCTCCCCGGTGAGGCTGTAGGCGGATATCCCATCTTAGTCACACCCTTTACACAGAGCCGTAGGCCATGACCGCTTGACTGAGAAAGTCAGCAACAGGCCTTCTCCGCGACATGCTCTGCCAGCGACAAAGCCCTGGTCAAGCCCGGGGACTCGATGCCAAACAGTTGAACGAGACCACGCACGCCATGCGTTTCCTGCTCCTGGATGCAGAAATCAGCCGCAGGCTCGTCGGGGCCGTGGATTTTGGGTCGAATGCCTGCGTAGCCCGGCACCAGCGCCCCATCGCGCAACCCAGGCCAGTAACGGAGCACTTCCGCGTAGAAGCCATCTCCTCGCGCCGGATCCACGGTGAGATCGTCCGCTGAATCCACCCACTGCACATCGGGGCCGAATTTGGCTTGCCCACCCATGTCGAGCGTCAAATGCACACCCAACCCTGCCGCTTCAGGCACGGGATAGATCAACCGGGAAAACGGCGGTACTCCCGTGAGCACAAAGTAGTTACCTTTGGCATAGCGCGCCTTGGGAACATGACGGAGATCCAGGCCACGAATCCGAGATGCCAAGGCCGGCGCTTGAAGACCTGCAGCGTTGATCAAAACGCGCGTTTGGAGCCGCGTGCCATCAATCGCTTCTAAAACGATAGCACCACCATCAATCTCTGCATGCGCTACCGGAGAATTCAGAGCCACGATCCCCCCAGCGTTTTCAAGATCGCCTTGAAGAGACAGCATGAGGGCATGGCTGTCCACAATGCCTGTGCTGGGTGACAGGAGTGCGGACATGCATTCGAGCGCCGGCTCCAGAATCTTTGCTTGTTCCCGCGTCAGCCATTGCAGATCGGATACTCCGTTGGCAAGAGCACGCTGTTGAATGCCGCCCAGCGCTTCCACCTGGTCATCGGAGGTGGCAACGATCAGCTTGCCGCAGCGCCGGTGAGGAATACCTCTCGATTCGCAGTACGCGTACAGCATGTCACGACCCTCTACGCAAAACCGCGCTTTGAGCGAGCCCTTGGCGTAATAAATTCCGGCATGAATCACTTCGCTGTTGCGTGAACTGGTGCCGGTCCCGATGGCCTCCGCCGCCTCCAAAACCAGCACTTCATGGCCACGCAAAGCCAAAGCCCTTGCCACTGCCAAACCCACCACGCCCGCACCGACCACCACGCAATCCACGGCGTCCGTCACGCGCGTTCTCTAGCTGTGAAGCTTCAATAGGTTGTATCCGGTGTTCATCCGGGTTGGATTTGAGAGACTGGAAGTCGCCAAACACCCAATCGACTCAGGACACCCAACCGGATGAACACCCATAAGCATGCCCGACTTACCTTCGCCCGCCGACTTGAGATGGTTCAACAGATGACCATTCATGGCCAGGACGCCGCCCAGGCAGCTCTCGCCCAAGGCGTCACCGCTCAGACAGCCAGGAAGTGGCTGGGCAGGTATCTGAGCGGTGGCGAAGCCGCCCTGGCCGATGCATCCTCCAGGCCAACGCGCTCGCCCCGGGCCATCGACGAGTCCAAGGCGCTGCTCATCGTCGAGTTGCGCCGCCGTCGGATGCTGCAGTCGCGCACTGCCAGTCATGCAGGGGTCTGTGCCTCCACCGTCAGCCGTGTGCTGGCCCGCGCTGGCCTGTCTCGGCTCAGCGACCTGCAGCCTGCTGAGCCGGTGATTCGCTACGAGCACGAGGCACCTGGGGACATGCTGCACATCGACACCAAGAAGCTCGGGCGTATCGTTCGGCCCAGCCATCGCGTGACCGGCAACCGAGGCGACTCGGTGGATGGCGCGGGCTGGGAGACGCTGTTCGTGGCCATCGACGACCACGCCCGCATCGCCTTTACCGCCATGCACCCCGACGAGAAGAAACAGGAGGCGGTCGAGTTCCTGCAGAACGCGGTGGCGTACTACGCGGGGCTGGGCGTGCACGTCAAACGGCTGCTGACGGACAACGGAGCGGCCTTCCGGTCCAAGGAGTTTGCTGCTGCCTGCAAAGCCTTGGGAGTGCAGCACAAGTTCACCAGGCCGTACCGGCCGCAGACCAATGGCAAAGCCGAGCGGTTCATCCAGTCGGCTTTGCGAGAGTGGGCTTACGGCTGGACGTACCAGAACTCAGCCGAGCGGACCACTGCCCTGGCGAGCTGGCAGCACCACTACAACTGGTACAGGCCGCACAGCGGCATTGGTCAAGTCGCTCCGATGTCCAGGCTCAAATCTGCAAATAACCTCTTGACGGTTCACATCTAGTGTCCCGTCCCGCTGATAAGTGAGCAAAGTCGATGCAGCTTTTCGAGCATCGAATCCGCGGTGGCGGTCCACCTGAAGGGTTGGCAGTTGGCGTTGTAGGCGGTGACGAAGTGGTCGATGCGT
>NZ_BQXQ01000085.1 GCF_030159055.1 Acidovorax sp. SUPP3334
CTTCCAATGTCAATCTGGCATTCTTATGGCTGTTCATCCGGTGGGATCCCTCTGTGACTCTGAAGCGTGTTAACTCCAGTTTCCCAGACCCATTCGGGTGAACAACCTATTGAGACATCACACCTAGACCTCGTGACCACGCTGCGCGATGCATTGGGCTTTGAGTGGCAGCGAGCCTATGACAGCCACGGCAATCTGGTGCAGATGACCGATCCGCTCGGGCAGTCCACGGCCTACCAGTACGACGGCCTGGGGCGGCCGGTGGAGGTGACCGATGCCAAGGGCGGCACCAAGCAATTGCACTGGGATGCCGCTGGCAATCTCACTGCCTACACCGATTGCTCGGGCCGCACCACGCGCTTTGCGTATGACGCGCTGGGGCAACTGGTGCAGCGCACCGATGCGCTGGGGCAGGCCACGCGCTACACCTACGACAGCGCGGGCCGGCTCGTCCATGTGGCCGAGCCCGGCACGGACAGCGCCACCGCCTTGCACCAGTACACCTGGAACGGCGAAGGCCACCTGCTGGCCTATGCCGATCCGCTGGGCGCCACGACGCGCTACACCTACGACGGCGTGGGCCGGCCCCTGACCCGCACCGATGCGGCCGGACGCACCCTCGCCTACCACTACGACCGCGCCGGCCGCCTGATCGCCCTCGATAACGAGAACCGCGCGCAGACCACCTTCCGCTACAACCTGCGCGACCAGCTCACCGACGAGATCGGCTTCGACGGTCGCTGGCAGCGCTACGTGTACAACGCGGCGAGCGAATTGACCCACCTGATCGAAGCGGGCGGCAGCGATGCCGGGCCGGGCAAAGTGACGCACCTCGAGCGCGATGCGCTGGGGCGGCTGCTGGCCAAGCGCACCCAGGGACACGAAGGCCCGCCCGAGGAAACCGCCTACCGCTACGACGCCCTGGGCCGGCTGACGCAGGCGAACAATGGCGCCGCCCATCTGGCATTCGCCTACGACCCCGTGGGGCAGCTCCTCAGCGAGACGCAGACGCTCATCGGTCAGGGTGGCCCTGGCCTGCCGGCGCGGCTGGGCCGCGCTGCGGTATCGCCTCAAGGATTGCAACGCTCGCTCGTTCACAACTACGACCCGCTGGGCAACCGCACGCAGACGCTGCTGCCCGATGGGCGCATGCTGAACTGGCTGTTCTACGGCGCCGGCCATCTGCACCAGATCAACATCGCCCAGCCAGGACAGGATGGCGCGCACGAGGTCATCGCCGACATGGAGCGCGATGCACTGCACCGCGAGGTCGAGCGCAGCCAGGGAGCCGCATCCAGCCGCTACGAGTACGACCCGGCCGGGCGGCTGGTGCATCACCGCGCCGGCCATCGCGCCAGCGGCAATGTGGCCAACGGCCGGGCCGCGCAGCCCGTGCTGGAGCGGGCTTACGCCTACGACCTCTCGGGCCAACTGGTGGCACGCGGCGACACCCTGCGCGGGCGCCAGGACTTCCGCTACGACCCCACGGGCCGCATCCTGGCTGCACTACCCGGCACCGGCAGCCACCAGCCGCGGGAGTTGTTCGCCTTCGATCCCGCAGGCAATCTGCTGGATGGCAGCGAGGCGCAGGTCGGGCGGCACCACAGCAGCGAAGCCAGGACCGGCCTGGGCGTGGTCGGGGACAACCGCCTTCGCTTCTATCAGGACATGCACTTCGAATACGACGTGCATGGCAATGTGACCAAGCGCACGCGGGGCAACCAAAAAGGCGGCAACGCCAGCATCACGATGCTGCGATGGAACGCGAACCATCAATTGGTCGAAGCCACCACCGAACGCCATGGCGTGACGCAAACCACGCGCTATGCCTATGACGCGCTGGGGCGGCGGGTGTCCAAGGCAGACTCGTTCGGTGCCACGCACTTCCTGTGGGATGGCGATCTGATGGTCCATAGCCAACGGGGCGGCAAAGACAGCCTGTTCGTTTATGAGCCCGGCAGCTTCGTGCCGCTGGCGACTTTGCAAGGCACGCAGGACGACCGGCAGACGTATTGGTATCAATGCGACCAGATCGGCGCGCCGCTGGAGTTGACGGATGCCCAGGGGCGCATCGCCTGGGCGGCGGATTACAAGGTCTGGGGAGAGGCTACGCTGCGGACCGTGGCGAGGACGGGCACCGATGACGGCCCTACCCGCCGCCGCATGGGCAACGGGCCGGGGATGGACTGGAGCGACGGTGCCAGCGCACGTTCATCTGCACCGCCCACAATCGAGCAACCCTTCCGATTCCAGGGGCAGCAGTTCGATGAGGAGACCGGGCTCCATTACAACCGATTCCGGTATTACGATCCGGCCGTGGGCAGGTTTGCTAGCCAAGATCCGATTGGACTATTAGGAGGAATAAATCTATTTCGTTTCGCTCCAAATCCTATTCAATTTTATGATCCTTTTGGACTTCATTGGACGTCACAAGAAAGAAGAACCAACGGACAGTTTGGAAACAAACCAGAATGCCCCTGTGATAAAAACAAGAAGTGCGACACACTACATCGTCCGTATATTAGAGCAGATGTTAGAGCTACAGTCGAAATGAAAGCACGAAAAAATGCAGCAGGTGAATTCTTAGACGCAAACGAATTTACTCCGATTAAAGGAGCATATCATTTAGGACACAAGCCCGGCCACGAGTTTTGGAGAGAAAAGCTTGCTGCAGAAAAGAAATGCATGACCCAAGCAAAATTTAATGACTACATGAATAATGCACAATTCTATCAAATCGAAGATCCAAAACTCAATATGAGTCACAAACACGAAATGCCATGAAAAAAGATAACTCAACACACCCAGAAATGCTGAATGCATTTGTCGATGACGATTTCAAAAAAATGAAATCACTCATTTCAGCAGGGCTAGCAAATGTAAACGATTGCGACCCCCGAAGAAAATCATTCACAACCCCCCTTATGCGTTGCGCAATTAATGATGACAATCATGAAATGCTCAAATGGCTCTTAGAAAATGGTGCCGATGTTAATAAAAAAGATGGTGCCGGCTGGACAGCCCTCCATTTCGCTTGCGAATATAAAAGCATCGAATCCATTAAGTCCCTGATTCAAGGCGGAGCAGATGTCAACTCAAAAAATAATCTTGGAGCAACTCCGCTGTTAAGACTTTTTGCGGACTTCAACGAAAAGAATAAAGATGCTTTTCTCATCATGACGAAGGCAGGCGCCGACCCAAAGATTAAAAATAACTCGGGTGTTTCAGCATTTGATATAGCCGACGACGAAATACATGGGTATTTGAACAATTAATCTCAAAAAGAGTGGATTCAAAACTGAGGTGAAATACCTAAAGCTGTTTTTTGCGAGAAAAATCCCAATCTGAAATGCAAAACTGACCGGCTATCCGTTATTTACACGCATGAGGGTGGAAATGCCTGTGCACTGAGAAATCTTCACGCCGGCATCCATCACGCCGTACAAATTGCAACAATTTTTCGGAATCTTTGACATCCTCTAAAAACCCACGCCCTTAAAATTTCGTTGGGATTTTCTCAATAAAATTAGGGAGGTTACATGGAGAGAATTAGTCCGAGGTCACATGCCATTTCGCGCCGTGTTGCGATGGCGCTCTGTCTTGCAAATACAGGATTACCCTTTGCAGCCGATGCGAAGGAAGAGTTCCCGAACAAGCCGGTTCGTTTGATTTCACCGTTTCCGCCCGGTGGCTCCACCGATATTCTGGCCCGCCTGCTTTCCAAACATATGGGAACCTCTCAAAACCCAGCCGGTCACTTGTTGACCAAGACCAGCTAACCCATTCCTTGCCATGATCACACCCCGTAGCGCCCTGAAGTTCGACCTGTTCGCGCAGGCTTCGCGCCAGCACAA
>NZ_BQXQ01000086.1 GCF_030159055.1 Acidovorax sp. SUPP3334
GATCTGCGGGCCGCTGAGTTTGGCTTGCAGCAAGGCATGGATCGACATCCGATCAATCTGCGTGATATGCGAGTAGTGGGTTCCCATTTGGGCGGTACCTTACAGGTTGCGCCGTGTCGCACTTCAAGCTTGAGGCCGCCCACTCAGGCCCAGCTTTGTGCAACGGCGCAAGTTGAAACCACCAATCCATAACGTATTTTAATAATTCGCCAAATATTTTCGTTGATAAAAAAAGATGAAAAGTTACAAATTTTTCCAGTAAATTTTCCGTTTTTTTTAAAAACCATAGCATAATTAGATTTCAGGATTCCGACTCGATCAAGGTTGAGTCGTGAGTTATTAAAAGTGGTGTTTTCGTATTGGAAATTAAAGTAGGTTTTATGACTAAAAAGTTTGACTTGACTCGACTGGGATTTTTGGCGGCTGCTGCAATTTTTATTTCCAGCGGCGCTCATGCGGCTAGCACAAGCCATAGAATCACAATAACCTCATCATCACAGGCTGTTAATAAATGGTCGGTGTATGCCGATCTTTATGACGGAAAGGGGAAAAAAGTCTATCACTGGCAGGAGGTAAATAAAAAGCCCGGGGCACTCGTTAATTGGAATTATAACGATGGGCATGATGGTGGCTGGTTGAATATTTGGATTGATCCATCTGGAGCGCAGCGGGCATCTTATTTAAAGGTGCCACTCGATAAAAATCCCTGCTACCATATTACCGAACCAATAGTTGGAAGTGTGTCAACAGTGAGAAAGTGCGACAACTAAATAGTTCACCCTGAACAATTTAGTTCCCAACCGCAGACAGGTCGGCGGTCACCGTGTGCGGCGAACAGTGGGAAACTCTCAAAACCTCCGAAGTTGCAAGTTCGAGCGCCGTAACTCGTTGATTTATAAGGGTGTCGAGTGGCTGGGATAGGGGTTTTGAGACGTTCCTCAGTGCCGCGATGAGCGCCTGCATCGGCAGCCCGAATCGGGCGCATAAAAGCCGCGGCCAGGATCAGGCGCAGGTTGTGCCCGGCACCGCACACTCGGGTGCGCCAGCAGGCGCACCGCCTTCTTCATGCGCTTGAACTGCTTGGCATGAGCGTAGCGCCCGATCTGCGCGGCCAGCCGTGGAGCCACGCGGTTGTAGTTCTGGCGCAATTGCAGGCCGTGCTGCTGGGCCACCTTCACCAGGTGCTGTCGGCTCTTGTCCAGCAGCCGGCTGTCGGTCGGGTGGGTGGGCGATGGCCTTGGGCATGACGGTCGTGTCCACGATCACACTGTCCACGCTGGAGGCACGCACGACGCCACCGCGCCGGGCGGCCTCGATGCTGGCCGCCAGCAGCGTCTGCACGCCTTCCTCTCCAACGCGCTTTCTCCAGCGCGTCAGGCTGGACGGGTCGATGGGCGCCTCGGTCTGCAGGTAGGTCTCGCCACACAAGAACTGCCAGTACGGGTTCTCCACCCAGGCGTTCACCACTGCCTCGTCAGAGGCATCGAAGGCGTGCTGCAGGTACAGCAGCCCAGCCACCAGCCGCGGCGGCAACGCGGGTCGGCCTCGTACGGAGGTGAAAGAAGCGGCGAAGGTGCGCTCGATCTCGGCCCAGTCGATCAGTGCGGCCAGCCGCACAAGCGGGTGACGCATGTTGATCTGCTCGTCCAACCTTGGACGGAACAGCTCGGCCGTTTGCGGCTGCGAAGGCTTCGGACCCATGGAATCTCCGGAGGAATTTGCAAGAAAACAGGTATTGGCAGAACCATACCTTGCAAAGGCTGCGGCCATCAACCCCAAGAACTGCAAGCAGGATCAACAACTTGCGAATTGTTCAGGATGGACTTCTTAGAACGTGTTCACGATCTTTGTCTGATCACTGACAATGACGAGGTGCGAACCAAGAAATATCCCAGCGATACGAGCCGCGAGCAATTCGAGATCATCAAGCCGATGCTGGAGAGTGCGCGCAAGAAGACCAAACCACGCACCGTTGACTTGTACGAGGTGTGGTGCGCGGTGCTGTATCTGCTGCGCACAGGGTGCCAATGCAGGGCACTGCCCAGCGATCTTCCCAAGTGGCGCACCGTGCATTCGTACTTCGCCAAGTGGAGCCTGCCCGATGATCAGGGCGTTAGCCTGCTTGAGCAGGCTTTAAAAAAATCAGGTTGGCGCGGCCCGTGGGAGACTGGGGCGAAACGCCTCAAGCGCGTTCTTGATCATCGACGCGCAGAGTGTGAAGAACACTGACACGGCGGCCTTGAAGGGCTATGACGCAGGCAAGAAGGTCTCGGGCATCAAGCGCCATATCGCGGTGGATACGCAAGGGCTGCCGCACGCGGTGGCGGTGACGACGGCCGAGGTGACGGATCGCAAGGGAGCACTGCTGGCGCTCACGCGCTGCAAACCCACGCTGAGCCGGGTGCAAAGCCTGCTCGCCGATAGCGGCTATGTTGGCCAGCCCTTCGCGCAAGGTGTGCAGGAAATCCTGGGCGGGCATGTGACAGTGCAGATCGCCAAGCGCAGCGAACTGCACACGTTCAAAGTCATGCCCAAGCGCTGGATCGTCGAGCGCAGCTTTGCCTGGCTGGAGAAGAACAGGCGGCTGTGGAAGAACTGCGAGCGGCTGCTCAATACCAGCCTGCAGTTCGTACATCTGGCTTTCCTCGCTCTGCTGCTCAGGAGATCGTGAACACGTTCTAAGAGCGCGCGCGGAAATACGGTGAGCCATGATGGCCTCCAGCGGGTTCGGTTTTGCAAAAACCGCCGCACCCGAGTCCAATCGAGGGCGGCAGCTCGAACAGGTTGGACTACCGGGAACCCGCTTGCGCGAACCGGCGAGCCTTACGGCTCCCTGTCCGAGCCGCCAAAAAAGGGAGGCACGAACGAACAAGCCGCAGGTGCTCTGCGGGAGAGACTGCGGCTTGCGTCGCAGCGGGTTACACGGGAGTCCAAGCCCGATCACGCCTTTTTTTGACGTGACGGCGCAGTGTAGCGTGGCAACGCGGCGCGGCGCAATGGTTTGGAGCATCTGGCGTGTGCGATTAGAGAGGAACTGCACGGCCGGCCTCCTTTACTTTGGGGGCCAAACGAACACCTGGCCCGCCGCCTGGCTGCGTGATAGCCGGCTGCTCAGTGACCACGCGGCGGGTGTGCTCGCTTATGGGCAGATACACCAGCGGGTCGGGCTTGGCCGATGGCGACAAGGTGCGCACGGCGGCAGCGTACACCACGAACGTGTGGCCGCATTCCACGTCTGTGCATTGGTAGATCAACTCCCGCAGGATGGGCGATGCCTGGCTGCTGTGGCGGGTGGTGGCCTTTGCTTGGCAATGCGGGCACCGGTAAAACATGCTGGTGGCCTTCACATGCATGTGCGAGCTCCTGCGGCGGCGCGCACTGGCTTGCGCGCTGCACACCCGGGCTGGGCTGCAGGCCGGGTGGCAATCCAGGCGTCCACCTCGGTCTCGCGCCAAGCGACGCACGCGCCGTGCAGTTGGACAGGACCGGGAAAGTCGCCGGCCTTGACCTTGGCGTACACGGTGCTGCGGCCCAGGCCGGTGAAGAAGCACACATCGTCGATGCGCAGCATGGAGTTGACCCACTTTCGTGGACGGATACTGGTTTGATTCTCAAACCGTTTTGGGTGTTGTATCGACATGCACGACGGCCTCGTCGACAACATCAAACAAGGCTTCGTTGCTCCTTTCAAAGTTCA
>NZ_BQXQ01000087.1 GCF_030159055.1 Acidovorax sp. SUPP3334
GCGGCAACGCGGGTCGGCCTCGTGCGGACGTGAACGTGACCGCGAAGGTGCGCTCGATCTCGGCCCAGTCGATCAGTGCGGCCAGCCGCACAAGCGGGTGACGCATGTTGATCTGCTCGTCCAACCTGGGACGGAACAGCTCGGCCGTTTGCGGCTGCGAAGGCTTCGGACCCATGGAATCTCCGGAGGAATTTGCAAGAAAACAGGTATTGGCAGAACCATACCTTGCAAATGCTGCGGCCATCAACCCCAAGAACTGCAAGCAGGATCAACGACTTGCGAGTTGTTCAGGACGGACTACCGAAGGATTCGTGGCCACCTGGGATCACCTGGCATTCGAGCATCCGGATGGCCGCCAAGCCCGCCTGTTCCTGCCGCGGGGAGAGAGGGCGGATGAGACGGCATCGATCACGATTTTTGAAACCCGGGCCAGGCGGCCTGGCTTCGGTGGCGGGGATTACTGCCTCAGACCTTTTGAATCACGGAGCAATCAATGAAAAATACCGATGCAGAGGAAATCACCTGCAGCAAGGTCTATCACGTCAAAGGATGCCCGTATTGTGGCGCCCAGCCAGTATTGACTGCGATCGACAACGGCTTTGCGCTCGATTGCCTGCAGCACCGCGATTTCACGGTGCGTTCGACGGAATACATCGTCCGTTGGGTTGGCTCTGACGTTCCTGATACGCCAGTGCGCGAGAAGCGAACTCCCGACGAAGCATTGTCTGAGTTGATCGACGGTTGGAACGACAACCGCGACTATGAAAGGCTTGGCACAGACCGGAACATGCTGGAGTCCAGGCAGTTCTACGAAGTGCCCTTGAGTCCGCGCCCAGAGCCGGTGAAGGCTGAACGTTCTGGAAGATCGCCCAATGGAAAAAACCGTCAAGCCATCAACCGGGCCTGGGACAGGGTGGGCGGATGGTTGGCCTGAATTGCGCATGCACCAAAATGCTGGGTGCGCTGCGCTCAAGCGTTCCAAGGGTTGATCAGTGCCACTCCCGTATTGGCAAAGTCCGACACGTTGCGTGTCACCACCGCAAACCCGTGCTCGATCGCGGTTGCCGCGATCATCGCGTCACGCTCAGAGCATGGGTTTGGTACGTGCAGGCCCGCGCATACGGGCGCGGTACTCACCGTGAAAGGAAGGATTCGACCCTCGAAAGCTAAAAGCACCCCGGCAAGCCAAGCGCGCAGTGCGCTGCCTTGAGGTGGTGTCCGCCGTTCCAGTCCGCGAATGCCGATTTCCAACTCCAGCACGGATATGGCAGACATGAAAAGCCTGCTGCTGGGCTGCCCGGCAGCCCAGGCACGGACTTCCGTGGATTGGTGGAGTTTTCCATGGCGTAGTTCGGAGATGACGTTGGTGTCTAGAACGAACATCGACTCACTCAAACGATGTACCAGACAATCGGAGATTCAGACGGGCCGGCTCGAAATCTATGTCGTCACCACTGGGGATGTCATCCATGACGTCAAGGAGCGACCGTTCGCCGTGTCCTGCAATGCGGTAGTAGTCGTCGATCTTGAGCAGCGCGAATGCCGGACGCCCACGATCGGTGATGAACACTGGGCCATCGATAGCAGCGCGCTTGGCTGCTGATACGTCACGAGTGAAGTCGCGGCTGGAAAACGTATGGATGCTCATGTTGATCTCCCAGATCACTCAATGTTTGAATGTTACGACAAGCGCGTGAATTTTGCCATCGTGCAGTTGCCGTGCGAATGGCCTGTTATTCCTTCGGCCGCGAGCCAGCCGTGAGTGCCTCCAGCCGGCCTCGCAATGTAGCCGCTTCCTCCCGCGCCTGGTCGCGCTCTGCCTGGGCCGCTGTCAGCCTCTCCGCTTGCCGCAGCGCCTCCGCAGCGATGCTTTTGCGCTGCTCCTGGTGCAGCTGCGCCGCCACCTCGGCGCCCGCCTACAGCCTGGCCAACTACTCACAAGTCAGAAATATAGGCGACAGATAGGTGTCTGAAGAATGACCTGATGAGTGCAGGATCTTCAGCCACCGACTGCAACTGCGCATCCACACGCTCCTTGAGCTTGTCCCCCTTTCGCAATGGACTGCGCGCCACCCCTGTGCGCTTGGCGTGGCTCCATACCAGCTCATCTGGAATCCAGCGCTTGGGCATGACTTTGAACGTGTGCAGTTCGCTGCGCTTGGCGATCTGCACTGTCACATGCCCACCCAGGATTTCCTGCACACCTTGCGCAAAGGGCTGGCCAACATAGCCGCTATCGGCGAGCAGGCTTTGCACCCGGCTCAGTGTGGGTTTGCAGCGCGTGAGCGCCAGCAGTGCTCCCTTGCGATCCGTCACCTCGGCCGTCGTCACCGCCACCGCGTGCGGCAGCCCTTGCGTATCCACCGCGATATGGCGCTTGATGCCCGAGACCTTCTTGCCTGCGTCATAGCCCTTCAAGGCCGCCGTGTCAGTGTTCTTCACACTCTGCGCGTCGATGATCAAGAACGCGCTTGAGGCGTTTCGCCCCAGTCTCCCACGGGCCGCGCCAACCTGACTTTTTCAAAGCCTGCTCAAGCCAACGGTGCGTGGTTTGGTTTTCTTGCGCGCACTCTCCAGCATCGGCTTGATGATCTCGAATTGCTCGCGGCTCGTATCGCTGGGATATTTCTTGGTTCGCACCTCGTCATTGTCAGTGACCAGACAAAGATCGTGAACACGTTCTAAAGGAGTAAACTTTTGAGCATGCCATCTACCGTCGAACTGGGCTTGTACGAAGCGCTCACCGAGGTCGGGATTCCCCCGGACGCGGCGCGCAAGGTCGAGCGGCAGTTCGAGTCCGCTATCCATGCAGGCAATGATGAGATTCACGCAGAAATGCGCGATCAACTCTTTACCAAGACCGATGGCTCCGAAATGGAAAACCGTCTGCTGCGCGGAATGGCCGAGCAAACCCGCTGGATCATCACCAGCTTCTTCGGCTTTTCCGGCCTCACCATCGTGGTCACGACGGCAGTCATCAAACTGCTGTAGGTCACTTCTTCTTTAAACCCGCTGGGGACTACCGTCCCCGCAGGGTTTCGATCGTCCCCATTTTTCTTGGAGACGATCATGATTTCCCATTTCCCCCCCGTGCTTCCCCGATTGGCACAAGAGCAGCGCCAGCTATTTCACGCTGTACTGCGACAGTGGCTGACTGAACCGCCCCGTGAATCCCGGAGGCTCCATTACTCGAGAAGATGGAGCCATGAGCAGAGCAAGCAAGTTCTCCCCGGAGATCCGGGAACGGTCGGTGAAGATGGTCCTGGAGCACGAGGGCGAGTACGACTCGCAATGGGCGGCGATGGTGTCGGTGTAGGCCAAGGT
>NZ_BQXQ01000088.1 GCF_030159055.1 Acidovorax sp. SUPP3334
CCTTTATTTGCGTCTGCTCGCGCTGCTGGCCGAGCCGCCCATGGCGCTTGCCGCGAGGCCGCGAGAAGGAAAGCCTGGCTTACTCAGATTGGCTTGAAGCGGGTGGCGAATTTTGCAGGGCCGACTCAATACCAGCCTGCAGTTCGTACATCTGGCTTTCCTCGCTCTGCTGCTCAGAAGATCGTGAACACGTTTTAAGGCGCTTCACATCACCCGAAAACACTGTATATGTGATGCGTCACATATCGGCACCAATGAAAAAAGCCGACGCTATGTTTTGTAGCATCGGCTTTAGTTGCCTTGGAGGCTTATGAGTGGTGGGTCCTGAGTGACTCGAACACTCGACCTACGGATTAAGAGTCCGCTGCTCTACCAACTGAGCTAAGAACCCACTTTTTGAAAAGCTGTCTGCATTGCTGCAGAGCCTCGGATTATGCACCAACTTTTGTAGCGGTTGCAAGCGCGACCGAAAAAAGTGCGCTCATCGACCGCACTGCCGCGTGCGGCAGCGCGGGCTCGGCAGCCATCACATGAGCAAATGCTCGCCCGCGTTGTCACCGCCCAGGATCACGTAGTTCACCTTGCGGATATCCATGAGCTTGCGGCCACCGGAGTAGCTGATGGAGCTTTGTACGTCCTGCTCCATCTCGATCAGCGTGCTGGCCAGCGTGCCCTTGATGGGTTCGAGGATGCGCTTGCCTTCCACGTGCTTGTACTCGCCCTTGTTGAAGTCGCTGGCCGAGCCGTAGTACTCCTTGAACAGTGCGCCGTCCACTTCCACCGTCTTGCCGGGGGATTCCTCATGCCCGGCGAACAGCGAGCCGATCATGACCATGGTCGCGCCGAAGCGGATGCTCTTGGCGATGTCGCCATGGTCGCGGATGCCGCCGTCCGCAATGATGGGCCGGGTCGCCACGCGCGCGCACCACTTGAGCGCGGACAGCTGCCAGCCGCCCGTGCCGAAGCCCGTCTTGAGCTTGGTAATGCACACCTTGCCGGGGCCGATGCCGACCTTGGTCGCGTCAGCGCCCCAGTTCTCCAGGTCGATGATGGCTTCGGGCGTGCCGACGTTGCCGGCGATGACGAACGCGCCCGGCAGCTTTTCCTTGAGGTAGGCGATCATGTTCTTCACCGTGTCGGCATGGCCATGGGCGATGTCGATGGTGATGTATTCGGGCACGAGGCCCGCCGCCGCCAGTTGGTCCACGGTGTCGTAGTCGGGTTTCTTGACCCCGAGGGAGATCGATGCGAAGCACCCGGCGGCATGCATGTCGCGCACGAACTGCACGTTGTCGAGGTCGAAGCGGTGCATCACGTAGAAGTAGCCGCTTTTCGCCATCCACAGGCAGATCTTTTCATCCACCACCGTTTTCATGTTGGCCGGCACCACGGGCAGGCGGAAGGTGCGCTGGCCCAGCGTCACGCTGGCGTCGCACTCTGAGCGGCTTTCCACGCGGCATTTGCGCGGCAGCAGCAGGACGTTGTCGTAGTCGAAGATTTCCATCAGATTTCCAAGCTCCATCGAAGGACGCGGCGGAAGGATTTCCACCACGGTGGGCGCTTGGCTTGCTGACCGGCTCTGCGGGTGCCACCGCGTGGGAGGCACCGAACCCTGCTGTGCGCAGGCACAAAAAACCGGGCGTCAAGAAACTTGGGCCCGGTGACTGATTCTACCCGCCGCTCAAGACCCTGCGGCGCACCGGGACTGCGCGGCAGCGACGATGCGGCCCTGTGCATCCTGCAGCCAGCCGGCCATGAAAAGGCGGTCGGGGTTGGCGCCTTCGGGCGTCCGCATGGAGCGGTTCTCCATCCATGAGATTTGCTCCTTTTTTGATAGCGATGTGCCGGCGTTCCATATGCCCTGGAGCACATTTCGAACCACATTGCGATCCACCGGCGTGCCCGCGGTGCCGGCCGGCACGCTTTCGACCAGCAGCAGCGAGTAGGCATAGCTGCCTGCCGGAAGCGGAGCACCGGGCACCGCTTTGAAGGAAATGCCGGTGCCGAGGTAATCATTCATCGCCAGGCCGCTGGCCACGCGCAGACGGCCGGGCAGGGGCTGGACCTCGGCGGTGTGGGTGTCAGAGAACTGGGGCACGCTGCGGCCCAGGTCTTGCAGGCGCTGCAGCGCGTCGCGCGTGGCGGCTGCCGACAGCGGCGCATCGTCTGCGAGGCCTCCGGGCACGATCCAGTCGAGCACCAGGGCCGTGGGGCCGGGCGCATGCGCCGGCGGGCCGGCCCAGCAGGACTCGCAGTCCGCGTTGATGAAGCGTTCGTACAGCGCGACGGGCTGAGCGTTGCCGTCGCTGGAGCAAGAGGCCTGCGCCTGCGCCAGGAGCGGGCTGCAGCCCAGTGCAGCTAGCAGGGCCAGGGCCGGCAGGGAGGGGTGGTTGGTAGGGCGCATGGTCGGCGTGGGCGGCAGTGGTGATTGCGCGCCATGTTCCCACACAAGAAGCGCCCCCGCACAGGCCGGCGTGCTGCCGGCCTCGGCGCCTACTCGGGCTTGACGTTGGCGCGGCGCACCACGTCGCCATAGGCCACGAGGCGCTCGGCCATCATTTTTTCGAACCCGGCCGGAGCCATGTCCTCCGGCGCGATCACGCCACGGCCGCGCAGGTTCTCCAGCATCGAAGGCTCGGTGGCAGCCGTGCGGATGGCCTTGTGCAGCCTGGCGACGATGTCCGGCGGCGTGTTTGCCGGGGCGGTGATGCCGGTCCACGAGGTCTGGTTGAGCGGCGCCTGGCCCAGCTCGGCAAAGGTGGGAATGTCGGGCAACTGGGGCAGGCGCTGCGGTGCTGCGACCGCGAGGGCTCGCAGCTTGCCGGCCTGGATGTGCGGCAGGAAGATGACCAGGTTGTCGAGCGTGAACTGCACCTCGTTGGCCAGCACTGCGGTGATGAGTGGCGAGCCGCCGCGGTAAGGCACGTGCACGGCCTGGGTGCCGGCGGCGAGCTGCATCATTTCCACATTCAACTGGCCCATGCTGCCCGCGCCTGCGCTGCAGAAGTTGAGCTTGCCCGGGCGTTCCTTGGCATAGGCCACGAACTCGGCGAAGGTCTTCACCGGCAGGCTGGGATGCACCACCAGCACGTTGAGCTGGCGGCCCAGGATCGCGATGTTGTCGAAGTTCTTGATGGGGTCGTAGCCCAGGTTGGGCTGCACCAGCGGGTTGGCTAGGTGTCGAGTTGCAATAGGTTATACCCGGCAAGTCGGGAAGCTGGAGGTCTGTAGCCCAAGGCCGAGTGGGGCCTCCTGGCGTTGTAGTAGCTCAGGAACGCAGGCAACCATGCTGTGCGTTC
>NZ_BQXQ01000089.1 GCF_030159055.1 Acidovorax sp. SUPP3334
GTCGCCACATCCGTGCCTGAATGAAAGGTGGAGCCTGCCGGGTTGCCGATGGAGCCGCTGTCGTTGCGGTAGGGCGCGGTGCCCGGCGTGTCCTTCTTGCGCAGGAAGACGAAGTCGTCCGGCTTGTTCACCGTGCCGGCCGCCGCTTGCGACACCACTTCTTTACCGTCGATATAGACCTTGCCCACGCTGTGCTTCCCTTGAATTGTCTGGTCGTGCTGTTTCGATGCCGTTGGGCTAAGTGCCGGTCCCGCATTCCATGGCGCCTGCGCTGCAGCGCCCCGAAATGTCCTGTGCGGTGCACAGCGCCTGGTCGATGCGGGTCAGGCCGTGGCGATGCAGTCCCTGTGCAAGTGCCCATTGCACGGCACCCCACGCGGCGCCCAGTTGCCCGAGCAGCTCTGCCGGCTGCAGTGGTTCGGCGCTCCATTGCGCGTCGGGCATGGCCGTCATGCGGGCCAGCGCTGCGGTTTCGTCCTCCAGACGCCAGCGGCTGCCGTCGCTGTCGCTCAGGTGGCGGCTGACCTGAGCGCTGCGCAGGCCGGCGGCGCCGAGCGCCCCTTCCATCGCCTGCTGCAATGCCCGGCCGTCGCCTTGCCGATCGCTGGGCCAGCGTGGCGAGGGAACCGGCATGTCGCTGATGCAGGGCGCATGCAGCGCCAGGGCATTGCGCGCCACCGCGTGCAAGCCTGCCGCTGGCCGCAAGAGCAGGCAGGCCGCCGCCTCGCCTGGCACCCAGCCGCTGCCGTGGTCACGGTCGTAGATGCGGCCTGCCCGGTGATCGCGCAGCAGAATGTCCTGGTCGCACAGGGAGTCCGCGGCGATGAGGACGATCTGCGCCGGTGGCAGGTCGTGGTCGAGCGTCCGGAAGGCGCGGGCCAGAGCGGTGTGGCAGGTCTCGGCGCCGCCCGAGAAGGCATGCACGGCCAGCATGGGCAGCCCGGCACGCCGGCATTGCGCGCCGAACCCATCGATGGCCCCCTGCAGTGGATCGGGGCCGTGTGGCTGCGCTGTTGCCGACGATGCTTGGGTTTGAGCGGGGGGCGTTGCCATCCATTCGGGCAGGGCGAGCAGATAAAGCGTCGGCGCGGGCGGCAGTGCCTGGAGCCAGGTGGCCATGGGGCTCCAGGCGGCGCGCAGGAGTTCTCTCAAGCGGGCCGGTCCCCGGGATTCGCCGGCGACGTCGCGCGCGGGCGCGGTCAGCAGTTTGGTGCCATCCAGCTCTGCGTACCGGAAGTGCTTGCGTCGCGCAGTGAAGGCGGCCACGCTGGTCAGCCAATCGTCTCCGAGGCTGGTGACCAGGGTGGCGTGCTCGATCTGCAGAACGGGGCGGGGGCTGTAAAGGGGCATTGGACGAGAGCGGGAAAGGGCTGCGGTGTGGCCGCCTCAGGCGTTGGACGCGCGCACGGTGATGGCCCCGGCGGGCGGCAGAAGGCTGCGCCAGACGATGGCGAAGCGGCCCTCTTGCGGGGCCACGACACAGGTGTCCGCCACCAACGGTGGTGCCGATTGCCCGCCCACGGTGGCGTGGGGACGAACGCTGGGCCAGATGGCGCGCGTGGGCCCTTCGGGTGTGAACTGGTGCAAGGCGATGGTGTCGCCAGGGGCCGGAGCGCGGCCCCATTGCAAGCGGGGCTCGGCCTGGTTGTGGAACAGCGGATGAAAGTCTTTGGGACGGCGGGGCGAGCGTTCGCGCTGCCAGGGCAGGTCCCGGGTGCCCATGTGCGGCAGCCGGAATCCTGCGTTTTCCGGCCAGGGGCCGAAGCCGGCGGCCAGGGGATGGCGGGTGAGGTTGGTCACGGGATGGTCGGGGTGTTCCACCCACGGCAACGCGACACGCTCGATGCCTTCGCCGCCGTGGCCTGCCGTGCTGCCCATGCCCTGGGGGTTGTAGAGGGTTTCGCCGCCGGCGCTTTCCCCACCGTAGGCAAAGCAAGGGTGCACGGGGACGCGGCGTACCGCAGCCAGGTAATCGCCGGGGATGCCCCCGCCGCCCTTGAGAAGGGTCTTGCGCCAGAAACGGGGCGCGCACAGCGTAAGGCCCACGATCTGCGTCCCATGCGCTACAGCGGCCATGAACCGATGCTCGGCCTTTCCGGGCGCTGCATGGGCGTAGCCGCTGACGATGAGATCGAAGCGGGGCTTGGGCGGAACGGCGTCGGAGGGCAGCCAGTCGATTTCTTGCGCTGCGCGTTCACCGAGCGCTTCCCGCTGTGCGGGTTCCAGGTCGAGGTCGCCGATGCGCAGGGGCAGTGCCCGGTCACGCAAGCCCAGCAGGCCGGGTCCATCGGCCAGCCGGTTGGCTCGGTCCAGGTCCCAGACGCCTTTGACCACCAGCAGCCGGGCATGGCGGCCCTCGTCGTCCACGTGGGGATAGACGGCCGTGGCGAACGGGGTGAGGTTGAGCAGGTCGGCCATGTTCAACGCGGTGCAGCGTGCGCCTCGGCCAGCCATTCGGACAGCCCGATGACATGCATCTGGTGGCGCGTGCTGGCGTAGGCCGAAAGGCCCGCGCCAACGGGCTTGCGGGCCTGCACCGATTGCTCGATGTAGAGCGCCTGCCGCATCAGGGAGCCGAGTTGCTGCACCGGGGCCTGCAAGGCGGCGCCGCCGTCTTCCCGGGGCCGGGCGGCGCGGCCGAAGCGAAGGCGGCGATTGTGGGCAGGGTCCGGTTCGGCCAGCATGCGGCCCGCCTCCCATGCGCAGGTCTTGGCATCGTTGGCGACGGGAATGTGCGCGTTGCGGAACACCTGCAGCACGCGTTGCCGCAGGGCGCTTTCCCGCTCTTGTGGCGACACGTCTTTGGCACGCACCTGCATCGGTACGTCACCCAGCAGCACGGCCAATGCGTCCATTTGCGGGGCGGTGGCCGGCCCGGGCTGGGATGTCACCTCGCGCACGACGGCGATGAGTGCCTGTGGAAATCCTGCCAGGGCCAGCACCTGCAAGCGCAACCCCGGGTCCATGGCGGCGTTTGCTTCGGCCCGATGGTGGGCCTGAACGGGGTCGCAAAGCGTGGCAAGGCACCAACCCAGGCGCTGTAGCGCGGGGAGCGGTATGTGCGCGCACCGCAGATAGCCTTGCACCTGTGCCAGGTCCAGATGACCGCTTGCAGCGATCAGGCGCAGCGCGTGCAGCAGATCCTCCGCCGCGCCACCGCCGCGCCGCTGGATGCGCGCCGCCAGGTCGTCGGGCGCTTGTCCCAGGCGGCACAGGGCCAGTTCGCTCGCACGCAGCAGGGGCCCTTCCGGCGCGGCGGCGGCGATGGGCGAAATCA
>NZ_BQXQ01000090.1 GCF_030159055.1 Acidovorax sp. SUPP3334
TAGGCCCAGCCCCTGTGCATGCCCAAGGAAGCCGCCACCGCTGCTGGCGACTCTCCTTCGCGCATGCGCTGTACGGCCAGCATGCGCATTTCTTCCAACACATTGTGGGCCAGGGTGCGTCCGTCTCTTTTCATGCCGTCAATGAAAGCACCGATCGCCGCACTGCGCAATAGAATGCTCTCTAAGTTACTGACTTATGAGTAAAACCTAGCACGCTGCACGCCGCATGCTGCGCGCCGTCCGTTGCCGCCCCGCGTTTAAGTCCCGGCTAAGCCAACCTTCACAGCCGCGCGGCACACTGGCCAACCCGCCACACCTAACACAGATCGATGCCCCAACCCACTGTCACCAAGACCTCAGCCTGGTCGTTGATCCGCCCCTACTGGTTTTCTGAGGAACGATGGTCCGCACGCGGCCTGCTGGCGCTGATCGTCGCGATGAACCTCGGCATCGTCTACATCAACGTGCGCATCAACGCCTGGAGCGCGGATTTCTTCAATGCTCTGGAGGCCCGCAACACGGCCGAGTTCAGCCCCCTGCTGCTGCTCTTCACGGGACTGGCGCTGGCTTACATCGTGCTGGCCGTGTATGCGCTGTACTTCAAGCAGATGCTGGGATTTCGCTGGCGCCGCTGGCTCACGGCCGAGTACCTGAAGCGGTGGTTGCACGGCAATGCCTTCTACCGCATCGAGCGCGACCGCCTGGCCGACAACCCGGACCAGCGCATCGCCGAAGACCTGAACAGCTTGGCCACCACCACGCTGGCACTGACCCTGGACCTGCTGTCCACCGTCGTCACGCTGGGTTCCTTCATCTTCATCCTGTGGTCCGTGGGCGGACCGCTGTTGGTCCATGTGGCAGGCTATAGCGCCACCATTCCCGGCTACATGGTGTGGGCGGCTGCAGCCTATGCCGTGGTGGGTTCGCTGGCCATGCAGGCTTTCGGACACCGCCTGGTGGCCGTGAACTACCGCCAGCAGCAGGTGGAAGCGCATTTCCGTTTCGGCCTCGTGCGACTGCGTGAGAACGCTGAACCCATCGCGCTGTACGACGGCGCGCGGGCCGAGGCGGCCCACTCCGCCACGCTGTTCGGCCGGATACAGGACAACTGGCGCATGGTGATGCGCTACACCAAGCGGCTCACGCTGGTGAATTCGCTTTATTCGCAGATCGCCGTCGTCCTGCCGCTGGCACTGGCCGCGCCGCGCTACTTCGCCGGCGCTTACAGCTTCGGGGTGCTCATGCAGATCAGCCGCGCTTTCGACACGGTGAGCGGGGCGATGTCGTGGTTCATCAACAGCTACGGGACGCTGGCGGAATGGCGTGCCACGGTCAACCGTCTGACGGAACTGGGCGAGGTGTTGGCCGCCATACCGGCTTCGTCCACCCGCGGCATTCGACTGCGGAGGGGTGAAGGCAATGCCTTGGCCACACACAGCCTGCAACTGGCGCTGCCAGGCGGTGCAGCGCTGCTGACCGTGCCAGACCTGCACATCGAGCCGGGTGAGCGGTGGCTGCTGCGTGGCCCCTCCGGAGTGGGCAAAAGCACCTTGCTTCGAGCGCTGGCAGGCCTGTGGGACTTCGGTAGCGGCACCGTTGACCTGCCGAAGACAAGGATGCTCTTCGTGCCGCAGAGCAGCTACCTTCCGCTGGGAAGCCTCGCCGAAGCGCTGGCCTACCCGGGCACGCCCGGCGAGCACACCGAGGCCCGAGTGCGCGAAGCCCTGGAGGCCGTAGGCCTGCAGCCCTTGAGCGACCAGCTCGGCGATGTGGCGCCCTGGGCACGACGGCTGTCGCCGGGCGAGCAGCAACGGCTGGCGTTTGCCCGCGTGCTGCTGCAAAAGCCCGAATGGCTGCTACTCGACGAGGCCACCAGCGCGCTGGACCCGGCAGCCGAGCGCATGCTCTACACGCTGCTGGCCGACCGGCTGCCCGCCACCACGGTCATCAGCGTGGGCCACCGGGACGCGCTGGCCGAGTTCCATGGGCAGCAGTTGGTACTGGAACAGCCAGGCGCACCGCAGGCGCGCGGCGGTCCGCAAAACCCGAGTCCTGTTGCCCCAGGGCTGGCATTGCCCACTCACAAGCGTCTGGCCGATCCATCTTCCTGAACCGCCCCTTCTTGATTTGCGCAAGGGTTTAGCGATCAAGCCCTGGCGGCACGTCGGATGACTTGTGGTGGTTGACCAAAGGCCCGTATGAATGCGCGGCGCATGCGATCTCGGTCTGCGAATCCCGTCTGCTGAGCAACGAGATCGATGGGGTGGCTTGTTTCCTCCATCATCGCTCGAGCTGCCTCCAAGCGCATGTGTTCGATGGCCTTGGCTGGTGATTGCCCGGTCTCGGATTGAAACGCTCAGCTAAATTGACGAGGCGACAGATGCGCAACCTCGGCGAGATCCTCCACCGACAGTCGGCTCGCAAGATTACGGTGAGCGTGGGTCAGCACGGCCTGCATCCTGTCTGACTTCGGTTCTAGCTCGAGCAACGTTGAGAACTGGGACTGCCCCCCGCTTCGACGGTGGTACACGACCATCTTTCGAGCCACCTGCCGCGCCATTTCCATGCCGAGATCCTCCTCGACGATGGCAAGCGCAAGATCGATACCCGCGGTCATCCCCGCCGATGTCCAGATGGGTCCATCGGCGATGAAAATCCGATCCTCTTCCACCTTCACCTTGGGATAGAGTTCGGACATACCTCTAGCTGTCGAGTTGCAATAGGTTATACCCGGCAAGTCGGGAAGCTGGAGGTCTGTAGCCCAAGGCCGAGTGGGGCCTCCTGGCGTTGTAGTAGCTCAGGAACGCAGGCAACCATGCTGTGCGTTC
>NZ_BQXQ01000091.1 GCF_030159055.1 Acidovorax sp. SUPP3334
GACGATCAGCCGTTCGGCCAGATCCAAAATCCACTCTGACATTACGTTCCCATCTACATGTACGTGGGAACGTAGCCTCTCAGGTCAGCATGCTGAAATGAAGGGCGTGGTTTATTGACGGCTTACAGCAAGACTACGCAGGCATGCGAACCGGGCTGCACCCGCAACCGGTGCGCATCGGAAAACGAACTGTTGCCTGGAAGGAAGCCGATATCGACGCATGCATCGCCAGCATGAACCGGGGCTCGGCAGCGCTTTGATTCGACCGTCAATGTGACGCGAATGGTCGGTGACGCGGGACAAGCGCTGCAGCCTCGCGGCTCACCGCAGAACAGAGGCCCTTGACCATGGTCGCGATCTCGACTTCCGCAATTCGAAGTAGCGCGCCAGTTCCTTTCAGGCTGAGTGTCGATCCAGACTGGTGCCTCTGCCGTTGGCTCCGGCTGGGCGCAGGCACACCTTTGCGTACCGTCAGGGCCTCGGTAGAGCTCTGGTAGCCGGTGTCGGCGCCATGCTCAAAGCTGCCTTGGCTTCCGGATGCACGAAGGCGCCCTCGAACACATCGCGTTCCTTGCGGGTCATCCCCACGCTGTCCGCCAGCCCGCACCAGCTCTCGGCGATCACCTGTGCCATGGACTGGATCGAGGTCGCAGCCGTATTGCGGTCGAGATCGAAGAAGACCGCGTTTTCCACCAGCAAGGCCACCGACGCCTCTGGCTCCGCTGCATCGGCGATCGCCGTCTTGAGCTCCCGAAAACGTTCCGGTGCAGGATTGACGTCGAACAGCGGTGACAACTCCCACTGCTTCTGTCCCACGTACAGGAATCCGTGGTTCTTGAGGTGGTCGTCGACGTTGGACACCAGGATGGTGAACGCGATTCGCTTGAAGAGCTCTTCGAGCGCAGCGGTCGGGTCGATGCTGTGCATTCGGATCGCATCGGCGATCTCCACGTAGGTCGAGCCATCAGCCGTCGGGGCCTCCAACATGGTCTGAGCGGAGATATAGGGGCGCCTGCCGCCGTTGAGCCGGTCGAATCGGCGAAGAATTGCCACTGGCAGGCCGGCGCTCATCTCGATGCGAGCCTCGGCCGCCCGCAAGCCGCAACGGCTGGCCAGCGCGAGCGTCATCACCTCTGCGCGTTCGACTGCCATCGTATCGGTGGTGCTGGTGAACTTCGCCAGCGCTAAACGACCGTCCGCGTCGAGGATCGAGCATTTCGGGCGGGCCCCGCCGAAGACTGTACCGATCTGCCGAAGCCGGCGCAGCGCGACCATGTCGGGCTCGTCGCGCTCAAAGGCAGCGATCTCATGGCTCAGCTGATCGAGCTGCAGCAGGGGTGGCACCCAGTGCCGTCCGGCAGGCTCTCCCGCCAAGAAGGGGCCGTCTGGCGCGTCCAGGCGGTACCGCAGAGCACCCATACGACTGAAGTCGTCGACCGACGCCAGGTAGTCCAACTCGGTCAGCGGCCCGCCGCGATCGCGGTTGAGTGCCGCATCCTTGCGAACAATGCTGCGACCCCACGAATCCGGAAGGGAGTCGGCAACTGCATGGGGCAGGGGCGAGCCTCGCGGCGCATCAGCCTTGAAGAATCGCCTCTGGTCGTCGAGCGGCAGCCCAGGCTCCAGCGCGAAGGCGCGCGGGTTCTCCAGCCAGCCCTCGGCGTACTGGAACACGCTGTGCTCGCGGTTGCCAGTGCTCTCAAAGGTCAGCGAGCCCACCAGCGTTTCAGCGGCGCCCAAACAGACTTGCAGCTTCGTCTGGGCCATCAGAACACCTCGGGCTCACTAACGGAAGCCGTCGGTACGCCTGGGCGGACCGACGCGTTCGGCGTGGTGCGCGGCCCGCTGGGCTTGGCTTGCGAACGGGGACTGCGAACGCGCTGCGGCAGGTCCCTGACTGCGATCGCCAAGCCCACATCGTCACGGGCAACGTCCAGGAGCTGCCCCAGGCGATCGATCTCACCGAGGGCGAGCAGCACCATGGCAAGGGCACCGAGTGAGACGCCTGGATCGCCCGCCTCGACCTTTTGCAGTGTGGCGCGACTGATACCCGCCCCGTCTGCCAGACGTTTCTGGGTGAATTCGCGCCGTTTGCGCGCGATCTGGACGTCATGTCCCAGCTTTTCCAACGCGGAAGTAGCCTTTTTGGAGGGGAGGGCAAGTTTAGCCATAGTGCCTCCTATTATGGCCAATAAGCGCTTTAGTGACTTCAATTAAAGGCATTATGGTGCATTTGAGTTGGGGCTTTCACGAAAAATAGTGGAAATGCCCAACGCCTGCCAAAACAGTCACTATCTATTTTACGGACTGCTTCTGCAGTCACTACTACTGATAGCCCGGCACTTGAAGCTTCAGCTTGAGCCACTGCGAGTCGCTGACGCGCACGCTCTCGGCCGCGTCCTGCTTCGTTGCCAATGGCATCAACAACTGGCTGCCCACGCTCTACGAGACGGTCTATCACCTGCCTTTGCAGGAGGCGCTGCCGCTCGCCTCGATAACGAGTCCGCCCTGAACAATTCCGTTCTCAACCGCGGACAGGTCGGCGGTCACCGTGTGCGGCGAACAACGCGGCGATGACCGCCTGCATCGGCAGCCCGAATCGGGCGCATAAAAGCCGCAGCGCGACC
>NZ_BQXQ01000092.1 GCF_030159055.1 Acidovorax sp. SUPP3334
ACCCCCGCCGGGCATGGGGTATTCCGTCACCCCGACCACCTGGCCTGCAGCGTCACGTTCCAGAACCTGCCGGGTTCCGTCGATTCGGATTTCGCTGACGAGCCGGTCTGCGGCGTCATAGGCGAACCTAATGGTGTAGTCGATGGCCAGTATTCTTTTGCTCCCGCAACACTACTTTAGACCATCGAATCATTAATCATCAAAGGAATTTTTATAAATGGAGCACCCTTGAAAAACCAAGTATTTCACCGGGATTTGCAAGAAAAAACCGGGACCTTCTTGTTTTATCAAAAATCCATCTTTTTCAGTATTTATCAAAACTTTTTCAAAATCAAAATCGAATTGATTGTTTAGAATGATTTCACCATTTGTTTTCCCCAAAACCTCAACAACAATGACATTATAATCCACCCCCCACACGCCCCATTTCTTCACCTCAACGACAGGTTTATTTTTTATATGTAGCCCCAATGTTACACGGCCTCCCACATCAAAACTGATTTGCCCAAAAAAGATCGCCCCAAAATCTTGATTCGGGAAAAGTTTTCTTAAAAAATCATTTCGATCAATATTTTCAATCATATTTAAAAATTGTAGTGGCCATGAGTGCCTGCCACATCTCCAGTCCGAGTATTGGTTACAGGGCGCACATTAAAGTGGGGCTCCATGCCATGGCCTTTTGTTGCTTTAGTGTGACCCAAACTATGCTCTTGTATGACAACAGGCTTTCCATCCTTGGAAACATAATGATATTCCCTTGCCGTGACTGGTCGACCCTTTGCGTCAAAAATCTTGTTTCCATTGCCATCATCCAAGTTTTCTCGAGTTATCTTTTTTGGCTGTTGAGAGTTTGGCACTCCTGCATCTCTTTTTGCTTGCCTTAATGCATCTCTTCTACTTTTAGCGTCGTAGCTAGTTTTTTTATCTTTTCGATCTGCTCCCCCACATTCTCTTGCCCACCCCCAAGGATCAACCCAAGCAATAGGATTAGGCGCATATTGGTGCAGATTCATCCCGCCCGCTAACCCAATCGGGTCCGGCGTCGTGAATGCTCCCACCTCCGGCTCGTAATACCGGAACGTGTTGTAGTGCAGTCCCGTCTCGCGATCCAGATATTGCCCCTGCATGCGCAGGTTCTGCGGCGCTGCCGCTTGCCCGCCGGCAATGGCCTGCCCCAGCGGCCGCCCCACGTCGTCGAAGGCCTGCCAGCTTTCCGTGACGGCACTTCCCCAGGTTTTGTACTGCGCCCGCCAGACAAATTTTTCTAGGTTGTCGTTCAACCGCTCTGGCAGTCTATTGGGGCGTGAAAATAATAAACCTAGGCAATCATCTCGACAGCTAAGGTTAAAAATGTGTATGACTGGGGATTTCGTTTACCGCGAAAAAATCTTCCACTCAGAGTAGGTTTTTATATTTTCATAAATCGGCATTACTAAAATAAGAGCGTGAGAATCTTCTAGTAGGCTTAGATGTTGAAGTGACCGCCATAAGGCAGCTTTCCAAAAAATTATCGCCGCTGCATTATTTTAATAAAACGACCCTAGCCGTAGCTAGCTATTCACTATGAAGCTCAATTCCAACTAGATTATATTTGCGATTTTAACAGTTTTCGCAAATTATTTTGACAACGTACAAAATCGTCGGTGATTTTTTTATCTACCTCAATCTCTTGCAACTTCCTAGCCAACTTATTACCAGCCACTAGCAACGAGCTTACAAATTGAGAAAAATCAAGCTGCTGTGTTTTTATGATTTTTGATTTTTCAAACCAACTTATTTGAACATCTTTATGTAGCACGCCTTCAATTTTAAAATAAAAATCCCCATCCATAAATCTAAAAATCTCTTCATCTCCGTACTTTAAAAACCGTGTAGCACCATCAGTCCACCAACTCAAAACAACTTGTGCAAAATCATCCCAGCCGCACTCTGGGAAACATTCGCCAGAATCGCATCTCAGGTATACATGAGCAAACACGTTATTAGACAATTTACTATCGGAAAATCTAACAGAGTCTTCATCCAAAATAATCAACATTATTTTCCTTAATTTTTTGGATAAGCCGTCTCAATAACTTTTGTCTTTGTATTAACCCACATCTCAATTGTTTTACCCCCAGATTGGCCTTGCACCAAAACTCGCTCACCCTGAGTACTGATTCGCTTCGAATTACCGTATGCTTCTTTAATAGATTTTTCTATCTGCTTCGGGGTCATTCCCTCTGGAAAAAGATCTTTTTTTCCACTTTGTTGAGCCGTCTTACCAGATGCAGTATGGCGATCAAGGACATGGGCCATATCTACTTTCGTCTTTCTCGCACTAGGTAAACTTACAGGTTTTTGTCGCCCCGCCCCTCCACATTTTCTTACCCAACCCCAAGGATCAACCCAAGCAATCGGATTAGGCGCATATTGGTGCAGATTCATCCCGCCCGCCAACCCAATCGGGTCCGGCGTCGTGAATGCTCCCACCTCCGGCTCGTAATACCGGAACGTG
>NZ_BQXQ01000093.1 GCF_030159055.1 Acidovorax sp. SUPP3334
TTTGCCTGGCTGGAGAAGAACAGGCGGCTGTGGAAGAACTGCGAGCGGCTGCTCAATACCAGCCTGCAGTTCGTACATCTGGCTTTCCTCGCTCTGCTGCTCAGGAGATCGTGAACACGTTCTAAGACAGCGCCGGGTCTTGGCAGTGATGCTGCGTAAGCCGTCAATAAACCACGCCCTTCATTTCAGCATGCTGACCTGAGAGGCTACGTTCCCACGTACATGTAGATGGGAACGTAATGTCAGAGTGGATTTTGGATCTGGCCGAACGGCTGATCGTCGGCCGCAAACGCGATGGCCGATGCGTGTATGACGCCCAGGCCAAGCAGGAGCTGATCTCAGCCTGTGGCCGGCCAGGCATTTCGATGGCCAAGCTGGCTCGCGACTGCGGCATCAATGCCAACCTGCTGAGCACCTGGGTCCGCAAACACGAGCGCAAGGCGGTGGTGCCTCCCGCGCCGGCAGTGGTAGCTGCCGTAGCCACCGTGGCTACGGCGCCAGCGTTCGTACCGGTCCACATCGAAGCTCCGGCGCCGCAAGCTCAAGCAATGCTGCAGATGCAGGCCCGACTTCCCAGTGGTGTCGTCGTGGACCTCGGCGCCTGCGACCTGCCGCAGGCTTGCGAACTCCTCGAGGCGCTGGGGAGGATGCGATGTTCCGCTTCGACCCGGACCTGAAGGTCTACCTGCATCGCGATGCCATCGACTTTCGTGTCGGTCTCAATGGTCTGGCAATTGTGGTCGAGCAGGCGCTCGGCATGGACCCGTTCGCCCAGGCCGTTTACGTATTTCGTCGCCCCTGCAAAACCCTGGCAACCCGCATGGACACTGGGTTTTCGCCAGTTCCGCTGGTTGCTTGATCCCCCGAGAATCAACAAATCAGATTTTGTTTTCTGGGAGTTTTGCAGATGTCCGAGACCGATTTCTTGCGCCAGCCGCTGGCCGAGATGATCGATCCGCACCACCCGCTGGCGGTGCTGGCTGCCCGGCTGCCCTGGGCGCAGATCGAGGCGGCGTTGGCGCCGCACTTTGCCCGCCATGTGCGTGAGGGCCGCGCCGTTGCGCAGGACGATCTGTTCGGCCCATCGCTGCCAAGTGGCCGGTGCCGGTGTTGCTGCCGCCGGCCGTCCCCGTCTTCCCCTGCGCCTGATGGCCAGCCTGCTGTACCTCAAGCACGCGTACAAGCCAAGCAGTTCAAGCGCCTGCGCAAGGTCGTCAAACGCCAGCGCACGATCCTGGGCATTGTGCTGCGCGAGGTGGGGCGCAAGATCGAACAGGCCAGCGAGGCCACCGCGCTGACGCTGACCAGCTTGCAAACGCTGATGCAACGCGCCGAGCGCATCCGCACACAGCGTCCCAAGGACAAGAACAAGCTGTACGCTCTGCACGCCCCGCAGGTGGAGTGCATCGGCAAAGGCAAGGCCAGGAAGCCCTACGAGTTCGGCGTGAAGGTCAGCGTGGCGGTCACGCACAAGCAGGGCCTGATGGTCGGGGCGCGCAGCTTCACCGGCAACCCCTATGACGGCAACACTTTGAACGAACAGTTGGAGCAGGTGAGGATCCTGATCGAGGACACAGCGATCAAGCCCCAAGCAGATCGTCGTGGACCTGGGGTTCAGAGGTGTGGATGCGGACAACCCCGACGTGCAGATCATCCACCCAGGCAAATTCAAGAGCCTGACCGAACAGCAGCGACGCTGGCTCAAGCGCAGACAGGCGGTGGAGCCCGCCATCGGGCAGCTGAAGCACGACAACGGCATGGACCGGTGCTGGTTGCAGGGCGCTGCGGGCGATGCGCTGCATGCGCTGCTGTGCGCGACGGGCTACAACATCCGCTGGCTGCCATTGACGTTGCACGAGGAGGTGGACCAGCGACTCTGGCAGATCGGCCAGCAAGGCCGGTTGCATGAAGCAGCTGCGCACCAGCATGAGCATGGAGCATCTCTGGCCTGGCGCATGGCGTTCACGCGCCATGATCAGCTTGTCGCAATCCGGTGCAGGTGCGGCAGTCTGAACCGCCCCGGGAATCCCGGAGACCCCTTGGTTTGAGTCACGCCGACATGGCGGACTCATGGGAGTGGGAATAGTAGTTGGCCTCAGCCTCGGCCGGTGGGATATTCCCGATCGGCTCCAGCAATCGACGGTTGTTGAACCAGTCGACCCAGTTGAGCGTGGCCCACTCGACCTCCTCGCGCGTGCGCCAGGACGAGGCGCGATGGATCACCTCGGCCTTGTACAGGCCGTTGATGGTCTCGGCCAGAGCGTTGTCGTAGGAGTCCCCCACGCTGCCTACCGAAGGCTCCAGGCCGGCTTCCACGAGCCGCTCTGTGTAGCGGATCGACACGTACTGAACGCCTCGGTCGCCGTGGTGAATCAGGCGATCCGGGCCGACCGGCTTGCGGGCA
>NZ_BQXQ01000094.1 GCF_030159055.1 Acidovorax sp. SUPP3334
AACTCGTCCAACGCATCGACCACTTCGTCACCGCCTACAACGCCAACTGCCAACCCTTCAGGTGGACCGCCACCGCAGATTCGATACTCGAAAAGCTGCATCGACTTTGCTCACTTATCAGCGGGACGGGACACTAGCACGCACGATGATCATGCTCACGACCCAATGTCCGCTTCGTGTGTCTCGATCCAGCCCAAGCGCGTGGCTTCCTCGACTAGCGTGGCGACGGGTGCGAACGCTTCGCTAACAGGACACTTGGCCGCTTCAGCTAATATGCTGACCAAGCCCTCTACTGTACGGGGCCGGCTTAGCGCTTGGAAAAGGATATAAGCCGACTTGTTGATATGGGCTGCGGTCAGCGTCTGATCATCCACGACGAGCGCGCCTCCTTGCGCTTCCTCCCGCAAATGGATAGAACTGGCTAACCGAATCGTTGCCTTGGACGTTTGACTGGCCAGATACGCGTCATACGATGTCAAGTCGCGCCTCCGTAGAAATGAAGTCGAAATGAGCGCCGTTCAAGCCGTTTCCAACGCCTATGTGGATGCCGGTGGCACCTTCGTTGAGCACGCTGTTGAGGCTCCACTCCACTCCGCCCAGCGGCAACACCCCGGTACCGATTGCCACTTCGGTTAAGGCATAGCGGTATTGCGGTCCGCTTAACGTGTGAATGGCCTCGGCCCATTCGCCAAAGCCATCGACGACTCTGTTGTCTTCAACGACTACTTGAAACGGGCAGGCCTTGCGTAGTTTTTCCGCGAGTTCCGCTGCCGCCTGGAAGGCAGAAGCACTTTCAAGCCTCATTGCACGGTGCTTCGCGACAAGAACCGTATCGACCCGGACAACGCCGGATACGGACATCGACGCGTCGACTTGGCCTGCCATGTCGCTGGGCGACATCCCCACTTCGAAGTAGTTGCCCAACGTCGCGTGCTCGTCTGGGAGCAGCGCCACACGGGTGCGCCCGACCATTGTGAGCATATCCGGCAGCCGGACTTTCAACGCGGTGTCCGGCCCTGTCATCGTGATTTCCTCGCGCGCCATCAGAAGCCGCGTGATAACCCGGCGGTTCATGGCCACCGACTGGGAAACGTCGAGTTCTGAGAATCTCTCAACCGAATATTTCGCTGTATCTAGGTCAGATGAAAAGGACGCGAGCGGCAACCACAGGACGCTCGTCTCCGACCATTTGTTGCGCAGTAGCTTGCTTGACGGGACACGATCCCAGTCAAGTGGCACAGCGATCGCTCGCCTCGGCACGTCAACGTCGCCGACGCCGATCTCGTCGAACGTCGTGACGGGGACGTCGCGTGATGCCAGCCACTGTGCCAAGCGCCAATCATCAGTCACGATAATCGCCTCTTCGCCTGCGAAGATCGAATTCATGTTTCTGATTAGCCCATCACGCATGCATCACCTTCTTGAACGGATTTGTCCTCGATAATTTTCAGGCCTACATCGAGACAAGGGCAGGAGCCTATTTCCCCCATGTCGACTTTGACGACCGCAGCAAGTTTGCGCTGGACGTCCGTTCCGATACGTTGCGGTGATGACGGGAGGCGGGATGGGTTTATCTCGGGCAGCTGCAAAGCGCGCCCATACATTTCGCCATCGGTTGCGTGGCCTTCTGAAATCCAGATGCGCCTAGACATTTCGGACCTCCTATTAATTTTTTGAAATTATAGAGGCTGGTGCCCGCTGTAAACAGGCACCAGCCTAATCACGATCCAGGCGCCCGAAACTTAAATCGGGTTATAAAGGATCGCAAAGACCGGTTTGCTGCTGGTAACAGAGAGGCCTAAATTTGTCGTGCCCTGAGTATCGTCAAGGCTGCCCAGCAACGTGATTGTCGGAACTTCGAGGATAACTGTGGATTCTTGGGAGAGTACGCTAAAAGTGTTCATGTTTGCCTTCGTAAAGTGATTGGTCTGTTGCGTAGTCCGCCATTACGTCATGCACGGCTATGCGCATTGAGTATGTCATGCGTAATTCTCTTACGCACAATTTGCAAGCAAGATTTGTTAGTCATTATTGATGGCTTTGTTGCACAAACACGGCCAGTCGAACGGTTAGCCTATGCCGATGAGTGAACCCAAGCAGCGCTACAAGACAACGAACTGGGCGGGCTCTATGCCGTTTCGAGTGGAACTTGACCTCAGGGAACATGCGGGGTAATGCGATAGTGCTGGGCTGAAGCGGAGGCAAGAAGATGAGCGTTGGTGTAGAGACCTTGTTCACGGCGGCGCTGGG
>NZ_BQXQ01000095.1 GCF_030159055.1 Acidovorax sp. SUPP3334
GCGCCACCGCCGCGCCGCTGGATGCGCGCCGCCAGGTCGTCGGGCGCTTGTCCCAGGCGGCACAGGGCCAGTTCGCTCGCACGCAGCAGGGGCCCTTCCGGCGCGGCGGCGGCGATGGGCGAAATCAAGGGAAGGCATGCTTGCAGGCCGCATCGCCCCGCCAGTTCGATGCCGAGCGTGCGGGCGGGCTCGTGCGTGCTGCGCAGCAGCGCCGCCACGCGTTCCGGGTGGCGCGCGGCGCTGGCCCGATCAAGCGGGTAGAACCACCATGCGTCGCGCAATGCGGTGCGGTGGGCTGCGCCGTAGCGCTCGAACCATTGCGCCAGCAATCCGGCATCGTCTTGCGGTGCCGCCATCTGCACAGCGCAGGCTGCGGCGACGTGGATCAGCGCGTCGGTGGTCGGGGCGTGGCTGGACGCTGCAATGGCCTGCTCGGCGGCCTGGAGTGCCTCCTGGCCGAAGACCGAGAGTGCGCGCAGGTTGCGATCGATCTTGTCGTCCACCGTTTGCAGTGCGAGCAGTCGAAAGTCCATTGCCTTGGTGATGTGAAGGCGCCGCCGGCGTGCCCGCGCGGTGTCTTCCAGAAGCTCGGCAATGAGTGTTTCGCGGCGGGGCATGAAGGGATCTGGCGGCTCAGTTCAAGTCGATGGACGCGCCTTCGATCTGGTAGGGACCGATGGCGGACTGCGTGATGGCTTGTGCGTGCAAGGCCACGTTGCCCTGCGCAGTGAAGCGCAGCACGGCCTCGCCGCAGCGGATTTCTACCGAACCGAGTGCTTGCAGATTCAATTGCCTTGCCTGGATGTTGAGCGTGCCGGTTGCCGGGTCGAAGCCGATGGCAGCCTCCATGCGCTCGCCCGTGCCTTCCTGGGCGCCCACGCCAGCCGTCAGCGGGTACGCCGCCGTGATGAGCGGAGACTCGGCCTCGGGCAGCAGCACCGCCACACGCTGCCCTGGCAGCAACGCAGGCAGATGGGTAGCGGCTTCGGCGACCACAGGCTGTCCGTCGAGCTGCACGGTCACTTGGCCCGCGGTGTCGGCAGACAGCACCCGGGCTATGCGGATCAGGGGCTGTCCTTGTGTTTCGGACAGTGCGTTGCGTTGGGGGATGGCCATGGAGGTTTCCTGAAAGAGGCAGCGGGAAGGCGTGTGCACGCCTTCAATCGTTATCGCGGACCTGTGGGCTGACCGAAAGAATCTTGTTCTCGCCAAAGAAGGTGATGTCCTTGCCGTTGAGCGTGATGGTGCCGTCCTCCTTCAGCACCAGGCTGCTGCTACCGACGGAAATGGACACGCTCTGGGCATCCATGGTGATGTTGGAGCCACCCGAACCCCCTCCTGATTCACCACCCGACGGAGCGACGATGTTCATGGGGCCGCCCGCGCCTGCGGGCGCACTGCCGCCGCCTGCGGCGCCCACGGTCAAGGTGTATTTGGTGCCGACCGTGGTGGATTGATCGCTGCCCACCTTGGTGCTTTGTGTGCTGCCGACCACCGTGGCCATGATGGCGCCCACGTTGAGGTTGTAGGCCACGCCCACGTTCTCCATGCGGCCCACGCCCACGTTCTGCATGTAGGCGATACCGATGGTCTCGGTCTTGAACTTGCCGACCTTGATCGACCAGTTGCTGCCGATCTTGTCCTTCTCGTTCTTGCCGATGGTCTTGGTGCGGTTCTTGCCGATACGCACCGTCTCGTCGATGCCGACGTCTTCGCGCCGGTTGTCGCCGATGCTGATTTTTTCGTTGTGGTCCACGCGCTCGGTGCGATTGGAATGGATGGTGATGGTCTCGTCGCCATCGACTTCCTCGGTGCGCCAGCCGTGCACGGTGATCTTTTCATCGCGGTCCACCGTCTCGGTGCGGTCGCGATGGATCACATTGGTCTCGTCCCGGTCGATGGTCTTGCGCCGGTCGTTGCCGACCCATTTTTCCTCGTCGTTCTCGACTTCCGTGAGCTGGTCCTTCTGCGCGTGCAGCCACAACTGCTCGGCGCCGGCCTTGTCTTCGAAGCGCAGCGCGTTGGCGTCGCCCGCACCGTTTTTCAGGCCCGGCCCGAAGGCGCCGCCCTTGCTCGATTTGGTCTTGATACCCGACTGCGTGGCGTTGCCGGGCAGGCCCCAGGGAGGCATGTTGTCGGCGTTATAGACGCAGCCCAGGATGATGGGGTAGTCGGGATCGCCGTTCAA
>NZ_BQXQ01000096.1 GCF_030159055.1 Acidovorax sp. SUPP3334
GCTGGCGGCCAGCATCGAGGCCGCCCGGCGCGGTGGCGTCGTGCGTGCCTCCAGCGTGGACAGTGTGATCGTGGACACGACCGTCATGCCCAAGGCCATCGCCCATCCCACCGACAGCCGGCTGCTGGACAAGGGCCGACAGCACCTGGTGAAGGTGGCCCAGGAGCACGGCCTGCAATTGCGCCAGAACTACAACCGCGTGGCTCCTCGACTGGCCGCGCAGATCGGGCGCTACGCGCACGCCAGGCAATTCAAACGCATGCGCAAAGCGTTGAGGACCCTGCGTACCCGCGTCGGCCGGGTCCACCGCGAGGTAGCCCGCCAACTGCACACGTTGCCTGAAGCGGCCAAGGCCAAGGTGCAGGACCTGCTGCAGCGCACCGGCCGCATCCTCACCCAGCGCACCAAAGACAAGAACAAGCTGTACGCCCTGCACGCGCCCGAGGTGGAGTGCATCTCCAAGGGCAAGGCCAGGACACCGTACGAGTTCGGCGTGAAGGTCAGCATCGCCACCACGTTGAAGGAAGGCCTGGTGGTGGGCATGAGGAGCATGCCGGGCAATCCGTATGACGGCCACACGCTGGCCGAGACACTGGAGCAAGTGGGCATTCTCACCGGCACGGACAAGCCGCCGGCCACGGCCATCGTGGACAAGGGCTACCGGGGCGTGCAGATCGAAGGTGTGCGCATTCTGATGTCAGGCCAAAAGCGTGGCATCACCCGAACGCTCGAGGCCATGATCAAAAGGCGCAGTGCCATCGAGCCCGCCATTGGGCACATGAAGATGGATGGGCGACTTGCCCGCAACCCGCTCAAGGGCGCACTGGGCGATGCGCTGCATGCGGTGATGTGCGGTGCCGGGCACGACCTGCGCCTGATCCTGGCCGCGCTGCGGCTTTTTTGCGCCCGATTCGGGCTGCCGATGCAGGCGGTCATCGCGGCATTGATCGCCGCACACGGTGACCGTAGACCTGTCTGCGGTTGAGAACGGAATTGTTCAGGGCGGACTAAATACACCGGCTCCCGAGGCCGTTGCCAACATCGCAACTCCCAGTAGCGGGGTGGGCTCGGTGCCTGCAAAATCCCTGCATGCAAGACCTGCAATCGCTCACGGAAGAAGATTCGACGCCTACAGGCGCTTCGTGCTCTCCAGCCAGGTGCTGCATGTGGATGAGACCCCGGTTGCCATGCTGGACCCGGGTGCCGGCAAGACCAAAAGGGCCTACGTCTGGGCGTATGCGAGAGGTGCCTTCGATGCGGTGCCGGGTGTGGTCTATGACTTCTGCGTGGGACGAGATGCACAGTACCCGACGGCGTTCCTAGGCGGCGATGGAGACGAACGCAGCCGCTGGCGCGGTACCTTGGTGCGCGACGAATACAAAGCCTACGACAGCGTGATCGGCGCTGAGCCCGAGCGCATCGCTGCGGGCTGCCTTGCGCACGCCAGGCGCAAGTTCGACGAGCTGCTGCGGGACGGTGGGCGCAGCGCTGTCGCCACCGAAGCCCTGCAGCGTATCGCACAGATCTACCGGGTCGAACGCGAGCTTGCCGCACTTCCTTGCGAGGCACGGCTGGACAGCCGGCAGGCCATCACAAAGCCGATGTGGGAGCAGTTCCATGCCTGGCTGCAGCTGGAGCGTTCCCGGGTGCCAGATGGCAGCGCGACGGCGAAGGCGTTGAACTACAGCCTCAACGCGTGGGCCGCGCTCACGCACCATCTGGTCGACGGCGACGTACCGGTAGACAACAACCATTGCGAAAACCTGATTCGTCCCTGGGCCATGGGCAGAAAAGCGTGGCTCTTCTGTGGAAGCGAACTCGCTGGGCAGCGTGCCGCCGTCGTCATGAGCCTGGTGCAGTCGGCCAAGCTCAATGGCCATGATCCTTGGGCTTTACCTCAAGGACGTCCTCACCCGGCTGCCCACGCAGTTGAACAGCCGCATCGACGAGCTACTTCCGCATAACTGGCGACCAGCCAGCTGAACCCATCGGACTGGGTGTCAAGGTGGGCAGACTGGCCGCTTACGGTGCGCACGATGGGGTTGTACTTGGCGCGCTGGGGCTTCAGGCCGCAAAAGCCCATGAAGAAGGCCTACGAGCAGTCGCCCGCGGCGGTGAAAAAGTGGCTTGAAGAGGAATACCCTGTGATCGC
>NZ_BQXQ01000097.1 GCF_030159055.1 Acidovorax sp. SUPP3334
CCGCCATCGAGCACAGTCTGAACCACCGGCCTCGCAAAATACTCAACTTCCATTCCCCGCATGAAGTGTTCTCACAACTCACTGCGGATCTCATTGCCGGCGTTGCACTTCAAGCTTGAGACCGCCCAGTGGGGGAGAGTTTTGTGTGTCGTTGAGCTTCTTGTTGTGCTTGCTCGATGAATGCCAAGTTTTTATTCAATACTTGGCGCACCAGAGCGGTGTCGGGCATCAAATCCGGCGCAATCGAGTTGATCAAGCTTTCTCCCAGTGATTGAAGAGATGCTTTTGCTTCGGACAAATCCTGTGATGCGTACCACTCTCGTACTGCTTCAGCTTCTGGAACCGCCTGTTGATGCAGAGCCTCTCGCATGGCTTCGACGATGGCTGTGTGAACCGGATCGAAACCTCTGGCGTAGCGACTGCTGAGGACGCTGCCGTCAAGCAGCACACTCAATGCAATACTGGGGTCTGCAAAAACCTTTGACCAACCGTGGCGTGGAGGATCCTCCGGTTTTGCTTGGAAGTCATTCGCGCGCGGGTAACGAAATCCTGTGACATCAATGCTGATGACTTTGCTGCGGCCATCGTCTCCAGCAACCACCAGCATGTTGTCTGGCCCCAAATCAGCGGACTCGCCCAAAGTCAGCCGAGCCAGCAATGATGTGAATAAGCCGTCGAGTCCCGAGCCATTCAAAGCTTCAGCAAGGGCTTGTTTTCCAGAGAGAATATTGTCGGGTGAGTTTATTTTCGAAATTAACTCCGTTGCTTGCGTCAATTCATCGGCGTTGACTGGTTTTCCACCTTTAGCTGATTTTACCAATGATATAGCGTTTCTTGCATCGGAAATCGAACAACCTGAGGGTAAAAACGATTTCATTAAAAAGCCATCTAGCGGTGTTGAGTCAGCGACCAGCCGTGAAGCAATTAAAGCGTTGTCGGAAAAACTCAGTAACGTTGAGTCGGGAATTTGATCTTTGCGCAAATAAGAGCCTTGCAACGTATTCACTAAATCCTGAGCTGCCGCCACATTTATAACATCAAACAATACAGGAATACCCAATGGGTCTTTCAACGATGGTTTAGCAAGAATTAGGTTGGAATGGATTTCGCTGACATCGGTGATGCTCAAGTCGTCACTGGCTGCTTTCCCCATCAACCTTTTGCCAAGCCCTGTTTCAAGAAATGTATGAAATGTGGCTGTCAAATTCTGCTTGATTTCACTTTTTCTACTGGCGCTGCCGTCGATCAGTCGAATGGAATCATTGACAATGTAGCCAAGCAGCTTGTTTGCATCTTCGATTTTGCCGTTGGCACAGTGAGTCAATGCTTGCCCAAGCAGACTTCGTGAAATTCCAGTTTTAACCAGGTGCTCTTCGCCATCTATTTTTGCGATCATTCCTACATCGGTGCCGCCGAGTGCTTTCTTCGAGCGCGAGAAAATGACAGTATTCTGATCGGTAACCGATGCGTTTTCGTCGCAAATAATTCCCGTCATTTTTCTAACGATTTCGAATACGGTGCGCTTTGGGTCATGGTGAAGAGAGGAAACTTTTGATTCCTCACGCGGAGGTAATTTTCCACTTCGAGTTCCAAGAGAGGAAATAGATGCATTCGAGCTAGAGCGTTGTGATTTTTTTGGTAAATTATTAAAAACTTCCGTTGTGACTTGATGTTTTTTGGGTGTTTGACTGTTTAAATTCAGCTGTGTATTCGAATTTGGTTGAGGCGTAGGCAGAGGAACTTTTCCAACATTACGCGATGATTTATTTACTTCCGGCATCATTGTCCTTGGTTTGGAAATACTTTTCAAAAAGTTGTGATTATTTACAATTTATTGATTTTTCAATGCCGCAGTCCAATAATTCGGATCGGCATATCGAGCGGCAAGCTCATCCAAATTGACGGCGGTCGTGTGAACCGCCCCGGGAATCCCGGAGACCCCTTGGTTTGAGTCACGCCGACATGGCGGACTCATGGGAGTGGGAATAGTAGGGAACCTCTCAAAACCCAGCCGGTCACTTGTTGACCAAGACCAGCTAACCCATTCCTTGCCATGATCACACCCCGTAGCGCCCTGAAGTTCGACCTGTTCGCGCAGGCTTCGCGCCAGCACAAG
>NZ_BQXQ01000098.1 GCF_030159055.1 Acidovorax sp. SUPP3334
CCGTTCGCCCAGGCCGTTTACGTATTTCGCAATAAGCGACGCGACCGCATCAAGATTCTGGGCTGGCAGCGCAACGGCTTCTGGCTGTTGATGAAGCGGCTCGAGCAAGACCGCTTCATCTGGCCGGGAGCGAGGCTCGCGGAACCGAGCAGAAGAACCTGTTCCTCAACGAGGCTGAAGCACTCGCGCCGACCGATGAGAGCTCGCCAGCGGATGCCGACGAAGAAGGCGCCACACCGGTTGCCGGCCATCAACGCAAGAAGCGCGGCAGGAAACCACTGGACCCTGCGTTGCCGCGCGAGATCGTCCGCCACGAGTTGCCAGAACACGAGCGCGTGTGCGCCCACGATGGTCATGCGCTCGTAGAGATCGGCGCCGAGATCAGCGAGCAGATGGACGTCATTGCCGAGCAGGTTCGTGTGCTTCAACACCACCGTATCAAGTACGCCTGCCCGTGCTGTGACCAGAGTCTGAAGGTCGCACCGACACCCGCACGCATCATCCCGCGGGGCTTGCTCACCGAGGCCGCTCAGGCCTGGGTCATCACCGGCAAATACCAGTTCGGCATGCCGCTGTACCGCCAGGCTGCATTGCTGCGCCGCTTCGGCGGAGACCTGGCCAGCAACACCTTGGCGGCCGGCGTCGTGCGCATCGGCCAAGCCGTTCAGCCCGTCATCAATCTGCTGCGCGATCATCTGCTGGACTCTGACCTGGTCTACGGTGACGAAACGACTGTCCAGGTGCTGAAGGAGCCTGGGAGAAAGGCGCAGACCAAGAGCTACATGTGGGCGCAGATGAATGGCGCCGGCACCGGCCCGCCGGTGCGGCTGTTCGCGTATGCCCCGGGCCGCGGCGGTGTTCACGCCGAGCAGCTGTATGCCGGCATCCGCCGTGGTGCAGTCCTGGTCAGCGACGGCTACGAGGTCTACAACGGCATTGCAAGGACGTACGACCTGACGCACCTTGGCTGTTGGAGCCATGCACGGCGTCCGTTCATTAGAGCCGAGGACGCGATACCGAAGGCGGCACGTTCTACCAACCAGATCGCGACCCGGTTCATCAAGCTGGTGGCCAAGCTCTACAGGGCCGAAGCGCTCGCCACTGAATGGACCCCAGCCAAGCGCCAACGCATGCGCGCTCGATACAGCGCCGGTGTCCTGCGGCAGATAGAACAATTGATGCTGGCCAACCTGCACAGCGTTGCGCCCACCAGCCTGTTGGGGCAAGCTCTTCATTACCTCCAAGGCCAGTGGCCCAAGCTCATACGGTTCGTGCAGAACGGTAGTTGGCCGCTGGACTCGAACCCTGTTGAAAATGCGATCCGGCCCTTCGTTGTGGGGCGCAAGGGATGGCTGTTCGCCGACACGGTGGGCGGTGCCAATGCCAGTGCAAACCTGTATTCGTTGGTGGAAACGGCGAAGGCCAACGGCATCGAGCCCTACCGCTACTTGGTCGCGCTGTTCAAGCGGCTGCCGCTGGCTCAAACGGCCGACGATTACGAGGCGCTGCTGCCCTGGAACATCGCCTTGCCGTCGGCCTAGCCGAAACCCTGCCGCACGGCGGCACTGCCGAATAGGGCGTGGTTA
>NZ_BQXQ01000099.1 GCF_030159055.1 Acidovorax sp. SUPP3334
CCTTTATTTGCGTCTGCTCGCGCTGCTGGCCGAGCCGCCCATGGCGCTTGCCGCGAGGCCGCGAGAAGGAAAGCCTGGCTTACTCAGATTGGCTTGAAGCGGGTGGCGAATTTTGCAGGGCCGACTAGGTACCGTCAAACCGGTTTAACCCCGCACGGCCTCTTGTTTGTTTTTCTATGGTTTCTGCGGCCATATCGTCCATGGTCTGTCCGGCGGGTTCATTGTGGGAGTAATAAACGGTGCTTGGATCTTGTACCGCCAGTGCCTCGTCTCTCAAGTTGAGAGAGTGCCTGTTTTCCGAGAGGTATTTCAGCAGCCCATGTCCCACTGCAGGCCATTCCTTGCCATGCAGGAAAGCGTTGACTGCCGATTTTTCGACAGGGCTCACGTCATGCAAGGCGGATTGCGCCGCTTGCAAGGGCATGGCCCCTGGGGCGCGCTGATAGTGGGCGGGAAATTCGGGCTGGCGGTTGGTCGATTGAGAAAGCGTGCTTGCCACGGGGTACCCGGGCCATGCATCCACCACGACAGTGTCCGTCTCGCCCCAGCGCGGATCGCGGGGGTCGCCGATCAGGCAATAACCGTGGTCTTGGTGCTGGTCATTCACCATCAGGACCGGCGCATCGATTTTTTGGCCCGATAGAAGGGTGTATCCCACATCGGCGTGCTGACGACATTTGCCACCTTGATACAGGGCGACTTGCTTGCTTCCGATGATCGGTGCCATCGGCCGGGGATTTCGATCAAGCAACATGGCGACTCTGGCCGCAGATTCTCCTTGGCTGTGAACGATGTCCGCTTTTTGATTTCCTGCACCAAAAGGGAGAAGGCGTTTTGTCTTGAGCAGAACGTCCGTGGCGTTTCTCAAGTGATTCATGGTCTCGGACGAAACCTCCACCCGTGTGGCTGAGAAGGATGAAAGCCCAAGGGTTTCCGGCCGCACCGACCTGTGCAATTTCACGATGGGCGCTGTGTGAATCGCCTCACTCGAACTTCCTGTGAAGTCTTCGCGACCTGAAAAATGGTTTGAAATTTTTGGCATATTGGGTGAACCTTTTTTACAAGGCTGCCGCGAACTTTGAAGATGCGGTGGTGGAAAAGCGAAGCAACAAGCGATGAGCCGCAGATTTTTCAGATTGTTGCGATGCGCTCGATGCATCGGCATGGGTCTTCTCCAGCAGATTGCCGCAGGGGCCGTAGCGGTAGCGCCAGGGCCCGTGGGCGAGGACGCGGTTGTCGGGCCAGCGGTCGCGGGGGTGGCCGGGCAGGGGCGGCGCGTCCTGGCGCAGCAGGTCGAAGGCGGGGTCGTGGAACTGGCGGCGCACCTCGCCGGCCCAGTCGTCGCGGGCGCCTGCGCCGGCGCCGGCCGGGGGCGCCCAGGGATTGCCGGCGGGGTCGTAGCGGTAGTGCCGGGCCTGGGTGCCTGGCCACTGGGCGGCGGCCAGCCGGCCGGCTGCATCGTAGGCATGCTGCAAGGCGCCATGCGGCGTG
>NZ_BQXQ01000100.1 GCF_030159055.1 Acidovorax sp. SUPP3334
GGGAGTGCCCGAATTTCTGTGTTCGAGGCGGGTTGTTGAATTCGTCTTTGCTTGAAGTTCTTTGAACGGTGGGCCCCTGCCAGGCCGCCGGAGGCGCCTCCGGTTGGGCCATGTATTTCATGGTTCAACCCAATGGCCGAGCCGCCTGCGTGAAGCGCTCCTCGTAGAGTATCGCGAACTGGTTCATCGCCTCCTTCCAATTGTGCGCGGCACGCCCCCAGTCGGCCGTGATGTTGCGCAGCGCCAGCCAGATCAGCTTCGTGGCCGCGTCGTCACTCGGGAAGTGTCCCCGCGACTTGATGATCTTCCTGAGTTGCGCGTTGATGCTTTCAATCGCATTGGTCGTGTAGATCACCCGGCGCACCGCCGGCGGGAACGCGAAGAACGGGATCACGCGGTCCCAGGCACGGCGCCACGCGGCCGCCACGGTGGGGAACTTGCGGCCCCACGGACCCTGCTCGAAGGCGTCCAGCTCGGCCTGCGCTGCTTCGGCGCTGAGCGCCGTGTAGATAGGCTTGATTGCCGCGGCCAACAGCTTGCGGTCCTTGCAGCTGGCGTAGTCCAGGCTGTTCCTGATCAGGTGCACGATGCACGTCTGCAGCGTCGTGGCCGGGAACACCGCACCCAGCGCCTCGGGCATGCCCTTCAAGCCGTCGGTCACGGCGATCAGGATGTCGACCACGCCGCGCGTCTTCAGTTCGTTGAACACCCGCATCCAGAACTTCGCGCCCTCCGTGCCCTCGATCCACAGGCCCAGGATGTCGCGCGTGCCGTCGGGCAGCACGCCCAGCGCCAGGTAGATCGCCTTGTTGCGCACCACTGCGTCCTCGCGGATCTTCACGCGCAGCGCATCGAAGAAGACCACCGGGTACATCGGCTCGAGCGGCCGGGCCTGCCAGGCGCCGACCTCGGCCATTACGGCGTCGGTGACGCTGCTGATGAACTCGGGCGACACGTCCACGCCGTACTGGTCGGCCAGGAAGCCCTGCACCTGGCGCACCGTCATGCCGCGGGCGTACATGGCGACGATCTTGTCGTCCAAGCCCGTGAAGCGCCGCTCGTGCTTGGGGATGAGCAGCGGCTCGAAGCTGGCGTCGCGGTCGCGTGGCACATCGATGCGCAGTGGGCCATCCTCAGTCAACACGGTCTTCCCGGTGCTGCCGTTGCGCTGGTTGCTCACGGCTTCGGGCTTGGCCGTACCGTTCGGGTAACCCAGGTGATGGCCGAGTTCGGCCCCCAGGGCGCGCTCGATGAGCGCCTTCTTGAAAGCCATCGATGCGGCGTTGACGGCCTTGCCGGTCATCGGTCCGCTCACGAACTGGTCGAGCAGTTCATTGGGAATCTTGCGCAGCGCCGCGGACTTGGCCGCGATCGCCGCGTTCTTCATCTTCGTCTTGCTGATTGGCATACATGCTCCCGGTCGTCATGCTATGCCTCGCACACAAAAATCCGGACACGCTC
>NZ_BQXQ01000101.1 GCF_030159055.1 Acidovorax sp. SUPP3334
TGCGAAAGGGGGAGAAGCTCAAGGAGCGTGTGGATGCGCAGTTGCAGTCGGTGGCTGAAGATCCTGCACTCATCAGGTCATTCTTCAGACACCCATCTGTCGCCTATATTTCTGACTTGTGAGTAAGTAATTGGCATCAGGTCGCCTCTCAAAGGTCGGATATCTTCGGACGATACCATCCGAACATCTCACCATTGGCTCTGAGCCCCAGTCGCGGGGGCCCATCCGGTCATTCCACTTGGGTCCCATCGTATCAATAATACCTACCACATTAGGTACATTTCTATATATCGCCGAAGTTTCCTTCGGCTTGATTGTCTTGAAAGTATTATTGCTCGCTACTGGTGATTTAGGGGGCAGTCTGGAAGATGATCCAGCCTCGTTCTGGCGTCGTGCCTCGTTCCGTCCTGCTCTAGGTAGGTTGGATGTTCTTGGTCTGGCAGGTGACTCTGTATAGCCATGGCCTGCCCTCAACGGGGATGGCATACCGTGCGGTATTGGTGTTTGCTGGGTCGATCCCCTTGATCTGGTTTGGGGCTCGGTCGCCTGATCTGAACGATTCCGTCGAGAACTTGCAGGCGCCTTGTTGACAGAGTAATCCATGGTCATTCCATATTGGAAATTAAAATCCCACCAATGATTCAAATCTCCGGAATGAATACATTGGTGTGATTATTGGTTTCAAGAACTTTATGGCTTTAATAGGCGCGGCAAGGTATTTTGGGCACATCTTTGCACATGGTTCATGCAGAAAAATCAAAACACCCGAACGGATTTCTAGAACTGCGAAGGGCCAGCTTCACAATTTCTGGCTCTATGCCGTTTCGAGTGGAACTTGACCTCAGGGAACGCGCGGGGTAAGCGGCCCTGGGGGCTGGGCTCGTCGTACTCGTTGCGGTGGCGCGCGCCGCCCGCCAGCGTGTAGCCCACCAGCAGGTGATGGCTCCACTCGAAGCGGCGCACCTGGCCCTCTGCGTTGGTGTGGGCCACCAGGTTGGGCGGGGCTTGCTCGCTGCCGGGGGCCTGCGCGCCGGGGGCATCCTGTGGGTCTGGCGAATATTGGTAGCGGGCCAGCAGGGTTTCCTGGCCATCCGCATGCACGGCGTTGACGGTTTCCAGCTGGCCGTCCGGGCTAAAGCCCAGGCGCAGCCAGCGGCCCGCGCTGTCGGTGATGCGTTGCGGGCGCGGCGGGATGCCGAAGGGGTCGAAGCCGTCCGCCTTGCCATGGCGGGCACCGTTGCGGGGCTCTGTCGCCGATCCGTCTGCCAGCCGTTCTGCGAAGTCGCCCGCCTCGAAATGGAGTTGAATGCGGTTGCCATTGCGGTCCGATAGCGCGAGCAAGGGCAGGCGCCACTGGCCTGGCGCCTGCCGTGCGAAGTGGTGCGTGCGCCCGTCGGTGTGAACCAGCTGCCAGGCGTGCACGCCGGTGCGGCGCACGGTGAATT
>NZ_BQXQ01000102.1 GCF_030159055.1 Acidovorax sp. SUPP3334
CCTACCTGCGCATGGCCAAGCTCAAGGATCTGCCGACCAACCCCTTTGCTCCTGCTGCCCCGATTGGGCTCGGCGTTACGCCGCATGTTCTCTGAGGTCCAGTTCCACTCGAAACGGCATAGAGCCGAGGGATGGGGGAAACGATTTATGCCAAATCGGGCTTAAGCGCAATAGGCACTAGGGCAGTGTGCTATAGAAAAAAGAGCAATACTTTGGAGGGCAGGTGTCGTACTTCGCTTTTGAATCCGCCATTTGAGAAAATTTCAAGAAAGGGCGTAATTTGGAATGTCTAGCTCCAACGGGGAGCATATAAAAGAAATTCCATCTTCTTTTTGTTTCACATGCCAAAGAATGAGCCCTTTTGTCCAGGATTTTGGAGACGTGGTTAATTTTCCGATTACTGAGTCATCGTGGAATTTTTTTAGAAATGTCTCTTCGCCTCCTTTGGCTATTTTTGATATCAAAAATGGTGGAATCCAAATGTTGTTAATTTCTCCTTCTCCAGACCATCCTCTCTTGAAAAATTTTTTCCTTACTTCAAATTCGTATTCGATGTAGTTTGGTAAAATTTGGTCTATTCTTTTTATGAAATAAAACTCATCGATCCACTCGTAATCATAGGTGAAGAAATTTTTTATATCTTCAGGTGAATAGGGCAGTAGTAATTTATTTGGAGTCATGCTAAAAAATAATAACAATAGTTTCAAATCTTGGAGCTACATCCGGAAAGTTTTGTCTTTGAGCTTTAAATGAAAATGCCGACTTTTTCCCTTTGGCTAAGCATGGCCAAATTTTTCTTAGGGCAGCATTAATGGATTTTTCTATCGCACTTATGCCTGGAATGTTATTTCCAAATCGACCCGCTGGATTGTTGTAAAGAACGTCGCTAGCAATATATGCGTCTACATCAGATGCATATGTCCATGGGGCGCCTGTTTGCCCACTGAATCCAGTTGCCGTGCTTCCTCTAATACCTACTCTTGCGCTTGGATCGACAGCTTTGATGGCAGGCTCTGCGGCTTTAACAAGAGCAGTTGTTGCAGCAAGGACTTGCGCTCTGGTGGGGCAAGAGCTAAGCCCAAGTGGATCGCTCCAATTAATTGGGTTGGCAGCGTATTCAAATAAATGTCCGCCGCCCATTAACCCAATGGGGTCTTGACTAATAAACCTGCCAATAATTGGATCGTAATACCGGAACCGGTTGTAATGCAGCCCGGTTTCCTCATCGAACTGCTGCCCCTGGAAACGGAAGGGTTGATCGATGGACGGGCCTGGAGTGGAGGCCGCTGTTTTTCCTCGATGCCACTGGCTGGCACTGCCCACCGACACGCCACCCGTTCCGGTGCCAAGCACCGTCTCCCTGATCCGTGCCT
>NZ_BQXQ01000103.1 GCF_030159055.1 Acidovorax sp. SUPP3334
GCTTTGCCTGGCTGGAGAAGAACAGGCGGCTGTGGAAGAACTGCGAGCGGCTGCTCAATACCAGCCTGCAGTTCGTACATCTGGCTTTCCTCGCTCTGCTGCTCAGGAGATCGTGAACACGTTCTTACTATGGCTGGAACTGATCACCGGCCTTTTACAGGCCTGCCCGATCAACAGCCGAATTTATAACGAGAGCTATGGAGGTTGGATCATCCCCAGGGCCTCTGTCGGGCGTGCCACCGCGGCACTGAGTAGCCGCTGCAGCAAGATTGCGGATTGAAACTAAAAGCCATGAGTATGAAAACTTGGAACCTCAAGTACGTGGCGGGTAACCCTGCCATGTGCACGCAGGTCACGTCCTGCCCTGACAATCCGATGCATCGATCTGAAGCGCTTGCAGCTGCGCAGACAGTTGCAAACAACGGTGGAGGCTGGCGTGTCTGGGTCGAGCGGGATGAAGCTGGCGAACGCATTTTCGAGAGCACCGCCGAGCAAGAACATCAAGCATCCCAAGACGAATGCGCGATGTGTGGGGGATCAGGGGGATGGCCCGGCTTTAAAGGCCATGTCCTGTGCAAGCCATGCAATGGAACTGGGAGAGATCAGGCGCAGGTTTGAGGAACTTCAAGGAAAACGCTATGAAATCTCCCATCCACACAGCCATCTCAGAAAAAACGCTCCGTCGATTGGCTTCCAGTCTGATGGTTGCAGCAGCGGCCTGCGCCGGCGTGGAACCCGCGGTCGCACAGAGTCTGCCGGTCACGTTGACATTGGCCTCTGGCTACCCGAAGGACCTTTTCCACGCGGCCAATCTTCGCCAATTCGCGCAAAACGTCAATGATCGCACCAAGGGTGGTTTGGTGATCGATGTGCGGACCGACAACATTGCCGCCAGTCCCTCCGAAATCGTGGGCAAGGTCCGCTCTGGCGATCTCGCTGCAGAGGAAGTGCTTTTGAGTACGATGGCCAGCGACACCCGGATCGCCGGCGCGGATGCCATCCCTTTCATCGTCAACAGCCATGACGATGCCTTGCGGCTGTGGAATGCGCAGCGCCCCATCTTGCAGGAGGCCCTGGACAAGCAGGGCCTGGTGATCCTCTATGCCGTGCCATGGCCGGCGCAGGGACTGTTCACCACCCGTCCCGTGCGCAGCATTGCGGATCTGCGCGGATCGAAGATGCGCACCTACAACCCCAGTACCGTGCGTCTTGCCCAACTCATCGGCGCCATGCCCGTCGACGTGCCCACGCAGGCCATCGGTGCGGCATTCAAGGACCAGCGGCTGGATGTCATGTTCACTT
>NZ_BQXQ01000104.1 GCF_030159055.1 Acidovorax sp. SUPP3334
CTGCTGCACCAGGCTGGCCAACGTCACACGGTCTTCAGGCTGAAGTTGCTGGTAGTGTCTCGGGGAGCTTTGCATCTGCGGACCTTACAGGGTTGCAGGTGTTGCACTTCACTTTTGAATCCGCCCTGCAATAGCCATCAGTTTGCCCGCATCGCTCAGTCTGACGAGTCCAGGCTTCAATTTGAATTCAGCATCTGCGAGCCCGAAGAGGAACGCGTAACGTACCCCGGGATAAGTCATGACATCGCCAATTTTTTTGATTTTCACTTTTTCATCGATGAAGTACCAAGCGCCGAGATACCCTTCCCAAAGAAGGACATAACATGCCCGCCCCTGTTCCCATGGCGAAAGCCCATAGCCGCACATTAAATGAGAGCGGGCGTGGCTAGAGCTGAAATAAGTCGCGGGTTTGCCCCAGAGTGTTACCGATTTTGATATGACACCATCGGTTTTGGAATACCCTGCTTCAATGGAAAAGCCTTCGGGGTCTGAGCCTTTGCTCCAGCCGCCATAAGCCAGTACATTGGGCTGCTTTTCTCCAGTAAGCATCAATTTCAGCAGCGTGTCTCCGGAAAAATCGCTGTATCGGCGACCATTGTCCTTTTCCGATTCTAGGGAATAAAGTAGCTTGCCATTTTCAATCAGGGCTGCTGTGCCGTCATGTCCGGGCTTAATGCCTAATATGCATAAATCTTCAATGGAGGCCATTGATTAAAATCCCCCTGTTATTTCTCGTGTTATTTTGTCTACACTGTTTCCACTGCCTGTGCCTCCACCCACGACCAACATTGGATGCTCTATATCCGCTGAACACTCCAAAATTTCCGCGAGTTCCCGGTCGTGAAAATAACCGGTGAGCCAAGGCTTCAATTCCATGGCTGTGATCAATAGGTTAAGCGTTTGGGAGAGGTGGCCCACTTCCATCAACATAGGGCGGTAGGCCCGGGAGTGTGGATATTTCCACCACATCTTGTCGAATCTCGAGGTCATCACGATAGCGAAAGCCATTTCGTTCGCCCAATCTTGGTGGCACAAGTAGGTACCTATCGGTTTTTCTGGAAGTGCCTTGATGAACTCTAATTCGTGTCTTTTTGACAGGTAATGGTATATGCCAGCAGGCAAGCCTTCAATGTTGATTGCCCATAGATAGTCGCCCCTGCAAAACCCTGGCAACCCGCATGAACACTGGGTTTTCGCCAGTTCCGCTAGTTGCTTGATCCCCTGAGAATCAACAAATCAGATTTTGTTTTCTGGGAGTTTTGCAGATGTCCG
>NZ_BQXQ01000105.1 GCF_030159055.1 Acidovorax sp. SUPP3334
GCGCCGTTTGGCCGTCTTGAGGTCCACCTCGCTGACCGACCACGGTGCATGCAAACCCAGCGCCGCCGTGAACAAGGTCTCTACACCAACGCTCATCTTCTTGCCTCCGCTTCAGCCCAGCACTATCGCATTACCCCGCATGTTCCCTGAGGTCAAGTTCCACTCGAAACGGCATAGAGCCCCACAATAGCTTGCGCCAAAGACGTAACAAATCGGTGACGAAAACTATGAAAGGAGATTTCGGGTTGCTTTATTTCAAGGTATTCAGCAATGTATGTTTCATTGAACCAGCGTCCCGGCGCTTTTCCATACTTGTCCCCTGTGCCAGATGTCAGCCCAAAAAGGTTTGGGGTGTATTTGGCGTTAGCCTCTTTTGTGCCGGGCTTGGCGCTTGCGGCCTTAGTCTCAATTTCAGCTTTACGGGAAGGTGCAGAACGCCTCTGTTCTTTTACAAAGTCAATGAAGTTTAAATCTAGCAATGTTTGATGAACCGGTACGAGGCGACGACTTTCCTCGTTCTTCACTGATTTCGTGTCTTCGTCTTCATCGTCGTCAGCTGATGCGGTAATGTCGATGTACCAGAGTCCGGCGTCGTCTTGCCTTACGTCATTTAGCTGCAATTGCGATATTTCATTGAGCCTCGCCCCGGTGAATAGCCCGAGCAAAGGAACCCAGTACTGATAGCTTCTGTTGTAGTTCGCATTTTCGTAATACGCATCGCCAAAGATTGCTTTTAGTTCAGCTTGCGTGAATGCTCGTTTTATTGTTCCTTTGCGCGCATTCGTTTTTACCTCAAACCCTTTAATTACGAGTTCATTAACCGCATACTGCTTTGCAGCGATCTCCAAAAATTTAATTGCCACCGTTACATAGCCTTCAAGCGTGGCTTCCGTAAGGCGCTCTGCAATAGCGCCGTCATTGTCCAACAACAGCTTGCGGCGGGAACGGCTCACAATTTCGTCAAACGTCAGATTTACGGCATTGCGCAGGTTTGGCGCATTGACAGGGTAGAAAACCAAGTCCTTCTTGAATTTCTCCATGTCGGCAGGCGTGAGTGTGCCGATCTGCTTGGTTCCGAAACGTTCGAGGAATGGCCTCAACCGGGTTTTGGTTTGCGGAAGGCTTGGCGGATTCAAAAGTGAAGTGCAACACCTTGGGTTCAATGAATCTCGGTGGAGTGCTGCGGGCTGTTGATGAGCAACTCCCGGTAGACCGCCAGAGGTGATCGTACCCCGAGGCCTTTCCTGGGCCT
>NZ_BQXQ01000106.1 GCF_030159055.1 Acidovorax sp. SUPP3334
TGGAGTTGACCCGGTTCCGTGGACACATCATTCTTTGTGTTCAAGGAGTCGCAAATGTCCAAAGTAAGACCGCCGTACCCGGCGGACTTCCGCCAACAGATGGTCGAGCTAGTTCGAGCCGGTCGCTCACCCGCGCAACTCTCGCGTGAGTTCGGTGTCACCGCCCAGTCCATCACCAACTGGGTCGGCCAGGCCGCCATTGATGACGGCAAGCCTTTACCCGGCAAGGAAGGCCTGACCACCGCCGAGCGGGAAGAGCTGGTGCGTTTGCGCCGGCAGTTGCGCCAGGTCCAGATGGAGCGCGACATCCTGGCAAAGGCTACGGCCTGGTTTGCCGGTCGCAGCGATGCGACTTCAACGAAGTCTTCGGACTCGTGATGGCAAACCAGGCCGACCTTCCTGTGCGCACCATGTGCCGCGTCCTCGGTGTCTCTGCTAGCGGCTTTTATGCTTGGCGCGGCCGTGCCCCTTCACAGCGCAGCATCGCCAACGCGGTGATGACCGAACGCATCCGCCAGATTCACCTGGACTCCTATGAGTCCTACGGCATGCCTCGGGTGCGTGCCGAGCTCATCGAGCAAGGCGTGTGTATCAGCCGCCAGCGCGTGGCCCATCTCATGAGGCAAGCCGGCATTCACGGCATCAGCAAGCGCCGAGGCTTCACCGTCACCACCCGTCGCGACAAACGTCAGGCCCCGGCCAGTGATCTGGTCAACCGGCGTTTCCACGCCACTGGCCCGAACCAGCTGTGGGTGGCGGACATGACCTACGTGCCGACGTGGATGGGGTTCCTGTATCTGGCGGTGGTCATCGATGTCTGGAGCCGGCGCGTGGTGGGCTGGGCCATGGGAGAGCGCATGACCGCCGACCTGGTGCTGGCGGCCTTGAACATGGCGCTGGAGCAGCGCAAACCCAAGGGTGTCATCCACCACAGCGACCAGGGCAGCCAGTACACCAGCCTGGCCTTCGGGGAGCGCTGCCGGCAGATGCAGGTGCGACCTTCGATGGGAACGGTGGGCGATGCCTACGACAACGCGATGGCCGAGAGCTTCTTTGCGAGCATGGAAGGCGAACTCATCGAGCGCAACCGCTTCCAGAGCAAGGCCCATGCCCGAATGGCCGTTTTCACCTGGATTGAAGGCTGGTACAACCCTCGGCGCCGACATAGCGGCCTGGGCTACCTCTCACCCCTGAACTTTGAAAGGAGCAACGAAGCCTTGTTT
>NZ_BQXQ01000107.1 GCF_030159055.1 Acidovorax sp. SUPP3334
AATCAGCCTTGACGGCACGCTGTAGTGCGAGGCCTTGACGCTGATGAGGCCGAACTTGCTCACCCTCGCATCGACCTCTTCGAAGTCGGCGGTGCGCCGGGCAGGCAACGGCCGAAGGCTCGCACGCTCAACCTCCCAGCTGCGAGCACAACGCGCGTTCACTCTGCGCACGGTGTCGGCGACGAACTGACCATAGCTCTCGAGATTCGCGAACTCCCGCGTGCCACGCAGCAGCAGTGACTGATCCAGCGCGGTCTTCAAGCTTGCCTGACGCGCTTCAATCGAACCGTTCTCATGGCTCACGCCCGGATTGTTTCGGCTCGCTCGCAGGCCATAGTGGGCGCACAGCTCGCGGTAGCGGGCCGTGAGCTCTTCCCGCTCGGCCAAGTGGTTGAAGGCCGCCGACAGACTGTCGCTGCGATGCTCCTCGGGCACACCGCCAGCCATCCACAGGGCCTCCTGGAGGCCGTTCGCCAGTGCTTGGAAGCTCTCGCCGCTGAGCACGACACAGGCATGGCGCCAGCCGCTGTGCGCGAACGCGAATTGGTACAGCCGGTGCGGCAAGGCGTCTCCAGCGATGGTGATCGACAGTTCATCGCACACGGTGAAGTCGGAGAGACCGAGCCGTCCTGGCAGATGCTCCTGAGCGAAGAAGACCTCGCGTTCATCACCGTGCTCGGCGCGCCATTGACGCACCCGGCGCTGCAGCGTCCTCAACACTGCCCCGTCGAAGCGCTCGGGATACCGCAGTTGCAGTTCCTGCAGCACGGTCACCGCCATCAGGCTCGGCGCCGATTCCAGCATCGGCACGACATCGGCCAGCCATACGTCGTCCAGAGGATCGACCCGCGTGCGCCAACTGCGAGCCGGCTTTTGAGAGGGCAGCAGTCCTGCCGACTCGATGCGGCGCGCGCTTGCAACACTCACTCCAGACTTGGCCGGCGCCACCTCTTGGCTGTGCTTACCGCGAAGTTCCTTGTATTTGATCACTTGAAGATCCGATATGCGTTTGCCGGGCACGGTGGCTGCCTCCTGATGAGGCAATCCACTGTAGAACCCGACCGCAAACGCACCCCGGACTGCGTGCGTCAACCTCTCA
>NZ_BQXQ01000108.1 GCF_030159055.1 Acidovorax sp. SUPP3334
ATTGCTGGAGCCGACCGGGAATATCCCACCGGCCGAGGCTGAGGCCAACTACTATTCCCACTCCCATGAGTCCGCCATGTCGGCGTGACTCAAACCAAGGGGTCTCCGGGATTCCCGGGGCGGTTCACGATCGCAGCTCACGGCCCCACCTGTGCCCAAGGCGCAGTAATGCCCTCAAGATCGAGCGTGCGATAGCGCTGCGGCGCAACCAACGCCTGACCTACGAACGCATTGCAGAGCGGGTGGGTGTGTCCAGCAGCGCCGTAGCGCGTGCCTGCAAGGCGGCTGGCGTGGCGCGTCTGCCTGCCTGGCAGGACGCGGTGCCCGTGCGGCGCTACGAACGCCAATCGCCTGGAGAGCTGCTGCACCTGGACACCAGGAAGCTCGGACGATTCGACAAGCCCGGCCATCGGGTCACGGGCGATCGCACCCAGAACACACCACGCGCAGGCTGGCAGGCGCTACACGTGGCCGCCGACGATCACTCGCGGGTGGGGTTCAGCCTGATGCTGACCGACGAGACGGCCACAATCGCCTGCGCCTTCCTGTTGGCAGCGCTGCGCTACTACAAGACATTGGGTGTGAAGATCGAGCAGGTGATGACGGACAACGGCTCGCCTTACAAGTCGCGCTGCTTCGCCAAGTTGCTGCGCCGCCTGGGTATCAAGCACATACGAACCCGGCCCTACACACCCAGGACCAACGGCAAGGCCGAGCGGTTCATCCAGACGTTGCTGCGCGAGTGGGCCTATGCCTTCACTTACCCCAGCTCAGACCATCGCGTACGCCAGTTGCAGCCCTGGATGTACCACTACAACTTCCATCGGCCACACTCGGCCACTTCACATCGCCCTCCCATCACTTGCCTTGGCTTCGAGGGGAATAACGTGTTGAGAAACTACAGCTAGTGTCCCGTCCCGTTATTTTCTGGCATTAATCGTGCATGCCATTGAGGTATCTTGGAACCGGAGATACCGCGATGAGAATGGGCAGACCGAAGGTCGAGTTGGCGCTCTCTGACGAGGAGCGAT
>NZ_BQXQ01000109.1 GCF_030159055.1 Acidovorax sp. SUPP3334
CGGGCCTGCAAGGCCCATCATGCACAAGGCGCAGACCGCCGCAGGCCCTCATCACGCATTCAAACGGCTGCTGGCGCCCACTCGTCCCTATTGGGATTCGTCAAACATGGGTTGTGAGAGGCTCCCTAAAGGTTCCACCAAGGCATGATCTGGCGTTGGCGCAACGGCATCCCCCTCCCAGGGAGTGATAAAAACTTAACGTTACCTCAGAAAAATGGCTTCAAAGTCCACCTTGTCGCTCGTTCCATTTTGGTCTCGAAAAAATTCTTTCGAGTCTTTAAATTCCAAGGCTTCTCCATGAAACGGCTCCCTGATAGTCAAATAAAATTCTCCCTTGTGCTTCCGCACGCCGTCTAGCATTACGACGTGACTGCCTTTTGAGAGTATACAGGGCCCCATCTGTTCGATTTTTTTACCGAGGTCACGCAACGCATCTTTTCGGGTTTGATGCACTTGCCCCATCAAGTTCTTTTTATAGCTGACATTTTCGTATTTGAACAAGACGGGTTCTTTTCCCGTGGTCGAATGCAGTGATGCCATAATTTCTGGCATATCCCTTCGTCTCCCCATGTCTGATGGACCAAGGTCGCTATCTATGGAAATTTTTTGATGATCCAATCGCATCATTAATTCACATGCGAAGGTGCAATCCCGGAAGCCAGGCTGAGGCACCATGAATTTACCGTTGGGCATTGGATATGCATCGAAGCCGCCGATCCGTATCGGGCTCACCGCGTAGCCATCGACCACAAACGCCTGCTGCTGATCATTGGTCGCCTCGACACCGCCAAAGCGCTGAGTTACTCGGTCCGAGGGAACGCTGTAAATCAAACCTTCTGCGATTTGGTTTACTCATAAGTCAGTAACTTAGAGAACACTCTCTTGCGCAGAGCGGCGATCGGTGCTTTCATTGACGGCATGAAAAGAGACGGACGCACCCTGGCCCACAATGTGTTGGAAGAAATGCGCATG
>NZ_BQXQ01000110.1 GCF_030159055.1 Acidovorax sp. SUPP3334
CCAATGCCAGTCAGTTAACCCTGACTGGCATTTTTTTCGTTGGGAACTTGGGAGCGCGGTTCTTGACGACCCTGGGGAAGCTTCGTTCGGTGCGACGCGGCGGTAGTACGAAGTGGCGTGATCGCGCCAACAAGGCTGCCAACTGCTTGGGCAAGGTGCCCGCTGAGTCCAGGCTGGGGACCGCCAGCAAGTTCACGATGGCATAGCTGGCCGTGTGAAAGCCGATGCGCTGCGGCTCGACCTGGACCTGCGCCGCCATCTCGCGCATCCAGCGGCGCAGCAACGTGTAGGCGATCAGCACGCCCCACAGCTCCTGGCGCACCAGTGCGGGCTGCTTGCTGCGCAGCACCGGCTCGCCCTCCTGCAGCGACTGCTTGATCTCCCGCAACCCCAACTCGATCTCCCAGCGCTGGCGGTAAAGCTCGGCCAGGTCATGTGCCGGATGCATGCGGTGATCCGACAACGAGGTGATGAAGCGCCGCAGCCTACCGCCCACGCGCACCTCGATCAGGCGCGCCGACCATTGGCTGGGCAGTTCCGGGCGTGCCTTGCGCGCTTGTGGCGACACCGGCATGCGGATGAGCGCGTCGCCGGGTGCAAGCTGCTCGACGATCTCATGGCGCAAATTGTCCCGTGCCCGCATCAGCCAGTGGCGCTGCGCGCCTGCAGCCTGCCAGTCCAGCAGGAACGCGGCCGAGAAGTACGCTCGGTCGAACAGGGTCACCGAGTGGTCCTCGCCTCGCAACTGCGCTGCCAGGCTCAATTCGCCACAATCCATGCCGCCGAGCTTGGCGTCGAGCAGTTCGTGGCTATGGGTGTCCATCAAGCAGGTGGCGCGAATCTGCGGCCAGGACAAAGGGCCATGCTGGTTGCCACAGCTACCCAGTTCGGCTCGGTTCTCCGGGGTGTCCGGTGCCGACCAGACCACGCCATCCACGGCCAGCACGCGCAGGGGCTGCTGCGCAT
>NZ_BQXQ01000111.1 GCF_030159055.1 Acidovorax sp. SUPP3334
CTAATCTTACTGTGTCATAAAAATCAAGGCATTATGAGCACGTCATCACTTTGTGGATGAGGAGCCATGGATGCAAGTGATCGCTTTGACCAGTACATGGATCACCTGTCGCGGGTGCTTGGGCATGCGGATCGTCATGCGGGGCTGAAGGGTTACTGCACAGGTTCGATGCTGCCGCTATCGCGCAAGAGCGTGGAGCCCATGGCGGCTCGGGTGGACCCGCTTCGTGCCAGCGCCAAACATCAGGCGCTGCATCACTTCGTGGCAAAGGCCCAATGGTGCGATGCAGAGGTGCTGCGCCGAGTCTGCCAATGGGTCGTGCCGAACATGGACTTCAGCCGAGGCGGCTGGTGGATCATCGACGACACGGGGTTCTCAAAGAAGGGCGTGCATTCGGTTGGGGTGACGCGCCAATACTGCGGGATGCTGGGCAAACAGGATAACTGCCAAGTAGCGGTGAGCGTGTCACTGGCGTGTGAACAAGGCAGCCTGCCTGTGGCGTGGCAGTTGTACTTGCCCAGTGAGCGTCAAAGCGCTGGCTCTGTCGTTGCCGCAACATGTGTTTGAGACGATCACTTGGCGTGAAGGCACCAACGCACCACTGAGCGGGAGGTTCGCCGCCGTACGCGTGCGCCATGCCGGGGGCAACGCTGGCAGGGCACGCCTGCGTCCGCTGCAATGGCTGCTCATCGAGTGGCCAGCAGACCCAAGCCGAGCCGGTCAAATACATCTTGTCCACGCTGCCCGAGACCACCTCGCTCCACGATCTGGTCAGCGCTGCCTACCAGCGATGGCGCATTGAGCGCGATTACCAGGATCTGAAGCAAGACTTTGGACTGGGGCACTACGAGGGGCGTGGCTGGGGAGGATTCCACCACCATGCCAGTCTCAGCATCGCGGCATACGGGTTCCTGATGGCTGAACGACTCATCGCTGACAAATCAGTCGGCGGCA
>NZ_BQXQ01000112.1 GCF_030159055.1 Acidovorax sp. SUPP3334
CGCCGCCCTTGCTCGATTTGGTCTTGATACCCGACTGCGTGGCGTTGCCGGGCAGGCCCCAGGGAGGCATGTTGTCGGCGTTATAGACGCAGCCCAGGATGATGGGGTAGTCGGGATCGCCGTTCAAGAAATCGACGATCACCTCCATGCCGATGCGGGGAATGAACACGTTGCCGACCATCTCGCCGGCCTCGTGCACCACGGATTTGACGTAGGTGACGTGCTCGTTCACGTGGTCCTTGACGTTGGTGAACCAGCCCACGATGGTGCTGACGGGATCGTGCTGGCCCTGGTCCATCGCGCCGTAGCGGTTGGACATGTCGGTGCCGTGTTCCTTGATGGTGCCCAGCGGAACGCGGATATAGGTGCTGCTGTTGCTGTGCCAGGCCGTGCCCTGCCGGCCGCTGGTCTTGAGCTTGACGGGCGTGGCCGGATCGAACGTCCAGCCGCCCGCCACCTGCGTGATCGCGCCCTCGCCGCCGCTGAAGATGTGCGTGCCCATGGAATGGAGAGGTGCAGGGGGACTGAAGAGATGGAGGGAGGGAAACAGAGCCGCAAAGGCGGTTCAGGGTGTTTTAAGGCCGTTGCCCTAGTGGAATATGCCTTGAATGCTATCGATATAGGAGCGATAGCGAATTGACGGGATCACGCATACCAAAGAAAAGGGTGAAAAGCGCTTGATGCCCTAGTTCCGATTGCCTTGATTGCTATTGAATTAATAGCAACTGGCGGTTGGGTACGTCCAGTGCAAAGCAATCTGTCGATGATTGTGGCGGGTTTGCTTTGGCATAGGTCGTTGAAACTGCAAGGCTTGAGGGAACCTCTCAAAACCCAGCCGGTCACTTGTTGACCAAGACCAGCTAACCCATTCGTTGCCATGATCACACCCCGTAGCGCCCTGAAGTTCGACCTGTTCGCGCAGGCTTCGCGCCAGCACAAGAG
>NZ_BQXQ01000113.1 GCF_030159055.1 Acidovorax sp. SUPP3334
TTCCAATGTCAATCTGGCATTCTTATGGCTGTTCATCCGGTGGGATCCCTCTGTGACTCTGAAGCGTGTTAACTCCAGTTTCCCAGACCCATTCGGGTGAACAACCTATTGAGACATCACATCTAGACTCTTGGCCTTGGCGTTGACCAGCTCGGGCTTGTTCCGGCCAGTGCGCATATCCCAGTGATCTAGACTCCTTATGCCGTCGACATGATCCCTATCTTAGTTCCGGCCAGTGCGCATATCCCAGTGATCTAGACTTAGTAGCCGATTTTCATACACGTATCCTGTGTTCCGGCCAGTGCGCATATCCCAGTGATCTAGACTACTTCACCAGCGCGGCGCGCACCTCGGCCTGTTCCGGCCAGTGCGCATATCCCAGTGATCTAGACTTGCCAATAACCACACCACCGTCGTTACGCAGTTCCGGCCAGTGCGCATATCCCAGTGATCTAGACTTGCAGTCTATACTTCATCTCATGCCTCATAGTTCCGGCCAGTGCGCATATCCCAGTGATCTAGACTTCGGCAACATGCTGGCCGCCGTGCCCGGCTGTTCCGGCCAGTGCGCATATCCCAGTGATCTAGGCTGTCGATTTGGTACACGAACTATACCGCATGGTTCCGGCCAGTGCGCATATCCCAGTGATCTAGACTGGTGATCGTGTAGCCGGCAGCGGAGACCAAGTTCCGGCCAGTGCGCATATCCCAGTGATCTAGACTACGCAAGGCGACCGGCTGGAATCAGGCTTTGTTCCGGCCAGTGCGCATATCCCAGTGATCTAGACTGCAGAGACTGCTGCGGAAGCGCGGCGTGCAGTTCCGGCCAGTGCGCATATCCCAGTGATCTAGACTTGGCACTGGTGGTGCCAGTTGTTGGACTGGGTTCCGGCCAGTGCGCATATCCCAGTGATCTAGACTTGTCG
>NZ_BQXQ01000114.1 GCF_030159055.1 Acidovorax sp. SUPP3334
CCGTGCGTCTTGCCCAACTCATCGGCGCCATGCCCGTCGACGTGCCCACGCAGGCCATCGGTGCGGCATTCAAGGACCAGCGGCTGGATGTCATGTTCACTTCACCGGCGATAGGCGTGGACTCCAAGCTGTGGGAGGGCCCTGCGAAATTTTTCTACAACGTCCGGGGTTGGTATGCCAAGAACATCGTGATCGCCAACAAGGCCAGGTGGACCGCGCTTCCCGAATCCGCACGCCAAACAATCATGGTGGCTGCGGAGGAAGCGCAAAAGCGCGGCTGGATGGCCAGCGAAGCCGCATCCACCGTTTCTTTGGCGGAACTTACGCGTACGGGCATCAAGGTGGATACGCCGGAGCCCGAGTTGCGAAACTAACTGCGGCGCATCGGGGAGAAGTTTTCGGTCGAGTACCTTCGAGAGACCTGCGCCGAGGGCAACCGGATGCTGATCCCTTATTTCGCGGGCCAAGGCTCTGGGGCCACGCCCTCACCAAAGTAGGTGCGACCTTTCATGCATGTGGATGAACTTCTTCATCGCAGGGTGCCGGCGTCGTCGCCTCGTGCCCGTTGAACTTGCGCCGTGAGAGGGTGGGGGCCCAGGCTCTTCCTGGAAGAGCGGTTTCAGGACTATCTGCGACATGAATGCGGGTATGCGCGAGGCACCCTGCAGGTGGTCGATTACTCTCTCATCGAATGGCAGCGCTGGCTGCGCGCGAGGTTCAGGATCACGCGGCTGGATGTCTCGGCCGTGCATCTTCGGCACTGGCTGGACGATCAATTGCGTCGGCACGCTCAATCTACGGTGGACAAGAAGACCTGGGTGCTGCGCAGGTTCTACGCCTGGCTGGCGGGCGAGAGCATGATGGAGTGCGACCCATGGCAATACATCGCGCCACCGAGGCGCCGTCCTCACCAGCAGAGCCTGG
>NZ_BQXQ01000115.1 GCF_030159055.1 Acidovorax sp. SUPP3334
ACCGCCGCCGCGCTGCGTTGCCGGCTCGCCGGCAACGCAGCGCGACGACAACTACTCAATGAACATGCTCGACCGCGCCGCTCAAGATAATTGACGCCGGACGCTCAGAATAGTTGACGCCGGGCACCCCCCTGGTTGAAGTTTCAACCCACGCGCCCGCACGGGGCGCGACGGGACACCCAGGGAGAGACCGCAGCCTTTGGCCCGTTTCAATCCATGCGCCCGCACGGGGCGCGACGAGGCGCGATAGGTTGTGACGTTTCCGTAGGGCGTGTTTCAACCCACGCGCCCGCACGGGGCGCGACAACAGCAACGGGTTCAAGCCTGTGGCCGATGATCCAGTTTCAACCCATGCGCCCGCACGGGGCGCGACGAACACAGCCGTCGCCATAGGTCATGAGAACCTAAAGTTTCAACCCACGCGCCCGCACGGGGCGCGACCAAGGCGGCGTACTTCGATGCCATCCGCGACGGCCAGTTTCAACCCACGCGCCCGCACGGGGCGCGACCCACTCACGCTCCCAGTGCGGCATGCCGTGCTTCGGTTTCAACCCACGCGCCCGCACGGGGCGCGACCGCAGTCGGTGGCTCGGACTTGTCGCACTTGGTGCTGTTTAACCCACGCGCCCGCACGGGGCGCGACGGCCCTCCAGCTCGCCACCCGCAAAGCGAGCCCCGTTTCAACCCACGCGCCCGCACGGGGCGCGACCAACTGCAAGGTAAGCAGTCAATTACTCATAAGTCAGTAACTTAGAGAACACTCTCTTGCGAAGTGCGGCGATCGGTGCTTTTATTGACGGCATGAAACGAGACGGACGCACCCTGGCCCACAATGTGTTGGAAGAAATGCGTATGCTGGCCGACAGGCCGCCCGCGCAGCCTCACACCCGTGCAGGAGCGCCAGGTTTTTCGCTGGGTC
>NZ_BQXQ01000116.1 GCF_030159055.1 Acidovorax sp. SUPP3334
TTCTTTCTCATGGCTGCGAGCTTGGCCGGGATGGCCCCAGGAGTACGCGATCCTGAGCTCCACAGCCACTCATCCACGATGTAGCGCAGCGCCGTAACGAAGCTGATGCGGCAGGGCTCAACTTTGGCCTCGTCTGCGATGCGCGTGATCTCCAAACGGATCAGGTTGTACATCAGCAAAGTCGCCCACAGCTCTTGCTTGACCCCATCGGGCTGCTGGCTGCGCAACGTCATCGCCTGGCCCAGCATGTCCGTCTTCATCTCCCCGTAGGCCAGCTCGATCTCCCAGCGCTCGTGGTACAGCGCGAATACATCATCGGCCTTGTAACGCGCAGCGTCTGCCAAGGCAGGTGAACAAGGTCCTGGATTTGCCATCAAGCTCGCGTGTGATGGCGCGCACCTCCCACGTGAGCGGCAAGCCGGGGTCTTTCTTGCGAGCCTGGGGCGAGACCTTCATGCGCAAGCTCACATCGCCAGGGCCATGCGTTTGGACCACCTCACCCTTGAGTCCAGCACGTGCAGGGATCAGCCAGTGGCGCCCCTGGCGGTGCTGCAGCGGCCACAGCAGGCTTGCCGAGTAAAACCCTTTGTCCACGATCACCAGCGAGTCAGGCGGCAACTGCGGCCACAGGCGTTCAGCCAATGCGTACTCACTTGTGTCGTAGGCATCCAGGCTGGCATCTACCAATAAACGTGCTCTGGCATCCAGCAGGCAGGCCATGCGCACCAGGGGGAAGGGACTTTGGTGGTCTGCGTGGTTGCGCTGGCAGCCAAAGTGCTGGCGGTTGTCTTGCGTGTCGGGGGTACGCCAGACCACACCATCGAGCGCGTACAGCGCCCAAGCCTTGCCAGCGGTGGCGACCGGCCTCCTGGTGCGTCCAATGTGCCGC
>NZ_BQXQ01000117.1 GCF_030159055.1 Acidovorax sp. SUPP3334
TATTGATCCGGCATAAATCATCTTGAAATAAAGGAATGCGCCATCATGTGCTGATGATGCAAGCAACAGACATGAGATCGTTGTCGCGCGAAGCGCGGCATGAGAGGCGCGTGCAGGTGATCCGCCTGCGCAAGGCGGGTTACAAGTACGACGAGATTGCGGCGCTGACAGGGCTCAGCCGCACGGGCGTGTTCGACATCTGCAAGCGCCATGAGACTGCGGGCGCCAAGGCGTTGAAGGACGCGCCTGGTGGGCGTGCGCTGGGAGACGGCCGGCGCCTTGACGCGGCGCAGGAGGCGCGGGTTCGCAAGCTCATCACCGACCGCACGCCGGATCAGTTGAAGATGCCTTGCGCGCTGTGGACGCGCGCGGCGGTGGCTGAATTGATCGTGCAGCTCTTCGGCATCAAGCTGGCCGTGCGCACGATGGGCCTGTACCTTGCCCGCTGGGGCTTCACGCCGCAAAAGCCAATGAAGAAGGCCTACGAGCACTCGCCCGCGGCGGTGAAGAAGTGGCTCCAGGAGGAGTACCCGGTGATCGCCGCGTGCGCCAAGGTCGAGGGTGCCGAGATCCACTGGGGCGACGAGACTGGCCTGCGCAGTGACGACGTGCGCGGGCGCGGCTATGCGCCGCAGGGACAGACGCCCGTGATCCGGGTAAACAACAAGCGCCATGGCCTGTCGGTGATCTCCACCGTCACCAACAAGGGGCAGATGCGCTGCAAGGCGTTCGACGGCGCGCTCAACTCCGACATCCTGATCGACTTCCTGCGCCGACTCGTAAAGGACGCGGGCCGCAAGATATACCTGATTTTGGACA
>NZ_BQXQ01000118.1 GCF_030159055.1 Acidovorax sp. SUPP3334
TGTCGAGTTGCAATAGGTTATACCCGGCAAGTCGGGAAGCTGGAGGTCTGTAGCCCAAGGCCGAGTGGGGCCTCCTGGCGTTGTAGTAGCTCAGGAACGCAGGCAACCATGCTGTGCGTTCCTTGCTGTTAGCCCATACGCGCCCATAGGCCCACTCGCGCAAACAGGTCTGGATGAATCGCTCGGCCTTGCCATTGGTCTGTGGGCGATAGGGCCTGGTGAAGGAGTGTTTGATGCCCAAGGCTTGGCAAGTCTTTGCGAACAGCCGTGAACGATAGGCCGGGCCGTTGTCGGTGATCAGGCGCTTGATGGTCACGCCCAAGGCCGCGTAGTGAGCCACGGCCGCCTGCAGGAACGCCACGGCCGAGCCCTTGCGTTCGTCCTCGTGCATCTGCACGAAGCCCGCACGAGAGTGATCGTCGATGGCCACATGAGCGAACTCCCAGCCGGCGCCTCGTGTGGCATCGCGACGATCACCCGTCACACGGTGGCTGGGCTGCACGATGCGCCCGAGCTTCTTGGTGTCGATGTGCAGCAGTTCGCCCGGCGCCTGTCGCTCGTAGCGAACGATGGGCGCAATGGGATCGAGCGCCCTCAGGCTGGACAGTCCCAGGCGTGCGAGCAGGCGACTGACCGTGGACACGCTGCGCCCGACGATGGCGGCGATGCGGCGCATGGGCATGCGCGAGCGGCGCAACTGCTCGATGCGCTCGTGCAGTGCGGCGTCCAGGTTCGTGCGCGTCTTCATCGGGCGCGAGCTGCGGTCGTGCAAGTCTTGC
>NZ_BQXQ01000119.1 GCF_030159055.1 Acidovorax sp. SUPP3334
GTGGTGTGCCACTTCCTGCGGCTGTTGTGGTCGCCAGAGCAGATTGCCCTGACACTGGCTCACATCTTTCCAAAAGGCCACGAGCACCGCGTGTCACACGAGACCATCTACAACTGCATCTATGCACAGCCTGTGGGCGAACTGCGCAAGGAGCTGATCGCCTGCATGCGCCAAGCTCACAACAAGCGTGTGCCTCGCAGCAAGGGTCAAGACCGCAGAGGCCAGATCCCGGACATGCTGAGCATCCATGTGCGCCCACCAGAGATCGAGGATCGACAGTTCCCGGGGCACTGGGAGGGCGATCTCATCAAGGGTGCAGCCAATGCCAGCGCCGTGGGCACCTTGGTCGAACGTACCAGTCGCTTGGTCATGTTGGTCAAGCTGCCTGAGTTCAAACCAGCCAGTGCTGCCAACGTGCTGCAGGCTTTCACCGACAAGCTGCTGGGCATCGCCCAGCCCATGCGCCTGAGCATGACGTACGACCAAGGGCGAGAGATGGCCATGCACAAGGAGTTGAGCAAGCGCACCGGCATCGCGGTGTACTTCTGCGACCCTCACAGCCCCTGGCAGCGCGGCTCCAACGAGAACATGAACGGGTTGGTCCGCCAGTATCTGCCCAAGGGCACGGACCTGTCTGTCTACAGCCAAGAGCACCTGGACGCCATCGCCGATCAGATCAACGACAGGCCCAGGAAAGGCCTCGGGGTACGATCACCTCTGGCGGTCTACCGGGAGTTGCTCATCAACAGCCCGCAGCACTCCACCGAGATTCATT
>NZ_BQXQ01000120.1 GCF_030159055.1 Acidovorax sp. SUPP3334
CCCCACGCTGCCTACCGAAGGCTCCAGGCCGGCTTCCACGAGCCGCTCTGTGTAGCGGATCGACACGTACTGAACGCCTCGGTCGCCGTGGTGAATCAGGCGATCCGGGCCGACCGGCTTGCGGGCATAGAGCGCCTGTTCGAGCGCGTCGAGCACGAAGTCCGTCTGCATCGAGGACGACGCCTTCCAGCCCACGATGCGACGGGCGAAGACGTCGATGACGAAGGCGACATAGATCCATCCTTGCCACGTCGACACGTACGTGAAATCGCTGACCCACAGCGCGTTAGGCCGATCGGCCTTGAATCGCCGTTTCACATGATCCAGCGGGCACGGTGCCTTCGGGTCGCTCACCGTCGTGCCCACGGTCTTGCCTCGTATGACGGCCGCGCAAGCCCTGCCGCTTCATCAACCGCTGCACGGTGCATCGCGCCACGTCGAACTGTTCGCGTCGCAGTTGCCGCCAGACCTTGCGCACACCGTAGACCTTGAAGTTGTCGTCCCACACGCGCTGGACTTGCTCCGTCAACGCCTCGTCGGTCTTCGCGCGTGCCCAGCGCAACTGTGGATCGGCCATCCTGGCCGCGTGCGCGTGGTAGGTCGATGGGGAGATCGGCAGCACTCTGCAGATCGGCTCGACCCCATGGACATCACGCTGCTCATCGATGAACTGCTTCATCGCTTGAAGGGGCGGTCGAGCTCCGCCTGCGCAAAATAGGCCGACGCCTTGCGCAGGATCTCGTTGACCTGACGCAGCTCGCGAACCTC
>NZ_BQXQ01000121.1 GCF_030159055.1 Acidovorax sp. SUPP3334
GGGGCAGCAGGAGCAAAGGGGTTGGTCGGCAGATCCTTGAGCTTGGCCATGCGCAGGTAGGCGATGGCGATGAAGTTGCGCACAGTCCTGAAGCCGCGTGCTGCCGTCTTGGTCTGCTGCAGCAAGCCGTTCATGGCCTCCACATAGGCGTTTGATCGCCCATCGAGCATGCCGCGTACCACGCCATGCAGCCGCTCGGTGAGGGTGGCAGCCAGCCGCTTGAAGGGCTCCAGGCGAGATCGCTTGGCCCATGACAGCCAGCCTTTGAGCAGGCCCTCGGCCTGGCTCGCATCGTTGCTGCGCACAGCCTGCGCGTAGACATCGCGCAGCGCCTGCTTGAGCCGCCATGCCCGCGCGCTGCGCAAGTGGGCATGCTGCAGCCAGTGCATGGCTTGGGTCTGCTTGTCGCTCCAGGCCGATGGGTTCTTGCGCATGCCCCACATCAAGCTCTTGAGCACCTTGCGATCCGTGGTGCCCAAGGCGCGACTGACTGCCGGCGCATCGGTGCGCATCTCGCTGCGCCGCACCTCGTGCATCGCCGCGTTGGCCAGGGCGATCACATGGAAGCGGTCGTAGCTGATCTGCGCTTTGGGCAAGCTGGCCGTCACCCCCTTGAGGTACGCCCCACTCATGTCCATGCAGGCGTGCTCAATGGCGGCGGGATCGCCGCCATGGGCCGTGAGGTCTTGAGCGAACGCTGCCAGTGTTTCGTGGTCACGCCCCGCGCAGGCAAACAGCAGGCGCTTTT
>NZ_BQXQ01000122.1 GCF_030159055.1 Acidovorax sp. SUPP3334
TCAAGGGCGCGCTGGGCGATGCGCTGCATGCGGTGATGTGCGGTGCCGGGCACGACCTGCGCCTGATCCTGGCCGCGCTGCGGCTTTTTTGCGCCCGATTCGGGCTGCCGATGCAGGCGGTCATCGCCGCGTTGTTCGCCGCACACGGTAACCGCCGACCTGTCTGCGGTTGAGAGCGGAATTGTTCAGGGCGGACTCGGTAACGACGACCGGGGCGCTGTTACCCGGTTACCGCGTTACGGTCGCAGTATCCGGGGCCACCGCTGAAGGCAGAACCCCGACTACGATTAGTCTTCTTCTCCATCTTCGGAGTCATCTGCTAGCGATTGGTCCTCGTGGCGGGCAATCACGCGCTCGTGTGAACCGAGAGTAATCCTGATTTCACCGGCAGAGGCGCGAGCGCCCAAATCCAGCAGCTGAATGCGTCGTTTCGCTGGGTCGCCGTTAATCGCTTTTTCAAACGCAGATATCTCAGTAACTGGCGCTCTCACATACTTTTCAATGAACCGAGCCATTACTGCACCCGCCTCGGCCTCCAAATGTGCCCAAGCTTCATCGCCGATATAGGCCTGCCCACCATTAGGGAACCTCTCAAAACCCAGCCGGTCACTTGTTGACCAAGACCAGCTAACCCATTCCTTGCCATGATCACACCCCGTAGCGCCCTGAAGTTCGACCTGTTCGCGCAGGCTTCGCGCCAGCACAAG
>NZ_BQXQ01000123.1 GCF_030159055.1 Acidovorax sp. SUPP3334
AGGCGGATCACCTGCACGCGCCTCTCATGCCGCGCTTCGCGCGACAACGATCTCATGTCTGTTGCTTGCATCATCAGCACATGATGGCGCATTCCTTTATTTCAAGATGATTTATGCCGGATCAATAAGACTGGGGCACGCCTCGGTATCGAGGTTCTCGGGGAACTGGTAGCCGTCATTGATCGGATAAGCCATTGGCCCCGCAAAGCGTTTCTAATTCAGGATGAGAACAGCCAGCCACTCAGCCAGTTCGCACTACGCTCACGCTTCGACAAAGCTCGCACGCTGGCGAATGTGAATTTTCAACTCCGGTACATCCGCGCGAAGGCTGCGACCGACACCGGCGACTTGGCCCATTCACAAAAGCTGCCGACACATAGAAATAGAAAGATGACAGAGCAATACGTACGATCAAGAACAGGTGAGCCAGTCAGGCCGCTACGCTAAGTTTCGCGCTTGGGTATCGCCAACAACCTCTACATCAGTGTTTTCAAATTTGAATGCAGCGCCGTCGCTGAGGGCCATGAACTCGCCGATGACGTAGTGTCCCGTCCCGTTATTTTCTGGCATTAATCGTGCATGCCATTGAGGTATGTTGGAACCGGAGATACCGCGATGAGAATGGGCAGACCGAAGGTCGAGTTGGCGCTCTCTGACGAGGAGCGATC
>NZ_BQXQ01000124.1 GCF_030159055.1 Acidovorax sp. SUPP3334
TCTCCCGCCACCCCCAGCGGCACGGGGTTCAACTGCCCATCCAGCACCAGGGCCTGCGTGGCCGAGATCGGCCGGCCGATCGGCACCTGCGTGCGACCGTCCTCCCGGCATTGCCACTGCGTGACGTGGATGGTGGTTTCGGTGGGGCCGTACAGGTTTTGCAGCGAGGCGCCTTGCAGCCGCCGCAGGGCCTCTTGCTGGGTGGCGGCCGGCATGGCTTCGCCCCCGCAGATGATGTAGCGCAGCCGGGTCTGGTGTTCGATGCCTTCATGGGCCAGGAAGGCTTGCAGCATGGACGGCACGAAGTTAAGCGTGGTGATCTGGTGCTGGCGAATGAGCTGTACGAGCCGTTCGGGGTCCCGGTGGTCGCCGGGGTTCGCCACGACGAGCCGCACTCCGGTGGTCAGCGGCCAGAAGGTTTCCCACACCGAGACGTCAAAGCCGAACGGTGCCTTGTGCAGCACGGTGTCGCTGGGGTTGAGGGCATAGGTCTGCTGCATCCAGGCCATGCAGCTGTGCAGTGCGCCGTGGCGGATGGCAGCGCCTTTGGGCCGCCCGGTGGAGCCGGAGGTGTAGATGACATAGGCCAGGTTCTCTGCGTGCAGCGCCACCTTCGGGTCGTGCTCGGGCTCGTCGTTCAGCACCAGCGTGTCCAGCGCCAG
>NZ_BQXQ01000125.1 GCF_030159055.1 Acidovorax sp. SUPP3334
CACAAGAGAGATGAGGTGGGCGATCCGCTGCAAGCGATCGCGCGGCACATCGACTTCGGCGAACTGGCCCGGCTGGTGGATGCCTTGATCGAACGCGGGGATGGCCGCCGGGGCGGTCGGCCCGCCTACCCCACCGAGGTGATGGTGCGCATTCTGGTCTTGAAGGGGCTGTACAACCTGTCCGATGAGCAGATGGAGTACCAGTTGCTGGATCGGGCGAGCTATCAGCGGTTTTGCCTGCTGCAGGATGCGATGAACGTGCCGGACCGCAACACCATCTGGCGCTTCGGCGAACGCCTGGGCGTGCAGGGGGCGACGGCGCTGCTGCAGGGGGTGGATGCGCAGCTGCACCGCCACGGCTACATCGCCCGGGGCGGGCAGGCCATCGATGCCACGCTGGTGCCCGCGCCGCGCCAGCATATCGGCCGGCAGGACCGGCAAACGCTGGCACAAGGCGGGCAGCCGGACTGGAGCGAAGCGCGGCGCAGGCAAAAGGATGTGGATGCCACGCACACGAACAAGCACGGCAAGAGCTACTTCGGCTACAAGCTCAGCGTGAGCGTGGACCTCAAGCACGGCTTCATCCGCCGCCTCGCCACGGGCACGGCCAGCGAGCACGACGGGCACCACTTCGATGAGGTGCTGG
>NZ_BQXQ01000126.1 GCF_030159055.1 Acidovorax sp. SUPP3334
TGCTGCACATCGACACCAAGAAGCTCGGGCGCATCGTGCAGCCCAGCCACCGTGTGACGGGTGATCGTCGCGATGCCACACGAGGCGCCGGCTGGGAGTTCGCTCATGTGGCCATCGACGATCACTCGCGTGCGGGCTTCGTGCAGATGCACGAGGACGAACGCAAGGGCTCTGCCGTGGCGTTTCTGCAGGCGGCCGTGGCTCACTACGCGGCCTTGGGCGTGACCATCAAGCGCCTGATCACCGACAACGGCCCGGCCTGTCGTTCACGGTTGTTCGCAAAGACTTGCCAAGCCTTGGGCATCAAACACTCCTTCACCAGGCCCTATCGCCCACAGACCAATGGCAAGGCCGAGCGATTCATCTAGTGTCCCGTCCCGTTATTTTCTGGCATTACTGAGAAGTCAGTAACTTGGGGAACATTGATCGCCTCGAAAACCGCATGAATGCTGGCTTTCTTGTCTTGGCGTGCTCGGCAAGTTACCGTCTTATGAGTAATCGTGCATGCCATTGAGGTATGTTGGAACCGGAGATACCGCGATGAGAATGGGCAGACCGAAGGTCGAGTTGGCGCTCTCTGACGAGGAGCGATCGCAGCTTCAATCCTTTGCCCGCAGCCGCT
>NZ_BQXQ01000127.1 GCF_030159055.1 Acidovorax sp. SUPP3334
CTCTCCGTCGTGCTGGACGCACTGCGCGAACGTAACGAACTTCCTGACATCGAAGTGCTGCGTGCGCAGTTCGCACCGCGCCCCACGCTCATGCCCTTCGTGCAAGTGAAGCTGCCGGCGACGGCGGTATACGACATCCTGCTGGAGGCCGCATGAACACGATTGCAGCCACGCGCAGTGCGGCCGATGCAGCGCGGCTTCCGCTCATGCTGGCAGAGCTGAGGCTTCCCACGATGAAGCGGATGTGGGCCGACTTGGCCGATCAGTCCAACCGCGAAGGTTGGCCGGCAGAACGCTTCCTGGGCGCACTGCTCGAGCAGGAGGTCAATGAGCGCGAGACGCGCCGGCTCGCGCGTGCTCGCGTCGACAGCCAACTGCCACCGGACAAGAGCTTGGCCAGCTTCGACTTCGACGCCGTGCCCGCAGTCTCAAAGGCGCACGTCACGGCTCTGGCCGAAGCCGATGGATGGATTGCTCAAGGGCACAACTTGCTTGCCTTCGGCCCGCCGGGCGTAGGCAAGACCCACCTCATTGCTGGTATCGGCCACGCATTGATCGATCACGGCTACAAGGTTCTCTTCGTACGCACGAGCGAACTAGTGCAACGGCTGCAGGCAGC
>NZ_BQXQ01000128.1 GCF_030159055.1 Acidovorax sp. SUPP3334
AGCGCGTGGCCTGCCCCAGCGCATCGGTGCGCTGCACCAGTTGCCCCAGCGCGTCATACGCAAAGCGCGTGGTGCGGCCCGAGCAGTCGGTATAGGCAATCAGGTTGCCCGCCTCGTCCCAGTGCAGCACCTTCCTGCCGCCCTTGGCATCGGTCACCTCAACTGGCCGGCCTTGGCCGTCATATTGGAAGGTCGTGGTCTGGCCAAGCGGATCGGTCATCTGCACCAGATTGCCGTGGCGGTCGTAGGCACGCCGCCACTCGAAGCCCATGGCATCGCGCAGCGTGGTGACCAGATCGAGCGCGTTGTACTGCAGCGCAGTGGACTGCCCCAGGGCGTTGGTGACCTGCGTGAGATTGCCCCGCGCATCGTGCCTCAGCGTGGTGCGCCGGCCCAGCGGATCGATGCTGCCTTTGGCCGTTCCGGTGGAATCGAACGGCGTTTCCTCCCTCAACTCCTCGGGCGTTCCTTCTGCGATGACGGTGGCCACGATGTTGAAGCGCGCATCCCAGTGGTAGGCCGTCACGCGGCCCAGGCCGTCGGTGTGGCGGGTGATGCGTTCGTGGGGCAGGTAGGTGAAGCGGTCGTCGTCCTGGCCGGGGATGGGCGCATCGG
>NZ_BQXQ01000129.1 GCF_030159055.1 Acidovorax sp. SUPP3334
GCCTACCTGCGCATGGCCAAGCTCAAGGATCTGCCGACCAACCCCTTTGCTCCTGCTGCCCCGATTGGGCTCGGCGTTACGCCGCATGTTCTCTGAGGTCCAGTTCCACTCGAAACGGCATAGAGCCACTTCGGGACGCGCTACCAATTTAGTTTTTGAATCTAACTTTCGTTGACTCGCTTATTGCCGCAAGCCATCAGGCCGCTACCGAGTTGCTAGCGCAAGCGGCAAGCGAGGCCAGCGCAGCAGCCCAAAAGCGGCGGCAGGTAGAGCATGAATGGGAGCGCCTGAAACTGGACGGGGAGGCAGTCGAGGCAGAGCGCGAAACCATCCAGAAACAATATGGCGAAGTGGCGGCAGAATGGACCTGCGCACGCGCTGCCGAGGCTTTGTTGCACAAACTCCATTCAGGCCAGATTGCCCGGCGTCAACTATTCTGAGCGTCCAGCGTCAATTATCTTGAGCGGCGCGGTCGAGCATGTTCATTGAGTAGTTGTCGTCGCGCTGCGTTGCCGGCGAGCCGGCAACGCAGCGCGACGGCGGTAGCTGTCCACATTCATCTCCAGGATCGTTG
>NZ_BQXQ01000130.1 GCF_030159055.1 Acidovorax sp. SUPP3334
GCAAGGAACGCACAGCATGGTTGCCTGCGTTCCTGAGCTACTACAACGCCAGGAGGCCCCACTCGGCCTTGGGCTACAGACCTCCAGCTTCCCGACTTGCCGGGTATAACCTATTGCAACTCGACAGTTAGGTGTTTGTAGGTATTTCACTCCAAGTATTTCTAGTCTGAAAAAACATCTTCTCCGTTACGTCACAGGGTTCTGAGCCCTCCAGCGGCAGGGCCACATTCCCCGACGTTTCCCGACGGTGATCTATCTCCCGCAGCTCGCCGCGAGCCCGCGCCAGGCTTGGCAGTGGCCCACCTCGGCACCCTCGACAAAATCAACGTACGAAGCGAGCAGGCGCGGCGGGGTCTCGACAGCGCGCCAAGGGTGTTGGTGGACTTCACCCCTCGCCGGGCGCCCCGGCCGGGGCCTGCGCCACCACCACGGCCTGCCTAGTGTCCCGTCCCGCTGATAAGTGAGCAAAGTCGATGCAGCTTTTCGAGCATCGAATCCGCGGTGGCGGTCCACCTGAAGGGTTGGCAGTTGGCGTTGTAGGCGGTGACGAAGTGGTCGATGCG
>NZ_BQXQ01000131.1 GCF_030159055.1 Acidovorax sp. SUPP3334
GAGTTCGAGCGGCTGATCGTGGACACCACGGTACAGGAGAAGGCCATCGCGCACCCGGTGGACTCGCGGCTGCTGGAGATCGCACGCCACAAGGTTGTCGCCGCGGCCAAGCGCGCGGGCATTGCGCTCAAGCAGACGTTTGTCAAGCAAGGCAAGAGCCTGCGCCGCCGCGCCGGCGGCTACGCCCACGCCAAGCAGTTCAAGCGCCTGCGCAAGGTCGTCAAACGCCAGCGCACGATCCTGGGCATTGTGCTGCGCGAGGTGGGCCGCAAGATCGAACAGGCCAGCGAGGCCACCGCGCGGACGCTGACCAGCTTGCAAACGCTGATGCAGCGCGCCGAGCGCATCCGCACACAGCGTCCCAAGGATAAGAACAAGCTGTACGCCCTGCATGCGCCCGAGGTGGAATGCATCGGCAAAGGCAAGGCCCGCAAACCCTACGAGTTCGGCGTGAAGGTCAGCGTGGCGATCACGCACAAGCAGGGCCTGATGGTCGGAGCGCGCAGCTTTACCGGCAACCCCTATGACGGCCACG
>NZ_BQXQ01000132.1 GCF_030159055.1 Acidovorax sp. SUPP3334
GAGCACCTGGACGCCATCGCCGATCAGATCAACGACAGGCCCAGGAAAGGCCTCGGGGTACGATCACCTCTGGCGGTCTACCGGGAGTTGCTCATCAACAGCCCGCAGCACTCCACCGAGATTCATTTAACCCAAGGTGTTGCACTTCACTTTTGAATCCGCCCCTTCCCACCCCGTACAACGGCACGATAACGCATGCAATTGGCCATCTTATAGAACTCAGCGTCATCAGAAAATGCAGAGTGGTCATATCCGAACTCCGATAGCACGATCAGAGGTTTGGCATTGGGTCACAGCGTCAGTTAGTTGATGGCGAGAGGGCGGCCTCAAGCTTGAAGTGCGACACGGCGCAACCTGTAAGGTACCGCCCAAATGGGAACCCACTACTCGCATATCACGCAGATTGGGAGTGCCCGAATTTCTGTGTTCGAGGCGGGTTGTTGAATTCGTCTTTGCTTGAAGTTCTTTGAACGGTGGGCCCCTGCCAGGCCGCCGGAGGCGCCTCCGGTTGGGCCATGTATTTCATGGTTCA
>NZ_BQXQ01000133.1 GCF_030159055.1 Acidovorax sp. SUPP3334
TTCAGTTTGCGGGCGATCTGCGGGCCGCTGAGTTTGGCTTGCAGCAAGGCATGGATCGACATCCGATCAATCTGCGTGATATGCGAGTAGTGGGTTCCCATTTGGGCGGTACCTTACAGGTTGCGCCTTGTCGCACTTCAAACTTGAGGCCGCCAACTCGCGACGATTGTGGGCATGGCTAGAGCGGAGCCGTTGACCGCGAAGACACTTTTGGCAAAGCACTTGGAAAATGGTGGCGCGAATGTTCATGTCAACACGCTGCGGATTGCATTGAAAGGAGCTGGCTTTCTGTGGAAGCGCACCAGGCATTCGCTTCAAAAAAAGGAATGAAGACGCCTTCAAAAAAGCCGAAGTGGAGATTGAGTTGCTCAGAGCAAAAACCCAGACGGGTGTGAACCGCCCCGTGAATCCCGGAGGCTCCATTACTCGAGAAGATGGAGCCATGAGCAGAGCAAGCAAGTTCTCCCCGGAGATCCGGGAACGGTCGGTGAAGATGGTCCTGGAGCACGAGGGCGAGTA
>NZ_BQXQ01000134.1 GCF_030159055.1 Acidovorax sp. SUPP3334
TGCAGGATGCGAACGGCAATGCCATCGCGCTGCACTGGACCGCAGCGGATGCGGGCGATGCGGGGACGGCCACGGGCGAGGTGCTGACCTGGAGTGCGCGGCAGGCCCGCGAGCAGGCCATGGCCGACGGAGAGATCCGTGCGGCCAGCGCGGGAACGTTCGCCTCTCCCTTCTCAATCCCGCGTCTGGTCGGCGTCTCCGATTCGGCGGGGCGACAGTTGCGACTGAGCTGGACCCAGGTCAACGATGCGCCTGCCACCGATCCGCTGCGCGGCGCCCGCCTGGCCGCCGTCGAGCTGCTGGCGCCCGGCCAAGCAGCGCCCCAGGTGCTGGCCCGCTATGCCTACGACAACCAGGGCCAGCTCATCGCCACGCAGCACGGCGGCCTGCCCTACCGCCAGTACGCCTGGCGCTCGGGCGTGCTGGTGGGCTACCGCAAGGCCAGCGGCCACCGCTACTTCGCCCAGTACGACGCGGAAGGCCCGCACGGCCGCGTGCTGCGCTCCTGGTGCGCCG
>NZ_BQXQ01000135.1 GCF_030159055.1 Acidovorax sp. SUPP3334
AGAACAAGCTGTACGCTCTGCACGCCCCGCAGGTGGAGTGCATCGGCAAAGGCAAGGCCAGGAAGCCCTACGAGTTCGGCGTGAAGGTCAGCGTGGCGGTCACGCACAAGCAGGGCCTGATGGTCGGAGCGCGCAGCTTTACCGGCAACCCCTATGACGGCAACACTTTGAACGAACAGTTGGAGCAGGTGAGGATACTGATCGAGGACACAGCGATCAAGCCCAAGCAGATCGTCGTGGACCTGGGGTTCAGAGGTGTGGATGCGGACAACCCCGACGTGCAGATCATCCACCGAGGCAAATTCAAGAGTCCGCCCTGAACAATTCCGCTCTCAACCGCAGACAGGTCGACGGTCACCGTGTGCGGCGATCAATGCCGCGATGAGCGCCTGCATCGGCAGCCCGAATCGGGCGCAAAAAAGCCGCAGCGCGGCCAGGATCAGGCGCAGGTCGTGCCCGGCACCGCACATCACCGCATGCAGCGCATCGCCCAGTGCGCCCTTGAGCGGGTTG
>NZ_BQXQ01000136.1 GCF_030159055.1 Acidovorax sp. SUPP3334
GCCCGCGCGCTTGGCCGCGGCGACAACCTTGTGGCGTGCGATCTCCAGCAGCCGCGAGTCCACCGGGTGCGCGATGGCCTTCTCCTGTACCGTGGTGTCCACGATCAGCCGCTCGAACTCGGCCGGCCCGATGGCCTTGGAGGCCACCGCCGTGTCGATGGTGGCTTTGAGCAACTCCTCAACGCCGGCCTCGCCGATGGCCGAGCGAAAGCGTCCGATCTGCGTGGCATCGCAAGGCAGGCGTGGCTCGTAGAACGTCATGCCGCTGAAGTGCTGCCACACGACGTTCTCGGCCCAGCGCTCCACCAGTTCTTCGTCGCTCAGCTTGTACGCGTGCTTGAGGTACAGCAGGCTGGCCATCAGGCGCAGGGGAAGACGGGGACGGCCGGCGGCAGCAACACCGGCACCGGCCACTTGCAGCGATGGGCCGAACAGATCGTCCTGCGCAACGGCGCGGCCCTCACGCACATGGCGGGCAAAGTGCGGCGCCAACGCCGCCTCGATCTGCGCCC
>NZ_BQXQ01000137.1 GCF_030159055.1 Acidovorax sp. SUPP3334
TGCAGGATGCGAACGGCAATGCCATCGCGCTGCACTGGACCGCAGCGGATGCGGGCGATGCGGGGACGGCCACGGGCGAGGTGCTGACCTGGAGTGCGCGGCAGGCCCGCGAGCAGGCCATGGCCGATGGCACGGCCGGTGCGGGAACGTTCTCTTCCCCCTTCGCGCGGCCGCGCCTCATCGGCCTGTCCGATTCGGCCGGGCGCCAGTTGCGCCTGACCTGGACGCCGGCCACCGGGGCACCGTCCCCCGACGATCCCCTGCGCGGCGCGCGCCTGTCCACGGTGGAGTTGCGGGTGCCGGGCCACACCGGCAGCCAGTTGCTGGCGTCCTACGACTACGACGCGCAGGGCCAGCTCATCGCCACGCACCATGGCACCCTCCCCTACCGCCAGTACGCCTGGCGCTCGGGCGTGCTGGTGGGCTACCGCAAGGCCAGCGGCCACCGCTACTTCGCCCAGTACGACGCGGAAGGCCCGCACGGCCGCGTGCTGCGCTCCTGGTGCGCCG
>NZ_BQXQ01000138.1 GCF_030159055.1 Acidovorax sp. SUPP3334
CGGTGTAGGCCAAGGTGGGCTGCACAGCCGAGACGCTACGGTGTTGGGTGAGGCAGCACGAGCGGGACGTTGGCAAGCGCGAGGGGATGACGAGCACCGAGAAAGAGCGCATCAAGGCGCTTGAGAGTGAGGTTCGCGAGCTGCGTCAGGTCAACGAGATCCTGCGCAAGGCGTCGGCCTATTTTGCGCAGGCGGAGCTCGACCGCCCCTTCAAGCGATGAAGCAGTTCATCGATGAGCAGCGTGATGTCCATGG